>NZ_JBFAKB010000012.1:0-396833 GCF_040655495.1 Nonomuraea sp. NPDC050404
TGTCAACCAAAGGAATCCGTCAAATCAATGACGGGGTTGTGCATCATGCACTGGCTTTTAACACACTGTTGAGTTCTCAAGAAACGGACGCGTACTTCCTTGCCAGAGCCACTCTCGCGGCCCCCACTCGGAGGCGTTTTCCGTTCGTTCGTTGTGTCTTAACTCTCTCAGCCGTTCAAGTTCCTGTCAAATTGACCGGACTCGCTCGACCTGCGGGAATTAAGCGCCGCCCCCTTTCGAGGACAACCCCTCTAACTTACCAGCCGATCCGAGTGCATGAGCACACTTCACCGCGATGGTGGTTCAGGAGGTGGTCCCCGAGTGGGGCCGACGATCAACGCCGCCCCCTTGGGACTGCTGAACTCTATGTACGCCTCCCGGAACCGTCAAATCGATGGTTCGCCCTCGCCGCAGGGGTAGAACGGGGACGTGCGAGATCAATCCGTGCCCAGGGCGCTCATCATCCTGGTGGGCTTCGCCGCAGGCGTGCTCGTCGTCTTCGGAATTCGCGAAGTGGCCTCCATCGCCGGCCCCGTCGTGCTGGCGCTCGTGCTCGTCATCGCCGTCTCCCCGGTACGCGGCTGGCTCAGCGCCAAGAACGCCCCGGTCTGGTTGCAGGTGGCCGTGCCGTTCCTCATTGTCGTCCTCGTGCTGCTCGGCATGGTCGGCATCCTGACCATGTCGGTCACCCAGCTCGTCTCGCTGCTTCCCTCCTACACCGACCAGTTCGACAAGTTGCTCCTCGACGCCCAGCGCTGGGCCTCCACGCACGGCCTCAGCAACGAGATGATCGACAAGGGGTTGTCGGCGTTCGATCCGGGGCGCGTTCTCGGACTGGCGCAGAGCCTGCTCGGTAGTTTGATCGGCGTGTTGTCGGCGCTCTTCCTCATCGTGGTGCTGTTGCTGGCGATGTCGCTCGACGCGCCGGTCACCGCGAAAATCCTCACCGCGGGCGAAGGCAATCGCCCGCAATTGGTGACGGCATTGGGCACATTCGCGCACAAGACCAGGCGTTATCTGATCGTCTCCACCGTCTTCGGACTCATCAACGCGATCCTCGACATGGTGGCACTGTCATTGCTGGATGTGCCGCTGCCGTTGTTGTGGGGCGTGCTCGCGCTGATCACCAATTACATTCCCAACGTCGGTTTCGTCATCGGGTTGTTGCCACCGGCCATGCTCGCGCTGCTGGACGGCGGCGTGCAGACGATGGTGCTCGTCATCGCCGCGTATATCGTCATCAATGTCGTCACCCAGTCGTTCATTCTGCCCAAGTTCCTGGGTGACGCCGTGGGGCTCTCGACGACCATGACGTTCATCTCGCTGATCGTCTGGACATTCGTGCTGGGGCCGCTTGGCGCGATTCTCGCCATTCCGCTGAGCCTGTTGACGCGGGCGCTGCTGATCGACAGCGATCCGAGCGCGAAATGGGTGCAGGCGCTGGTGTCAGGCAGGCTGCCGAACGCGAGCGGGTGAGATCAGGCGGCTCATCGGCAGCCCGCTTAGCCGTTTGACATCGTTGGCGAGGTGGGCCTGGTCGGTGTAGCCGGCCGTGACCGCCACCTCCGCCAGTGGCGCGCCCGCGCGGGCCAGCCGCAGCGCGTGCTGGAAGCGGACGATGCGTTGCAGGGTCTTGGGCGCGTAACCGAAGGAGTGCAGGCTGCGGCGCTGGAGGTGGCGCTCGCTGTAGCCGAGGTCCCACGCCACCTCGGCCACCGACCTGCCCTGTCTGAGAGCGGCGGCAATCGCCGGGGCCGCGGGGTCGGCGGGGCCCGAGCGACCGGTCGCCAGGTGCCTGCGGACCGCGTCCTGCATGGCACGGAGCCGCTCCTCGACCACAACCAGCCGGTGATGATCCGAGAGTTCCGGCCGGTCCATAAGCCCGCGTTCGCTGAGCCGCCGGTCCGCGAGGCCCGACCGGTTCATGAGGTCCGGCTTGTTGATGAGCTTCCGATTCATGGGGTCCGGCTCGTCCATGAGCTGCCGGCCCATGAGATCTGCCACGAGAGGGCGCAGGATGGGGAGATCGGTCAGAGGGACGCGCCGGTCGCGCAGTTCCTGCAGCGGGAGGCCGAAGAAGTCGCCGGCCGCGCCGGGCCTGAAGCGGATCCCCACCAGCGTGTCACCCGCCCCGACCGTCGAAGGCATGGGCCCGGTGTCCGGCCCGGCCACGAACAGGCCGTCCGGCCCCCAGATCAGGTCGACGCAGGCATCGGGCACCACGAGCTGGGTGTAGGCGACTCCACTGATCCGGTGCCACCCGCAGGCGACGCGGTCGGTGAGGTCGGCGCTCGGCGGCCGTTCCGCGTACATGCCTCCAACGTATGCGACTCCACCGACAAGGCCGCCTCAGCCGGGCAGGCGGCCGTACGCGCGCAGCGTCTTGAGGTTGTGCACGGTGATGTAGCCGCCCCACTCGTGCTCCACCAGCGGCGTCCACATCGCCCAGTTCCCGCCCCAGCCCCCGTCGGTCGACTGCGCGGCGATCATCGCGTCGAGGTGGGTGTCCAGCACGTCCGGCGTGAACAGCGGCAGCCGCATCGGCGCGGGCGCGAAGTCCAGCGGGAAGTGAACGTGACCGGTGGCGGCCGGGTCGAAGGCGACGGTGGCGAGGATGGCCTCGCGCAGCCGCGCGAACTCCGCCTCCGCCCGCTCCCGGTCGGGCACCCGCTCCAGGAACGTCACCACCGCCCGGGCCACGTACGGTTCCAGCTCTGTCAACCCGCCGATCCGCGCCCAGCAGAAGTCGGTGGCGGCGGCCAGCCACGGATGCGCGATGCCGTGCCTGTGCAGCAGCCCGGCGATGGAGGCCGTGGGGACGAGGTTGCCGGGCGGGTCGTCCTCGGACTGCCACCAGGGCGCGCGCAGCGTGTCCCGGACGGAGGGCAGGGCGAACGGCACGCCGCCCTCAGGGGTGCTGACGGAGGCGAGATAGTCGCAGGCCGCGGGCACCATCGGGGAGTCGAACCCGCCCAGTTCGTCCAGGATCCAGAAGGCCACCTCGACCGGCTCGGGCTGGCTGCCCGCACCGCGCAGGTCGGGTTCGAGCGCGTTGCCGAACCCGCCGTCGTCGTTGCGGTAACAGCGCAGCGCGTCGAGCACCCGGGACCGGGAGCCACCCCGGAACAACGCCTCGAAACGCAGCCGGTCGAGCAGCCTCCCGTGGCCGTGCAGATAGTGTTCGGCGCGGTCCAATATGTCCATGACCGTAACGTCCTTTCGGTTCCGAGAAACTCGAAGCTATCCCTCTGCCCGGCCGGTGTTCTTGTAAAAACCGGACAGGTCAGGGAGTGGCCAGGGCCTCGGTCGGGGACATCCTGGCCGCGCGCACCGCCGGGTAGAAGCCGGCGATGCCGCCGATGACGAGCGTGGCCAGGACGCCGCCCAGCATGGCCCAGGAGGGCACGATCGCGGGCCAGCCCCGCCATCCCGCGTACGCGGCGGTGACCCCGATGCCGAGCAGCACGCCGCCGATCCCGCCGATGGCCGACAGCAGCAGCGACTCGGCCAGGAACTGCAGGCGGATCTGCCCACGGGTGGCTCCCAGCGCGCGGCGCAGGCCGATCTCGGCGCGCCGCTCCAGTACCGAGATCACCATCGTGTTGGCCACGCCCACGCCGCCGACCAGCAGCGCGACGCCGCCGAGGCCGAGCAGGAGGGCGTTCAGGGTGGCGTCGGTGGCCTGCTTGGCGGCCAGCACGTCGGAGGGCCTGGAGACCTCGACCTCGTTGGGCGTCTCCGGGTTGGCGGTGGCGGCCAGCACGCCGCGTACCTCGACGACGTACGCCTCCTCCGCCCTGGTGTAGATCGTGGTCGCGTACCCGTCGAAGCCAAGCCGTTCCTCCGCGACCGGCCAGCCGATCAGGGCGGCCGAGTCGAGTTCGGGGGCGAGCGGCGCGGGGGCCAGCACGCCGACGATGGTGAACCACTGCCCGCCCAGCCAGACCCGCTGGTCGGGACCGGCCCGGACGACGCCGAGCCGGTCGGCCGCCTTGGCGCCGAGCACGGTGGCCGGGTAGCGGTGGGTGGCCTCGTTCAGCCAGGCGCCGCTGACGACGGTGGCGCCGGCGTCGCGGAGCAGGTCGAGGCGGGCGGCGGTGACGGAGATGCTGCCCGTCTCCGCCTTGGGGATGTGGTCGTTGCGGTAGACCCTGGCCTGTGTGGTGCCGATCGCGGTGACGGCGGTGACGGGGGCGATCTGGCCGATTCTGCCTTCGGCCTCGGCGGGCAGGTGGGACGCCTCGCCGAACAGGCTCTGGCCGGGCGAGACGGTGAGCAGGTTGGTGCCGAGCGCGGCCAGTTGCCGGTTGAGGTCCTCCCGGCTGGAGGCGGAGATGCCGACGACACCGAGCATGGCGGCGATACCGATGGCGATGCCGAGCGCCGACAGGATCGCGCGCAGCGGCCTGGCCCGCAGGCCGGCCCCGCCGACCCTGAGCACGTCGCGGGGGTGCATCCGGGCGGAATCCAGGACTGTCGTCATGTCCGTACCCCGTTCAATCGCGGGAACGTCATGTCAGCGCTCCCTCTACGATCCGGCCGTCGAGCATCTCGACCTGACGGGGCAGCGAGGCGGCGATGTCGCGGTCGTGGGTGATCACGACCACGGCGGTGCCCGCCGCGTTCAGCTCGCGCAGCAGTTCCATCACTCCCGCTCCGGAGCGGGAGTCGAGGTTCCCGGTCGGCTCGTCGGCCAGCAGCAGGCGCGGCTCGCCGACGACGGCGCGGGCGATCGCGACGCGCTGCCGCTCGCCGCCGGACAACTCGTGCGGGCGGTGGCCGAGCCGGTGCCCGAGCCCCACGCGTTCCAGCGCCCGGTACGCGCGCAGGCGCCGCTCGCGCAACGACGGGCCCGCGTACAGCAGCCCGTCGGCCACGTTGTCCAGCACGGGCACGCCGCCGGCCAGGTGGAACTGCTGGAAGACGAAGCCGATGACGTTCGCGCGCAGTGCGGACAGCTGCCTGTCGGTCAGGGAGAGCACGTCGTGGCCGGCGATGAGCACGGTGCCGCCCGAGGGGCGGTCGAGGGTGCCGATCATGTTGAGCATGGTCGACTTCCCCGAGCCGGACGGGCCGACGATGCCGACCAGCTCGCCGTGGCCGATGCCCAGCGAGACTCCGCTCAGCGCGGCGACCTCGCCGTAGGTCTTACTGACGTCGCGCAGTTCGGCGAGCGTGCCGATGCCGGTGCCAGTTCCAGTGCCGATGCCGGGACCGGGGCCTGGCAGCTCGGCGATCGTGCCCGCGTCGGGCGGTTCGGCGATCACTTGGGCACCGCCACGGTGGCTCCCTCGGGGAGTCCTTCGATCTCGACCTGGCCGTCGGCGAACAGGCCGGTCTCGACGGCGGCGTAGCGCGTGGCCGAGCCCTCCACGAGTTGCACGCCGTAACCGCCCTCGGCCAGGGCGAGCAGCGCTCCCACGGGGACGGCCAGGACGTTCTCGCGCTGCTCCGAGACGATGGTGACGTCCACGGGCGCGGCGTCGTAGGACTTCTTCAGCCCGCTCACCGACACCCGCACCTCGACCGTGGTGACGGTGTCGTTGCCGCTGGTGGTCTTGGTGGCGACCTTGCCCACGCCGGTGACCCGGCCGTTCACGGTGCTGCCGTCGGGCAGTTCGACGGTGGCCTTCATGTCCTTCCTGACCAGGTGCTCGTCGGCCACGTCGAGGGCGACGAGCACTTCGCGGGTGGTGCCCGTGGTGTCGAGCACGGGGCCGGCCGCGCCGTCGCCGAGTGCCTTGCGCAGCTTGGCGACGCGGACGCGGCCGTCGGCCACGACGACGTCTCCCGGCTGTACGGTGCCGGTGACGTCGAGGCCGAGGTCCTCCTGCCAGTCCTCGACCGCCTCCCTGGTGGTCCAGGTGAACTCGCGGTCCACGTCGAACCCCTTGTAGCCGAGCTTGTCCAGGTTGCGTTCGAGGAGTTCGACGTCCTTGCCCTCGATGCCTTCGTGCAGGTCGCGGTAGAGGGGCATGGTGCCGTACAGGAGCGGGCGGCGGTCGGCGTCGGCGCTGTAGACGGCGTGGCCCCTGGTGATGGTGGCGCCCTCGGCGGGCAGCCAGGTGATCGTGCCCTGGGACTTGCCGGTGACGGTGGTGGCCTTGCCGTAGCCGAGGGTGCCGTCCACGGTCTTGGTCGCGGTGAGCGTCGTCCTGGTCACCTTGGCGGTGGCCGGGGGTGTGCGGCCGGCGACGGCCGTACCGGCGCTCTCGCCGCCGAAGCCGACGGCGGCGATCGTGACGGCGGCGGCGAGCAGGGCGGCGCCGCCGGTCCAGGCGAGGATCTTCAGCGGGCCGGGCCGCCGCGGCGGCAGTGCCCGGGGGGCCGTCGTCACTGGCGCGCCCCCATCCTGGGGAACTTCTCGTTGCAGACCTCGATCGCCTTCCTGTATGTGGGGTCGTCGCGGTTGAAGCTCTTTGCGGCGCCGGTGCCGAAGGTGCCGTCGGGGCTGGGGTCGGGCATGTCCACGCCGTTGTCGCGCATGCACTGGGCGAACTGGCGCAACTTCTCGACGTCTTCCGGCTTGAGCGCCTCCCGGTCCCTGAACGGCGCGTGGGCGCGGCAGGCCTCGATGGCGTCGTTCACCTTGCCTCTGTCGATGCCCTCGGTGGCCAGGTTGAGCCCGCCGCCGCCGTTGGGGTCGGGGTCCTCCATGGGCACGCCGTGCTCGCGCATGCACTGGGCGAACTTCCTGCCCTGTTCCTGCCGGTCGGCGGTGGCGGTGGGGGTGGCGCTGGCGGTGGGTTTGGCGCTGGTGGCGGTCACGGAGGCGACGCCCGAGCCGCCCTGCTGGCTACCGCAACCGGCGGCGAGCGCGGCCAGGAGCGCGGTGCTGATGAGTGTCCTTCTCATGCTCCGAATGTGCCGAGCGCGTTTCAATGCGGGCTTGGAGCCGCCTCGGAGTCAGGTAGGAGTACGCGGAACGTGGCGCCGTGGCCGGGCTCGCTGTCCAGTTCGACGCGGCCGCCGTGGGCGCGCACGATGGCGGAGACGATGGCCAGGCCGAGTCCCGCGCCGCCGTCGGCCCTGGTCCTGCCCTGGCCGACCCGGTAGAGGCGGTCGAACAGGCGCGGTACGTGCTCGGGCGGCACGCCGGGCCCGGTGTCGCTGACCTCCAGCACGCCCATGCCGCCCGACCTGCCGACCTTGACGGTGACGTCGGCCTCGGCGGGGGTGTGGCCGAGCGCGTTGCCGACGAGGTTGGCGGCCACCTGGCGCAGGCGGGCCTCGTCGCCGACGATCGAGACCGGGGTGAGCCTGCCGTCCAGCCCGGCCAGCCTGACCTGCCGCTCCGGCACACGTACGCGGGCGTCGCGGATCGTGTCGGCGGCCACCTCCAGCAGATCGACGGGCCGGCGGTCGAGCGGGCGCTCCTCGTCGAGCTGGGCCAGCGTGAGCAGGTCGTTGACCAGCACACCCATCCTTGCCGCCTCCTCCTCGATCCGGCGCATGGCCTCGTCCGCGTCGCCGCCTCTGCGGTGCAGTTCGGCGAAGCCGCGTACGGAGGTGAGCGGGGTGCGCAGTTCGTGGGAGGCGTCGGCGAGGAAGCGCCGCATGCGGGCTTCGGAGTCGGTCCTGGCGGCGATCTCGGACTGGAGCCGGTCGAGCATCACGTTCATGGCCGTGGCCAGGCGTCCCGGCTCGGTGTGCGGGTCGCCGGCGGGCACCCGGCGGGCAAAGTCGCCCCGGGCGATGTGCCCGGCGGTGGCCTCCATCCTGGTCAGGGGGCGCAGGCCGAGGCGTACCACGGCGTTGGCGGCCAGCCCGAGCAGGAGCAGAACGAACGCGCTGACCGCGACGGCGCTGACGGTGGCCGAGGTCTGGGTCTCCGCCACCTCCGCGAGGGACTGGGCGAGCACCATGACGTTGCCCTCCGCCGACCTGGTGGCGCGGATCCGCCACGCGTTCTCCGTGGTGCCCGGCACGGTGTAGGTGACGTCGATCCTGACCTCGCCCTCGATGACGGGGCGGTCCTGGTCGTCGAGGTCGCGGGAGCGCAGGGTGCCGTCGGGGCCCAGCATCATGATCCGCTGTACGGGGGTGACGCGCCTGTTCAGCATGTCGTTCCACTCGCCCACCGAACCGGGCCGCTCGGTGAACAGGCCGGGTCTGACGCTGACCGCCTTGGCGAGTTGCTGGAGTTGCCCGTCCACGCGGCCGAGCAGGTTGTTGCGCAGCAGCACGATGCCGACGACGTTGGACAGCACGAGGCCGAGCACGGCCAGCCCGAGCACGGCCATGACCAGGCGGGCGCGCAGGCTCCAGGCCCTCATCGGGGCGTCCTGAGCGTGTAGCCGACGCCGCGCACGGTGTGGATGAGCTGCGGCTCGAAGATGTCGATCTTCTTGCGTAAGTAGTAGACGTAGGACTCGACGATGCTGGAGTCGCCGTCGAAGTCGTAGCGCCAGACGCTGTCCAGGATCTGCGCCTTGCTCACCACCCGCCCGGCGTTGGTCATGAGGTATTCGAGCAGGTTGAACTCGGTGGGCGACAGGTCGATGAGCACGCCGGCCCTGCGTACCTCGTGGGCCTGCGGATCCAGCTCCAGGTCGGCGTGGCGCAGGATGTCGGGCTCGGGGGCGGCGCGGCTGCGGCGCAGGATGGCGCGGATGCGCAGCACGACCTCCTCCAGGCTGAACGGCTTGGCCACGTAGTCGTCGGCGCCCAGCGTGAGGCCCTGCACGCGGTCCTCGACGCCGTCGCGGGCGGTCAGGAACAACACGGGGACGCGCTCGCCGAGCCGTCTGGCGACCTCGAAGCCGTCGATGTCGCCCAGCATCACGTCGAGCACCACGATGTCGGGCCGGAACTCGCCGGCGGCCCGCACCGCCTCGGCGCCCGTCTCGGCGGTCCTGACCTCGAACGAGACCAGTCGCAGGGTCTGGGAGAGCAGGGCGCGGATGTTCGGCTCGTCGTCCACGACGAGCACCCTGGCCGGTCGGTCCATGTTTCAGGTGTACCCGACCCACTTCAACGCCGGCTCAAAGCGTTTATTGCGTTGCAGGTCAGGAGGCCCGCTCCGTACAGTGACGGGCATGTCATGCATGTTCGCAGGCTCGTACTACATCCGCATCCGCCGCGGCGGGGCTCTGGCCCGCCTGCGGACGCGATGATCCGGATGACCTGAGGCTGAGCGTCCACAGGCGCGCCCAGGGCCCTTCGAGACCCATCAATCTCGAGGACCCGGAAGGGCAGTGCTGTGGCGAAAGACCATTCTCACCGAAACTATTCACACACCCAGAAGAAGGCCAGGAACGGCGGCGGCGGTCGCACGCCCCAAGACAGGGCGCGGCGCGAGTTCTCGCAGAACTTCCTGGTCGACAGGCATGCCGTCGAAGCGGTGGTCAAGGCCGCCGAACCCGAAGGGCTCGTGCTGGAGCCCGGCTCGGGCGAGGGCGTGCTCACCCTGGCGCTGGCCGAGGCCGGCGCGCAGGTCGTCGGCTACGAGATCGACCCCAGGCTGGCCGGGCGGCTGGCCTCGCGTACGCGCGGCAATCCCAGGATCGACGTGGTCAGGGGCGACTTCACGGCCGCGCGGGTGCCGCGTGAGCCGTTCGCGGTCGTGGGGAACATCCCCTACTCGATCACCTCGAAGATCGTGGACTGGTGCCTGCGGGCGCACGGCCTGACCGCGGCCACCCTGCTCACCCAGCGGGAGTACGCCCGTAAACGCTCCGGCGACTACGGCCGGTGGAGCCTGGTCACGGTGGAGTCGTGGCCGTGGTTCGACTGGCGGCTGGGCGACACCGTCGGCAGGGAGAGCTTCCGTCCCGTGCCGTCCGTCGACTCGGCGATCCTGCGCATCGAGCGCAGGGCGCGGCCGCTCGTCCAGGACCGCCGTTCCTACCAGGAACTGGTCGAGCTGGGCTTCGGCGGGGTGGGCGGCTCGGTGCGCGCGTCGCTGAGGCAGCGCTACGACGGCGTGGACGCCGCGCTGGCGGCGGCGGGCGTGGCCCGCGACACCGTCGTCGGCCACGTCCACCCCGACCAGTGGGTCACGTTGTGGGGGCGCCTATGCGGGTGATTTGACCTTGGCCTGCGGCGCGGGCCCGGTGTGGTTGTCGTCCAGGCCCGGGGCCGTCGCGATGCGGCGGCCCCAGGGCATGGCCAGCGCCAGGATCGGCAGCAGCACGATCGAGGCCCGCGACCAGTACTGGTGCTGTACGTACCAGCCCTGGAAGTCGAACTGCGTCATGACGACGTAGCCGTAGGCGGCCCAGAGCGAGGAGCCGATGATGGCCGGCCAGGCGAACCTGGTGGGCCTGGCGACCAGGAACGGCATGAACCACAGCAGGTACTGGGCGCCGAGCCGGGGCGTCACGACCATGAAGACGAGCAGGATGGCCGTGGTCATGTCGATCGGGTCGGCGCGACGCCAGAGGAGGATGACCCCGACCACGCAGGCGTAGATCAGGTTGGTGCCGATCGAGGCCATCGTGGGCTCAAGGGACCAGCTCCCGTCGGTGAGCCACGGCGTCCAGCCCCACTCGCCGACGATCGGCCTGATGTCCTGGATGGTGTGGATGACCTGCGGGATCTGGCTGAGCGAGGTGCCCGCGAAGATCGGCAGCGTCACCAGGAAGAACAGCGGCACGAACCCGGTCATGAACAGGGCGGCGATCCTGGCGCGCAGGTTGGGCAGCAGCAGCAGGAAGCCGGGGATCAGCCAGATCGGCCAGCTCTTCGCGCACAGCGCGAGGCCCATGAGAACGCCGGCCCACGCGGCCCGCTTGAGGTTGGCGCGGTCGCCCTCGCCGGGCAGCAGGGCCCGGTGCAACATGCCGCCGCGGCCGATCACCCTCGGGACGGAGGCGCGCACGCCGTACGCCGCCACGCCCTGGCGCACCCTGCCCACCACGTCGGTGACCAGGCCCGGCCGGTGCGGGTCGCCGGGGCCGCGGGCGACCACGAACGCGGCCACCCCGAACACCAGCGCGACCGGCTCCACCTGGCCATGGACGGAGGCGACGAGCACGCCGAGCGGGTTGAGCGCGTACTGGAAGGCGCGCAGCGACGCCTTGGGGCCGCCGGCCAGCTTGGCCACCAGCGGGATGAGCACGATGTCGGCGACCACGGTGACCAGGCGGCCCGCGTACTCCCACGGGATGCCCAGCCACAGCAGGATGCCGTAGACGTAGGGGATGGTCGGCAGGAAGTGCCAGCCGCCCTCGCTGGCCAGCACGGGGTCCTCGCCCCGCAGCACGGCCTCGCCCGCCGGTTTGAAGCTCTCCACGAAGTCGACCGGCTGCCAGGTGTCGATCGCCGAGGTGAACATGATGAGCACGCGCACGGCGATGCCCACGAGGATGGCGACGAGCAGGGACGGTCGCCAGTCGCGCTTCTGGGCGATAAGAGCGAGTGCGACACCGGCAACGAGGACGATCCCCGTGAGAAGTGCGTAATCCATGGCGGGATCTAGCCTGCCGTACCCAGAGGACTGCCGCCACCAGGGCTTCCAATTCTTATCCCCGACATGCCGACACGTATCCCGATACGACATCACGGTCTGTGCTCAACTTTTTCCATGGGGGGATCGCAGGTCAACCAGGCACTGGTCAGGCTCTACTTCGAGGTGGGAGGTGGGGTCCGGGACCCGGTCACCACCTGGGCGAAACTCACAGCCAACTCACAGCAATACCGGCATGCCCGGGGTGGGCGCCGGGTGCCGCTGGACGACGGGACCGCGGCGGAGCTGACCGCGGCGGCGATGGTGCACACCGCCGCCGCGCACGGGGCCAAGCAGGTCGCGGCGCTGGCCACCTCGCCGCTGGCGCGGCTGGTCGGCGGGCTCGGGGGCGCGGTGCTGACCGAGCACCCGTGCGCGCCCGAGCAGGTGCTCGGCCCCCGCTTCGCGGGCCCGAAGGCCGAGGACTGGGCGCGGGCGGCATATGTGCTGCTGTGGGGGGAGAACAACCGTCAGGTACGTACGGCGGACACGCCCACGGTGATCGCCGGGCGGTACAAGGGGCAGAAGGTCGTCGCGATCGGCACGCATCCCACGCGGCTGTCGGACGAGACGCTGGTGGTGCGGCCCGGCACGGACGGGGCGCTGGCCATGGCCATGGGGCACGTGCTGCTCAAGGAGTTCTTCCTGGACAGGACGCCGTTCGCCGGGCACGCCCTGGAGCGTACCGATCTGCCGTTCCTGGTGCGGCTGCGTGAACGGGACGCGGCGACGTACGTGCCGAGCGGGCTGGCAGGCGGGGTGTGCGAGCGGCTCAGCCTGTACGGCGGGCAGGCCGTGGAGGTGCTCCTGCCGCGCTTCGACGACGGGACGGGGGTGCTGCGGCGGGGCGTGCCCGTGTTGCGGGACGGGGGTGAGCTGGTGACGACGGTGTTCGACCTGCTGCTTGCCGTCTATGGGGTGGCTCGTCCTGGGTTGCCCGGCGTGTGGCCCGCCGGGTACGAGGATCCGGCCGAGCCGTACACGCCGGGCTGGCAGGAGGCGTACACGGGGGTGGCCGCGTCGCGGGCGCTGAAGACGGCGCGGGAGCTGGGGGTGACGGCGGAGAAGACCGGCGGGCGGTGCGTGATCGTGCCGGGCCGGCTGGAGACGCCGCACGCCGACACCGCCTACCGGGCGATGCTGGCGCTGCTGGTGCTCACCGGGTGCGGCGGCGGGTGGGCGCAGACGGGCGGGGCGGGGATCCCGCTGGTGCCGTACCTGTGCCTGCATGCCTGCGGCGAGGACCGCGCCGACGTGGGCGCGCTGAGCTGGGCGCTGGCGGAGGGGTTGTTCGCGCGCAGGACGTCGCGCTCGGTGCTGCTGGAGGCGGTGCGCGACGGCTGGCCGATGGCGCCGCCGCCGCGCGTGCTGGCCCTGCCGCGGCCGATCTACCCGCTGCCGCCGGATGTGGACCTGCTCATCGGCCCCGACGAGCACTGCGACCTGTCCCCGCCCGCGCCCGAGCTGGTGGCCGCGGCGCTGGCCGGGATGTCCGGCGGCGCGGCCCCGGCGGAGGCCGACGGCGTGCCGCCGGCCGGGCGGATGCGGCTGCTGGTGGACCACGCCTGGATGCACGAGTACGGCGAGGCGCTGCCCACCTACCGTCCGCCCGGCCTGGGCATCCCGCTCAAACCGACGCAGCTGGTCCGGTTCACGTGAGGGCGTTCAGGTAGGCCCGGTGGTTGCGGGAGAACTCGTGCCCGTTGTACCGGTCCCAGTTGATCGACCAGGTCATCAGCCCGCGCAGGTTCGGATAGACCCCGCGCGGCTTGTACGGCCCGCAGTTGCTGCCCTTGGCCAGGCAGTCGAACGCCTTCTGCACCTCCGCGACGGTGGTGAACCCGTTGCCCGCGTTGACCGAGGCGGGCAGCCCGATGGCGACCTGGTCCTGGCGCAGCGGCGGGAACACATTGCCCGGATTGCCCATGATGGGGAATCCGGCCAGCAGCATGTCCGTCATGGCCACGTGGAAGTCGTGCCCGCCCATCGTGTGGTACTGGTCGTCCAGGCCCTTGATCGGCCCCGAGTTGTAGTCCTGCACGTGGAGCAGGGTCAGGTCGTCGCGCATGGCGTGGATGACGGGCAGGTAGGAGGCGCTCCTGCTGTCGGCCGCGCCGTTCGGGCCCGGTCCGTAGAACTGGTAGCCGAGCTGGACGAAGAACGTCTCCGGGGCCATGGTCAGCGTGAACTTCGCGCCGTAGCGGCTCTTGAGCGTCTTGAGCGCGGAGATCAGGTTGACGATGACCGGTGTGGTGGGGGCGGCCAGGTTCGTGTCGCCGGGGTTGAGCGACAGGGAGTGGCCCTCGAAGTCGATGTCGAGGCCGTCGAGGCCGTACCTGTCGATGATCGCGGAGACCGACTCGACGAACTTGTCCCTGGCCGCGGCGGTGGTGAGCTGGACCTGGCCGTTCTGGCCGCCGATCGAGATCAGCACCTTCTTGCCCCCGGCCTGTTTGGCCTTGATGGCGGCGATGAAGTCGGCCTCGGGCTCGACGTTCGGGCATTCGGCGGCCGGGCACTGGCGGAACCTGATGTCGCCGGAGGTGACGGAGGTGGGTTCGCCGAAGGCGAGGTTGATGACGTCCCACTCGTCGGGGACCTCACTCATACGGATATATCCGGATCCGTTGGCGAACGAGGCGTGCAGGTAGCCCACCAGCACCCGCTTCGGCAACCCGCCTCCCCCGCCGCCACCGGTGGTCGTGGTGCCGCTGACTGCCTGGCTGTAGGCCGAGCAGTTGCCGGCCCCGTCGCAGGCGCGGACCCGGAAGGCGTAGGCGGTCTGGGGAGTGAGCCCGGTGGCGGTGTGGCTGGTCGAGGTGGCGGTCGCGGGGGTGCCGTTGTCCCTGGACACCTCATAGCGCGCCACGCCGACGTTGTCGGCCGAGGCCGTCCACGTCACGTTGAGGCTGGTGGCGGTCGCGCCGCCGACGGACACGCCCGCCGGTACGGTCGGCGCCTGGGTGTCCGGGGTTCCGCCGGGCCCGTCGAGCACCACGTCGTCGGCCAGGTAGGCGCCCTGGCCGTACCAGCCGTTGAGGTGGATCGTCACCGAGGTGGCGTTCGCGCCGGTGGTGAAGGAGGTCCTGAGCTGAGCCCACTGGGTGCCCGGCGAGCCCCACGTGCTGGCGTTGACGCCGGTGCCGGTCGCGCCGAGGAACACGTAACCGCCCTGCACCCAGGCCGAGAGCTGGTAGGTCGTGCCCGGCCGGACGGTCACGGACTGCTGGCAGCGGGCCGTGTCGCTGCCCGCCGGAGTCGCGCGCAGGGCCTTGGTCCCGCCGTGCACGGGGGCCGAGACGGCCTGGGCGCCGGCGGTCGCGGTGCAGGTCCAGCCGGTCAGGCCGTCCTCGAAGCCCGGATTTATCGCGATATTTGCGGCGAAAGCGGGGGTTGCGGGGAAGACGAGCAGGGACGCGGCGAGAAGGACCGCCGGCGCTCGGAGTCTCATGCGGTTTCCTCACGCTCGTGGGGAAAGAGCGGGCCGCTGCTCGTCGCAGCGGCCCGCCCGGAGGGGGTCAGAAGCCCGCGGTGGTGCGGGTGAACTCCCAGTCGGACTGCGCGATGCCGCTGCAGTTGGAGACCACGCCGCCGCCGGGGCACGGGCGGTCGCGGTTGACGGACCAGTAGGCGAGCCTGGTCAGCCCCTTGGACCTGGCCCAGTCGCGGATCTGGACCCAGGTCGCGGGCGAGGTCAGCTCCTGCTGGTCGGACAGGCCGTTCATGCCGGAGATGCCCATCCGCGCGTACGCCTGCGCGTCGGTCCAGCCGAACGCGCTCTTGAGCGCGTTCTTCAGGCCCTCGGAGGCGTTGACGGTGTCCTGGTAGATGTTGGCGCTGCCGAAGTCGAACGGCATGATCGTGTAGTTGTCGATCGGCACGCCGAGCGCCCTGGACTGGTTGATGAGCCGAATGCCGTGGCTGTTCGGGCCCGTCCTGGTGGTGCCGAAGGTGACCACGACCTTGACGTTCGGGTTGTTCTGCTTGACGATCTTGAGCGCGTTCAGAATGCGGTCCTGGACGGTGTAGTTCTCGAACTCGTCGGTGTTCTCGATGTCGAAGTCCACGACGGCGGGCCCGACCGCGTTGATGACCTGCTGCACCGCGTTCGCGAACGCCTGCGGCGAGGAGCAGTTGGGGCCGAGCTTGTTGCCCGACCAGCCGCCGAAGGAGATCTGGACGCTGCCGCCCTTGGACTTGATCGTGTTGATCGCCTGCTGGTCGGCGCCGCCGGTCAGCGCGCGGTTGCCGTCCCAGGCCGGGGTGCAGCCGCCGCTGGACAGGATGAACGCCATCGTGAACGACTTGACGCCGGTCGCGTCCATGACCGTGCCCGGGTTCGGCGGGTTGCCCCAGCCCATGTAGAGGTAGGGCGCGCCCGGCATCCTGGTGGGATTGGGGTTGCCGCCGCCGGAGGAGGTGGTGGCGGTGACGGAGTTGCTGACGCCGGACAGGTTGCCCGCCGCGTCGCGGGCGCGCACGGTGTAGGTGTAGGCGGTGCTCGCGGCGCGGCCGGTGTCGGTGTAGGACGTGCCGGTCGCGGTCGTGACCAGGGTGCCGCCGCGGTAGACGTTGTAGCCGGTCACGCCCACGTTGTCGGTGGCGGCGTTCCAGGCCAGGGAGACGCTGCTGGAGGTGACGCCGGTCGAGCGGAGGTTGCCCGGCACGGACGGGGCCGTGGTGTCGCCACCGCCGCCGCCCGAGCCCTGCTTCCAGAGCGCGGGCACGTTCGGCGGCTCCCAGCCGGGCTGGGAGGTGTGGCTCTGCAGGCACACGTAGTCCACGCCGTTGTAGGTGACGACCGTGCCGGCCGTGTAGGCGGTCCACGGCGCCCAGGCGGCGGCCAACTGCTGGACCGCGCCGTACGCGGAGGTTCCCGTGGCCAGCGCGGCGCCGGTCAGCGCGAGCGCCAGGGCGGCCACCAAGGCGGTGAGTCTGCTGCGAAGTCTCATGGCATTCCCTGGAGGTGGGGCTTGACGGTCTTGGAGAAGGACCAGTTGTGGCTCGCGTCCCAGTTGATGGACCAGGTCATCGCGCCCCTGATGTCGGGGTAGGCGCGCGGTGGCACGAAGCTCCCGCAACCGGTGCGCTTGGCCAGGCAGTCGAGCGCCTGGTTGACGAGGGAGGGCGCGACGACTCCGCCGCCCGCCGCGCCCGGTCCCGCCGGCAGACCCAGCGCCACCTGGTCGGGGCGCAGGCCGTTCTCCAGCTGGATGCAGGCCAGGGCGGTCATGAAGTTGACCGACCCCTGCGTGTACGCCTGGGCCTGGTCGCAGCCGAGCATGGAGCCTGAGTTGTAGAACTGTGTGTGGACGACCGTGAGGATGTCCTTGATGGACAGGGCGAGCTTGAAGTACTCCATCCCGGTCGACTGCATGTCGAGGGTCTGCGGGGCCATGGTGATGATCAGCCCGGAGCTGGCCTTGCCGCGCAGCGAGCGCAGCGCCTGGGCCATGTAGGTGGCGTTGAGCCCGTTCTCCAGGTCGATGTCGACGCCGTCGAAACCGTAGCTCTGCATGAGCGCGTACACCGAGTCGGCGAACCTCGTCGCCGCGGCGGCACTGGCCACCTGCACCCGCCCGGCCTCGCCGCCGACGGACAGGATCACCTTCTTGCCGCGCTGGTGCAGGGCCTGCACGTCGGCTCTGAACTGCGCGTCGGTGTAGCCGCCGACGGCCGTGGCCAGCCCGGGGTCGACCCCGAAGACGACCTCTCCCGCGGTGGCCGTGGCCTCGCCGAACGCGATGGCGACCAGGTCGTACTCGTTGGGCACCGCCGACAGTTTGAGCTCGACGGCCGGGTTGACGAAGTTGTGCCAGTAGCCGGTGAGGAAGTGTTTGGGCAGCGTGCCGCCGCCTCCGGTGCAGCCCGTGGTGGTGGCGGTGGCGTCCTGGCCCGGCGACTCGCCCTGGGCGTTGTACGCCTTGACGGTGTAGGTGTGGTTCTCACACGTGCCGAGCCCGGAGATGGTCGCCGAGGTGGCCGTGGTGGTGGCCTTGACGGCGCTGCCCTCGTAGACGCGGTAGCCGGTGACCGTACCGCTGGACGCGCCCCAGCTCAGCGCGATGCTCGAATTGGTGGAGGAGGTGCTCACGGCGCCGGGCCGCCCGGGGACGCCCGGGTTCGTGCCGCCGCCACCGCAGGAGGCGCCGTTCAGCGTGCAGCCGGTGATGCCGGGGAAGTTGCCGGGCGCGCCGTTGAAGCCGAAGCTCGCGCTGGCCCCGGGCGCGAGCGGGGAGGCCCAGCCCGGGTTGGTGAAGGTGTAGTGCTGGCCGCTCCGGGTCATGACGGCGTCCCAGGCGGAGGGGATGCTGAAGCCCGAGGGCACGTCGAACTGGACGTTCCAGCCCGGCATGGCGGTGGTGGTGCCGTTGGTGACGGTGACCTTGCCTTCGAAGCCCGAGCCCCAGTCGGACACCTTGACGAATGTCGCGGTGGCCGCGGCGGCCTGTGCGGGCAGGGCGATGAGGCTGAGTGCGAGGGTCGTCAGCGCTAAGAGGATCGCGCGTGGTCTCACGGTTCTTCCTTTGGGGGGTGTGCGTGCCGTACGGCTTGCACCGGGGGGTGAGAGCGCAAGCCGTACGGCACTGCCCGCGGAGGCGAAGCACGGGCCTGGGGGGTGTCGGCGCGAGGAACCTTGCAGCGGTTGTTAGGTTTTGTCCGATTGGTGATTACTTTTAGGAAAGTTTCCTAAAGGTTGTCGCGATCGTAGCTTTGACACCGGACGCTTACAAGGCCCAAACACGACTCCGCCGCACGGGACCGAAATCCCGTGCGGCGGAGTGATGGCCGCGATCTACGGCTGCTGAGTGATCCTTACGTCATCCACGCCCGCCTCCACCAGGGAGGCTCCCGAGGCGTCGGCCGCGTCGATGAGGATGCGGACCGTCTGGCCCGCGAACGCGTTCAGGCTCGCCGAGGCCGTGGCCCAGGAGCCATTGCGGTTCGAGGCCGCGCCCGCCTGGTTGAGCACCGTGGAGGTGGTGCCGCCGACCACGCGGACCCGGAAGTAGTCGGCGCTGGAGGCGTTCGAGCCGTGCGCCAGATACCAGGACAGGGACAGGTTCAGCGCGCCCGTCGAAGGCAGCGTGATCGGCGGCGACTGGACCGAGGTGATGCCGCCGTCGATGTCGTAGTCGCCGGCCGCGGCACCCGCCAGACGGCCGGTGACCAGGTCGTTCGTGCCACTGACGGTGGTGCCGAGCTGCTTGGCGCCGCTGGAGGTGGTGGCCGCCGGGTCACCGCGCTCCCACTGGCCGGTGGTGGCCGTGTCGGTGGCGGACGGGTTGGTGGTCCAGCCGGTGGCCGTCTCGAAGGTGTCGGAGTAGACGGTGATCGGCGGGTTGCCGGTGCCGCAGTACTGGGCCTCCTTGCCGATGATCCGGTAGACGCAGTCCGAGTACTCCAGGAAGCGCAGCACCGCCTCCCTGTTGCGGGTGGTCTGCGGCCCGATCTGCTCGTCCGGCGGATAGAAGCCCGGGCTGGCGCCGGTCGGGTACATCTCGAACGTGAAGCTGAAGATCTTGTAGACGCCCCACATCCAGTCGTCGATGGTGCCGTCGGTGATGTACAGGTCGCTGGCCTGCTCGGGCGTGTAACCGTTCGTGCTCGCCATGTTCTGGCCGAGGGTGGCGTGCGCGTCGCGGTCGTCCTGGGTCAGGCCGGGCGCGGTGTCGTTGAAGGTGTAGCCGTAGGGCCACAGGATGAGCTCGCTGTAGGTGTGCCAGTCGATGTGCGACTTGATCTGCTGGACGCCGCCGACCACGCGGCTGCGCACCCAGTTGGCCGCCGCCCTGACCTCGGGCGTCGACTCGGCGCTCGCGCCCCGGTAGGTCTCGCTCGACGTCGAGCCCGAGGAGCCGCCGCAGCAGCCCCAGTTGTAGGCCCAGTTGCGGTTCATGTCGGTGCCGACTGCGCTCGAACCCGAGTTGGGCTGGCGGTTCTTGCGCCAGGAACGGTAGGAGCCGGTGGCGATGTCGTACTCGCCGCCGTCCGGGTTCATGTCCGGCATGATCCAGATCTCCCTGGTGTTCACCAGGTTGGTGATCCTCGAGTCACTGCCGTAGCCGCTGGTCAGCAGGCGCATGATGTACAGCGCCATCTCGACCGTGAGGTGCTCGCGGGCGTGCTGGTGCGCGGTGAACAGCACCTCGGTCTCGGCCTCGTCCGTGCCGACGTTGTCGCTGATCTTGATCAGCCGCAGGTTCCTGCCCTCGTACGAGGTGCCGTAGTTGGCCTGGCTCATGATCGCCGGATTGGCCGCCACCAGGGAGTTGATCTCCGCGTTCATCTCCGCGTAGTTGTGGTAACCGGAGTCCGCCGGAGGGAAGTCAAACGCCTCGGCGGACGGGGGTGTCGGGCGCGGCACCTCCGCCACCCGGTAACCGAGCCGCCTGATGGCGGAAACCTCGGTCTCCGTGGCCGTGACCAGGACCGAGTCCGTGGCCACCTCCTCGATGGCGGCTCCGGTCGAGGCCACGGCACTGCGCTGCTGCGCGTTGGCCGGGCCCGACACGCGGTACTGCTTGTTGGGCGGTGGTTCGGCGGTGGCTCCCGCTCCTGTCACACCGGTCAGGGTGATCAGGCTGAGGGCGGCCAGCAGGATGACAAAACGGTTCTTCACCTCGTCCTCCTCGGGCGCTCGGAATGGGGGGTGATGACTCGCGCCTGAACCGAGAGTGATGAGGTTGCATGCCCTAGGAAAGGCCCAAATTTCCGGTCACGACCAAACACCGATCACGGCGTACGCCCCCGCCACCCGCTGATACCCATCCGCCGCCCGGCCGTGGCTCCACGCCGGATAATGCGATACGCACATATCCCAATTTGGCCTGTTGCGCGCACAGCTTGCTCCGGAAAAGAATCACACCCGCGGTGCAAGATTTCCCTCCCTGAGTGGAGAAAGTTATACAGGTGGTCGTCGGACATGAAAAACTTGCAAAACTTGGCGCGACTCCGCGATAACGTTCCGCTCATGCCCACCGCACAGCACGAGGGGCTCCATCGCATATTTCGCGATAATCCGGAGCTTTACACCCGTGCCTTCAAGATGCTCAACATCGATTTCCCAGCACCGTTGGAGATTTCGGTAGTCGATACGGACATGACGGAAATAAGGCCGATAGTTCGGCATGCCGATACTGTCATGTTGTCCATCTCAACAGCGCACAAGAAGCACATCATCATCACCGAAGCCCAACAGGAGATAGACCTGAAAAAGGTCTCCTCCTGGGCCCACTACCTCAGCTACGTGCACACCAAGTACGAGTGTCCGGTGACGCTTGTAGTGGTCTGCAACGACCTCGCCACGGCCAGGTGGGCTCGGGAGGGGCCGCTGGCGATCGGGCTCGAGGACCACCCTTCCCTGATCGTCATCCCCATCGTCATCGGTCCGGACAACGTCAAAGCCATCACCGATCCGCAGGAAGCCGCTGCCGACGTGGTGCTCACCATGCTCTCCGCACTCACACACGCGCGCTCTCCGCAGGTGGCTGCCATACTGAAGGCGCTGGACCACGCCCTGCGCACGATCGACGTCTCAACCGCCGAAGTCCTCGCCGAACAGACAGAAATCGGCCTCGGGAATACCAAAGCCGGACGAATCTGGAAGGAACTGATCGCCATGAGCCACTACCGCTTCAGGTCGGAGTCCGCGCGGGCGCTGATGGCCGAATGCGAAGCCAAGGGCAAGGTCGAGGGAGAAGCCAAGGGCAGGGCCGAGGATATTCTGAAGATCCTCCAGGAACGCGGCATCCCGCTCAACGAGTCCTTCCAAGTCAAGGTGCTCGGCACCACCGACATGGGGCTGCTCGAAGCCTGGCTCATTCGCGCCCTGCACGTCACCACCGCCGAAGAGCTCTTCGGCTGATGCTCGGTCAGGCCTGGAGCAAGGTGACCAGACCGGCGGCCACCAGTGCCACGGCCCACATCCGGTCCACGTTGAACCAGGCCCGCCGGAGGACGGCAAGCCCGAGCACCTTGTAGACCACCACCGCGACAGTCCCGGCCACCACGAACATGGCCAGCGTATGGAGGGCCGCCACGCCCAGACCTCCGGAGGCGGCGTGGCCCGCGTGGCCCTCCGTCCGCAGGGTGGTGAAGAGCGGCAGCAGCATAAGCCCGGCCCCGTGCGCCGACGACATCAGGAACGACCAGCAGGCCAGCTGCCACAACGACAGCCGCATCCCCACCCACCGGAAGTGCCGGCGCGACAGCAGCCGCCACAGGCCGAAGCCCACCAGCACCACGCCGCCACCGATCGACAGGACCGTGCCCGTGACCAGCGAGCCGGTGGCGGCGACGACGAGTGCCACCAGGGCCACCGAGGCGAGGTGGCCCATGGCGATCACCGGGATGGATTGGAGCAGCCGGTCGAGGCTGCGTTCCTGCAGGCCGCGGGCCACGGCGAAGAGCCAGCCCATGGCGGGGTTCAGGCCGTGGAAAGCGCCCAGCAGGAAGATCGCCGTGAGGGTCACGGCATCACCGCCACCTGAGCACCGTGCAGCGTCAGCGTCAGCGTCAGCGTCACGGCATCGCCTCCCCCTGTACGCCGATCAGCGTCAGCGTCACGGCATCACCGCCACCTGAGCGCCGATCCCCACCGCCGTCACGGGTAGCAGTAGGAGTCGGAGGAGGCGTCGCCGCCCTGGAGGCGTACCTGGTGGGGGCGCAGGCCGCGGAAGGCGTCCCCGTGTGGGAAGAAGCGGGTGTCGAAGGTGAACGAATCGGTGTCGATCTTGGCCATCCAGGCGCCCACCTCCTGGGGATAGAACTGGTCGTCCCAGGCGCCGTACAGGGAGTTGGTCAGGTAGACGCGGCGGCCGTCGCGGCTGACCTCGACCATCTGCGGGCCGCCGCTCAGCGGGAGCGACGGCTCGGCGGGGTGCGGCTCCCTGCGGACGATGCCGCCCACTCGCAGCGAGCCCAGCTCCACCGGCTTGTACGGATCCGAGACGTCGTACTGCTTGAGCTCCCCCGTCCCCCAGCACGAGACGTACAGGCGCTGGTCGTCCACCGACAGGGCCAGGTCGGTCACCAGCGGCGGCACCGCGCCGAACGGCTGCAGGATCGGCGGGAGGAGGTCGGGGTCGGCCGGTTCCGCCGGGATGGAGATGACCTTGCGGGCCTGCCAGCGGCCGTCCTCGTGGAACCAGGTCCAGACGGACGCCGACAGGTCCTCGACGCTGGTGACCACGCCGACGAAACCGTACAGGCGGGTCGGGTCGTGGGCGGGGCGCAGTTCGAGCGGCATCTGGTGCTCGTCGCCCAGGTCCACCTCCTGCATGTGGGTGCGCTTGCGCAGGTCCCAGAAGTGCAGCCGGTGGCCGTACTTGCGGCCGAGCAGCAACTCCCCGACCAGCCCGTCCTCGATCATCGACGGCGTGCCCCACTCGGAGGAGATCAGCACGTCGTGGTTGATGTGCCACCAGAAGTCGTAGGCCAGGTACTGGGAGCCCCGGTCCAGCTCCCACTGGCCCTGCACCTCGAAGGTCGTGTGGTCGAGCACCGCGATGCCGCCTGGCCCGTCCCTGCCGTCGGCCCCGCCGAGCATGGAGACGTACAGTCCCTCCGGGCCGCAGTGGACGGTGTGCGGGCGCGAGTAACCGGCGCGGGCGGCCAGCGTCTCCGGTTCGATCACTTTGACCAGCTCGGGGCTGATCCGGTCCTTGGTGTCGTAGATGTGGATGCGCGAGGAGCGCAGGCCGGGCACCACCAGGTAGCGCCGCTCCACGTGCGGGTGCGGCGCGTTCGGGCACAGGGCGCTGCTGCAGGCGTTCCAGCCGAAGTGGTGCAGTTCGTCGCCCAGGTCCGGCAGGTCGGTCCAGCCGATGACGGTGCCGTAGCCGGCGGAGGACGGGTCGGTGTCGACCACGGCAAGGGCGTCCGGCCGGCCGCAGGAACGGTCGAAGGCGGCGACGTAGGCGAGCTTCTCGGCGGGGGCGCCGGCGGCGTCTCTTGGGGAGGGATAGAACGTGGGATCTGGCGTCCAGAGGGTCATCCCTTCACAGTTCGCCCGGTTCCCTACCCGGTCAATAGGTAATGATCTCCGTGATGCGCTCGACCAGTTCCTCCGGCTCCGCGCCGATCGGCTGCCACAGAACGTGGTCGGCGCCCAGCGCCCTGGCCCGCGTCAGGTCCTCGGCCACCTGCTCGGGCGAGCCGGTGAGCGGCATGCGCTCGTCCAGCGGCCGGTCGCTGATCGAGCCGTTCACCTGGATCACCAGCGGGCCGGCGCCACCGGCCTTGCGGTAGGTCTCGACGCCCTGCCCGAGCTGATCCCAGTCGAAGATCACCGTGGTCAGCCCCATCCCGAGTGCGGCCGCCCGCTCCAGCGCCACGGGCGATCCCGCGCCCGCGAGCAGGGTCAGCCCGGTCGGCTTGGGGCCGATCAGCGCCTCGGGGATCGTGTAGAAGCGGCCGGAGAAGCTCACCGGGTCGGGGCCCCAGCATGCCTGCATGGCCCGGATGTGCTCCGCGAACCCCGCCCCGCGCCGCTTGGGGGACACGCCGGCCGCCTCGAACTCCTGCGCCATCCAGCCCTGCCCCAGCCCGATCCACATCCGGCCGCCGCTGAGCCGGTCGAGCGTGGCCAGGCGCTTGGCCAGCACCACCGGCGAGTGGAACAGCGCGTCCATGACGCTGGTGCCCAGGCGGATCGTGCTGGTCGTGGCCGCGAGGTAGGCGAGCGTCTCCAGCGGGTCGTACACGGTGCCGCTCTCCTCCGGCAGCGGCACCACCTGGTCGAGCCCCAGCATCCACGGCTGCTCCGGCCGCAGCAGGCGCTCGTAGGTCCACACCGCGCCGAGTCCCGCCCGTTCCGCGCTCCGGGCCACCTCGGCGATGCGCTCAGGGGTGGCCTGCGGTCCTGTCACGGGAAGGCCGATTCCGAGATCCATCTCGTGCTCCTCTCCTGTTACCGCATCTGACCAGTGCCGGGCGGGAAAGTCATCGGTTTACAGGCGCCGGCTTTCGTGATGGATTCGGGAAATGACCGTGCACGGCACTTGCGATCCCAGGTTCTCCCAGGTGGCCGAGGAGTTCGAGGCCAACCTGGCCAGGCGCGGCGAGGTGGGCGCGTCGGTGTGCGTGATCGTCGATGACGAGGTCGTCGTCGACCTGTACGGCGGCCAGGCGACGCCCGGCAGGGACTGGGCACAGGACACGATCGGGCACGTGTGGTCGTGCACCAAGGGCGCGACCTCGCTCTGCGCCCACCTGCTGGCCTCGCGCGGCGAACTGGACCTCGACGCGCCGGTCGTCCGCTACTGGCCCGAGTACGGCGTCCACGGCAAGGGCGGCACGCTCGTCCGTCACCTGCTCTGCCACCAGGCCGGCCTCCCCGTGTTGCGCGAGCCGCTGCCGCCGGGCGGCTTCTACGACTGGAAGCTGATGGCGGACAGGCTGGCCGGGCAGGAGCCGTTCTGGGAGCCGGGGACCAGGCACGGCTACCACGCGCTGACGTTCGGCTTCCTCGTGGGCGAGGTCGTGCGGCGGGTGAGCGGACGCTCGCTCGGCACGTTCTTCCGCGAGGAGGTGGCCGAGCCGCTCGGGCTGGAGTTCTGGCTGGGATTGCCGGAGGAGCAGGAGGGCCGGGTCGCGCCCACGATCCCGGCCGATCCGCCGCCGGCGCCGCCCTCCTTCTACGTCAAGGCGTTCGGCGACCCGGCCTCGATGTCCGCGCTGGTGCTGGCCCATGAGGGCGGCTACATGCGGCCGGGCGAGTCCGACAGCCGGGCCGCGCACGCCGCCGAGATCGGGGCCGTCGGAGCGATCACCAACGCGCGGGGGCTCGCGGGGCTGTACCGTCCGCTGTCGCTGGGCGGCGGCGGCCTGGTGAGCGGCGAGCACCTGGCCCTGATGTCGCTCATCGCCTCGGCGGGCACCGACGCGGTGCTGCTCGCGCCGACCCATTTCTCGCTGGGCTTCGCCAAGTCGGTGGACAACCGGCATCTGCCCGCACCCGACAGCGAGGGCGTGCTGCTGTCGGAGACCGCGTTCGGGCATCCGGGTATGGGTGGGTCCGTCGGGTTCTGCGATCCGGCGGCGCGGCTGGCGTTCGGCTACACGATGAACAAGCAGGG
Organism: Nonomuraea sp. NPDC050404; assembly: GCF_040655495.1. Lineage (NCBI taxonomy): Bacteria > Bacillati > Actinomycetota > Actinomycetes > Streptosporangiales > Streptosporangiaceae > Nonomuraea > Nonomuraea sp. NPDC050404. Next base: position 25,531 of record NZ_JBFAKB010000012.1, read on the forward strand.
GTCCGGGCTCGGCGTCAACCCACGCGGCCAGGCGCTGGTGGACGCGACGTACCGGGCGCTGGGGTATCGGCAGGCGTACGGCGGAATCTGGTACGAGATACCGTGATATGTCGTTAACCATCCCCACGAGCGAGCGTCAATGTTCTTCGGTATCACGGATTTCTGGGCGTACGTGGTCGGCGCGTTCCTGATCATCCTCCTGCCCGGCCCCAACTCCCTCTACGTCCTCACCTACGCCACCCGGTACGGCGTCCGCCAGGGCTACCGCGCCGCGGCGGGCGTCTTCGTCGGCGACACCGTGCTGATGGTCCTCACCGCCGCCGGCGCCGCCTCCCTCCTGATGTCCAACCCGCTGCTGTTCACGATCGTCAAGTACGCCGGCGCGGGCTACCTGGCCTGGATCGGCCTGCAGATGATCCGCGGCGCCTGGAAGAGCCGGCACGCCGCCCCGGTCGAGGACGTCCCCGCCCCGGTGCAGGTCGAGGGCCGCTCGCGCCCGTTCCGCAAGGCACTGGCGATCAGCCTGCTGAACCCGAAGGCGATCCTGTTCTTCGTCTCGTTCTTCGTCCAGTTCGTGGACCCGGCCTACGCCAGCCCCGCCCTGTCGTTCGTCATCCTGGGTACGATCATCCAGCTTTTCAGTTTCCTCTACCTGACCGCGCTGATCTTCGGCGGCACGTTCCTGGCCGGCCAGTTCCGCCGCCGCCGCAGGCTCAGCGCCGGCCTGACCTCGGGTGTCGGCGCCGTCTTCGTGGGTTTCGCCGCCAAGCTCGCCACCGCGTCACCGGGATGAAAGACGCATTCAAGCCGATGCTGTTTTCGTGGAGACAGATGGAACGCGTCAAAAGAGGCAGTCGCACCACCTCGCCTCGGGTACGGTAGGCCACCGGCGTGCTTCCCGGGACACCGGTGATGTTGCCTCGGTGACATCGAGCCATCCATCTGGAAAGCCTGGTCCTTCGAAGCCCGGGTAGTCGCTGATCGTCGGCCTATCTGCGGAGCAGCCTTGAACCATCCTCCGGTCACCCTCCCACGCCTCACCGCGCTCGCCCGGCAGGCAGCCCCCCGGCTGCTCGAAGGCGTGGTCGCCCCTCTGGCCGTCTTCTACCTGGCCATGGTCGTCCTCGGCTTCCAGTGGGCGCTCATCTGCACCGTCGCCTGGGTCTACCTCGGGGTGGCCTGGCGGCTCGTCAGGCGGGTCAAGGTGCCGGCCACCATGTGGCTGGCCGCGTTCGCGATCACCATCAGGGGGATCGTCGGGCTCTGGACCGGCACCTGGATGTGGTTCTTCATCCAGCCCGAGATGGGCACGATCTGCATCAGCATGGCCTTCCTCGCCTCCGTCCGGCTGAACAGGCCGCTGGTGCAGAAGCTCACGCTCGACTACATCCACCTTCCGTCGGCGGTGCTCAAGCACGAGCGGGTACGCAGGTTCTTCGCCAGGATCACCCTGCTGTGGGCGTTCGTGCTGCTGATGAACTCGACGCTGAGCATCTTCCTGGCCGTCTACGAGTCGCTGGCCGGTTCGCTCGGGGGGTACATGGTGCTGCGCACCTCAGCGGTGGCCGTGATCAGCGGTACGGCGATCGTGTTCTCGGTCATCGCGTTCAAGCGGCTCCTGCGCCGGCTGCACGTCGCCCACGCCTGACCGCTCCACCAGCAGGAACGCCCCGCACATCCCCATCACCAGCCCGGTCAGCAGGCCGAACAGCTCCACGAGGCCGGCCGGGCCGCTCGCCCCCGCGCTGAGCGGCCCGCCCGCGAATATGATGATCATGAAGTAGAGGCTCCAGGCGAACATCGAGCCCGACCCCAGCCACGCCAGGACCACCGGACGCCAGAACGGGCCCCGCCCCCAACGCGCGACGATCGTCACCAGCCCGGCGGCCCCGGCGATGGCGAGCAGGCCCTTCAGCCCGTCCTGCGCGGCCACGCTCACCTCCGCGCCGAACGCCGACACCAGCCGCACCCCGCCGATCGCGACGGCCACCACCGCCGCGGCCCAGGCCAGGAACCTCTGCAACGGCCTGGTCGGGCTGGGGAAGACGGCGTTCGTGGCGGTGGTGAAGACGCCGGGCCAGCGGTCGCGGGCGTACAGGACGAAGGCCGCCATGAGGCCGATGCCCTGCGCCATGAACCCGCCGTAGACCATCAGGTAGACCCATGGCTCGATGGGGCCGTCGAAGACGGTCAGTCCCGCGGTGGCCATGACGATCGGCGCGGCGACGACCACCACCGACAGCAGGCCCGTGCCCACCCACAGGGGCAGCAGCACCAGCCAGGCCGGCAGCCGCGAACCCCACCGCATGGTGAAGGCCAGGGCCAGCAGGAGCGCCACGGCGTCCATGGCGAAGGTCATCGCGTTGAGCCCGATCATCGCCGGGTCGTTCATCAGGTTCGGGCCGCGGACGCCGATGGAGCTGCCGGTCAGCCAGAGGGCCTTCAGCGTGAGGTAGGGCAGCATGGCGGCGACGGCCACGATCGCGGCGGTGAGGCGGCCGATGCCCGGACGTTGTCCGCCCACCCGAGCCTCGCTCGCCCCGCCAGGTCGTTGTTCGCCCGCCCGAGCCTCGCGCGCCCCGCCAGGTCCTTGTCCGGTCGTGCCCCGAGCCTCGCGCGCCCGGCCAGGTCCTTGTCCGGTCGTGGCTCGAGACTCGCGCGCTCTGTCAAGTCGTTGTTCGGTCATGGTCCGAGACTCGCGTGCCGGGCCGCCGGCGGCCTCCCTACGTGCGGGGATCCTCCTCCCCCGCTGGGGGGAGGGTCACGGCCAGCTCGAAGCCGTCGCCGGCCGGGCCCGCGGTGAGCAGGCCGCCGGCCAGCCGTACGCGCTCGCGCAGGCCCGCCAGCCCCAGCCCGCCCGGCCGCGCGGTGGGCCGGGAGCGGGGCGGCCCGTTGCGCACGCGGACCCGGCGCTCCGAGATCAACACCTCGACGGTCGCCCCGGGGGCGTGCTTGGCCGCGTTCGTCAGCCCCTCCTGCACCACGGCGCGGGCCAGCGCGGGCACCGGCCCGGGAGCCAGGTCCAGGGTGATCGGCAGGCCGGAGTCCGCGGCCCGGCGTACCAGCTCCGACACGTCCTCCCCCGCCGGGGACAGCACCGGGGACAGCGGCGCCGCGTCGGCGTCCTCGCGCAGCAGCCCGATGATCTGGCGCAGCCGCTCCGTGGCGTCCGCCGCCGCGAGCCGCAGCTCTCCCGCCGCCTTGACCTGGGCGGCGGCGAGCCCGGGAGCCAGTTCGAGGCCGGCGGCCCTGACCGCGATCAGGGCCAGGTCGTGGCCGAGTGAGTCGTGCATGTCGCGCGCGATCCTGGCCCGCTCGCGCAACCGGGCCTGCGCCTCGGCGGACAGCCTGGCCTGCCGCCGCTGCTGCAGCAGCTTGCGGCGCAGCACCCCGAGCAGGTACGGCACGAGATAGGTGCCGACCAGCGCCGTGACCATGGACACCCACAGGGCCAGGTCACCACCCCTGCTCAGCACCACCGTCACGCCGACCAGCGCGATCAGGCAGAACGCGACCAGCGCGGGCATGATCGCGGCCAGGCGCCGCCCGGTCAGGTAGGCGTACCACATGATGAACGGCGACGTCGCCAGCAGCGGAAGGATCTTCACGTTGCGCCTGGGCAACAACCAGCTCAGGTCCACCGTCGCGAACCCCTCGCTGAACTGCCACGGCCCCATCGGCAGCAGCAGCACCAGGGCGGCCATCGGCCAGCGCCGGCCGACCAGCACGGCGACCGTGGCCAGCCCGATCCGGGGCACGGTCACCAGGCCGAAGCCCGCCGGGTCCTTGAACGGGTCGGGCCCCATCGCGGCCACGAAAACACACAGACCTGCCCAGAGCAGCAGGTCATAGACCACCTGACGAGGGCTGTCCCGACGCAGACGTTTCACGACACCGACGTTATCCACTGCCGCGCGCGGCGGATGCCGTCCAAGGTCGGGTGGCGACCCTGACGAAAGTCGGGGTGGGGTGGGGCTCACCATCGAGGTGGGGCTAACCCCACCACGAATGCGCCTACACGCACTGCTGATTCCCACCGCCGGATTCGCTTGGATCGATGGTGTCACCCGGAGGTCGCAAGCTCACCCCTGACGAAAGTAGGGGATGGTGCGTGCCGATCGTCCGATGTGCCATGACCTGCGGAGTTTCTACCTTCATAGGGTACCGGCCCTGACCCGCATAGGGGAAAGGGCGGCCTTCGACCGGGGGGATCCCCGATATCCCCGGCCGAGGCAAAAGGCCACGCTTTGTGGGTGCCCTAAACGATCGGAGTTCACGCTGATGTCGCACGCCATTCTGGACCTGGTGCAACAGGTGATGTCGTCTCCCTGGTTGTATCTCGCGCTGTTCGCCTTGGCGCTGCTCGACGGGTTCTTCCCCATCGTGCCCGCCGAGACGTCGGTGATCACCGCCGGGGTCTTCGCCGCCACGGGCGAGACGAACCTGGCCCTGGTCATCGTGGTCGCGGCGCTCGGCGCTTTCGCCGGTGACCACATCTCCTACTTGATCGGCAAGAAGTCGGGCGGCCGGCTTCGCGAGAAGAAGGCGTTCGTCTGGGCGCGCGGTGCCCTGGCGGAGCGGGGCGGGCTCGTCCTGGTCGTGGCCAGGTACATCCCCGGCGGGCGTACCGCGACCACGCTGACCATGGGCGCGGTGCGCTATCCGCTGCGCTCGTTCAGCTTTTTCGACGCCATCGCGGCCGGCTCGTGGGGTGTGTACTCCGGGTTGATCGGCTTCTTCGGCGGGATGGCGTTCGAGAACGATCCCATCAAGGGCCTGCTGCTCGGCCTGGGGATCGCGCTGTCCATCACCGCTCTGGTGGAGGTCGTGCGATGGACCAAGAAGCGACGCGCCATCCAGGCTTCCCCAGAACGTCTCCCGGCAGACACGCACCTTTGACCCTGCCTGGCAACCATCCGTCTGAAAGGAGTGCGTATGACTGTGCTGGCCGCGGTAATCGCCCTGGTCGGTTCGTTGTTCTTCGCGCTCGGAGCCGCGCTGCAGCAGTTCGAGGCGTTCGGCTCCGCGCAGCCGAAGCTGCTCGAACTGTTGCGGCGGCCGCGCTGGTTGCTCGGCGGTGTCTCCATCCTGACGGGTGGTGGCCTGCACATCCTCGCCCTCGGTCTCGGCCCCCTGACCATCGTGCAGCCGATGGGCGTGGCCAGCCTGCTGTTCGCGCTGCCCTTCACCGCCGCTCTGCACGGCCGCAAGCCCTCGCGCAAGGAACTGGCGGCGGCCGGAGTGGTGGCGATCGGGCTGATCGGCCTGGTGCTGCTGGTCCCCGAATCCCACGGTCCCACCTACCTCAGTCCGAACGGCGTGCTCACACTGATGGGCGTGGCCGGCGCCGCGGTCGTGCTGCTGTGGGCGGGCTCGAAGGCGGCCTCGCCCGCCGGCCGGGCCGCGCTCCTGGCGATCAGCTCCGGCGTGCTGTACGGCGCCACGGCGACCCTCACACGCGTGCTGGTGGACGGCTCATGGAACTGGTGGTACCTGCTGGCGCTGCCGGTTCCCGCGCTGCTGGGGCTGGTGATGCTCCAGCGCGCGTACGCGGCCGGTCACTTCGGCGTCTCCTTCGCCGCGCTGCAGATCGCCGACCCGGTGACCGCGGTGGTGTTCGGCGCGCTGCTGCTGGGTGAGCCGCTGCCGACCGGGGTCCTGCCGATCGCGGCAGCGGCGCTGACCGCCGCGGGCACTGTCGCACTGGCGCGGACCAGCCCTCTGGAGGCCCACCGCGAACCTGCCTGACGTCGGCTCCCCGTAAACCCACCGGCACCCAGACCCTCCCTAGTTCCCCATGTTCTTCCTGTTCCCACGCTCTACCGGCCCTCCCCAGGCCGGTGTACGAAATTGGAGTTCACTGAAAATGGCCATGCCCCTTCGTACCGTCCCCGACGTCCCCGCCCTCTCGCCCGCCCCGAAGCGCCCGCGCCGGATCCTGATCTCGTCCGACACCTACCCACCTGATGTCAACGGCGCCGCCTACTTCACCCACCGCCTGGCCACCGGCCTGGCCGCGCGCGGCAACGAGGTGCACGTGGTCTGTCAGTCGGATGCGGGCCCGCCCAGCTCGGACGTGACGGAGGGCGTGATCGTGCACCGGCTGCGCTCGGCGCCGCTGCTGGTCCACCCCACCATGCGCGTCACCGTGCCGACCCGGCTGGACCGGCTGGTCTCCGCCATCCGGCCCGACGTGCTGCACACCCAGGGCCACTTCGTGGTCGGCCGGGCCGCCATGGGGGCCGCCCGCCGGGCCGGGGTGCCGATCGTGGCCACCAACCACTTCATGCCCGACAACCTCTTCCAGTTCGCCCACATCCCCGACCGGCTGCGGACGCAGGCGGGCCGGCTGGCCTGGCGCGACTTCACCCGCATCTACAACCGGGCCGACCACATCACCACGCCCACCCCGCTGGCCGCCAAGCTGCTGGCCGACCAGGGTTTCGAGCGCACGGTCGAGCCGGTGTCCTGCGGCATCGACCTGGCCAGGTTCCAGCCGCGCGCCGAGCCCCAGGCGTGGGCGCGCAAGATGTTCGACCTGCCCGACCGGCCCACGATCCTGTTCGTCGGCCGCCTGGATGAGGAGAAGCGCCTGGATGAGCTCGTACGCGCGCTGCCCATGGTGCTCAACGAGACCGACGCGCAGGTGGCGCTGGTCGGCAAGGGCAACCAGCGGGCGGAGCTGGAGCGGCTGGCCAAGCGGATCGGCGTGAGCGAGCGGGTGTTCTTCCTGGGCTTCGTGCCCGACGAGAGCCTGCCGCAGGCGTTCGCCGCCGCCGACGTCTTCGCCATGCCGGGCATCGCCGAACTACAGAGCATCGCCACGCTGGAGGCCATGTCCTCGGGGCTGCCCGTGGTGGCCGCCGACGCGATGGCGCTGCCGCACCTGGTGGACGACAACGGCTACCTGTTCCCGCCCGGCGACATCGTCGAGCTGGCCCGGCATCTGACGACCATCCTCGCCGACGACGAGCTGCGCGCCAGGCTCGGCAAGGCCAGCAGGGAACTGGCCTTCACCCACGGCCTCCAGTCCTCGCTCGCCCGGTTCGAGGAGATCTACGACGAGGTCGCGCGATGACTCCACGGCAGACCGTCTGGAGCACGGTGATCGGCACGCTGGTAGCGGCCTGCGCGCTCGTCTACGCGGACGTCACGCTGCCCACCCAGGTGCTGATCAGCGACTACGCCGTGGTCTCCGGCGGGCTGGCGCCCACCCTGATCGGGATGCTGGCACTCGCGGGGGCGTGCCTGTGTCTCGCGTACGGGCTGGCGGCCGTGGACCCGTCGCGCACCGCGGCCACCAGAGTGCTGCTGCTGGCCGGGGCGGCCGGGCTGATGATGAGCGCGGTCTTCCCCACGGACCCCGGAACCTCGCAGGTCGGCACGCTGTCCGGCGAGATCCACCGGTGGTCCTCCGCGGTCGTGTTCACCTCGCTGCCGGTCGCCGGCTGGATCCTGGCCAGGGGCCGCAAGGCCACGCCGCTCTGGAACGCGGTCCGCGCCATCAGCGTGGCCTCCGGCGCGACGCTGGCCTTCTACCTGGCCTCACACCCCGCCTCCATCACCTCGCCGCTGATCGGCGGCAGCGGTTACTACGGGCTGCTGGAGCGTGGCGTGGTGCTGAGCGAGATGGCGCTGCTCATCGCCATGACGCTGGCCGCCATCATGGGCAAGACCACCGTCAGGGCCGCGGTGACACCTCCGCGGCAGGCCGGGCCCGACACGGGACAGCCGGACACAGGGCAGCCCGACACTGGGCAGCCGGAGCAGCAGGAGCTGGCCGCCTGACGGGCCGGCAGGCACACTTCGACCACCGGCGAAAGGAGCTCGCCCTAGCGTGAAGCCATGCTCATCACACGCCATGCCGAAGCCGAGGCGGTCCTGCGCGACACCAGGTACGTGCCGCCTCCCGTACGTCAGGACGGCGAGGAGGGGACGCTGGCCTGGCTGCGTGCCCGGGTGTCGCGGTTCAGCACCGGTGAGACGCACGCGCTCCGGCGCCGCGAGCTGACCGGCCTGCTGAGCGGCCTGGACCTCACCGCGCTGCGCTCGGCGGCCAGAACCGCCACCTCGGATCGAGGCGGCCGATGGCGCGGCGTGCCCACGGTCGTGCTCGCTGCCGCGCTCGGGCTGGACGACCCGCGCACGGTGGCCGACGCGGTGGCGGCTGCCGCGACCGGCTACCTGTCGGGCGAGGAGAGCCCGCAGGCCGACGCCGCCGTCGCCGAACTGCTCAAGTCGGCCGGCATCCCGGCGATCACCCTGCTGCTCCAGGCACACGCCTCCACGGAGGCACTGATCGAGAACGCCCTCACGCACACCGGCCACACCCCCACGTCGGCATCCGGCCACGCCGCCTCGTCAGCGCCCGGCCTGGGCGCCGTACCGGCACGGGAGCGCATGGCGCCGGGCGACATCGACGCGCTGCTGCACGAGACGCTCAGGCAGGATCCGCCGCTCAAGGCCACGCGCAGGCTCGACACGCGCACCGGCGACGAAGTGACGATCGATCTGGTGGCCGCCAATCGCGACCCCGGCGTCTTCCCCGCGCCGGAGCTGTTCGACACCACCCGGGGCCAGACCCCGCACCTGACCTTCGGCCACGGCGTGCGGCCCTGCCCCGCCTCCGCCCACGCGCTCGCGCTGGCCGCCGGCGTACTGGAGGGCGTGCTCGGATGAGCTTCCACGACCTGCACCGCCCCGGCGACCCGCTGCTGCTGCCCAACGCCTGGGACTACGGTTCGGCCGTCTACCTGGCCGGGCACGGTTTCCCCGCGATCGGCACGACCAGCCTCGGCGTGGCGGCCGTGCACGGCAAGCCGGACGCGGCCGGCGTCACCAAGGCCGAGACGATCGAGCTGGCCGAGCTGATCAGCGGGCTGGGCGTCCTGGTCACCGTGGACGTCGAGGGCGGCTTCAGCGACGATCCCGCCGAGGTGTCCGACCTGGTGGCGAGCCTGGCCGCGCTGGGTGTGGCGGGCGTCAACCTGGAGGACGGCCGGCCCGACGGCACGCTGCGCCCGATCGAGCTGCAGCAGCGGATCATCGAGGCCGCCCGAGGGCACGGGGTGTTCGTCAACGCCCGTACCGACACGTACTGGCTGAAGGCCGGCGACGACACCATCGAGCGGGTGCGCGCCTACGGCCACGCGGACGGGATCTTCGTGCCCGGCCTGAACGACCCGGACGAGATCGCCGCGGTGGTCGCGAGCACGCCGCTGCCGCTCAACGTGCTCTACCAGCCGGGCGGCCCCGGCCTGGCGCGGCTGGCGGAGGCTGGCGTGGCCAGGGTGAGCACCGGTTCGCTGCTCTACCGGGCCGCGCTGCGGGCGGCGCTCGGCACGGTGCTCGCCGCGCGCGGCGAGCCGGCGCCCGAGATGCCGACATACAGCCAGATGGTGGAGAGCTTGCCGCGATAATCGAGGTATGCGCTTCCAGATCCTCGGTCCCACCAGCGTGCTGGACGAGGACGGCGAGCAGGTCGTGCTCGGCGGCCCTCGGGTACGTGCCCTGCTGACCCTGCTCGCCCTGCACGCCGGCCACATCGTCGGCGCGGAACAACTCGTGGACGGCATGTACGGCACCAGGCCGCCGGAGGGCGTGGCCAACGCGCTGCAGTCGCAGGTGTCCAGGCTGCGCCGGGCGCTGGGCCGTGACCTGGTGGAGTTCCACGCGGCCGGATACCGGCTGGTGGCGGATCCGCAGGACGTGGACGCGCGCAGGTTCGAGTTCCTGACGCGGTCCGGCCGGCAGGCGCTGGCCGACGGGGATGCCTGGCGGGCGGCGGCGCTGCTGCGCGAGGGGCTGGAGCTGTGGCGGGGCGCGCCGCTGGCCGACGCCCCGCACGCCGAGGCCGCCGCGGCGGCCCTGACGGAGCTGCGGCTGACCGCCACGGAGGACCGCGTGCAGGCCGACCTCGACCTGGGCCGGCACCGCGAACTGGTGGCCGAACTGAGCCAGCTCACCGCCGCGCACCCGCTGCGCGAGCGGCTGCGCGCCCAGCTCATGCGGGCCCTGTACGGCAGCGGCCGCCAGGCTGAGGCGCTGACCGTCTTCGAGGACACCAGAAAGCTGCTGGACGACGAGCTGGGCGTGGAGCCGGGCGCCGAACTGGCCGCCGCACACCTGGCCGTGCTGCGGGCCGACCCCGCGCTGGGCCCCGCGCACCGCGCTGTGTCGCGGACCGACCCCACCCACCTCGCTGTGTCGCGGACCGACCCCACCCACCTCGCTGTGTCGCGGACCGACTCCGCGCCGGGACCGGGCGCCGCAGGGGCCGAGGCTTCGGCCGGGCAGCCTGCCAGGCGCGGTCTGCGGGCGCAGCTCACCACCTTCGTGGGCAGGACCGAGGAGCTGGCCCAGGTGGGCGCGAGGCTCCAGGACAGCAGGCTGGTCACGCTGATCGGTCCGGGCGGCGCGGGCAAGACGCGGCTGGCGATCGAGGCGGCCGCCCAGGAGCCGGGCGACGTGTGCTTCGTGCCGCTCGCGCCCGTCTCGGACGGAGACGGCGTGCCGCAGGCGGTGCTGGACGGCCTCGGCGTCCGCGACGCCGTGCTGCTCACCCACGAGCGGCCCACCGTGGCCCCTTTGACCAGGCTGATCACCGCGCTGTCCGACCGGAAGCTGCTGCTGGTCCTGGACAACTGCGAGCACCTGGTGGCCCCCACGGCCGAGCTGGCCGACCAGTTGCTGGCCGCCTGCCCCGACCTGCGCGTGCTGGTGACCGGTCGGGAGGCGCTCGGGATCACCGGCGAGTCGATCCTGCCCGTGGCGCCCCTGCGGCTGCCGCCCGCCGAGACGGACGACCCCTACCGCTTTCCGGCCGTGCGGCTGTTCGCCGACCGCGCCGCCGCCGTACGTCCCGGCTTCGCGGCGGACGCGGGCAACGCCGCGCTCGTCGTGGGCATCTGCCGGGCGCTCGACGGGCTGCCGCTGGCCATCGAGCTGGCCGCGGCGCGGCTGCGTACGCTGTCGCTCGCCGAGGTGGCGGCCCGCCTGGACGACCGGTTCAAGCTGCTGACCAGGGGCAGCCGCACGGCGCTGCCCCGGCACCAGACGCTGCACGCGGTCGTGGCGTGGAGCTGGGACCTGCTGGACGCGGACGAGCAGCGGATGGCCAGGCGGCTGAGCGTGTTCGTGGGCGGCGCGCGGCCGGAGGCGGCGGAACGGGTGTGCGGGCTGCCGGAGGAGGTGCTGTTCTCGCTGGCGGAGAAGTCGCTGGTGGAGTCCGTGGACGGGCGGTTCCGGATGCTGGAGACGATCCGGGCGTTCTGCCTGGATCGGCTGGCGGAGTCGGGCGAGCGCGACGCCGTCCGCGACGCGCACGCCCGCTACCACCTCGACCTGATATTGACGGCCGACCCGTGGCTGCGCACCGCCGAACAGCTGGAGTGGCTGGCCCGGCTCGACGAGGAGAGCGACGACCTCGACGTGGCCGTGCGCTGGGCGACCGAGTCCCGCCAGTTTGAGCTGGCGATGCGGTTGGTGGCCCACGCCGCGTGCTACTGGTGGATGCGCGGACATCGCTTCGCCAGCGCGAACCTGGCCGACGCGCTCCTGACCGCGCTCGGCGACACACGGATCCCCGGCCGCGAGGAGGAGTACACCGTGTGCGTGCTCGTCGTGTCCTGGGCGGCGAAGGAGGGCGAAACGGTACGCACGCGCCTGGCAGAAGTGCGGCGCATGCTGCCGATCTACTACATACCGGTGCGGGTCGAGTTCATGATGATGCTGCTGTCGATGTTCACCGGGCCGCCCGACGAACCCGAGAATACCCGGCAGCACCTCATAGGGGCGATCAAGGACCTCCCGCCCTGGAAGAAGGCGCTGGGCAACAGCGGCTACGCCTTCGTCTGCCAGGTGCTCGGCCGGACCGACGACACACTGCTGTACTTCGAGGAGGCTCTGAAGGGGTTCAGGGCCATCGGGGAGCGGTGGGGCACCGTGCTGGTGCTGTCGGGGCTCGGTTCCCTGCGCCGGTCGCAGGGCGACTATCGCAGCGCGTACGCGCTGGCCGGCGAGGCTCTCACGCTGGCGACCGAGCTGGGCGGCCCCACGGAGATCGCCGAGGCCCTCTGCCGCAGAGGTGACGCGCGGCGGTGCCTGGAGGACCCGGAGGGGGCGCGCGCCGACTACACCGCCGCGGTCGAGGTGGCGCGCAGGAACGGCTCGATGGAGAACCTGGCCTGGGCCTATCTCGGGCTGGGCGAGGTGGCGGTGGGGCGCGGCGAGCCGGAGGAGGCGCGGGCCCTGCTGACGCAGGCGCGCGAGATGTGCCCCGACAACTGGTTCAGCACCGAGGAGACCCGCGCCCGCATCGACGCCGCGCTGGCACAGGTCGGCGAACGGTAGGCCCTCCCTCGGGCGCGCCGGCGTGGACCCGAGAACGGCAGGCCCGCCCTCAGCCGCGCCAGCATGGGCCCGAGAACGGCAGGCCCGCCCTCAGCCGCGCCAGCATGGGCCCGAGAACGGCAGGCCCGCCCTCAGCCGCGCCGGCGCGGGTCAGCGAGGACGGTCAGCGAACGGTAGGCCCGCCGTCAGCCGCTCTCCCGACAGTGGACGGCATGAAGAACAAATGGTCCGTCCTGGCCATCGCGTGCGGGGCCACCCTCTTGCTCTCGCTCGACCTCACGGTCCTGCACCTGGCCCTGCCCCGGCTGGTGTCCGATCTCGGCGCGAGCTCCACCCAGCTGTTGTGGATCGGCGACATCTACGGCTTCGCGCTGGCCGGCCTGCTGGTCACCATGGGCAACCTCGGCGACCGCATCGGCCGCAAACGCCTGCTGCTGATCGGCGCGGCCGCGTTCGGCGCCGCCTCCGTGGTCACCGCGTACGCGCCCAGCCCCGAACTGCTGATCGCCGCCAGGGCGCTGCTGGGCGTGGCCGGGGCCACGATCATGCCCTCGACCCTGTCGATCATCCGCAACGCGTTCACCGAGCCGGGCGAGCGGACCGCCGCCATCGGCATCTGGAGCGGGATGAGCGCGGCCGGGTTCGCGCTCGGCCCGGTCGTCGGCGGCCTGCTGCTCGACCACTTCTGGTGGGGCTCGGTCTTCCTGATCAACGTGCCCATCATGGCGCTGGTGCTCGTCGGCGGCGCCATGGTGCTGCCCGAGTCGCGCAACCCGGACGCCGGCCGGATCGACCCGATCAGCGTGGTGCTGTCCTTCGGCGGCATCGTGACCGCCGTCTACGCGATCAAGGAGGCCGCGCACAAGGGGTTCGAGCATGCCGACGTGCTGGGCGCGGGCGCGACGGGGATCGTGCTGCTGGCGCTGTTCGTGTGGCGTCAGACTCGGCTGCCCGAGCCGCTGATCGACGTGCGGCTGTTCCGGCGCAGGGCGTTCAGCGCGTCCATCGCGACGAACCTGCTGGCGATCTTCGCGATGTCGGCCATGATGCTGATGTTCGCCTGGTACCTGCAGCTCGTGCTCGGCTGGTCGCCGCTGCAGGCCGGGCTGGCCAACCTGCCCGGCGGCCTGAGCGGCGCGCTCGGCGGCATCCTGGCCGCCAGGCTCATCCACCGCCTCGGCAGGAACGGCGTCGTCGCGCTGGGCCTGGCCCTGAACGCGGGCGCGTTCCTGTACTACGCCACGCTCGGCGACGAGCTGAACTACCTCGCGCTGCTGCCGGTGCTGATCGCCGGCGGCATCGGCACCGGGTTCGCCTTCACCGTCAACAACGACAACGTGCTGGCCACCGTGCCGCGGCAGCGTGCGGGGGCCGCCGCCGCGGTGTCGGAGACGGCGTTCGAGCTGGGCGGCGCGCTCGGCATCGCGATCCTGGGCACGGTGCTGACCAGCGCCTACCGGGCCAACCTCGACCTGCCCTCCGGCGTGCCGGGCGAGGCCGCGCGGGAGTCGATCGCCGGGGCGATGCACGCGGCCGGGTCGCTGCCCGCCGAGCAGGCCGCCCAGCTCGTACGGGCGGCGCAGGCGGCCTTCATCGAGGCCGTGCACGTGACGTCGCTCGTCACGGCCGGGCTGCTGGCCGTGGTGGCGGTGGTCGCGCTGGTGGGGCTGCGCGGCGTGCCGAAGGTCATCCCGGAGGAGGTCCTGACCGGCGCGCACTGACCCAGCCGACCGGCGCGCACCAGCCCAGGCGACCGACGCGCACCAGCTCAGCCGACCGACGCGCACCGGCTCAGGCGATGGGGTTCGTCGGGCAGGGGCGGGTCCTCGTCGGGGACAGGCCGTCCAGCCGGGCGCCGATCATCCGGGCGATGCCCTCGATGGTCTGCACACCCGTCCCCTCCCCCGGCTGCCGATCCGTCTGCACCGACAGCAGCAGGTCGCGCCCGGGCCCGGTGATACGGCCGTAACTGGTCACCGCCCACGTGTTGTGGATGAACGGCCGGGGCGTCCACCCGTTCTTGAGCGCCACCTGATCCCCGGGCCTGGCCGCGGCGCTGACACCCCACGCCTGATCCTTCTGCACCTTCCCCATCAGCCCGAGCACCAGCCCGCGATCGGCGGCGGTCAGCCCCTTGCCCCCGCTGATCAGCACCTTCAGCAGACGGATGCGGTCGGCGGGGCTGGTGTTGGTGCCGCCCCAGAATTTGCTCGGGCCCGGCGTGGTCTCCTTCAGCCCGATCCTGCGGTAGAAGTCGCTCATGGCCCCGCCGCCGCCGACCCGCGACCACAGCGTGTCGGCGGCGCGGTTGTCGCTCTCCCTGATCATGCGGGCGGCCAGGTCCCGATCCCCGTCGCCGAGCCGGCCGTCCCGCTGCTGCAACAGCGCGGCGAGGATGTCCACCTTGGACCCGCTGGCGGTGATCATGTCGTGCTCGTGCTCGCCGTGGCCCAGGCTGATCCCGGTCACCAGGTCCAGCGCGCCGTAGACGATCCGGCCGGGGCGGGCGCGTACGTACTGGGCGATGGCACGTTCGAGCCGGACCTTGGCCTTGCCCGCCGCGCGGCCGTCCTTGAACGTCAGCAGGCAGCGCGCCACCTTGACCGGCGCCTCCACCGCCACGGGCACGACCGGCGCCCGCCCGGCCCCGCATCCCGCCATGAGCGCCAGGCCCATCCAGGCCATCCACTTCGCACGCACGCGCCAACCCCCGTGATCTCACCGGGGGTCGTACCGGATCATGCCCGGCCGGGCGACCGGGCTCTCACGACAGGCGCTTTCCTGGCCAGACCTTCAGCGCGACCTTGCCCGCGACAGGTCAGAGATGCTCGGAGAGGAAGCCGGCGGTCGCGTCCACGGCCTGGGTGACGTACGGCTCGCGGTCGTAGAGGTCGATGTGCTGCTTGGCGTCCAGCCAGACGATCCGCTTCGGCTGGTCGAGCCGCTTGAACACCTCCTCGGCGCCCTCCGGCGCGCAGAACCGGTCGACGACGCCGTGCACGATCAGCGCCGGCTTCGGTGACAGGAAGTCGCTGCCCGTCATGTTGTCCATCGTGAGCAGTTCGAGCACGCTCGCCGTGGTCACCTCGTTCGACCAGAGCGGCGTGGCGCCGCGCTCGCCGCCGTAGTAGGCGTGCGGCTCGTCCCCCGGCATCGCGGCCTCACCCTGCTCCGCGACGGCGGGCAGGTACTCGACGGGCCCGCCCAGGTCCTGCCGCTCCAGCGCCTCGAAGTAGGGCGCGAGATCCACGCCGCGCATCGCGTAGGGATTGTTGTAGGCCCCCGCGATCCCCGCGAAGACCCGCACCCTCGGGTCGAAGGCGGCGAACTTCAGCGCGTACCCGCCGCCGAGGCAGATGCCCACCGCGCCGATGCGGCCGGCGTCCACCTCGGGCCGCGACCGCAGGAACGACACGGCCGCCCGCAGGTCGTGCAGCTTGCCCTGCGGATCCTCATGGTGGCGCGGCAGCCCCTCCGACCCGCCCCAGTTGCGGTGGTCGAAGGCCAGCGTGGCATAGCCGCGCTCGGCCAGCCGCGCCGCGTACAGCCCCGTCACCTGGTCGCGCACCCCGGTGAACGGCCCGGTGAACACCAGCCCCGGCCACGGCCCCGCGCCGGCCGGCATCCGCAGATCCCCGGCCAGCGTGAGGCCGTCGGATGTGAACTCGACTCTCATAGGCACAAGTGTGCGCTAAGAGTCGAAACCCAGCCCCATCCGATCCAGCGCGCGCAACCACAGGTTGCGCTTGCCCTGGTGCTCGTCGGCCTGCGCGATCGACCACCGGGTGAACTGGATCACCCCGGAGCGCACCGGCTCGGGCGGGAACGGCAGCGGCTTCTCCTTCACCATGCGCAGCTCGGTCCGGTCGGTGGGCTCGCCGGACAGCAGGTCGAGCATGACGTTCGCGCCGAACCTGGTGGCGCCGACGCCCATGCCGGTGTAGCCGGCGGCGTAGACGAGCCGGCCGCCGTGCGCCTGGCCGTAGAAGGCGCTGAAGCGGCTGCAGGTGTCGATGACGCCGCCCCACCTGTGGGTGAAGCGCACCCCATCGAGCTGCGGGAAGGTGTCGTAGAAGTGCCCGGCGAGCTTGACGAACGTCTCGTCGCGCTGGTCGTACTCCGGCTTGACCAGGCCCCCGTTGTAGTAGACGGCGTCGTAGCCGCCCCACAGGATGCGGTTGTCGTCGCTGAGCCGGTAGTAGTGGAACTGGTTGCCCGAGTCGCCGACGCCCTGCCTGTTGTGCCAGCCCACCTCGGCGAGCTGGGCCTCGGTCAGCGGCTCGGTCATCAGGACGTAGTCGTACACGGGGACCACGAAGTGCCGCAGGCGGCGCAGCAGCGGCGGGAACACCCCCGTGCCCAGCGCCACGTGGCGGGTGTCCACCTGGCCGTGCGGCGTGCGCAGGGTGAGCGTCGTGCCGTCGTCGGACATCGAGCGGACCGGGGTGCGCTCGTGGACGCGTACGCCCAGGCTCAGGCACGCCTCGCGCAGGCCCCACGCCAGCCGCGCCGGATCGAGCATGGCGCACCCACGGCGCTCCCAGAGCCCGCCCAGGTACGTCGGCGAGTTCACCTGGGCCCGCACCTGCTGCTCATCCAGCGGCAGGTAGTCCAGGCTCAGCTCGGAGATCAGGTCGAGGTGCTCGGCCAGCCCTTCGAGCTGCCACGGCTCGGTGGCCACGTGCAGTTCGCCGGTGCGCTCGAAGGAGCAGTCCACGCCGTAGCGCTCCAGCGTGCGCTCGATCTCGTCGAGGTTGGCCACACCCATGCGTTCGAGCTGCTCGATCTCCTCCGGCCACCGTTCCATCCCGTTGGCCAGGCCGTGCGTGAGGGTCGCCATGCAGAACCCGCCGTTGCGGCCGGTGGCCGCCCAGCCGATCCTGCGGCCTTCGAGCAGGACGACGTCCAGCGAGGGGTCGCGCTCCTTGGCCATCAGGGCCGTCCACAACCCCGAGAAGCCGCCGCCGACGACGACCAGGTCGGCGCTGACGTTTCCGAAGAGCCGCTCCTGCGGCTCGGGTCTGGCCGGATCGTCCAGCCAGTACGGCTTGCGCTCCGCATCAGCCAGCGCCTTCAGCGGATCCACAAATCCCACTTCCCTTACGAGGTCTGAGTGAAGAAACTGCCGGACCACATACGTTCTCAGGTACGACGCCGCGCCGCGACCGCGTTACCGATCGCGATCAGCACCCCGATCCCGAAGATCAGCGTACCCATCACGTTGACCTGTGCCGGGATGCCGGTCTTCACCGCCCCGACGATCCACAGCGGGAAGGTGACGGTGGAGCCGTTGACGAAGCTGGTCACCACGTAGTCGTCGATGGACAGCGCGAACGCCAGCATCGCGCCCGCCAGCACACCCGGCATGATCGCCGGCAGCGTCACCTGCCGGAACGTGCCCCACGCCGTCGCCCCCAGGTCCCTGGCCGCCTCCTCCAGTGACGGGTCCAGCGTGACGATCCGCGCCCGCACCGTGACCACCACGAACGCCAGCGAGAACAGCACGTGCGAGATGACGATCGTGCCGGCGGCGCGCGGCACGTTGCCCGAGACGAACAACGACAACAACGACGCGCCCATGACGAGTTCGGGCGTGGAGATGGCGGCGAAGACGAAGAAGTTCGTCACGCCCTTGCCCCGGAAGCGGTGCCTGCCCAGCGCCAGGCCCAGCATGGTGCCGATCACGACCGTGATCACCGTGCTGACCAGCGCGATCACCAGCGAGTTGACCAGTGCCGTGGTCAGGTCGGGGATGTCGAAGAGCTCGGCGTACCAGCGCAGCGTGAAGCCCTGCCAGGTGGTGTTGGACTTGCTCCGCTTGTCGTTGAAGCCGAACAGGATCATCACCGCGATCGGCGACGACAGCCAGAGAATGATCAGCCACGTGTAGAGGTGCAGCAGCCGGTCGCCGAGCCTGGACCCCCTCATCGGGCCGCCGCTTCCAGCACGTTCTCGGTCCCGAGCGCCCTGGCGTAGATGAAGATGCCCACCAGCAGCACCGCCATCAGCGTGAACGACAACGCCGAGGCGGTCGGGTAGTCGAGGTTGGTCAGGTACTCGGTCTGGATGATGTTGCCGATCATCGTGTTGGACGTGCCGCCGAGGATGGCCGCGTTGATCGGGTCCGCCGTGGCCGGCACGAACGTCATCAGCACCCCGGCGAACACCCCCGGGAGCGACAGCGGCAACACCACCCGCCGGAAGGCCGCCGCCCTGGTCGCGTACAGGTCCTGGGCCGCCTCCACCACCCTCGGGTCCACCCGCTCCAGCGACACGTAGATCGGCAGGATCATGAACGGCAGGAAGTTGTAGGTCAGCCCGCCCACCACGGCGAACGTCGTGGCCAGCACGTGGAACTCGGCCGGCAACAACCCCCAGCCCTTCAGCGTGCCGAGCAGGATGCCGTTGTCCGACAGCAGGAAGTTCCACGAGATCGTGCGCAGCACGAAGGAGACGAAGAACGGCAGCAGGAGCAGGAAGAGGTACATCGCCTTGCGCCTGCCGCCCTTGAAGGCGATCCAGTACGCCACCGGGTACCCGATCACCAGCATCGCCACCGTGGCCAGCCCGCCGTAGAGCAGCGAGCGCAGGAGTTGCGTGCTGTAGCGGCCGATCGCGTCGCCGTAGTTGGAGAAGCTGAACGTCATGGCGAAGCCGTCGATGGCGTTGCCGGTCTGCAGCGACACCGACGCCATCGCGACCATGGGGACGACCAGGAAGATCGCCAGCCACATCCAGCTCGGCAGCGCCAGCAGGTAGGGGGTGAGCCGCTTCATGGCTATGCCTGGGTGATCGTCTGGAAGATCTGGTTGAAGACCTGCTCCTGCTGCGTCGTGAGCGTGGTGTAGGTGCGCAGCTTGGCGTAGTCGGCCTCGGTGGGGAACATGAGCGGGCTGTCGATCATGTCCTCAAGGGCCTTCTTGTCCTCGCCCTTGGCGCTTTCCGCCTTCTCGCGCAGCAGGTCCCGCACGGCGGCGACGGGCGTCACGTACTGGATGAACTCATCCAGCTCGGCGGCCACGGCCGGCTGGTAGAGGTAGTCCATCAGCATGAGCGCGTCCACCGGGTTGGCCGCGTTCTTGGGGATGAGCATGTTGTCGGTCCAGATGGTGCCGCCCTCGGCGGGCACCACGAACTCGACCGGCTCGCCGGCGAGCTGGCGCTGGAACACATCGCCCGACCAGGCCATGGTCAACCAGACGTCGCCCTTGGCCACCGCGTCGATATACGACTGATCATAATATTTCCGTACGATTCCGGCGTCGCGCTGCGCCTTGAGCTTCTCCCCGGCCTTGCGCCAGTCCGCCTCGGAGGACTTCTCCGGGTCGATGCCCAGCGCGATCATCCCGAAGTTGCCGATCTCCTGCGCGTCGGACATCATCCCCACCCGCCCCTTGTACTTGGGGTCGAACAGGGACTCGATGCTGGTGATCTTGTCCTTGACGAACTCGGTGTTGTACGCGATGCCGGTCACCCCGGAGGTGTACGGAACCGTGTACTTGTTCCCGGGATCGTAGGAGCGCTCCTTGTACTTCTGCCCGGCGTTGGCCTGGAAGTTCGGCAGCTTGGCGTGGTCGAGCGGCACCACGTAGCCCAGCTCGATCATGTGCTGGAGCTGGATGCCGTTCGTCATGACGACGATGTCGTAACCCAGCGACTGCCCGGCGCGCAACACGGGGTCGGCCTTGCCGAAGAACTCGGCGTTCTCCTGGATGACCTCCTTGTACTCGTACGCGATGCCGGTGTCCTGCTTGAACTTCTCCAGCGGGCCCTTGTCCTCGGGCATGTACTCGGGCCAGTTGGCGAAGACGACCTTGCCGTTCTTCTTCTGCTTGGCCCAGTAGTCGGCGACGGCGTCGGCCTTCGGGGGCGCCGCCTTCTGCCCCTGCACGCCGCAGGCGGCCACGGCCAGCCCGGCGGCGGAGTAGCCGGCCAGCCTGAAGACGTCACGACGGGTGCGGGGTTGCGTCATTCCACGCATGAGGGGGTTCATGAGGTGCTGTCAACTTCCAATCACATACGAGTGCTGCGCCAGCCACGACAACCACACGGAGTCGCCCCGCTCCGCCGTGGCCGTGGCGTCCAGCACATTCTGCTGGAAAACGGTGATCTCGACCCCGTCAGCGAGGCTCACCGCATAGCTGTTGTACGTGCCGAGATAGACCACCTCGGCCACAGTGCCGCGCACGGCGCTGCGCTCCCGATCGGGCTCCTCCGTGCCGATGTTGATCTTCTCGGGGCGGACGGTCACCGTCACCTCGCCGTCGTACCCCGGCACCAGCACCCGGCCGCCGCCGACCTTCAGCTCCCCGCCGCTCGCGGTGCCGGTCAGCAGGTTGGAGGTGCCGATGAAGCCGGCCACGAACGGCGTGGCGGGCCGCTCGTAGATCTCACGCGGCCCGGCCAGCTGCTCGACCAGGCCGTCGTTCATCACCGCGATGCGGTCGCTCATGGTCAGCGCCTCGCCCTGGTCGTGCGTGACGTACACGAAGGTGATGCCGACCTCGCGCTGGATGCGCTTGAGCTCGATCTGCATGGCCTGGCGCAGCTTGAGGTCGAGCGCGCCGAGCGGCTCGTCGAGCAGCAGCGCGCGCGGCCGGTTGACCAGCGCCCTGGCCAGCGCGACCCGCTGCTGCTGGCCGCCGGACAACTGGCGCGGCATACGCTTGTCGCGGCCCGCGAGGTCGACGATCTCCAGCATCTCGCCGACCCGCCGCGCGATCTCCTCCTGCGGCGTCCTGCGCTGCCTGAGCCCGAACGCCACGTTGTCCCAGACGCTCATGTGCGGGAAGAGCGCGTAGGACTGGAAGACCATGTTGACGTCGCGCTTGTTCGGCGGGACGTTCGTGACGTCCTGGCCGTGCAGCCGTACCAGGCCCTTCGAGGGGGCCTCGAAGCCCGCGACCATGCGCATGGTCGTGGTCTTGCCGCAGCCGGACGGGCCGAGGAGGGAGAAGAACTCCCCCTCGGCGACGTCCAGCGTCACACCCTTGACCGCCTGGACGACCTCGCCATGCGAGTGATACTCCTTGACGACGTCTTCAAGCTCAATCGCACTCAGCCCGGTCATTTCCAGGATTTTTCCTTTGTTACTCGCCGATGTAGTGCATGACGTGCTTGACCCTGGTGTAGTCGTGCAGCCCGAACACCGACAGGTCCTTGCCGTAGCCGGAGTGCTTGAAGCCGCCGTGCGGCATCTCCGAGACGAACGGGATGTGCGTGTTGACCCAGACCACGCCGAAGTCGAGGCGGTTCGACATGCGCATGGCGCGGCCGTGGTCGGAGGTCCAGACCGAGCCGCTCAGGCCGTACCGCACGTCGTTGGCCTTGGCCAGGGCGTCGGCCTCGTCGCTGAACGTCTGCACGGTGATCACCGGGCCGAAGACCTCGTTCTGCACCATCTCGTCGTCCTGGCGCAGCCCGTCCACGATGGTCGGGGCGAAGAAGTAGCCCTTGTCGCCGACGCGGTGGCCGCCGGTGAGCACCTTGGCGTGCGCCGGGGCGCGGTCGATGAAGCCCTGGACCCTGGCGAGCTGGGTCTCGTTGTTGAGCGGGCCGAAAAGTGCTTCCTCGTTGGTCAGGTCGCCGGTGGCCGTACCGGCGGCGGCCTCGGTGAGCGCGGCCACGAACTCGTCGTGCACGCTCTCGTGCACGAGCACCCGGCAGGCGGCCGTGCAGTCCTGGCCCGCGTTGTACAGGCCCGCGGTGGCGATGTCGCCGGCGGCCCTGCGCAGGTCCTTGACGTCCTCGAACACCACGACCGGCGCCTTGCCGCCAAGCTCCAGGTGTACGCGCTTGAGGTCCTCGGCGGCGCTCCTGGCGACCGACATGCCCGCGCCGACCGAGCCGGTGATGGCCACCATGGCGGCCGTCGGGTGGCCCACGACCAGCGCGCCGGTCTCGCGGTCGCCGGTGACGACGTTGAAGACGCCCGCGGGCAGCACCGAGCCGAGGATCTCGGCGAGCTTGAGCGTGGAGACGGGGGTGGTGTCGGACGGCTTGAGCACGATCGTGTTGCCGGCCGCGAGCGCGGGGGCGATCTTCCAGACCGCCATCATCAGCGGGTAGTTCCACGGCGTCACCTGGCCCACGACGCCGATCGGCTCGTGCCTGATGACGCTGGTGTGCTCGGCGAGGAACTCCCCTGCCGTGGGGCCCTCCAGCGTACGCGCGGCGCCCGCGAAGAAACGGAAGTGGTCGGCGGCGACCGGCGTCTCGTCCTCCGCCATGCGGGCGCGGGGCTTGCCGGTGTTGCGGCACTCGGCCTCGTTGATCTCATCGGCCTGCGCCTCGATCGCGTCGGCCACCTTGAGCAGCAGGTTGGCCCGCTCACCCGGGGTGGTCCTGCCCCACGATTCAAACGCGGCGGCCGCGGCCGCGAAGGCGGCGTCCACGTCCTCCTGGCCGGACACGGGGGCCTGGACATACGCCTCGCCCTTGCACGGATCGACGATGTCGGAGAACCGGCCGCTCCTGGCGTCCGCATATGCACCGTTGATGAAGTTCTGCAGACGTGTCGTCAAGGTGATTGGCCTCCTCGTGAGGTGGCTGAGATGCCGCGACTCTGACAGAGCAGGGGCATATGGACAAGGGATTTCGTGGCGAAGATATCAAATTGCTACGAATTCGCTTGACACACCGCGAAGAACTGAGAACATGTCGCACCAGGACGGCAACCCGGCGGGAACGCCCCGGTAACGCCGTACCGCTAGGAGGATCCCTCTCGATGACGACGCCGCCGCGCGTACGCCGCAACAGCGCCGCTTCCGGCCCCGTGGTGCTCGACGACCTGTCCAAGCAGATCATCGAGCAACTCCAGGCCGACGGGCGCAAGCCGTACGCGGCGATCGGGAAGGCGGTGGGCCTGTCCGAGGCCGCGGTGCGCCAGCGGGTGCAGCGCCTCCAGGACGCCGGCGTGATGCAGATCGTCGCCGTCACCGACCCCCTCACGCTGGGCTTCCCCCGGCAGGCCATGATCGGCGTCAACTGCGAGGGCGACCTGGAGTCGGTGGCGGACGAGTTGTCGGCCATCGAGGAGATCGACTACGTGGTGCTCACGGCCGGCTCCTTCGACGTGATCGTGGAGGTGGTCTGCGAAGGCGACGGCCACCTGCTGGAGATCCTCAGCAAGATCCGCGCCATCCCCGCCGTCCGCGCCACGGAGTCGTTCGTCTACCTGAAACTGCGCAAACAGACCTACTCCTGGGGCACCCGCTGACCGACCCTGGCCGCCGGCTCGATGATCGGGAGTACCGGGGTGTCCGACGCGCGCACCAGGCTCGGCCCGTCAGGCCCGAACACCTCCCGGGGCTCCGGAGCGACAAGCAGCAGCACCAGGTAGAGCAGGCCCGCGGCGGCCAGGCCGACCGGGAGTGAGACGTCCACGCCGCCGGCCAGGTCGCCGAGCGGACCGACGAACTGCCCCGGCAGGTTCACGAAGGACAGCGCCAGCCCGGCCGAGACCAGCCAGGCGACCAGGCCGCGCACGTTCCAGCCGTGGGTGAACCAGTACCGGCCGCCGCGCTGGCGGCGGTTGAACACCTGCAGCGCCTCGGGGTCGTACCAGCCGCGCCGCGTCACGTAGCCGAGCATCATGATCACCATCCAGGGCGCCGTGCACGTGATGATCAGGGTGGCGAACGTGGAGATGCTCTGCGTGAGGTTCGCCGCGAAACGGCCGGCGTAGATTCCCGCGATCGACAGCGTGCCGATGAGCACCGTGGCCCGCACCCGGGAGAAGCGGGGGAAGACGCTGGAGAAGTCGAGGCCGGTGCCGTAGAGGGCGGTCGTGCCGGTGGACATGCCGCCGATCAGGGCGAGCAGGCAGACGGGCACGAAGTACCAGCCGGGAGAGATGGCCAGCAGCCCGCCGACGTAGTTGGGGGCGGCCGGATCCACGTACTCGGCGGCCTTGGCGGCGATGATCGAGGCGGTGGCCAGCCCGAACAGGAACGGCAGCGCGGTGGCGAGCTGCGACAGGAACGCCGCCGCCATCACCCTGCCGCGCGGGGTGTGCTCCGGGATGTACCGGGACCAATCACCCAGGAAGGCCCCGAACGAGACCGGGCTCGACAACACGATCAGCGTCGCCCCGATGAACGAGGGCCAGAACAGCGGGTCACCGGCCGTGAGCGTGCCCGCGTAGGACGGATCGAAGTCACCCGCGAAGGCCAGCCCGCCCAGGACGAACAGCAACGACGCCGCGACGACCGCGATCTTGTTGACGAACAGCATGAAACGAAAGCCGTAGACGCAGACGATGAGCACGAGGACGGCGAAGATCCCGTACGCGACGCCGTGCGACAGGTCGGTGTCCGGCAGCCCCGCCAGCCGGTGCGCCCCGCCCACCAGCGCGTCCCCCGACGACCACACCGAGATGGAGAAGAACGTGACCGCCGTCAGCAACGACAGGAACGACCCCACGACCCGGCCGTGCACGCCCAGGTGCGCCGAGGAGGAGACGGCGTTGTTGGTGCCGTTGCGCGGGCCGAACAACGACAACGGCGCCAGGATCAGCGATCCGACGACGAGCCCGAGCACGGTGGCGGCCACGCCGTGCCAGAACGACAGCCCGAACAGCACGGGAAAGACGCCCAGGACGCAGGTGGCGAAGGTGTTCGCACCTCCGAACGCGACCCTGAACAGGTCGAAGGGGCGGGCGGTGCGGTCGGCGTCGGGGATGCGCTCGACGCCGTAGGTCTCTATGTCGGTGATGGACGTGCCGCTCATATCCGGCGCTCCTCCCGCGAGGCCACCGGCCTGTGGGGGCCGATGCGCATGCGGTCAGTGTTCGCCACACCGTCGATCTGCTGCAAGATCCCCCGGCGTTCCGGCCGCCGTCGTGCCCGCTGGTGGAACCCGTGCCGGGGTATCGTCTGTGCCGGCTCGCGCGATCCACGGGCGGGAGCCGCCCTTCCCGCGCCGCGTATGCCGGGGTCCGGCCGACCATCAGAATGGCCTGCCGACCGGGTTTGCTATGCCTCGAAATCCTCGGGTTGGAAGATCTCCTCCGCCGACTTGCCCTCGAGCGCCCGATCTAGCCATTCGTCCAGGACGGCTACGTCCGCGCAGCGCATGACCCCGCTTCGGTTCTCATCGGACACCGTGATCCCGAGCTCGCCGAGGCACACCAGTAGAGCTTTCGCCCTGCCTTTCGCGAAGCCTTTCGCGAAGCCTTTCGCGAAGAGACTCTCGGCGTACTCGTCCTGGTACGGATACCTCGTCGAAGGCCGACCCGACACCGTCTGATGCTCAGTCAAAGATCTCCTCCGCCGACTCGACCTCGATCGCCCGCCCTAGCCATTCGGCCAGGACGGCCTCGTCCGCGCAGCGCATGACCAGGCTCCGGACCTCGTCGGACACCACGATCCCGCGCTTGTCGAAGATAAGCAGCACAGACCGCGCCTCGCCTTCTGCCCTGCCTTCCGCCTTGCCTTCCGCCTTGCCTTCCGCCTTAAGACTCTCGGCGTACTCGTCCTGGTACGGATACGTCATGGTCTTCATGCCTCGGTTCCATTCTCGCTGAGCGTCACCTTCCAGTGACAGACTGGTATAACGAGCGTACCTGCAAGCGATGGCCGGATCGATACCTCCCAGCGCTCCTTGCATCGCCGCCGCGATCTGAACGAACTTCGGATGTTCGCTCTGTGTGACGGCCGAGATGACCGCCAGCACGATGTTCTCCGACGCCTGAGCGACGTCGGTGATGACCGGCGTGTTCCACTTGTGGATGGCCAGGACCTTCAACGTCAGCCCCGGATGGCCGGTGACGATCTCTTGCTCCGCCCATCGAGCCACTTTCTCGTTCGGGCAGATGACGACCAGGCAGGCCCGACATTTCTCCCGCGCCCGGAAATTGGCGATGTACTCCAGCCACGAGTAGTGCTTCTCTTGGTCCGGCGAGCGCTGCGTCTCGACGATGACCCCGATTTTCTCCTTTCCCTTGCCGTACAGGATCGCCGCATCAGCGCGGCACACGCCAGGATCCGCTTCCGAGAGGTCGGGCGAGGCGATGACCGACCCGCCCGCCTTCGGAATCGGCACAGGGAGCAGTGCACGGAGCATGTCTCTCGTGCCCTCGAGATCGAAGGTCGCGATTTGCGTGAGACCTTCGTGTTGTGACGTGACCATGCCGCGACATTACTACTCGCGTTCGATTCATTACCTAGAGTTGACGAAACTGGATGGTCGCTATTTCCCACGAACTCAGCGGCAACCGCACTACACCATCAGTGACCTGCACATACTCCCCCGGACGCCCGCGCAGATCCGCATGCCGGGCTTCTACAAGGTCGCCCGAAATAACAGCTTCGGTGGAATTGGGAGTCAGGGCCACTACGCGGAGTTCGCGCCATCCGTCCCGATCCCGGAGCGAGGTCATGACCACACCGTCACCGGCCACCGACAGCCCGGCGGCGGACGCGGGCAGTGGGAGGAACGGCTCGCCCGTGCCGGGGACGGCCAGCAGGTCGTGGCGGAAGGACTCGGCGTGTGGCACGACCTCCTCCCACGACCCCTGGTACGGCATCAGCGCCAGGCTCACCGAGCGCACCCCGCGCGACTGCGCCGCCGGAGTGGGCAGTTGGGGGCCGGCCGGTTCCGGGCGGTTGGTGTTGCGGTTGCGGGAGAGGTAGCCGACCGAGCGGAGCAGAGTGAGGGCCAGTTCCCCGTCCGCGACCTCGTACTCCGTCACGTGTTCGAGCAGGGCCGCGACGCCTCCGGCGGCCACCCAGGATGAGGCGGGGAAGGTGGGTAGTGGGGTTTCGCCACAGCCGCCCTCCGGCTTCAGGTCGCGGGTGATGACCGCGAACTGGCCCTCAGCGTGTGACTGCGCCGCCGAGGGAGACGGCAGTGGTACGTGCAGGCGTACCCGGTGGTCGGCGCAGCGGTTGTCGAACTCGACGTGCAGCCGTACGAACGGCTCGCCCGCGCGCAGTTCGACCCGGGTGGTGACGACGACCTCCTCCAGCCGGGAGCCGCGCGTGATGGAGGGCAGTTCGGGGGCGCCGTCTGCCAGCTCGGACGAGGCGGGCCAGTCGTAGGTGCGGCGTATCTCCACCGCCGCCACCAGCGGGCCGGTGCAGATCACCTCGGAGGCCACGTACGAAGGCTCAGACACCATCAGGTCGGCCAGCGGCGGCGCGAAGTTGTAGGTGTCGCCCACGTCGCCGCCGTCCACGATGCGGCCCGCGCCGGTGACGGTCGTGCCGTCCTGGCCGACCAGCGTCAGCGTGCCGTCGCCGGCGATCACGACCCGCAGCAGGCCGTTGTCCAGGATCTCCTCGTCGCCGCGCACCGGCAGGGTGGCCGAGTCGGAGCTGAGCCAGCAGGACGGGTGGTGCTCGCCTGGCAGGTGGCTGAGGGGCAGGTCCGCCGGGTCCGGGCCGTAGACATGGTCGCGGGGGGCGGGGCGGAGGCTGGTGTGGCCGAGCGGCGGGGCCTCGACCAGGGCGGCGACCGTGCGGCGGGGTTCGGCGACGATGCGGACGCGGGTCACGCCGTCCAGCGCGGCGCGCACGTCGTCCGGGTCGAACACCACCGACGTCTCGCGGGCCACGGTGAACTCCAGCGTCCCGTCCTCGATCTTCCAGCCGGTGATCTGCTGCCCGTACAGCTCGGTGCCGTGGACGAAGGTCAGCGCCGTGGCGGGGTCCATCTCCTCGTCGAGCAGCAGCGTGGCCGCGTACTCCAGCGGCTGGCTGGGCACCGGCTCGCCCGACGGGCCCACCAGCGGGTCCACGCCCGCCACGTCCACGACCACGACGCCGAGCCGCGCGGCGGGAGTGGGGTTGACGATCAGCACCCCGTCCGACGGCACGGCGCGCGCCAGCGGGGCGGTCACCAGGTCGCGTACGGCCTGCCCGAGGTGTTCGGCCTCCGCGATGCGGGCGGCGACCTGCTGGGCGGTCTCGTCCACGCCGCAGCCGGTCACCGAGTCGTGCCCGCTGGCGTCCACCAGCCGCCACCACGCCATGTCGAGGAAGCGGCCCGGCCATTCGGCGCCCCAGAGGGTGGCCAGCGGTTCGGCGTAGCGTTCGACCATGCGTTCGGCGCGGCCCATGGCCTGCTTGAGGTGGGCGCGCACGGAGATGACGCCGGGCAGGATGTTGGCGCGGGCGTGGGAGCGCAGCTCGCCGTGCACCTTCGGCAGCCCGTCAACGCTCGCCGGATAAGCCCCGATATATCCGGACAAGGTGTTCATGCGGGCGCCGATCGCCGCCACCATCTCCGGCAACCCTCGCACGGGGGCGGAGTGGTCGGCGCCGTACATCGCCAGCAGCGGCCCTTCGGGACCGTGCCATTCGCGCATGGTCCGCACGAACGCCGCCGCCCGCTCACCGGCCCCCTGCCCGTCGTGGAACAGGTGGGCCCCGTTGCCGTAACCGCCCACCGGCAGGTACTGCGTACGCACCGCCGTCCCGTCGGGCGCCACCCAGGCGAAGACGTCGGTGGTCACGGACGACGGCACGCCACGGTAGACGCAGGCGTACGCCAGTCCGGCCTTGCGCAGGATCTGCGGCATCTGGGCCGCGTGGCCGAACATGTCCGGCAGGTAGCCGACCGGCATGGCGCCGCCCAGCTTGTCCGCCCGGTCCATGCCCAGCTCCAGGTTGCGCACGATGTTCTCGCCCGAGCACAGGAACTCATCCAGCAGGATCTGCCACGGCCCCACCGCCAGCCGCCCCGACTTCACCAGCGCGGCCACCCGGTCGCGGTTCTCCGGCCGCACCTCCAGGTAGTCATCCACGCAGGCGAGTTGCCCGTCGAGGGTGAAGCGGTATTCGGGCTCGCGTTCCATCGTGTCGAGCACCTCGTCGAGCAGCGCGACCAGGCGCAGCCTGAAGCGCTGGAAGGGTTCGTACCACTCCCGGTCCCAGTGCGTGTGCGGTACGACGACGATCTCGGTGCTCACACTGCCTCCCCTCCAATGGGCAGATCATGCAGTACGGCGTAGCGCGCCGCGATCCGCTGTGCCGTGACGATGTCCTCGAGCCCGCCGCCCGCGTCGGTGAGCGGCGGCTTGCCATCGTTCACAAAAGCATGGAAGGCCGCGAGTTGTACCTCGAACGCCTCAGTCACCTCCCTCCAATGCCTGCGACTTTCGGCGTCGGAGACCACGGTGAGCGTGGTGGGGGCGTTCATGAGGTAGGGCGAGGGAAAGACCAGCTCAAGCGAGCCCTTTTCGTGATGGATGGTGACGGTTTCGCGGTAGGCGGGGTAGTCCTCCAGGTAGTGCCAGCGGATGGTGAATCGTCCCCGTACCGGCAGCGGCCCGGAGATCTCGATGGAGCCGGGCGCGGGCCCCCAGGTCTCAACGTACGAAATTTCGGTGGGCGAGCCGGTAAAGCGCCTCAAGAGCGACAAATCGTGGCAGATCGAGCCCATCGCCACCCCGTACAGGCTCCGCACCGACTCCGGCGCCGATTCCCCCAGCGCCTGCGACACCAGCGCGCTCTCCTGCGCGCGCAGCGAGGCCAGCAGGCCGGCGTCCACGTCCCGCGCCTGCGTCAGGTTCGCGAACGCGAGCTGCGACTCCCCGCTCGGATGCAGCACGCTCACCTCGACCGACCTGATCACCTCCGGCCCGCCGAGTTCGGCCAGCAGTTCCTCGGCCCGGCGCACGGCCGGGTCGTACTGCTTCATGTAGCCGACCATCAGCCGCCCCTCGGGCAGCGCCGCCACCTCGGCCCTGGTCAGCGCGAGCGGCTTCTCGCACAACACGGCGTACCCGGCGTTCATCGCCTGCCGCACGGTCTCCCCGTGGGAGCCGGAGGCCAGCATGACGACGGCCTCGAAACCGCCGTCGGCGAGCATGTCGCTCACGGAGGTGTAGCGGCGCGCGGCCCCCAGCCGGTCGCCCACCGCGTCGGCGAGGGTCCGCGACAGGTCGCAGACGGCGCTCACCTCGAACAGGTCGCGCCGCCTGGACAGCAGCGGCACGTAGACGGCCTGTGTGACGGCTCCGCAACCCACCAGCGCGATTCTCACAGTCCCAGGTCCTTCAGCTTCTGGCGGTTGGCCGCCTGGTCGGCGATGTTCTGGGCGACGGTGCGCCGCCCGGGGAGGGTGTCCTGCTCGACCACGATCCAGCCGGCGAAGCCGGTCTCGTCCAGCGCGCGGACCACGGCGGGCAGGTCCAGCTCGCCGTCCCCGATCGGCGGGAACCCGCCGCGGCCCATGAGCTCGCGCAGGTCCACGCCGTCCTCCAGGGCGCGGGCCAGCAGCCGCCGGTCACCGTCCTTGATGTGCACGTGCCCGATCCGGTCCGCCCACGTGCGCAGCGCCGCGATGGGGTCGCCGCCGGCCAGCAGCAGGTGGCCGGTGTCCAGGCAGAGCTGCACGTCGGTCAGTTCGAGCAGCCGCTCGATGTCCTCGGGGGTCTCGACGTAGGTGCCGAGATGGTGGTGGAAGACGGGCTCGAAGCCGCGCGCCCGGCACCGGTCGGTGGCGTCCTGTACGCGGGCGGCGTACTGCGGCCACTCCCCGGCCGGCAGCCCCGGCGCGTTCCCGCCAGGACGGGCGAACCGCTCGGGCGAGCCCGAGCAGGCGATCGTCGGCCGCGGCGGCAGCTCACCCTCCGGGGCGGCGGCGAACACCTCCAGCGCCGCCTCCAGCACGGGCAGATTCTTCTCGTACGCCCGCGCGTCCCGATAGGGCATGTCCACCCAGCCGCCGCACAGCAGCAGCCCGGCCCCGCTCAGCCGTTCGGCCAGCTCGGAGCCAGTGCCCAAGTAGCCGATCGGCCCCGAGTCGATGCCCTCGTAGCCCGCCGCGGACAGCGCGCGGACCATCTGGTCGGCGGTCAGCGGCGGCGGGCCGTCGCTCAGCTCGAACACGCCGAAGCTGACAGGGGCGTTCGCGACTTTCCTCACGCGCATAGGGCTATCACCTCGTTCTCGTAGCTCTCCAACCGATGTGGTCCGTCCATCGCCGCCAGTCGCACGCGCTCGCCGCGGACCACCTGCCGCGAGCCGTCGGGGCGTACCAGGACTAATCCGTCGGCGTCCAGGGCGAGCAGTTCGTCGCCCAGCCTGAGCAGCAGCGGCCCGTCCGGCCCTGCCGAGACGGCGGTGCGCCCGGCGCGCACCCCGTCCAGCACCATGCCGGTGTCCTCGGTCAGCACCCAGGTGGTGGGCGCGCCGGGCAGGCCGTCGGAACCGTGCCGGTGGAAGTCGCTGCCGCCGATCGCGATCACGTCGTCGCGCCAGGCGTCGGCCCAGGCCAGCGGCGCGCCCCAGCGGCGGTCCCACCAGCCGGAGCTCCACACCTCGGCCACGCGGGGACGGCGGCTGATCGGCAGCAGCCAGGCGCAGTCGGCGCCGAGCGGATGGTTGATCGAGATCAGGCCGCCGGACCGCTCGGCGTGCTCCACCCAGGAGTCGGCGGGCTGCCGGAAGTCCACCCAGCCGACCTCGCCGAACACGTTCGCGTGCCCTCGGTCGGTGGTGACCTCCTGACCGGGCAGGAGCGTGACGCCTCGGTCGATCTTGCTCAGCCAGGGGTGGTGGCTGACGGTGTTGTGGTCGGTGACGGCCAGGAAGTCCAGGCCGCGCCCGTGGGCGAGCTCGGCCAGCTCGGCGATGGTCAGGCTGCCGTCACTGTGCACGGTGTGGGCGTGGAAGTCCCCGGCGTACCAGCGCAGGCCGTCGATGTCGGGAATGTCGCGCCTGGGCGGGCACTGCCCGTGCGGCGGCTCCTCCGCGACGGGAGGGGCAACGTCGTCGAAGGAGATGTCCAGCGTGTAGTCCAGGCCCTGCGGCGGGATGCGGTGCAGGCGCAGCCACACGTGCCAGGTGCCGGTCTCGGGCTCGCCGGGCAGGTAGCCGGGGGTGGCCCAGTCGCGGGCGATCGTGTACTCGTCGCGCGCGCCGCCCGACCAGCCGCGGAAGCCCTCGGGCGAGGCGCAGCCGAGATCGATCACGCCCTGCGACCTGTCGTAGGAGAGCCGCACGGTGACGGCCGCGCTCCCGGCGGGCACCTCGAACGGCACCTCCCGCAGGATCTGTTCGAGCCGGTCGTCCAGGCTCCAGCGGCCCCTCACACCAGCTCTCCGTCCCGGTAGACCAAGGCCCGATCGCCCCTCGGCACGGCGTGGCCGTCGTCGCCGACCGCCGGTTCGCTGCCCTCGGGCACCACTGCCTGCACGTTCACGCCGCCCACGTCGAGGGTCACCAGGTGGGACGCGCCCAGATTCTCCACGATGGCCACCTTCCCGCTCAGCGCGCCGTCCGAGGGCCGCGCCGAGTACGTCATGTACTCGGGCCGCACGCCGTACACGATCTTCTCGCCGTCGGTCAGCCCTCCGGCGGAGGACGGGACCGCCAGCCGGCACCCTGCCACCTCCAGCGTGTCACCCCGTACGGAACCGTCCAGCAGGTTCATCGGTGTGGACCCGATGAACCCCGCCACGAAGGTGTTGGCCGGCCGCTGGAACACCTCGGCCGGCGTGCCGATCTGCCTGATGTGCCCCTCCTCCATGACGGCCATGCGGTCGGCCATGGCCAGCGCCTCCGCCTGGTCGTGGGTGACGAAGACGGTCGTGACGCCCAGCTCCCGCTGCAACTTCTTCAGGAAGGTACGGGCCTCCAGCCGCAACCGCGCGTCCAGGTTGGACAGCGGCTCGTCGAACAGGTACGCCTGCGCCTGCGTGGCCATCACCCTGGCCAGCGCCACCCGCTGCTGCTGCCCGCCGGACAGCTGACCGGGCCGTCGATCCATCAGGTGCTCCAGCCCGAGCCGCGCCCCCACCTCGGCCGCCTTGTCGTGGCGCGCCTTCTTGGCGACCTTCTTGATCCGCAGCGGGTAGGCGATGTTGTCGGTGACGTCCATGTGCGGGAACAACGCGTAGTCCTGGAACACCATCGCCACGTCCCGGCCGCCCGGCTGCACGCCCGTCACGTCCCGCCCACCGATGACGACCGATCCGCCGGTGGCGATCTCCAGGCCGGCGATCGTGCGCAGCAGCGTGGTCTTGCCGCAGCCGGAGGGCCCGAGCAGGGCGAAGAACTCCCCGTCGGGGATGGACAGGTCGAGCGCGTCGAGCGCGCGCACCCCGCCGGGGTAGACCTTGCTCAGCCCGCGTAGTTCGATGGCGGCCATCAGCGCTTGATCCCTCCGTGGAAGCGGAAGCCGTACTTCTTGCTGACGAACAGGTACATGAGCACCACCGGGATCGAGTAGAGCAGCCCGAAGGTGGACAACATGCTGAGGTTGGCCTGCCCGCCCTCCGTGTACAGCGTGTACGTGATCACCGCCGCCGGCTGCTTGCCCACGTCGCTCAGCAGCAGGTACGGCATCAGAAAGTTCCCCCACACGTTGGCCACGGCCCACACCGCGATGGTCGCCAACCCTGGGCGTACCAGGGGGACGACCACGTGCCGCACGATCTGCAGCGGCGAGGCCCCGAACACCCTGGCGGACTCCTCGTACGACTTCGGCGTGGCATCCACGAAGTCCTTCAGCATGAAGATCGCCGCGGGCAACAGCCCGCCGGTCAGGATGAGGATCAACCCGAACTGCGAGTCGATGAGGTTGAGCTCCACCGCGAGCTGGAACAACGGCACCATCGCCGCCGTCCCCGTGATGATCGACGACAGCAGCAGCAGGGCATAGAGCAGCGCGTCCCGCCCGGGGATCCGCACCCGGCTCAGGGCGTAGGCGGCCAGCGCCGAGAAGATCACGACCAGCGCGGCGGTGCCGGCCGAAAGGATCACCGAGTTCCACAACGACGGCAGCGCGTAGGGGTGTTCGATGACGGCCGCGAAGTTGTCCCAGGTGAAGTCGGGCACCCGCACCTCGTAAGTGGGGTCGGAGGTGAACGGCGCGGTCACCAGCCACAGCAGCGGCACCGTGAAGAACGCCAGCAACACCGCGATCAGGGTGTAGAAGCCGATCCGGCCCAGCACGAAACGCGTCATCTCTTGCTCCGCAGCAGCCGCAGGTAGAACACCGCCACGATCAGGTTGATCAACAGGATGATCGCGGAGATGGCGGCGCCGTAGCCCAGTTCGCCGCTCTGCAGGGCCACCTTGTACACGTGCACGGCCAGCACCTCGGATTTGCCGTCGGGGCCGCCGGCGGTGAGCAGGAACGGGGTGAAGTCGTTGAACGTCCACAGGCTGATCAGCAGCAGGTTCGTCAGGATGTGGCCCCTGATGTGCGGGAAGACCACGTCCCGCAATTGCTGCCAGCCGGAGGCCCCGGCCAGGCGGGCGCTCTCCAGGTGCGAGGGCGGCACGTTGGCCAGGGCGGCGCCGTACAACATCATCGAGAACGCGGTGCCGCGCCAGGTGTTGAACACGATGATCGACAACATCGGGTGGTCGAGCAGCCAGGCGAAGCCGGGCAGGCCGAGCAGCGCGTTGAGCGTGCCGCCGTCGCGGTCGAGCAGCGCCACCCACAGGAACGACACGATGGCGCCCGGCAGGATCCAGGCCAGGATGACCAGGCCCTCGACCAGCCGTTTCAGCGGCCCGAGCCGGTCGCGCAGCAACCAGGCGATGGTGAAGCCGAGCCCGACCTGCCCGATGACGGCCGAGCCCAGCACGAACTGCGTGGTCAGCAGCGTGGAGTTCCAGAACGCGGGATCGGCGACCGCGTCGAGCAGGTTGCCGAGCCCGACGAACTCCGGCTCCGCGGCGGCGACGCCCGTCAGGCGGTAGTTCGTGAGCGCCAGATAGAGCACCCAGAGCGCCGGGAAGACGAGGAAGGCCGCCACCAGCAGCAGGGCGGGGGCCGCGAAGATCCCGGCCCGCGCCCTGCCCAGGCCCGCCGCGTCGGAGCTGTAGGCCCGTGCCTCAGCCCGTGCCTCACCCCGTGTTTCAGGAGGCGATGTTGCCTGCGCCACCGACGATTCCTTCGAGCTTCTTCTGGTACGCGGCCGCCGCCTGGTCGGGCGCCGTGCCGCCGGCCACCGCGGCGGTGGCCTCCTGCAGCGCCACCGACACCTGCGGATAGACGGCCACCGGCGGCCGGTAGGCGGTCAGCGGCAACACCTTCTCCGAGATGAACGTGAGCAGCGGCTCGCCGGCCAGGATCTCCTTGTTGACATCGGTACGCGGCGTGACGCGGACGTTGCCGTCCTTGGTCTCCTCCTTCAGCGCCTCCGGCGAGAGCGTGAAGGCCAGCAGCTCGAACGCCTCCTTGGGATGCTCGCTCCCGGGATTCACGGTACGCAGCGCGCCGCCGGACATGCTGACGAAGTCCTGGCCCCTGATGCCCTTGCCGGGTTCGATGGCCGGGATCATGGCGTACCCGACGGCCTGGTCACGGTCGGCCATCTTGGCCACGCCCGTCTTGGGGTTGACCACGCCGCGCCAGAAGTAGTCGCCCTCCATCAGAATGCCGATCTTGCCCTCGGCGAACTGCTGGAACGACTTGTCGCGGCCCTTGGCCTCCTGCTGGAGCTTGGGATCGCCGAGTCCGCCGCCGTAGATCTTCTGGTAGAGGCCGAGCGCGTCCTTCATCGGCTGCGCGGCCCCGGTCCACTTGCCGTCCTTGTGCACCTCACCGCCCGCGCCCGCGAGCAGCGGCAGCACGCCCTGCATGGACGTGGCCTCGCCCATGGCGGTGCCGGCGTTGATCTGGATCGGCACGGGCACGCCCGAGGACTTGAGCCTGGCACCGGCGTCGAGGATCTCCTGCCAGCTCTTGGGCTGCCAGTCGGCGGGCAGCCCGACCTTGGTGAAGAGCGTCTTGTTGAAGTAGAGGACCCGGCCGTCGGTGCCGACCGGCAGGGCGTACTTCTTGCCGTTGAACTCGGCCATGCCCTGGACGGCCTC
This sequence comes from Nonomuraea sp. NPDC050404, assembly GCF_040655495.1. Taxonomy (NCBI): domain Bacteria; kingdom Bacillati; phylum Actinomycetota; class Actinomycetes; order Streptosporangiales; family Streptosporangiaceae; genus Nonomuraea; species Nonomuraea sp. NPDC050404. Next base: position 61,662 of record NZ_JBFAKB010000012.1, read on the forward strand.
GGGGATCTGCGACCACCCGTCCCAGCCGTCCGCCTCGGGCCCGACCAGCTCCGACAGCGGCTTGATGTAGCCGGCCTCGGCGAACTCGCCGGCCCAGATGCCGTCGATGTCGATCACGTCCGCGCCCTTGCCGGACTTGAGGTCGAGGGAGAGCTTGGTCTTGTACTGCTCATCGTCGACGCCGCTGGGAAGGAAGGTGACTGTGACGTCCTTGCCCTTCGCCTTCTGCGCCGCCTCGAACTTGGGGATCACCCAGTCGGCGATCCACTCCGCCGCGGCGGCGTTCTTGCCGCCGGCGATGGCGTTCTGGGTGATCGTCAGCTCGATCGCGTCACCGCCTCCGCCGGACGACTGTCCACAGGCGGCGAGTCCCAGACAGGCCGCGGCCGCTACCGCGACCACCCGTTTCCGCAATGCCATGCAAACCCTCCGACGTGTCCTAAGGGAGGCAGCCAGAGCCCAATATGTCATGACATTCATATGACGTAAAGGCATAGCCGGAACCGGCAACATAGCGGACATCTGAATGTCATGACAATATGCCATAGTGTCATGGGAAAGCTGCGTCCCTGGAGGTGCTGTTGTACGACCTGATCACGATCGGCCGCAGTGGTGTCGACGTCTACCCGCTGCAGACCGGTGTCGGCCTGGCCGATGTCGAGACCTTCGGCAAGTTCCTCGGCGGCAGCCCGACCAACGTCGCCGTCGCCTCCGCCCGCCACGGGCTGCGCTCCGCCGTGATCACCGGTGTGGGCGCCGACCCGTTCGGCGACTACGTACGCCGGGCGATCCGCGGCTTCGGCGTGGACGACGCCTTCGTCCACACCATCGAGGGCCGGCCCACGCCCGTCACCTTCTGCGAGATCTTCCCTCCCGACCACTTCCCGATCTACTTCTACCGCGGCGAGCATCCGCCCGACCTGCAGATCGCCCCCGACCTGCTGGACCTCGCGGCGATCCGTGAGGCCCCGCTGTTCTGGTTCTCGCTGACCGGGCTGAGCCAGGAGCCGAGCGCCGCCGCGCACGCCGCCGCCCTTCAAGTACGCGGATCCGGGTGGACGGTGTTCGACCTGGACTACCGGCCCACCCTGTGGGAGTCGCGCGAGGCGGCCCACGAGGCGGCGCGCCGGATGTTGCCGCTGGCCGACGTGGCCGTGGGCAACCTGGAGGAGGTGGAGGTCGCGGTCGGCGTACGCGATCCGGAGGCGGCCGCGCAGGCGTTGCTGGACACCGGCGTACGGCTCGCGATCGTGAAAATGGGCCCCGAAGGGGTTTTCGCGCGTACCTCCGAGGAGAGCGCACTGGTGGAGCCCATGGAGGTGAAGGTGATCAACGGGATCGGGGCCGGCGACGCGTTCGGCGGCGGCATCTGTCTCGGGCTGCGGCGCGGCTGGCCGCTGGAGCGCACGCTGCGCTTCGCCAACGCGGCGGGCGCGTTCGTCGCCGCCCGCCTGGCCTGCGCCGATGCGATGCCGACCACCTCCGAAGTGGACGACCTGCTGAACGGAACGCGCTCTTGAGCGACATCACGCTGTCCAGATCGGCCGACTACGAGCGGCTCACGGCCATCCGCGCCTCCCGGCCCGAGGAGATCGCCGAGGCCGCCGCCCGCAGGCAGCGGCGCGGGCTGCCCGCCGAGGACGAGCGGCTGCTGATCATCGCCGCCGACCATCCGGCCCGCGGCTCCCTGGGCGTACGCGACCGGCCGCTGGCCATGGCCAGCCGTACCGACCTGCTCGACCGCCTGCGCCTGGCGCTGTCCAGGCCCGGCGTGGGCGGCATCCTCGCCTCCCCCGACGTGCTGGAGGACCTGCTCCTGCTGGGCGCGCTGGAGGACAAGCTGGCCTTCGGCTCCATGAACAGGGGCGGCCTGCAGGGCTCGGTGTTTGAACTCGACGACCGCTTCACCGGCTACGACGCCGCCGCCATCGAGGCCATGCGGCTCGACGGCGGCAAGATGCTCTGCCGCATCGACCCCTCCGACCACGCCACCGTGGCCACCCTGGAGTCCTGCGCCCGCGCGGTCACCGACCTGGCACACAGGAAGCTGGTCGCCATGGTCGAGCCGTTCTGGGCGGGCCGCTCGGAGTCGGGCGCGCTGCGCAACGACCTGTCGCCCGACGCCGTGATCCGCTCGATCAGCGTCGCCCAGGCGCTCGGCGTGACCTCGGCCTACACCTGGCTGAAGATCCCCGCGGTGGCCGAGATGGAACGCGTGATGGCCGCCACCACGCTGCCCGCCCTGCTGCTCGGGGGCGACCCGCCCGACATCGACGCCGCCTACGCCGACTGGCACCGCGCCCTGAGCCTGCCCGGCGTGCGCGGGCTCGTCGTCGGGCGCGCCCTGCTGTATCCACCCGACGACGATGTGGCGAGCGCCGTGGACAGCGCCGCAGGACTGGTACGAGAGGTTCGCACATGACCTACTTGCCCTACGGCAAGACCGCCGCCGGCCCCTGGTCGGTGGAGATCACCCCTTCGACGGCCGGCTGGACCTACTCGGGCCTGCGCGTGGCGGACCTGACCGCCGCCCCGCTGACGTTCGACACGGGCGAGGCGGAGATGCTCGTCCTGCCGCTGGCCGGCTCCTGCACGGTCACCATCCCCGGCGAGAAGTTCGTGCTCGCGGGCAGGACGTCGGTGTTCGAGGCCCCCAGCGACTTCGCCTACCTGCCGATCAACACGCCCGTCACCGTCGAGGGCGCGGGCAGGATCGCCTTCCCCTCCGCCCGCGCCACCAGGGCCCTGCCCCCTCGCTACGTCGCCGCCACCGAGGTGGCCGTCGAGATCAGGGGCGCCGGCCAGGCCACCCGGCAGGTGAACAACTTCTGCTCCCCCGACGCGTTCGACGGCTGCGACAAGCTCATGGCCGTCGAGGTGCTCACCCCCGGCGGCAACTGGTCCTCCTATCCGCCGCACAAGCACGACACCCCGAACCCGGGCGAGGCGGTGCTGGAGGAGGTCTACTACTTCGAGGTCGCCGACCAGGGCATCGGCTACCAGCGCGTCTATTCTTCCGAGGGCGGCCGGATCGACACCCTCGCCGAGGTCTCCTCCGGTGACGTGGTGCTCGTCCCGTACGGCTACCACGGCCCGTCCATGGCCGCGCCCGGCTACGACCTGTACTACCTGAACGTCCTGGCCGGTCCCGCGGAGCAACGTTCGATGGCGTTCTGCGACGACCCCCGCCACGCCTGGATCCGCGCCTCCTGGGACGCCCAGCCGACCGATCCCAGACTGCCGTTCGGGAGGATCTCATGACCCGGCTGACCGTCGCGCAGGCCGTCGTACGCTTCCTGGCCCGCCAGTGGAGCGAGCGGGACGGCGTGGAGCGCCGGTTCTTCGGCGGCTGCGTCGGCATCTTCGGCCACGGCAACGTCGCGGGCCTCGGCCAGGCCCTGGCCACCGGTGCCGAGGATCTCCCCTATCGGCTGAGCCGCAACGAGCAGGCGATGGTGCACACGGCCGCCGCCTACGCCCGTGCGGGCAACCGGCTGTCCACGCTGGCCTGCACCACCTCGATCGGCCCCGGCGCGACGAACATGATCACCGGCGCGGCCGGCGCGACCATCAACCGCCTGCCCGTGCTGCTGCTGCCCGGCGACATCTTCTCCACCCGCGCCGCGAGCCCCGTGTTGCAGGAGCTGGAGGACCAGAGCTCCTACGACATCTCGGTCAACGACTGCTTCAAGCCGGTCTCCCGCTTCTGGGACCGGATCAACCGCCCCGAACAGCTCCCGTCCGCGCTGCTGGCCGCCATGCGGGTGCTCACCGACCCGGCCGAGACCGGCGCGGTGACGCTGGCGCTGCCGCAGGACGTGCAGGCGGAGGCCCACGACTGGCCCGACGAGTTGTTCGCCCGCCGCGTCTGGCACATCCCCAGGCCGCGCCCCGAGCGCGCCGCCCTCGCGCGGGCCGCCGAGCTGCTCAGGTCCGCCGAGCGCCCGCTCGTCGTGGCCGGCGGCGGGGCGATCTACAGCGAGGCCACCGAGGAGTTGCGGGCCTTCGCCGAGACGTTCGGCATTCCCGTGGCCGAGACGCAGGCGGGCAAGGGCGCGCTGCCGCACGGGCATCCGCTCGCCGTCGGCGCCATCGGGGCCACCGGCACCACCGCCGCCAACACGCTGGCCCGCGACGCCGACGTGATCATCGGGGTCGGCACCCGTTACAGCGACTTCACCACGGCCTCCAGGACGATCTTCGCTCCCGACGCCCGCTTCGTGAACCTCAACGTCACCGGCTTCGACGCGGCCAAGCTGTCCGGCCTGCAACTGGTCGCCGACGCCCGCGAAGGTCTGTCCGACCTGGCCGGGGCGTGCGCGGGCTGGACCGCTCCGGCCGGCCATCGCGAGCGGGCCGCCGAGCTGACCCGCGAGTGGGACGCATCCGTGGACGCGGCGTACGCGGTGGAGGGCCCCCTGTTGTCGCAGGCCGCGGTCATCGGGGCGGTCAACGCGGCGGCCGGGGACGACGGCGTGGTGGTGTGCGCGGCCGGGTCCATGCCCGGTGACCTGCACAAACTCTGGCGGCCCAGCGGCCCAGGCAGCTACCACGTCGAGTACGGCTACTCCTGTATGGGCTACGAGATCGCCGGCGGGCTGGGGGTGAAGCTGGCGGTCCCGGAGCGGGAGGTGTTCGTGCTGGTGGGCGACGGGTCGTACCTGATGATGGCCCAGGAGCTCGTCACGGCCGTCTCCGAGGGCGTCAAGCTGGTCGTGGTCCTGGTGGACAACTCCGGCTTCGCCTCCATCGGCCGCCTGTCGGAGAGCGTCGGCGCCGAGCGGCTCGGCACCTCCTACCAGCGCCGCGACGGCGGGCCGCTGCCGGTGGACCTGGCGGCCAACGCGGCCAGCCTCGGCGCCACCGTGCTGCGTCCCGAGTCGGTCGCCGACCTGCGCAAGGCGCTGGACACGGCGCGCTCCGCCGCCGAGACCACGGTGATCTACGTACGCACCGACCGGCTGGCCGATGACGTGCCGTCCTCCGAGGCGTGGTGGGACGTGCCCGTGGCGCAGGTGGCGACGACGAGTGCCACGTATGCGGCGCGGGAGACGTACGAGAGGAACAAGCGCTCCCAGCGCCACCACCTGGGCCCGCCCACCTAGGGTTGCCCGCGATCACCCCCGGGAATGCCTCTGACCAGGCACGATGAGGGGGCAGGGGATGAGGCCGTGGCGGCTGCTCGGGTGGATCGCGGTCGTCGCGGTCGTCTTCTTCTGCCTCTACCACGTACGCACGGTGGCCATCTCGATCGTCATCGGCGTCTTCCTCACGGCTCTGCTGCTGCCCCCGGCCCGCTGGCTCAGGTCACGCGGGCTCGGCCGGGCGGCGGCCACCGCGATCGTCTTCGTCGGCGGGCTCCTGCTGGCCGGCGCGCTGGTCGCGCTGGTGGTGCCGCCCACCGTGGCCAGCGTGACGGAGCTGCGCTCCAGCGTCGGCCAGGTGCTCGCCGACCTGCACAACCTGACGGCCAGATTCGGGCTGAACGACCGGCAGATCCTCGCGCAGGCCAGGGACTACCTGTCCGACCAGAGCCGCACGATCACCACCGGGGCGCTGGCCGGGGTCAGGACAGTGGGCGAGGTCGTCATCGGGGCGATCCTGGCGGTCATCCTGTCGGTGTACTTCGTGCACGGCGGCGACCACCTGTTCCGCTGGCTCGTGGAGCTCGCCCCCGAATCCGCCAGAACACGCCTGTCCGAGGCCGGTGACCTGGTCTTCGGGGTGATCGGCCGCTACATTCGCGGGGTCGCGATCGTGGGGCTGGTGGACGCGTTCTTCATCGGGATGGCGTTGTGGATCCTGGGCGTGCCGATCGCGCTGCCGCTGGCGGTGCTGACGTTCGTGGGCGCGTTCCTGCCGGTGGTCGGGGCGTTCTTCGCCGGGCTGCTGGCGGCCGTGGTGGCGCTGGTGGCCAAGGGGTGGCTGGTGGCGCTGATCGTGGTGGCGGTCACCGTGGCGGTGCAGCAGATCGAGGGGCACATACTGGCGCCGCAGATCTACGGCCGGGCCCTCGACCTGCCCAGCGCGGTCATCCTGGTGGCGATCACGGTGGGCAGCCTGGTCGCCGGGATCACGGGCGCGTTCCTGGCCGCCCCGGTGACCTCGGTCATCGTCGCCCTCCTGCACCACCGCAGGACCGCCTCACCTTAGAAGCAGTTCCAGCTCCAGCTCGTGCCGGATGGGGATGCCGTCGGACTCGGCGGGGATAGTGGGCTTGAGCTCGGCGCGCACCCGGTCCACGGCGTTCCTGTGCAGGGCCACCAGGTCGAAGCCGTAGCGCTGGTAGAAGCGCAGGGCGTGGGTGTTGTCGTTGGTGGTGATCAGCCAGAGCCTGGCCGCGCCCAGCTCGGCCGCGACCGCCCGCACCGCGTCGAGCAGCGCGCGGCCGACCCCCTTGCCGGACACGAGGGCGTCGATCGTGATGATCTCCACGGAGCCGTCGCGTTCGGCGTAGGTGACGACGCCGGCCACCTCGCCCTCCAGTTCGGCGACGAAGCCCGGCTGCTTCGCGGCGTCCACCAGCTCGCCGCGTCCCAGCGCCACCACCGTGGAGCCGCCCCAGCTTGCCGTCAGCACGCGCGTGACCACGGACAGATCTTGGGGGCCGATGGGACGGACAACAACAGTCATGGCCGTCATTATGGGGTCTATGCGATGGGTTACGTTCGACTGCTACGGAACTCTGGTCGACTGGCGGCACGGCCTGCGCACCAGTGCCGAACTGATCGCTCCCGGGGAGGGGGCGCGGCTGCTGGAGGCGTACAACCGGCACGAGCCGGCCGTCCAGGGCGAATTTCCCTCGATGCGTTACCGGCAGGTGCTGGCCGAGGCGCTGCGCAGGGCGTGCGCGGAAGCAAAGGTGGAGCTGAACGCGGACGACGCCTCGGTGGCGGCCGAGACGCTGCCGTACTGGCCGGTGTTCCCCGACGTGCGGGAGTCGCTGACGGCGCTGCGGGAGGCCGGGTGGCGGCTGGCGCTGCTGACCAACTGCGACCGCGACCTCGTCGCCGGGACGCGTCGCCGCCTGCCCGTGCCGTTCGACGCGGTGGTGACGGCGGAGGACGCGGGGGCCTACAAGCCGGCTTCGGCGCACTTCGAGCTGTTCCGGAGCTCGTACGAGCCCGAGGTGTGGGTGCACGTGGCCCAGAGCTACTTCCACGACATGGTGCCCGCGCATCGGCTGGGCCTGCCCCGGGTGTGGATCAACCGGCTCGGTGAGGAGCCTGCCGACGCGTCGGTGGTCCAGCGTGTCCTGCCCGATCTGCGTGGCCTTATTGACGCTCTATAGCCGCTGCTCCAGTACGTCGGCGATGCCCGCGAGGAACGAGTCCACGTCCGCGATCAGATAGCCGGCGCGGAACATCACGGTCGAGAACTTCGCCTCCCGCACCTCCTTGGCCGTCACCGGGTAGTCGGTCGTGCCGCGCAGTGTGGCCACGATCCGGTCGAGGATGGCGTCGATCTCGTCCTCGTTGTAGCCGGTGCCCATGCGGCCGGAGCGGAAGGCCACGCGTTCGACCCGGGCGGCCTGGGTCTCGAACCACTCCTCGCGCAACATCTCACCGGTGGGCTCGGCCATCGCCAGCCGGATGGGCCGCCTGGACTGGGTCTCCAGCGCCACCACGAACGCCTCCAGCGCGAAGTCGACCGCCGTCTCCTGGTAGCCACCGCGTTTGGCGCGGAAGGTGGCCGTGCGGACCTCGTCGGCCGTGACGGGTTCCAACGTGTGCGTGCCTCGGCCCAGGGTCGACTCGATCCGCCCGATCAGGGCGTCAACTTCGACGGGGTCATAGCCTGAACGCATACCCATGACGCGCGGAAAGCGGTTCAAGCTCACTCCTTTTGAGATGTGCGGCTGGGGTACCCCCATTGTCGGGCCTTTATCCTGACCCTGCGACCTGACATATACCGTTACGGGACCATGCGTCTGTCCAACGTCTCCTTCCGTTACCGAAGACGTGAACCTTTCGTCATCGAAGACGCCGACGCCAGCCTCGCCCCCGGCGACATCATCGAGCTGACCGGCGTGAACGGAGCGGGAAAGTCCACCCTGCTCCGCCTCCTGGCGGGCCTCGCCAGGCCCACCACGGGCACGATCACCGAACGACCCGCCGTGGTCGGCTTCGCCCCCGACCGTTTTCCCGCAAGCCAGCCGTTCACGGTCACGGCGTACCTGCGGCACATGTCCCGGGTGCGCGGCGGCGCGCGCTGGGAGCCGTGGATCGAGCGCCTGAACATGGGTCATCTCCTCGGCACCCCGCTCGGCGACCTGTCGAAGGGCAGCGCGCACAAGGTCGGCCTGGCCCAGGCGCTGATGGCCGATCCCGGGCTGCTGATCCTGGACGAGCCGTTCGCGGGCCTGGACGCCGACACGCGCGAGGCTCTTCCCTCGATCACGACCGAGGTGGCGGGCCGTGGCGGCATCGTCATCGCCAGCGACCACCAGGGCGGCCTGCGCGGCCTGCCCGACCTGCGCCACTGGTCCGTGGTGGACGGCCACCTCAAGGAGAGCACCGCCGCGCCCCTGTCAGTCGCTTCCGCGCCGGCCACCGTGGCCGTCACCGTACCGGCGGGCGAACTCGCGCGCTTCCTGGCCAGGATGCGCGACGAGGGTTATCAGGCTCGCGAGATCGAGGAGACCGGATGATCGCCCTGGCCGCCTTCCGCCTGGCCGCCTATATCCGTTCGCACCGCGTGTACCAGGCGCTGCTCCTCACCCTCGCCGTGCTGGCCATCGTCCACGGCAACCGCGCACCCCGGGGGGCCGAGGCGACCGTGCTCGTGGACGGCGCCATCCTCCTCGTCCCCATCCTGGCCTGGACCGCCAGAAGCCTGCTGGACACCGAGCCCGACGCTCAGCGCGAGATGTCGGCGGTCCAGGTGGGCGGCCGTGGCAGGGAGGTGGCGGCGGGGCTGCTGGCGGCGTTCGCGGCCTGCGCCGTCTTCGCGGCGCTCGGCCTGCTCTGGGGCCTGCTGCTGGGCATCACCGGCGCCCCTCCGTCCGGCCTGCTCTCGGTGGCCCTCGTCCTGTACGCGCTGTCCGCCCTGACCGGCACCGCTCTCGGCGCCCTCACCAGCCGGGTCATCCTGCCGTCCCCGGCCATGTCGATCATGACCCTGCTGCTCGGCTTCCTGGCGATGTTGCTGGTGGGCGCCACGTCCCTGTACTGGCTCACGGTGCCGCTCATCCCGTGGATGAAGGCCGCCAACTCCGGCGAGTTGTTCGGCCAGTTCACCCAGCTCGCCGCGATCTCGCTGGTCTGGTGCCTCGTCGGCCTGGCCGCCTACGCCTGGCTGCGCCGTAGAACGTGAAGCTCCTACTCTGCGGCGGCGAGCTGCCCGCAGGCGCCGTCGATCTCCCGCCCGCGCGTGTCGCGCACGGTGACCGGCACGCCGTGGAACTCCAGCCGCCGCACGAAAGCCCGCTCATCCTCGGGCCGCGAAGCCGTCCACTTGGAGCCGGGCGTCGGGTTGAGCGGGATCAGGTTGACGTGCACGAGCTTGTTCCTGACCAGCTTGCCGAGCAGGTCGGCCCGCCATTCCTGGTCGTTGATGTCCTTGATCAGCGCGTACTCGATCGAGACCCGCCGCTTGGTCTTCGCCGCGTACGCCCACGCCGCGTCCAGCACCTCCGACACCTTCCACCGCGTGTTGATCGGCACCAGCGTGTCACGCAGCTCGTCGTCGGGCGCGTGCAGCGACAGCGCCAGCGTGACGGGCAGCCCCTCGTCGGCGAGCTTGCCGATGGCGGGCACCAGGCCGACGGTGGAGACCGTGACCCCGCGCGCGGAGATGCCCAGCCCGTGCGGCGCGGGATCCACCAGGCGGTGCACCGCGCCGATCACCTGCTTGTAGTTGGCCAGCGGCTCGCCCATGCCCATGAACACCACGTTGTTGACCCGGCCGGGCCCGCCGGGCACCTCGCCGGCGGCCAGCGCCCGCGCCCCCGACACGACCTGCTCGACGATCTCGGCGGTGGACATGTTGCGGGTCAGGCCCGCCTGTCCCGTGGCGCAGAACGGGCAGTTCATGCCACACCCGGCCTGCGAGGACACGCACATCGTGACCCGGTCGGGGTAACGCATGAGCACCGACTCGACCAGCGCCCCGTCGAACAGCCGCCACAACGTCTTGCGGGTGGTGCCCCCGTCGGTCGTCATCTCCCTGACCGAGGTGAGCAGATCGGGCAGCAGCGCGGACAACTTCTCCCTGGCCGCCGCGGGCAGGTCGGTCATCGACCCCACGTCGGTGGTCAGGCGTTCGAAGTAGTGGCGGGAGAGCTGGTCGGCCCGGAAAGCCTTCTCCCCCAGCTCGGTGACCGCGGCCCGCCGGTCGGCCATCGACAGGTCGGCGAGGTGCCGGGCGGGCTTGGCCCGCCGGGGCGCGACGAAGGTGAGCTGACCTGGAGGCTGTGACACTTTGCTGCCTTTGCTTGGCTTGAGGGCTTTGCGACCAGGGTAATCAACGTTCGGATCGGAGGTGGCATTCCTGGTCACGGGACGACTCGCATCATGGTCTCCGACCGATCTACAGTCATCTCGTATGGCGATTTTTCGGTCGGCATCTGGCGAGGGTGGCACCGAGGTCGTGCTCGCCGCCGGCAACCCGTACGGGAGCCGGACGCTCGTGGTCGAGCGGGACGAGGACTCCTCGGTAGCTTACCTGTGCTCGCCGGACGGTACGGTCCACGGAGCCGTCTGGCTGGCCAACCACCGTGCCGCCCCGCCCGTCGTGGACCTCGTCCGGATCAACGCCGGCCTGCCGCCGCTGATGCCCCGCCCCAACACGCTGCACCCGGAAGGCCGCCGGCCGCTCGGGCAACTCAGCCCGCTGTGGTTCGAGGAGGGCGACGGCGTGGCCCTCTACGAGGACGACGAGCTGCTCGCGGTCATCCCCGGCTGGGCCGACATGAGCAGGGGCATGCCCGGTTACGCGCGTGACGCGGTGGGCGAGTCGCCGTTCGCCTGGGCGCTGTCGGAGGCGCTCGAAGGGCTGGAGCCCCGTATCTCCAACGCCAGATCCTACTGGCGCTGGCGGCACAGCGAGGGTTCGTGGCCGTCGTTCCAGCAGTTCGTGATGGGGCATCTGGACCGGGTGCTGGGGCCGGCCGACCGGTACTGGGACGCCAGCGGCGAGCGGCTGCCGACCGTCGGGATCACCGAGCGCCCGCCGCACGCCGACCGTGGCTTCACCGTGTTGTCCACGGTCGGGATGAGTTGCCAGCGCATGCCGACGGTCGAGCAGTGGATCGACAAACCCGGCGCGTACGCCAGGATCGAGCTGGCCGTGGCCACCCGCGAGGATCCGAAGGACGCGGCGCTGCTGCTGGTGTGGTTGTCGCAGTATCCGTGGCACTCGGTGACGTGGCTGGGCCATGGGCACACGGCGAAGTGGTATCACGAGCCTTCGACGTTCCCGCTGGGGCCGCAGTACACGGGCGTTCTCATGCAGGCCGGCCCACCCCACATGCCCGACATGTCGGGATTCGCGTTTGGCGGTGAGATGGTCCGCTGGCTCTGGTTGTCCCCCACGACCACCCAGCCCCTGGAAGCCCGGCGCGGCTAGCCTCAGAAGAACAACGTCATCAGCAGCCAGGCCGGCACCAGCGTCGTCACCAGCGAGTCCAGCCGATCCATCAGCCCGCCGTGCCCCGGCAGGATCGTGCCGAGGTCCTTGATGCCGAGATCCCGCTTGATCATCGACTCGATCAGGTCACCCACGGTCGCCAGCAGCGCCCCCAGGCCGCCGATCAGCGCGCCCTGCCAGATCTCCCCGCCCAGCAGCCAGACGACCAGCCAGGCCCCGACCGCCGTACACGCGACGACCGATCCGCCCAGCCCCTCCCAGGTCTTCTTCGGGCTGATCGACGTCAACTGGTGCCTGCCGAGCAGCACGCCCGCGATGTAGCCGCCGATGTCGCTCGCCACCGTCACCGCGACGAAGATCACCACTCGGTGGTCGCCGTCGTCCGGCTTGAGCAGCAGCGCCACGAACGAGGTCAGCATCGCGGGATACAACAGCGTGAACACCGAGGCGGTGGCGTCCCGCACGTACCCGTCAGTGCCGTCGCTGAACATCCGCCAGATCAGCAACACGAACACGAAGATCGCGAACGAGGCCAGCAACCAGAACGGCCCGCCCCAGTACGCCCCCGCCTGCATCGCCACCAGACCCGCCAGCACGGGGATGACGGGAACCTTGATACCGCGAATCGCGAAGGCCTTGACCAGCTCCAGCACGCCGACGCCGACGGCGCACACGACCACCAGGAGGAACAGCTCCTTGATCGTGTAGACGGTACCGATCACCAACCCGGCCAGGACCAGGCCGACCGCGATGGCGGCGGGCAGGTTCCTGCCGCCACGGCTGCCGCCGTCCGCGCTGGTGCCGGCCGTACGTTCTTCCACAGACTTCTCCAAAGGCCACGGCCCCCGCCATCGGCGGCGAGGGCCGTAGGTGACCCGCTACCAGCGGCGAACCGCTCGGCACGGCCCGCGGTACGGCCGGCCCAGCAGCACGGCCCGCCGTGCGACCTGCCTGGCACGGCCTGCCGTGCCGGCGCGCGCTCAGACCTCGAGCAGCTCGGCTTCCTTGTGCTTGAGCAGCTCGTCGATTTTGGCGACGTGCTTCTGGGTGAGGTCGTCGAGCTCCTTCTCGGCCCGCCTGACCTCGTCCTCACCCGCCTCGCCGTCCTTGATCATCTTGTCGAGGATCTCCTTGGCGGAGCGGCGGATGTTGCGGATCGACACCTTGGCGTGCTCGCCCTTGTTCCTGGCGACCTTGATGTACTCCCTGCGGCGCTCCTCGGACAGCTCCGGGAACGTCACACGGATCACCTGACCGTCGTCAGTGGGGTTGACGCCGAGGTCAGAGTCGCGGATGGCCTTCTCGATCGCCTGCATCGAGCCCTTGTCATAGGGCTGGATGAGGACCATGCGCGCCTCGGGCACGTGGAAGGACGCCAGCTGCTGGATCGGCGTCGGCGTGCCGTAGTACTCGGCGTTGATCTTGTTGAACATCGAAGGGGTGGCTCGGCCCGTACGGATGCTCGCGAAGTCCTCCTTCGCGACCGAAACGGCCTTGTCCATCTTGTCCTCGGCTTCGAGGAGGGTTTCGTCGATCACAGCGGCTCCCTGTCTTCTAGCTGGCGGTGTCGGGCTCGCTCCGTCATTTGCCTGCGGGACTCACCAGCGTGCCGATCTTCTCACCGCGTACCGCTCGCAGGATGTTGCCCTCGCCCATGAGGTCGAAGACCACGATAGGCAGATCGTTGTCCTTGCACAGGCTGATCGCGGTGGCGTCCATGACCGCGAGGTCGCGCAGCAGCACCTCACCGTAGTCGAGGTGGTCGAACCTGACCGCGTCCGGGTTCTTGCGTGGGTCGGAATCGTAGATTCCGTCCACCTGTGTGCCCTTGAGCAGCGCCTCGGCGCCGATTTCCAGGGCCCGCTGGGACGCCGCGGTGTCGGTGGAGAAGAACGGCGAGCCGAGCCCCGCTCCGAAGATGACCACGCGGCCCTTCTCAAGGTGCCTGATCGCGCGGCGCGGCAGGAACGGTTCGGCCACCTGCTGCATGGTGATGGCGGTCTGTACGCGCGTCTCCACGCCCCGCCGTTCGAGGAAGTCCTGCAGGGCCAGGCAGTTGATCACCGTGCCGAGCATGCCCATGTAGTCGGCCCTGGTCCGGTCGATGCCGCCCTGCGACAGGGTGGCGCCGCGGAACATGTTGCCGCCGCCCACCACCACCGCGACCTGCACGCCCTCCGCGACCGCCTCGGCGATCGAATCGGCCAGGTGATCGACGACCACCGGATCGATGCCCAGCGGCTCGCTGCCGGCGAACGCCTCCCCTGACAGCTTCAACATCACCCGCTTCCACCGGAGTGGTCCTTGCGGATTTGGAAATGGGGAAGCCGCCGTCCGTGTGGATTCGTGGGCTGACTCCCGGTGGTCCTGCACGGCGGCGGCCTCCTTCATTCGGCGGATCGTTGAGCTGGCAGCTTGCCTAAGCCTAAGCCTGACCGACCTTGAAGCGGACAAAGCCGAGGACCTCGACGCCGTTCTCCTCGGCGTACTTGCCCACGCTCTTCTTGTTGTCCTTGACGAAGGCCTGCTGCAGCAGCGTGAAGTCCTTGTACCAGCCGTTCACGCGGCCCTCGACGATCTTGCCGATGGCGGCCTCGGGCTTGCCCTCGTCGCGGGTCATCTCCTCGAAGAGCTTGCGCTCCTTCTCGACGACCTCGGCGGGAACGGAGGCGGCCTTGAGGTACTGCGGGGCCATCGCGGCGGCGTGCTGCGCGATGTCCTTGGCGACCTCGGCGTTCGGCTTGTCCAGCTGGACCAGCACGCCGACGGCCGGCGGCAGGGCCGGGTCGGTCTTGTGCATGTAGGCACCGACGTAGCCGCCCTCAAGCACGGCGAACCGGCGGATCTCGATCTTCTCACCGAGCGCGGCGTTGGCGGTGTCGAGGTGCTCCTTGACGGTCTTGCCGTCGAAGGAGGACTCGACCAGCGCGGCCACGTCTGCGGGCCTGGTCGCCAGAATGTGCGCGACGACCTGGGCGGCCAGCTCCTGGAAGCGCTCGCCCTTGGCCACGAAGTCGGTCTCGCAGTTGATCTCGACCAGCGCGGCGGTGGTGTCACCGTCCTGCTTGAGCGCGACCAGACCGTTGGAGGCGGTACGGGACTCGCGCTTGCCCACGTCCTTGGCGCCCTTGAGGCGCAGCAGCTCGACGGCGCGGTCGAAGTCGCCCTCGGACTGCTCCAGCGCCTTCTTGCAGTCCATCATGCCGGCAGCGGTGATCTCGCGAAGCCGCTTGACGTCGGCCATGTTCACGGAAGCCATTGCTCTTATTCCTTGTGGGATTTCGTCGTGGGATTTCGTCGTCGTCATCGTGGATCGGGCGGGTGCCGTGATCGGCCACCCACCCGGGGTTCGTACGGCAGGCGTGCGCCGTACGGGAAGCCTTGTCTTGCCCGGAGCTCGGGTCGGCCCGGTTCGCTGCTGCTTCGCTCGGCATACTGCCCAGCCTCGCTTCGGCTTACCACTCACCTCGACGCCATGGTGTGAGAAGACCCTGCCCTCACCACCACAATGCCCAGGCACTCCACGGCAAGGGAAGCCTGCCCGCTGCCGTGTCCCGGCCCTCTCTGAGAGCCTGCCCGCCGCAACAACCAACCGTCTACCTCGGGGACGCCGGCCTGCCGGCCCTCCTGACCCGCGCCGTCCTCATCGGACGGCAGGGCTCAGAACACCGGACCGGCAGGCCGGCGACACCCTCGGAGAAGCGTCAGGCCTGCTTCTCGTCGCCCTCGGCGGCCGGGGTCTCGGCCTCAGCCTCAACCTCGGTCTTGGTCTCGGCCTCGGCCTCGGCGGGAGCCTCAACCTCGGCGGGAGCCTCAGCCTCAGCCTCGGCCTCGGCGGGAGCCGCGGCGGCCTCCTCGGGAGCGGCAGCGGGGGCCTCGTCGGCCGGGCGCTCGCCGGTGCCCTGCTCGATGAGCTCGCGCTCCCACTCGGCCAGCGGCTCGGCGGCGGCGGGCTTCTCGTCGCCGCGGGCGGCGCCGGAGCGAGCCATCAGACCGGCCGCGACACCGTCGGCGACGACCCTGGTCAGCAGGCCGACGGCGCGGATGGCGTCGTCGTTGCCGGGGATCGGGTAGTCGACCTCGTCGGGGTCGCAGTTGGTGTCGAGGATCGCGACGACAGGGATGCCAAGCTTCTTGGCCTCGCTGATCGCGATGTGCTCCTTCTTGGTGTCGACGACCCACACCGCGCTGGGCACGCGGCCCATGTCACGGATTCCGCCGAGCGTACGCTCAAGCTTGTCCTTCTCACGGCGGCGCATGAGGAGCTCCTTCTTGGTGAGCCCCGACGCGGCGACGTTGTCGAAGTCGAGCTCCTCGAGCTCCTTCAGACGCTGCAGCCTCTTGTGCACGGTGGAGAAGTTGGTGAGCATGCCACCCAGCCAGCGCTGGTTGACGTACGGCATCCCGACCCGGGCGGCCTGCTCGGAGATGGCCTCCTGAGCCTGCTTCTTCGTCCCGATGAACAGGATCGTGCCGCCGTGGGCGACAGTCTCCTTCACGAAGTCGTAGGCGCGGTCGATGTACGACAGCGACTTCTGCAGGTCGATGATGTAGATGCCGTTGCGCTCGGTGAAGATGAAGCGCTTCATCTTCGGGTTCCAGCGCCGAGTCTGGTGACCGAAGTGAACGCCACTCTCGAGCAGCTGTCGCATGGTGACGACGGGGGCCATGTGCTGGTCCTCCAGGTCTGGGCGCCCTGCGGATGGGCGCGGTTCTCGGTTGTTCCGCGACAGCGCGTTGTCTGCCGCCCTGATGCCCCGAACCCGCTCCCGCCGGACAAGTAGCCCGGACCGATGGCGCGGTCCGCAATGGGGCATGCGAAGTCGGCCTGTGGTCACAGGCCACCGAAAAGTCTACCTCCCACACCACCCCAGGCTGACCGTCTGCGGTCAAACGGACATCCATCCCTTCCCCGACACCACCACCCGCTCAGCCCCCGCCTCCCCCACCACCCGCGCCACCCCTCACCTGCCCTCCAGCCCAGTTCCCGGCGTAGCCCCACCCTGAGCCGACTCCCCGCCTCCAGCCCTCTCCACCCCGAGCCACGCCCACCCGCCATCCCGAGCCACACCCGCCCCAGACCCACCTGCCGCCCCGTGCCAGACCCACCCCGGCCCGCCCTCTTTTCTCGGCCTTCGCCCCGCTCCAATCCGCCACCCAGCCGTCGCCGCAGGGAGCGAGCCGACCGTGACGCAGTGATAATGGCGGCGTGGATGACACCAGCTTGGGCAGTCGCCCCCTTTCGCAGGGAAAGGGTCGGGACGGGCTGCAGGCGGGGAGCTCCGAGGAGCAGATTCTCCTGGCGCTACGGACTTCCGGCCCCGCCTCCCGGGCCGACCTCGCCCGAACCCTGGGGATCAGCCGCACCCGCGTCGGCCAGGTCATCACCGAGCTCGCACGAATGAACCTCGTCACCGACGCTCCCGCGCCACCCGATCCCGAGACGCGCATGGGACGTCCCGGCCATGCGGTACGTCTCCGCCCCGGCCTGGGTTTCGTGGTCGGGGTGAACATCACCCATGCCCACGTCCGGTGCCTGGCCGCCGATCTCGCCCACGTGGTGGTCGCTTCGTCCGACTATCCCCTCATCGACCCGCTCGACATCGACCAGGCGCTCGGCATCGTCGCCCGTGCGGTCCGGGATGTCATCGACGAGGCGGTGGGCACGCACGGCACGTGCCTCGGCGTGGGCGTCGCCATCCCGGCCCCCATCGACCCGGAGACACTCCGCCCCGCACCGTCCAGTTGCCATCAGTTGTGGGTCGATGCCCCGGTCAGGGAGCTCCTCCAGGAAAAGGTGGGGCTCCCCGTTTACGTCGGCAATCATGGCAATCTGGCGGTGATGGCCGAGCGGCTCTGGGGTGCCGGACGCCGGGTGGACGACTTCATCTGGATCGGGCTCGACGCCAATGTCGGCGGTGGAATCTGCTCGGGCGGGCAACTGCTGCGTGGCCGGGACGGATTCGCCGGCGAACTCGGTCACATCGTCGTCGATCCGGACGGTGAGATCTGCCGGTGCGGCAGCCAGGGCTGTCTCGAGACGGTCGCCTCGCTGGGCAGCATCCAACGGGCCCTTCACCCGGTCTACGGCCAGGTCGAGCCGGACCGGATCTTCGAGTTGATCAACCGCGGCGAACCCCCGGCCCTGCGCGCCATAACGAACATCGGCACACAGGTCGGGGTGGCGGTGAGCACCTTGATCAACATTCTCAACCCGTCGTTGTTCATCGTCGGCGGGCTGCTCAGCCGGCAGTGCGGGCCGGTGATCCTGGACGCCATCCGGGTCGAGATGGATCGGCGTGCGCTGCCGGCGGCAAGGCGGGCGGTAGCCCTGCGTTTCAGTACCTTGCGCCGCCCGGAGCCGCTGGGTGCGGCCGCCCTGGTGCTGATGGACGCGTCGCGACGCCTGGTGATCGACCGTACGGGCAAGCCCCATTGGGAGCAGGCGGCCGGCTGAGACTCCGGGATCAGCCCCGGATGGGCGCGGGGATCGGCCCGGCCAGGATCGGATCGCCCGTCTCGTGCTGCCAGCGATCAAGCCGGGCCGCCAACCGGTCGCGTACCGGGGCGTACTCGGCGACGTCCGCAAGGTTGACCGACTCCAGCGGGTCCGCGTTCAGGTCGTACAGTTCTTCCGCCGCCCGGGGGCGCAGATGCTCATCACCCATTCCCTCCCGGGTCAAGCTGCCCTCGATGTCGCTGGGTAGCAGCAGGCGCGGACCCGGCTCGTAGTTGCGGATGTACTTGAACCCGTCGTCCCGGATACAGCGCATCGGATCGTACTCCCGATGGGAGGTCTTCTCGGCGAAGATCGCGGCCGGTGATCCCATCGGCCGTCCGGAGAGCGCGGGCAGGAAGCTGTGGCCCTGCACCGTCGGCGGGATGGGCTGCCCGACGAGATCCAGGAGGGTCGGCACCACGTCGACCAGGCTGACCGGGTGATCGATGACGGCCGTCCGGCGCCGGTCCTCAGGTGGGCGGATGAGGAGCGCCACCCGCAGGCCCGGATCGTACAGAGTTCCCTTTGCCCGCGGGAAGGCCGCGCCGTGGTCGGTGGTGAAGATGATCCAGGTGTCGCTCGCGTTCGGTCCTTGATCGGCAGCGTCGAGGATCGCGCCGACGGCCCGGTCCGCGACCTTGATCGAACCGTAGAAGGCGGCGAGATCGTCGCGGGTCGTGGGGCGGTCGGGGAGGTACGGCGGCACCGCCACGGAGTCGGGATCGACTGCCGGATAGCGCTCGGCCGGGTAGGGCCGATGGGTTTCCAGGAAGCCGACCGTGAGGAGAAATGGCCGGTCGCGAGGGCTCGCGAGCCACTGCGCCGCCCGCGCCGCCACCTCATCGGCCGGCATCGAGGGCGCCGGCGAGTAGACATGATCGAATCCGAGGCGGTGTGGATCGCTGCTCTCGTGTTGCAGACCGATCAGCGTGCTCTCGTATCCGGCCGGCCGCAACATCATCGGCAGGGTCTGTTCTCCCTGGTGGTACTCCCAACCCGTGTGAGCCAGGCCCATCAGCCCGTTCGCGTGCGGATAGCGGCCGGTGAACAGTGACCCACGCGACGGGCTGCACTGTGGAGCGGTGCAGAACGCGTTCGTGAAGAGCGCGGATGTCTCAGTCAGATGGTCGAGCCGCGGGCTCTGGACACCTTGGTGACCATATGCGCCCAGGTGGGTTCCAAGATCGTGCCAGTGGATCAGAATGATGTTCGGGCTCTGAGAACTCATCTGTGCGGGCCATCTCCAGACGTTCAGCGGGATCGGAAGCGTGCTGCGCCATCCTCACCGCCATCCCGAGGCAGCAGCGGGGACGTTGACAAAGTCGCCGCGCCGGCCGCCGAGTAACGCAACCCCCTTGGTTGCCCGGCGGGCTGCTGATTGCCTGAACCGATCGCACCCGGTCGTGTCAGCCCGGTCCCGACGGCCCGGCGGTTGGACGGAAGGAACGAGTTCCATGTCGAAGAGCACCAGCCCCCGGTACAGCCGGCGTTCGGTACTGGCACTCGGCGCCGCGGCCGCCGGTGCGATCGCGGGCGGTCTGGCGGGCTGCTCCCAGCCCAGTACCGGGTCCTCCGGACGCGTGGAGCTGCGGTTCGCCTACTGGGGAAACGCGGTGCGGCAGAAGCTGACCACCCAGGCGGTCAAGGTCTTCCAGCAGACCCATCCCGGCATTCGGGTGTCGCTGGAATTCGGTCAGATCGAAGGCTACTTCGACAAGCTCGCCACGCAGATGGCGGCCAATGACGCGCCCGACGTGTTCCAGATGAATGAGAAGTTCCTGCCCGAGTACGCGCGACGTGAGGCCCTGCTCGACCTGAAGAACGTGAACGTCGCCAACTTCACGCCGGGGACCAGGGAGCCCGGGGTCAGCAACGGTGCGTTGGTCGGCATCAACGCCGGGGTCAACGCACCCACCATCCTGGCCAACCCGGCGGTCTTCCGTGCGGCAGGAGTGGACCTGCCCGACGACCGGACCTGGACCTGGAACGACCTGGCCGACCTCAGCGCCCGGCTCACCGCGGCCAGGCCCGGCACCCGCGGAATGGCGAGCATGGTCGCCCAGGACGCAGCCCTGGGCGTGTACCTGCGCCAGTTCGGGGCCGCGCTCTTCGTCGGAGACAAGCTTGGTTTCACCGCCGCGCACCTCGCCTCCTGGTTCGACTTCAATCTCGGCCTGCTGAAGCGGGGATCCGTACCGCCTGCCGCCGAGTCCACGGAGGACGTGGCTGCGCCGATCGGCCAGCGCGGGTTCGCCCAGCAGCGGTACGCCATGGCGCCCGACTACTCCAACCTGCTGGCCGTGTACGACGACGCGTCAGGCGAGGAGATCCGCCCGCTGCGCTACCCGACATGTACCGGCAAGACCGGCGACGGCCGGCTCTGGTTGCGCGCCTCGATGTTCTGGAGCGGATCATCACGGACCAGACATCCGGCGCAGGCGCAGGCCCTGATCGACTTCCTGGCGAACTCGAACGAGGCCGGCGAGGTCCTGCTGGCAGAGCGAGGACTGCCGCCGAACAAGAAGGTCAGCGAGCACATCGCGGACGCCCTGCCGCCGCCGGACCAGCGCGCGGTCGACTATCTCGAATCCATCGCGCCCGAGCTGGGACCGGCGCCCGATCCGATACCCGCGGGCGGGGGCGAGTTGCCCGGCGTGCTGGCACGACACGCGTCCGAGGTGATGTTCGGCCGGCTGCCCTCGAACGAGGCCGCTCAGAGAATGGTCGACGAGCTCCAGGCGAACCTGTGGCAGTAGTCGTCCGTACCCATCGCAGCATGATCGACTTTGGAGGACGACCGTGAGCGAAGCTCGCCCATGAGCGCCATATCCGAACTCTCCTCGCTCCGGCGCGGCCGGGCGCGTGACCCCGAGGAGGCCCGGCTGCGCCGGAAGGCCGGCCAGGACAATGCGGCCGGTTACCTGTTCCTGTTGCCGTGGCTGATCGGCCTGATCGTGATCACGATCGGCCCGATGCTGGCCTCGTTGTACCTGTCCTTCACCGAGTACAGCCTGATCCAGCCGCCGGAGTGGATCGGGCTGGAGAACTTCCAGCGCATGCTCGGCGACACGCGGCTGCACAACTCCATCCGCGTCACCCTCATCTATGTGCTGGTCGGCACCCCGCTGCAACTGGCGCTGGCGCTGGCGATCGCGATGCTGCTGGACAGGGGGATGCGCGGACTGGCCTTCTACCGGTCGGTGTTCTACCTGCCGTCGATGCTGGGCGGTTCGGTGGCCATCGCGGTGTTGTGGCGGCAGATCTTCGGCACCGACGGCCTGGTCAACCAGTTCCTCGGCGCGATCGGGATCAACAGCAGCACCGGCTGGATCTCCGATCCTGACTACGCGCTCGGCGCGATCATCCTGCTGCACGTGTGGACCTTCGGCTCGCCGATGGTGATCTTCCTCGCCGGGCTGCGGCAGATCCCCGCCATGTACTACGAAGCCGCCGCCGTTGACGGCGCCGGCCGGTGGACCAGGTTCTTCAAGATCACCTTGCCGTTGTTGTCGCCGATCATCTTCTTCAACGTCGTCCTGCAGGTGATCAACGCCTTCCAGTCCTTCACCCAGGCCTTCGTCGTCTCCGGCGGCACCGGCGGACCGTCGGACTCGACGATGTTCTTCACCCTCTACCTGTACGAGATGGGATTCGGCCGGTTCCAGATGGGTTACGCCTCCGCGATGGCGTGGTTCCTGCTGACCATGGTGGCCGCGTTCACCGCGCTCAACTTCTTCCTCGCCAAATTCTGGGTGTTCTATGACGACTGACGCCAACAGCGCCGCCCCCGACCCCTCAACCGACCGCCCAGCCACCCCCTCAACCGACCGCTCAGCCACTCGTTCGTCCGGCCGCTCAACCGGCCGCTCGGCCGCCCGCTCGACTGACCCCTCGGCTGGCCCCTCGACTGACTCCTCGGCTGGCCCCTCGACTGGCCGCTCAGCCACTCGCTCGTCCGCCGACTCAACCGGTCGCGATTCCGGTGGGCCGACCACTCATCACCGCTTTTCGATCACCTTCAGGGTCAGGTCCGTGATCAAGCACCTCGCATTGATCGTTGTCAGCCTGATCATGATCTATCCGCTGCTGTGGATGCTGGTCAGCTCATTCCGTCCGACCAACGAGATCTTCAGCACCCCGGATCTGTGGCTGTCCGACCCGACGCTGGAGAACTATCGCAACGGCTGGGTCGCGCTGGACTCCCCGTTCGGCCACTACATGATCAACTCGGCGATCGTGGTGATCGGCGCCATCCTCGGCAACGTCATCTCCTGCTCGCTGGCCGCGTACGCCTTCGCCCGGCTCAAGTTCCGCGGCCGTACGCTCTGGTTCACGGTGATGTTGATGAGCATCATGTTGCCGATGCACGTCGTGGTGGTACCTCAGTACATCTTGTTCAACAACCTCGGCTGGCTGAACACCTTCATCCCGCTCGTACTGCCCAAGTTCCTGGCCGTCGATGCCTTCTTCGTCTTCCTGATGGTGCAGTTCATCCGCGGCATCCCCCGCGAACTCGACGAAGCCGCCCGGATCGACGGCTGCGGCCACTGGCGGATCTTCTCCCGGATCATGCTGCCCCTGATGGTCCCGGCGATCGCCACCACAGTGATCTTCACCTTCATCTGGACCTGGAGCGACTTCTTCACCGCCCTGATCTACCTGACCTCGCCGGACAAGTACACCGCCTCGGTCGCCCTGCGCTCCTTCCTCGACTCCACCGGCGGCAGCGACTGGGGAGGCATGTTCGGAATGTCCATCATCACCCTGCTACCCCTGTTCCTGGTCTTCCTGTTCGGCCAACGCTTCCTGATCAAAGGCATCGCCACCACCGGCATCAAGTAGCACCTTGCCTTCGCCTGAAAGGAGTCCTCTGCTGACGAGGCACGCCAGCGGGAGGTGCCGGCCAGCACCGTACGGCGTGAAAATCCCATGCCGGGCTCAGCCTGCGTAGACGAACAACCTGTCTGCACCTGGCCGCCGACCCGCTCGCCCTCGTGGAACATCATCGACGGATGCGTAAAGTCCGCCGGGGCAACCGGACTACCACCCACCGAGCAGCCACCAACACCTCACCGGCGGCCCAACCTTCGGCTACGGGCGGG
This sequence comes from Nonomuraea sp. NPDC050404, assembly GCF_040655495.1. Lineage (NCBI taxonomy): Bacteria > Bacillati > Actinomycetota > Actinomycetes > Streptosporangiales > Streptosporangiaceae > Nonomuraea > Nonomuraea sp. NPDC050404. The sequence goes on from NZ_JBFAKB010000012.1 coordinate 84,852, forward strand.
CGCAGATGCGAGCAGGGCAGATGCGGGCAGGGGCAGATGCAGGCAGGGGCAGATGCTGCGGGCAGGGGCAGATCGCAGGGTCAGGACGCCCCGCCCGGTAGGGGTCAGGACGCCCCGCCAGGCAAGGTCAGCACGCTCAGCCAGGTAAGGTCAGCACGCCCAGCCCGACCTGGCGGAGTCCACCGGTCGAGCGAAAGCCTCGTACATGACCCGACGCTTCAGAGACGGCACCGTCGTCCGTGGATGTGGTCCCCCGTTCCGCAAGGACGGGGCCGATCACGTTCTCGCCGTTGACCCGCGGGCGACGACCCGCTCCATCGCGATTGTTTCGGGGGCATCCTGGCTGCTGCCGTGAGCCCGTCCGGCACGACACCTGCATCGCCGAGGCCCACGACGAACGCGCTCTCGGGTAGTACACACATGCCGTCCGCCCGCGCCACAGCAAGGACGCCCGCAGCGCAGCGGCCATTGAACACCACGATGACCGTTGGCCGCTTGAGCCGCTTGAGCCGCTCAGCCGCATAGGCCGCTTGGCCACTTGGCCACTTGGCCACTTGGCCACTTAACCGCATCCACCGCTTAACCACTTAGCCGCATGGGTCGCTTGAGGATCGTCACGGCGGCGCGTTCACCATCCTCATCATCGAGGAGCGAATCATGCGGTGGTATTCGCGTCGTGATCCTCGGTCGGCAGCCCAGGAGCCACCCTTTCCGCCAGCGGGAACAGATTGACCTGCGCTTCAACGATCCTGGCATCCTCCGGCGCGGAGCTCTCATCCCGATGCCTGGCCGCATACGGCTTGAGCAACTTCTCAATCTCCTGGTTCAGCCGCAACATCTCCTCGGCGTCAACCCGAAGCCGATATCGGGCGAACCAGCTCGCATCACGCCATTCCTGAGGCTCCCTGTCGAGGTTCGCCAGAGCACGTTCCGCCTCCTCATTGGCATCGCGCCGGAACACCGCGGTCAGCCTGATCTTGGCGTCCCGAACGTCGGGTTGATCATCCGGCCCGAGCCCAAAGCCAACTGACTTGTTCGCGATCTTCCAGAGCCGCTCCCGGCCATCCCCTCGTGGCGGCGCATCCTCCACGTACCCGTACTTGGCCAAGATCCGCAAGTGATAGCTGGCAGCGCTGGGTGTGATCCCCGCTACCTCCGCCACCTCGGTCGCGGTGACACTGCCACCCCCCGCGAGCCTGTTGAGCATCGCCAGCCTCGCGGGATGGGCCAGCGCTCGCATCTCCTTGGGGTCACTGATCCAGTCCTTGCCCTGCGTCATGGGCCAAACGTACCCACTTCAGGCCTGAAAGATTGCTTTCATAACTATGAAGGACTACCTTCACAGTTATGAAGCATTCCCTTCACAACTCACCTCACGCCTCGCCGCCGACAGAGCTCACTCCCCTGCGACAACAGCGCGACTACCGTTTGCTCTGGACGGCCAGGACGATCTCGATCACCGGCTCAGAGGTCTCAAAGCTGGCCATCCCCTTGACCGCGATCACCTTGCTGACCGCTTCCCCCTCCCAGATGGGCCTACTGACCGCCGCCGCATCGGTCCCTGCCCTGCTGTTCGGCCTCCAGTCGGGAGCCATCGCCGACCGGCTCACCCGTCACCGACCCCTGATGATCGCTTGCGAACTTGTCTCTTGCGCCGCCGCCGCCACAATCCCCATTGCCTGGCTCCTGGGCGTACTGAATGTCGTCTGGTTAATAGTCGTAGCCCTGGTGATCGGCACAGCCTCAGTACTCTTCAAGGCCGCGAATTTCCCTCATGTGGTAGCAGTGGTCGCCCCTGAACAACGTACGGAGGCGATAGCCGGCTTCCATGCCTCTTACTCAGTGGCGTCAGTCGCCGGCCCGGGTCTGGCAGGCCTCCTGGTACAGATCCTCACAGCCCCCCTGGCCATCCTCGCGGAAGCACTGTCCTTCCTGACCTCGGCCTTCTTGCTCCGCTCAATCCGCAAACCCGAGAAAAACACTCCCGCGACCTCCCACGGCATGTGGCGCGACGTCATGGCAGGCCTGAAAACCAGCGTCACCCATCCAGTACTGCGCGCACTCCTGGCCGCAGGCGTCACCATCAATTTCTTCGCCATGGCCTACACAGCCGTCTACATGCTCTACATGCTGAACACCCTCAACATCCCCAAAGGACTGATCGGCGTCCTCACCGCCCTGAGCGGCATAGGCGGCCTCCTCGGCGCCTGGATAACGGCCCGCCTATCCAAGAATCACGGCGAAACCCGCATTCTCCTCATCGCGGTGCTCTTCTTCCCCATAGAAATCCTCGCGGTAGGCCTGCTGACCGGCCCTCTGTGGTGGAAACTCTCGCTCCTGGCCCTGACCAGCACAATCACAGGCGGCATAATCGTCGCTTTCGCCACCTGCATGGGCACGATCACTATGCGCGTAAGCCCCCCAGAACTCCGCGCCCGAGTCAACGCCACCACAACATTCGCCGTACAAGGCGTACTGGCCCTGGGCGGCCTCACCGGCGGCTTCCTAGGCGAATCCCTCGGCCTACGCCCAACAATCCTCATCTGCGCAGCAGGAATAGCCCTAAGCACCCTCTGGCTCTGGACATCCCCCCTCCGCCCACACCACCCCAAACCCACCCCTCTCGAGCCAGCCTCCAAACCCCAATCCCCCACCCCATCCACCGACTCCTCGGCCCCCGCAACCCGATCGCTCACCCCATCCACGGACTCCTCGGACTCCGCAACTCAATCGCTCGCCGCATCCACCGACCACCTGAATTCCGCGGTCCGATCATTCACCACATCGGCCGATCACTTGGGTACTCCGGTCCGCCCGTTCGACACGTCAGCCGACCACTTGATCAACGTCAAACGTCATTCCTGGCCCTGATCCGCCCCATCCCCACCCGGCCCATCCCCACCCGGCCCATCCCCACCCGGCCCATCACTGCATGGGACAACCCGCCCAACACATCACCGCACGAGACAGGCCGCCCAGCCAACACCGTCACCGCACGAGACGCACCGCCCCATCCGAACACCGTCACCGCACGAGACAGGCCGCCCAGCCAACACCGTCACCGCTCGGGACGCACCGCCCCGCCCGAACACCATCAGCGCTCGGGACACACCGCCCCGCCCGACAGCACGCGCTCCAGCTCGCTACCAGCCTCCTGCTCCACAGGAGGCTTCGCCGCTAACGCCGCCTACACCCAATGGTTGCCTCCACCCCAACCAGCACCACCCAGGCAGGTAATAGGCGCAGCAGCCGCGACCGCCCACGTCTCCAGCATTCACGTCCGAAACGCGCACCTCCATCATCCTTCCTCTGCGCCACCGCCCAGCCCCTTCATCCACAGCCCATCCCCACCCCCGACTCCTCATCCACAGAACGACGTTCACCGCCCCGCCGCCCCAAGCACCTCGGCCAAACTCCACAGCATGAACCCTCGAACGCCCAACCTCCCGCAGGCCCGCCCGGCCTCCAGAACACTCACAAGGACCGCATCCCTCACCCTGACGGCGCTCATCTCCGCGTCCCTGATCCTGCCTGTCCGCACACCTCCGGCCAGAGCCTCCCCTGCCGCCTCCACCTGGCGCTGGCCCCTTGACGGACAACCGCAGATCGTGCGCCACTTCACCCCACCCCCAGAACCCTGGCTCTCCGGCCACCGCGGCATCGACCTGGCCGCCCCCGCATCCACCCCTGTCCTGGCAGCAGGCCCCGGCACAATCCACTTCGCCGGCCCCGTAGCCGGAAGAGGCGTGATCACCATCAACCACCAAGACGGCCTACGCACGACCTACCTCCCAGTAACAGCCTCCGTACGCCGCGGCCAACCGATCACTTCCGGCGCCAAACTAGGCATCCTGCAGGCAACAAAGCCCCACTGCGAAGATTCCTGCCTGCACTGGGGCCTCCTACGCGACACCCAATACCTGAACCCCCTCCACCTCCTGGGCAACGCCCCCATCCGCCTCCTCCCCTTCTGGCTCTCTTCAGAAAAAGAACATCACCCCACCCTCAACACCTTCGAGCCCCACCAGACCCCCCACAGAAGCAGGACCGCCGACACCAGCTCTCCTGCACCGGCAGCCTGGCCCTCCCCTCAAACAGAACCGACCCCACAACCACCCCCCACCGCATGGCAAGATCACCCCAATACGACAACGACAACAACCCGGTCATCTTCGGCAAGAGGACCAGCAAAACCACGCCAGACGACACCTCAACCCAAGTCGAACACCGGCCCTATCAGCGCCAACCCCCGAGCCCCCACCACCAGCACAATCTCCAATACCGCGAACCACACCGCCACAGCCCTCGCAGCCCCCCACACCGATGCACGCTTGCCCTCCACCACCATCAAGCTGCATCACCACCGACCTCACCACACAGCAGATCCGACCCAGCGCCCAAAAAGCCACGTCCCCTCGGCCCTGTCCCACAGCGCTCCCGTAATCAGCCTCGGCGTAGCGCTCACATCCCTGATCCTGCTCGTCGCTCTATACCGCAGCCGCCACAAACGCCGCACCCCCACGCAACACCACAGTTGGACCGGCGGACACCACCGCAAACGACGACGCCACGCAGCCCAATACCGCAAAGACCGCTCTGCAAGATGACCGGGAACGCATTGACCTCAGTGGCCAAAATGCCAGAGACGCTGATCGCCAAACGGATCGGCTGGCGACGGCGCCCAGAAACCGCATCCGGAAGATCCGGCAGTACCGACCGGAGTCCCGACCGCCGCATCCGGCCTCGCGGACTGGCTATCAGCCGGGCGAACTGACCCACTGCGATCTATGATTCCCGCCGACACGCATCCCAGTCGGGCCTGATCGGGTGGTGAGTCTGCCGGTGCTGACCCTGGTCGTCGGGACGTCCACGCTGAACGCCATCACCGGGTCCTGGTCGACGAGACATCCGCGCTGAACGCCATCACCGAGTCCTGGACAACGAGACGTTCGTGCTCTGGGTGTACTTGGCCGTCACCTAATCCTGGACGACGAGACGTCCGCGCTGAATGTCATCACCGGTCCTGGCAAGCGAGACGTCCGCGCCCGCTGCTGGCGCGGGCGATTCGGTTGGGAGCGGCAGGCCGGAGATCTGTTCACCGGGTTGTGGGCACTTCTGGGCTTTGCTCGGCACCATGCCAAAGGCGCTGACCTGGCCTGGAGCAACGAGCGCTCGACCGGGGCGCGGAAGGGCGTACGGCCACCGATCTCTCGTGGGTACGCCCGGATCCGCTTCTGGTCGATCAGGGTCTCACGTAGCGCTGGAACATGATTCCTGAGGCGAAGGAACGGTACTCGACCAGGCGCAACCGCAGCTTTTCCGCTACAGGAAGGTACAGCTTGCCGCCCCCGATGATCACCGAAAACGTGTACACCTAGAACTCGTCGATCAGGTCGAGCAGGGAGGTGGCCAACTCGGGGCCACCGAGCTGGAGAGTGCCGTCGATCTCCTGCTTGAGGCGTGTCACCACGGACACAGCCTCCTTGCGACGGACGATCGTAAGCCCTTCGGGGACGGTCTGGAGAGTGTCGGAGAAGACGTACCGCGGCGTCTGCTTGTAGAGCTCGGCGAACTCCCGTTCGAGGGCGGGTGCGTCTTCCTTGCCGAGGTCCTGTGCCCAGGGCTTTTCCATCGCTTCATACAACCGCCGCCCGAACAGGAACGCCTCGATCCGGCGAACATGGTCGTTCGCCGCCTGCTTGAAGTCCTCGGCCGGGTCCATAAAGTTCACGCCACCCTCGGCATCCTCGATATAGCCGTCGATCGAGGTGTTCATCCAGTAAATGACCTTGCCCATAAACTCCTCCTCGGCCGTAGAGGTCGCCCAGAGTGGAGACCTGGTGGAGCGATGGAACTGATCGCAGACAGGGCGGCCAAACTACCCTTTTCAAACGGACTTGGGTCGCACCAAACGGCCAGGCCGCTCAGTACAAATCCCAGCCGAAGGCATAGCAGCCTTCCAGGACGCCGGTGCCGTCGCAACCGAGGCCCTCGTGACCGATGCCGACGTGGCTAGCGCTGTGACCGGAAACGTTCACCAGGGTGCCAGGTGGCTGAGAGGGATGTAACGCCAGTGGGATGGCTACTACATCTAAATGGCGTCAGGGGGTTCGGGGACGCTATCGGTCAGGGCCTGAGGACTTGGCTCCTGGGACGCCCGCAAGGCCGCCCCGGCGGAGGCGACGTCCAGGTCGACCACGAGGTCCTCACCCTCCCAGCGGCCGCTCTGCGAGATCACGAGGCCGATCAGCGCCAGCTCCGCAGCCTGGCTCCGCACCGCGAACTGCTCACGAGTCTCCGCACCGAGGCCGCCGAGCTCCTCACGTTCCCAGGCATCCACCGCGGCCCCGGCTACGGCTCTCGGCAGCCGCACGGTAACCAGACCAACCTGGGCGTCGACATACGCCCCGATCGCTGCCAACACCTTCGAGTCATCCAGATACCGGATGTATTGCTCCCGATCCGCCACAGGCCGAGGCTATCCACGGCCGCCGAACTTGTCATGGATGGATAACCCGGCGAACGTTTCCGGTCATAGCACTATAGGGCGGTGACCACAAACGTTGGGTGGGTCGGTTTTCCCGGACCATACTTCGCGTATGGAGGATGACACCCGGTCCGATCAAGTTCGGTGGCTCCTGAAGGAGCTGTGCGTTGATCTTGGGTTCTGCCTCCCAGCCGAGGAGCAGGAGCGGCTGCTGCGGGAGGCATCTTCCATGAGTGTTGACGCCTTCACGGACGCTTTGTTCACCGCCGGATGGATGGACCCATCGCTCTACAAGAAGTTGCGTCGTGGGGTACGAGACAGAGTCCAGCGCCGTTTGCCTGTCACCATGCACCAGCCCGAGGGTTGGCAAACGTATACCTGACCAACCCGGTGTACGTCTGCGGTCACTGCATTAGGTACAACTAGGTCAGATTTCAGCCGTCGTTTTTACTATGGCTCCTGGCTCGCTTTTCTTCGCGATCACGCCCTTGGATGCGCCTGTCGGTACGCCGTGCGCAGCCGTTCGATCGAGACGTGCGTGTAGATCTGCGTGGTGTTCAAGGACGCATGACCAAGCAGTTCCTGAACGCTGCGTAGGTCCGCACCACCTTCCAGCAGATGAGTGGCCGCACTGTGCCGCAACCCGTGCGGGCCCATGTCCGGCGTGCCTTCCACCTGGGCCAGCCGCGCGTGCACCACCCGCCGTACGGTCCCCGCATCGATACGACCGCCTCGAACCCCGAGGAAGAGGGCCGGCCCCGACCCGGCCCGCATCCACAATGGCCGGCCATGAATGCACCACCGGTCCAGCGCTCGGAGCGCGGGCAACCCGAACGGCACCGAACGCTCTCTACGCCCCTTCCCCAGCACCCTGACGACGTTCCGCTCGCGGTCCACGTCATCGACATCAAGCGCGCACAGCTCACTCACCCGCACACCGGTGGCGTACAGCAACTCAAGTAGCGCTTGATCCCGCAGTTCCTTGGGCTCCCCGGTGGGTCCCTCCGTCGGAGGCGCGTCCAGCACGGCCTGCGCCTGCTGCTGATCGAGTACGGCGGGCAACGACCGGGGGGACTTGGCACTCCCCAGCAGCAGCCCCGGATCCACCGTCAGCCAACCCCGGCGATGGCAGTAAGCGGTGAACGTGCGCGCGCAAGCGGTCCTTCGCGCCAGGGTGGCCCGTGCCTTTCCCGCCGCATGCTGCCCGGCCAGCCACTCCCGGAGCGCCCCGACATCGAGCCCTTCGAGCGACCCACCCATGTGATCGAGCAGGGAGTTGACGTCGGTCAGGTACGCCCGGACCGTATTCGGGGAAAGATCACGCTCCAACCGCAGATACCGCCCGAACTCCGCCACGACTTCATCTCTGTCCACGCCCCAACCCCCTCAGCACCCCGAGCTACCTCAGTTAGCCCGAGCTACTCCAGAACCCCAACGACGGTAGCTTCTGCAGATCCATCGATCCCCGAACAACCAACCAAGACCCCCATTTTCACCACCCCACGCCGCAACCCGACCAACAACACCATCGCACCCGATCGCGCGCCCGAACCTACCCCGGTCGCTTCCGGCAATCCAGACCAACGGCACAAGGCAGCGGCGCGATCGGGGCGCAGACAGGCGAACAGCGCGCCGGATGTAGGTGACGCCGACCGCCGCCTGGTCGGGCGAGCGAACGGCGATCCTGGTTGCGTGGAGTGGTGCACGAATATGGCCTGGTCAGCAGATGCGGCGCCGTGGAATGAGAATGGCCATCGCGTGACCCTTTCCAGCACGATTCCATGAAGGAGAAACAGCGACGACCGTAGACAGCAGTGTGCCGCCTGACCAGTGGCCGCGCCCGCGCGGCCGCCGCCGCCGGCGCAGCAGGTCGGGAGCAGTGACCCAGGTCTATTGCGACCCATGGTGCGGACCACGACCGAAGCGTTTTATGTCAGCCGAGGGCGACGGTCGCATGTGAGACTAATTCGCGATCCTGCCTGGTCCTGTACGTGTCAACCACTCCGCTATGTCACCGACGACCACCGGATCCACGTGTTGCGCGGTTTCGTAGTCCGCAGGTGTGGACAGCCCCTCGCCAGGAAAGAACAGGTGGTCATCGGCGTCGTACACCCGAATCGTGACGTCTGATCGGTGGGCGAGACCGGCCCTCCATCCCGAGAGATCGTCCGCGACGGTCACTTGATAATCGCGGCCGCCCTGAAGGATGAACATCGGCCTGTCCAGCGCCGCCGCGGTCGCGACCGGGTCGTAGTCACGCAGGTCCAGCCAGTACGAGGCCGACAGGCCCAAGGGCAACGACGCCGTCGGGGTTGAGGACGAGAGATCAGGGCTGTCGACCATCGCGGCTTGCCGAACGATCATGTCGACGGCGTCCTGGTCGAGGTATGCGGGGCTCGACGATGCGAGGTAGCGGGCCACGCGCACGGCGGAGTGGTGCATCGGCTGGGTGTCTCCGGCCATGATCACCAGCCCGGCCACGGAACCCTCGGCGGCCGCCACACGCGGGGCGACCTTGCCTCCCATGCTGTGCCCCAGGACGAAGACCCGGTCCGGATCCACTTCCGGCCGGCGCTGGAGCAGCCGCACGGCCGCGGCCGCGTGCGGCACGTACTCGCTGGTCATCGTGAAGCCGGGTGCGTTCATCACCTGGCTGTGCGTGTGGGTCACCTTGTCGAAGCGCAGTACGGCCACGCCGCGGGTCGCCAGCCCCCAGGCGAGATCCTTCAGCGGTTTGTTCGGCCCGCTGGTCCCGTCGCGATCGAACGGCCCTCCTCCGCCGAGGAGCACCACACCGGCCAGAGGCTCTCGATCGCGCGGCAGGCTCAGCGTTCCGGACACGGCGAACGAATCGGCATCGACCGTGACTTCTTGCTCGGAGAAGCGTTCCACTTCGGCGTACGGCGGTGGTGACCATGGAGCCGTGTTCGCAGGCGCAAGCTGCAAACCCTGCAGTTCGCCGATGTCGTCCACTAACACGATGAGCGTGAGTTCTCCCTGCTCGCAGACGACCGGAACGCTCACGCGCACCAACCCCGCGCCCGCCGCCTCACTCACCGGCTGTCCGACACCAGACGCCGAGCCACGCTTACCAACTTCGGCCACCCAAGCGACCTGCAGCATCTGCGCGGAGACCACCGCTCGCAGTTGCGCACCGAACAGCTTCTCGATCTCTCCGAAGCGCCCTTCGCGCGCCAGCTCCACCACCGAGACGGCGATAGCCGCCGGATCGACTCTCATCCCACACCACCTCACTATTCTTATTCTTGAGAAAGGTAGCACATATGAGACCATACGCCAGTGGACGCATTGGAACTCCTGGCACACCCCGTTCGGTTGCGGGTCGTACATGCGATGAGCGGAGGACGCCTACTGACGACATCCGAGCTCTGTGCGCGGATCCCCGACGTCTCCAAGGCCACGCTCTATCGGCACATCGACCTGCTGGCCTCCGAGGGGGTCCTTGAGGTGGCCGATGAGCGGCGGGTACGAGGAGCGGTGGAGCGCCGGTATCGCCTACGTCAGGAATTGGCGGTGATCGACGCCGCCATGGTCGAGTCGTTGTCGCTCGACGACCACCAGCGTGGGTTCGCCACGGCGATGGCCATCCTGCTCGCCGAGTTCAACACCTACCTGAACCGAGGCGACGCCGACCCGATGGCCGACCTCGTCGGGTATCGGCAACACGCGATCTGGCTCAGTCGGGACGAACTTCTGGAGCTGATCAGCGAGCTGCGTGGTGCCATTGCGCCCCGGCTCGCCAATCAAGCCGCGCCAGGACGCACGCAATACCTGCTCAGCCCGATTCTGTTTCCCCTCGAGGCCCAGAGCTCCCCACCCAGCACCGCCACCGCCGGCGACCCCGGCCCCGACGCTCAGGTTGTGGAAGAGGTCGAGGCTCAAGACCCAGATTGACGGCATAGAGAAGCCGATGCCGAAGGAGCCGAGGCTCACGACCAAGGCTAAGGGCGTAGGAGAAACCGAGAAGCTGGGGCCGTAGGAGCCCAGGTTCAACGACCAAGGCTGAGCGTGTAGGAGATGCCGAGAAGCTTAGGTCGTGGGAGCCCAGGTTCTACGACCAAGGCTGCGGCTCAAGATCGAGGGGGGTGGGGTCGGGAGGTTGGGTCGCGGGAGAGGGTGAGGCTCAGAATCAGGCTGAGGCCGGACGTTACCAGAGCGCCTCCCGGCTCGGGCGTTTATGGATCGCAGTGGGTTCCTGCAGGTCGGGGTGGTTGTAGTCAGGGGCTGGGAAGTCGTCTGGGGGTGGTGGGAGGTCGGTGGGTTCGGGTTCTGGGGTGGGTGGGGGTTCGAGGGCGGTGGAGTCGGGAGCTCTGCGGTACGTGGCCGTCTGTTTGCGGAGGCGCCAGCCGTTTGTGGTTCGTTCTACGAAGCCTGCGGCCGCCAGCCCGCCCAAGGCGCTCAGCGTCACGTCCAGGCCCAGGCCGGCGGCCACCGCGATTGAGGCGAGGCCCGCGCCGCCTCGGGCAGGGACCGCGTCCAGGACTCTTCTGGTCGGCTCGTTGAGCTTGTCCCTGGGGACCACCGGAGCCCGGATCTGTGGGGCCAGGTCTTCGCCCAGCACGCCAACGAGGTCGATCATGTCCTCTGGTGAGGTGATGCATACGGCTTTGCGTTCTCGCAGGAGCTTATGGCATCCGGCTGACATCGCCGAAGTGATCGGGCCCGGAACTGCTCCCAGGTGACGGTTGAGGGACAGGGCGTGGGTGGCCGTGTTGATGGCGCCGCTGCGGATCGCGGCCTCCACCACCACCGTTCCTCTGGACAGGCCGGCTATCAGGCGGTTCCTGATCAGGAAGCGGGCCCGAGTGGGGTGGACGCCGGGTGGGCATTCGCTGATCACGATGCCCTTCTCTCTGATCGCGGCGAACAGGGGCTCGTGAGCGCTCGGGTAGCAGACGTCCACGCCACAGGCCAGCACCACGACTGTCGGGGCGCCTGCTGCCAAGGCGCCCTTGTGGGCCGCCCCGTCAACGCCGAATGCTCCACCCGACACGACCGTCCAGCCGGACTCGCTGAGACCGACGCCGAACTCCGCCGCGATGTGCGTGCCGTACGCGGTGGCGGCTCTGGCGCCGACCACTGCCACGGACTTCAGGCAGGAGAAGCGCAGATCCGCGTTGCCGTGTGCCCAGAGTCCCAGGGGGCGGCTGTGGCCGAGTTGGTTCAGTTGAGTCGGCCATTCGGGGCTACCGGGGATGATCAGTCTGGCGCCGGATTCTAGTCCCGCTTCGATGTCGGCCATGGGGTTGGCGGCTGCCAGGCGGGCGTACCAGGTGTTCAGACGGGATGTGAGGTCCGGAGGGCGTTCTTGCTGGGCTTCTCGAGTCACGAATTCCGGCGGAAGGGTGCGAGTGCGGATCGACTCCACTGCTTGTGGGGCGCCGTACTCGGCCACGAGGCGGCCCATGAGGGTGTCTCCGACGTCGGCGGCCCTCATGAGGGCGGCTCTGGCCTCGACTTCGGCCTGATCCCAGGGTTCTTCGTTCCGCGGCTCAGGGGACTCAGGGGGTTCAGGGATCGTGGTGCCGGTGCGGGGTGGCCTGGGCTGGGTTGGGGCCGCAGTGTGGGTCAGGAGCTTTGGGCGCGCGGGGTCGGGTCTGATCGAAGGAGGCCCGTATTCGCTGGTCGCAGGGCCGGCTCTGCAGACGGTTCCGGACCCGGGCGCGGGTGTGGTTGAGGTTGAGATCTCGGGTGTTGGGTCGCTGGCGATCGCGGTCTCGGAGAACGGGTAACTGCTGGTCATAGGGGTTGCGGTGGCCTCGTTGGGGAAAGCTGCGGGGGTTGTCGCAGGTTCGCCGGTTCTCGCGGCCTCGGCTCTGAAGCACGTGCTGGTCTCCGCAATCCTGGGAGGCGTACTGGCCGCCTCCGCGATCCCGAGAAGCGTGCCGGTCCCGACGGTTGTGGAAAGCGGGCCTGTCCCAACAGGCGTGAGGGGCGTGCCAGCCCTCTCAGCCGCAGACGGCGTACCGGTGCCGGCAAACGGCGTATCGGTGCTCACGGCCGCAGACGGCGTACCGGTGCCCTCGGCCGCAGACGGCATGTCGGGCCCCACAGTCGCAGACGGCATGGCAACCCTCGCGGTCGCGGACGGCATGCCGGTCTTGTCAGTTGTGGACGGCGGGGCGGGCACTGCGGTCGTGAGAGATGCGCGGGGCCTTATAACCCTGAAAGGCGTGGTGGTTTCTGTGGCCTCTGCAAACCTGGAAGGTGTGGTGGTCATGGGCTTCTCCTGCGGGGTGAGGTGCTGGTGGGTTTCTGAGTGGGCGGCTGGGGAGGCATCGGGGGTGTTGAAGGTTGCTGGGGGACGGAGTGTGCGAGGGCTCGGTGGTCGTGGCGGGCTCTCGGTGGTCGTGGTGGGCTGTCTTGAGGGGTGGGTCAGCTCACGCCTAGCCAGAAGCTGAGGGCTGTGTTGGTTTCGTCTTGTCCGGGAGCGTCCTTGTCGGACAGGTCGGCGAGGGTCCAGGCGACTCGGACGGCGCGGTCGAGGCCTCGTGCGGTGAGGGCGCCTGAGTCCAGGCAGGCCGTCATGGGGCGCATGGCCTCTGCGGACGGGCGATAGTCGGAGTGGAGTACGGAGGAGGGGATTTCGGCGTTGGAGCGCCACTGTGTGCCGGCCAGGCGCTTGGCGGCTCGTTCCCGGGCCATCAGGACACGTTCGGCCACGGTCTTACTGGTCTCCACGAACTGGCGGTCGGCCAGGAGTTCGCGTCTTGACGAGCGGGTGGCCGTGACCTTCATGTCGATGCGGTCGAGGAGCGGGCCCGAGAGCCTGCCCAGATAGCGACGTCTTACCGTGGGAGAGCATCTGCAGGTGTCTCCCTGGTCCTCCGCCTGAGCACAGGGGCAGGGGTTCGCGGCCAGAATGAGCATGAATCTGGCGGGGAACGTGACCGAGCCCGCGGCCCTGGACACCGTCACCCGGCCGGACTCCAGCGGCTGTCTCAACGCGTCCAGGACGGGACGCGGGAACTCCGGAGCCTCGTCCATGAACAGGATTCCTCGATGGGCCAGCGAGACCGCTCCGGGGCGGACGACCGTACTGCCGCCGCCGATGATCGCGGCGGAGGTCGCCGTGTGGTGCGGGCTGACGAATGGGGGACGGCTCATCATGGGGGCGTTGGGCGGCAACACGCCCGCGACCGAGTGGATCGCGGTGACCTCCAAGGCGTGATCGAGCTCCAGATCCGGCAGGAGGGTGGGGAGGCGTTCGGCCAGCATGGTCTTGCCGGTGCCCGGCGGGCCGAGCATCCAGAGATTGTGGCCGCCCGCCGCGCACACTTCGAGGGCTCGCCGGGCGACCGGCTGACCCACGACGTCCGCCAGATCGAGGTCGGTGCTGCTGGAGCCTCTGGGAGTCTCGACGAACTCCTCGGCCTCCGGTTTGGGCGGGTCGGCTCCCCCGCGCAGCCACTCCACGAGCTGACGCAGGTCCGCGACCGGGACCACCTGCACGTCCGGGACCAGGACGGCCTCCGCCGAGTTCGCGGAGGGCACCACGACCGTGACGTCACCGTGCTTGGCCGCGCCCAGAACGGAGGGAAGTATGCCGCGTACGGGTCTCAGACGGCCATCGAGGCCGAGCTCCCCCAGGAAGAACGGCTCCGCGATGCGTTCGGCCGGGACCACGCCCGCCGCGCCCAGGATCGCGACGGCTATGGCAAGATCAAACTGCGATCCGCGTTTGGGCAGGCTGGCCGGGAAGAGGCTGACGATGATGCGGGCGTCGGGCCACGGGTAGTGGCTATTTACCATCGCCGATCTGACCCTGTCACGGGCCTCGCTCAGCGCGGTGTCGGGCAGGCCGATGAGATGGATGCCGGCCAGCCCGTTGCCGACGTCGGCCTCGACTTCGACGGTACGGCCTGACACTCCCATCAGGGCCACGCTGCGTGTGCGGGCCACGGCCATTCAGACCACTCCCCGTACGTGGCTCAGGGCGAAATCTCCCGCGAAGCGCTCCAGGGCGATCACGTCCACGCGTACCGATGCGAACGTACGGGGCTGACCGGAGAGCCACTTGGCGGCGAGCATGCGCAGGCGGGCGAGCTTGACCGGGCTCACCGACTCCAGCGCCGTGCCGTGGGATCTGCCCGATCGGGTCTTGACCTCGACCACGACCAGGGTGGTGCCTTCCTCCGCAATGATGTCGAGCTCACCGTGGCGGCAACGCCAGTTGCGGTCGATCACCTTCATCCCTTCGGCCTCCAGGTAGGTCACGGCCACCTGTTCGCCGCGTTTGCCGAGTTCGAGCTTGCTCTCCTTGGCCATGTGCCAGCTCCTGTCGTGTCCTGTTCTGTCCTGTCCTGCTGGTGCGAGGTCAGGGCATGACCATCTCGGAATGCGGCGTGATGGCGAGAGGCCGAACGGGATTCTGGGGATGGAGGTGCGATGTGGTGGAGGGGTTGTGGATAAGGAGCGCGTCGTCCTCGGTTGGCTTCTGGGAGCCGGCCTGCGAGCAAGGGCGTGGGAGGGGCGGCATATTCGTGCTGGCGCGCACGCATCACCGACCCCGTCCAACGTCCGCCCGCCGCCCGTCCGCCCGCCGCCTGTTCGCCCGTCCACCCGCCGTCCTCTTCGAGACAGCAGCGCCGGACTGGGCTCGGGATGGGAGCGCGGAACGGGGAGGGCGCAGGAGAGCGCGACAGGCGAGAGACGCGGAGGCAGGAAGCGCAGAAGCAGGAAACGCCGAGGCGCGGCTTAAGAGGCAAGAGGCGCGGCGTGGTGTGAGGGGGTGCGGCGTGGAGGCAGAGGCGCGACGTGGCGATGAGGGGGGTGCGGATGAGGTCCGGAGGCGGTGAAGGGCGCAGGAGTCGCGGCGGGGTGGAGATGCAGAGGCGCAGCGGCGGTGGTCAGGGGCCGCGGCGGTGATGGTGATGGGGGCGCAGAAACAACGGCAGGTCGGGGAGGTACGGGCCAGGCGCCCTGGGCGGAAGCGGTGGGGCAATGGTAGGCAGCGAACGTAGAGATGGGTGGACGTAAGGATGAGTCGACGTGAGCCACCCGAACACGGGTCGCGGACGCGACCTGCGAGAAACCCAGACGCGAGGTGACGAACGCGGAGCGGCCGACGCAGAGGTGGTGGGTGAACGTGACCACGTAGGAGAGACCACGTAGGAGACCCGGGAGCGGGGCCGTGGACACGACCCGCAAGAAACCCAGACACGGAGTGGCGAACGCGGAGCGGCGGACGCAGAGGTGGGTGAAAGCGGGACACCCGGACACGGGGTCACGGACGCGACCCCGCGAAAACCCAGACGTGGAGTGGCGAACGTGGGGCTGCGGACGCAGAGGTGGATGGGGGCGTGGGATACCTGGGCTTGGGAGTGGCGGATGTGAGGTGGCGGATGCAGAGGTGGGGGGGAGCCAGGCCATCAAGGCAGCGGCTGATCTTCAGCGCCGCCCCAAGGCCGCCCCCACGGCCTTCCGAGGCTCGCCCCCAGAGCCTTCCCGAGGCCATCCCCAGGGCCTTCCCGAGGCCACCCCCTTGGGGCCTCGGAGGCCGATCGCCGGAGGAATCCTTCTCCGGCGACGGCTCGCTACCCGTCCGGTTGCCAGGCCCTTACCCCGAGAAGCCCTCCTTGGGCATTTCCAGGTCTGCCTTGGCCAGTTCCTCCACGTTCACATCCTTGAACGTGACCACTCGCACGTTCTTGACGAACCGCGCCGGCCGATACATGTCCCACACCCAGGCGTCCTGCATCTTCACGTCGAAGAAGACGTCGCCGTTCTCAGCGGTACGGACGTCGAGATCGACCGAGTTGGTCAGATAGAAGCGCCGCTCAGTCTCCACCACATACGTGAACAAACCGACGACATCGCGGTATTCGCGGTAAAGCTGCAGCTCCATCTCGGTTTCGTACTTTTCGAGATCCTCTGCGCTCATCGCGGTCCTCCTGTCGTACCGGTCCCCCGGTTCGCCTGCTCAGGCAACCCCGGCCCCCATTTCATTTTCACCCATCCCCCTCGCCACCGTGACGAAGGAGTAACGGTGATCAGGACACGGGCCGTGCGTTTCCAGCGCCAGCCGGTGTCCTGGAGTGACATACCCCTTGTGTTCGGCGAAGCCGTAGTGCGGGTAGCGCCCGTCCAGCGTGACCATGAGCCGGTCTCGGGTCACCTTGGCCACGATCGACGCGGCCGCCACGCACGCGGCCACCTGGTCCCCCTTCCACACGGCCAGTGACGGCGCCGGCAACCCCGGGACCGGGAAGCCGTCCGTCAGGATGTACTCCGGGTCACAGGGCAACTGTGCGACAGCCCGCCGCATTCCTGAAACATTGCTCTTGTGAAGACCTTTGGCATCGATCTCCCCCGGCGGGATGATCACTATGCCGACATGGGCGACGCGCGAGATCTCCTCGTACAGGCGTTCGCGCACCATCGGGGTCAGCAACTTGGAGTCGCCCAGGCCGTCGATCTGCTTGCGCAGGATGACGGCCGCGACCACCAGCGGCCCCGCGCACGCGCCGCGACCGGCCTCATCCACGCCCGCGATGGGGGTGAGGCCGCGCCGGGCCAGCGCCCGCTCGTAGGCATAGAGTCCGGAATCGCGCCGGACGACGCTCGGTCGAGGGCGGAACGCAACTGTCATGACACAGGCAGCGTACGCCCCATTCGCCGCAAACCGCGACCGGAAGACGGGCTTACTTGACCTTGTCGAAAATGTCGGGCTGGGAGAAGAGGTAGCCGCGCGACAGCGGCCAGTAGCGCACCACGGCCTTGCCGACGACCGCGTCCTCCGAGATGAAGCCCCCTCCGGGCTCCTCCATGTGGGACCGGGAGTCGGCCGAGGCGCTGCGGTGGTCGCCCATCAGCCAGAGCTTCCCAGCGGGCACTGTGACGTCGAACTTATCGCCGGAAGCGTAATCGTCCGGGTAGAGGTAGGACTGCTCGTCCAGCGGCGTACCGTTGACCGAAAGGCGCTTCTGCTTGTCGCAGCACACCACCTTGTCGCCGCCGACCCCGATGACCCGCTTGATGGTGTCCTCACCGTTCCAGCCCTTGAAGACCACGATGTCACCGCGCTCGGGCTTACCCGCGAGCTTGTTGACGAACACCCGGTCGTCGATCTGCAGAGTGTTCTCCATCGACTCGGACGGGATGTAGAACGAGCCGATCACGAACGCCTGAAGCAGCAGCGCGATGCCGACGCCCATGACGAGCAGCAGGACGGTTTCGCGGAAACCGCCCTTCTTCTTCTCTTTGCCCACACCCTCCGCCTTCTCGGTGTTGGCCATCAACGCCTCTTCCGCAGACGCCGACGAACCAGCACCAAGGGTACGGCCATCCCGAACCCGGCGACCAGCGGCACCGATCCGCCGAGCGCCAGAGCGGCAGGCTGTGCGACCGAGCCGCCGGACGCCTGGGCGGCGGGCTTCGCGGCGGAGTCGCCGAGTGCCTGGAGACCGGGCTGGGCGAACGTTTCGGGGATGTCGATCGAGGTGAACCGGTTGAACGGCCACACGATCACGAAGGCCCGCCCGATGACCTGGCCTTCAGGGATGGAGCCGCCACCCGGATCGCCGGTGTGCGAGCGCGAGTCGAGCGACACCGACCGGTGGTCGCCCATGACCCACAGCCGCCCCTGCGGCACCGTGATGTCGAAGAACCGGTCGGAGGGCACGTCACCGGGGTAGAGATAGCTCTCCTCGTCGATGGGCGTGCCGTTGACCGTGATGCGACCCTTGGAGTCGCAACACTTGACGTGGTCGCCCCCGACGCCGATGACCCGCTTGATGTAGTCCTTCTCGCCGGGCACGATGCCGAACGCCGTGCCGACCCACCGGAAAAACGCCACGAACGCGTTGGACGGCTCCTCCATCTGGAACTCGCCGTCCCAGGAGTCGACGCCGGAGAAGACCACGACGTCGCCGCGCTCGATGTCGCGGGTGTGGTAGACGAGCTTGTTGACCAGAACCCTGTCGTTCGTGAGCAGAGTGTTCTCCATCGACTCCGATGGAATGTAGAACGCCTGGACCACAAATGTCTTGATGATCAGGGCCAGCACAAGGGCTACGACGATGAGGACGGGCAGTTCTTTCCAGAACGACCCCTTCTTCTCTTTTTTATCGCCCTTGGCCGGCTTCTGAGTCTCTTCCGCGACCACGTCCACCTCGTCCTCGACAGGGCGGCGCGCGGCGCCGTGCTCCTGGCTTTCGCTAGTCATCGCTGACGAGCCTAGATGATGCGTCGGCTCGACAAGCCTCGACCGACGTTACACCGTGCACGAGTCGCTCCACATAAAGGAAACGGCCCCGTAAAGCCGAATGGCCCGCGCGATGCGCGGGCCGTCGGAAGAACACCGCTTACTTGGCGGCCGTCGTCTCGCGCTTCTCGCGAATGCGGGCGGCCTTGCCGCGCAGGTCACGCATGTAGTAGAGCTTGGCCCTGCGCACGTCGCCGCGGGTCACGAGCACGATCTTCTCGATGACCGGGCTGTGCACGGGGAAGGTACGCTCGACGCCGACGCCGTAGCTGACCTTGCGGACCGTGAAGGTCTCGCGGGCGCCGCTGCCCTGACGGCGCAGCACGAAGCCCTTGAAGACCTGGATACGGGAGCGGTTTCCTTCGACGACTCGAACGTGAACCTCGAGCGTGTCACCGGGGCGGAAATCCGGCACGTCGCTGCGCAGGGTCGACTTCTCGAGCTCCTGGATCTTCGTGTGCATGAGAGCAGTCCTCAAGTCCTCGCGAGCACGCGGAGGTCCACCCGGCCGTGGCTCGCGGCGGACGCGCTTGCTGATTTGATGAACCCGGGACTGTCTCCCGGGCATGACGGACCAACCGGGTGACGGTTGGCAGCGATTCAGTTTGCCATATCTTCCGGCTGAAGGCGAAACGAGAGCTCCTCCAGGAGCTTTCTGTCGTGCTTGTCCAGCGTCGCGGGGTCAAGCGCCGCCGCCAGTTCCGGCCGATTCCGTACGGTACGCCGGATCGCCTCATCCCGACGCCAGCGGGCGACATTTCCGTGATGTCCGGACAGCAGCACGGCCGGTACCTCGTGCTCCCGCCACACGGGCGGCTTGGTGTAGACCGGCCCCTCGACCAGGTTCCGCATCGAGCCGGGCGCGAAGGAGTCGTCCACGGCCGACTGCGCGTTGCCGAGCACCCCCGGCAGCAGCCTGCCGATGGCCTCCACCATGACCAGCACCGCCACCTCGCCGCCGGCCAGCACATAGTCGCCGATGCTGACCTCGTCCACCCGCATCCGCGCGGAGTACTCGGCCATGACCCGGGAATCGATGCCCTCGTAGCGCCCGCACGCGAACAACAACCACGGCTCATCGGCCAGTTCCTGCGCGAGCTCCTGGCTGAACGGCCGCCCACTCGGCGTCGGCACGATCATCCGCGGAAAGCCGCCATCCGAGGCCCCGCCGTCCGAGGCCCCGCCATCCGAGGCCCCGCCATCCGAGGCCCCGTCGCCCGAAGCGCCGTCGCCCGAAGCGCCGCCCCCCGAAGAGTCGTCGCTCAAAAGGCCGCCATCCGCAAGGTCACCGGAAGCACCGTCCCCCGGAGCACCGTCCCCCGGAGCATCGTCCCCGGACAGGCCGATCACCGCGTCGATGGCCTCGCCCCACACCTCGGGCTTCATCACCATGCCGGGCCCGCCGCCATAGGGCGTGTCGTCCACGGTCCTGTGCACGTCCCGCGCCCAGTCACGCAGCTGATGCACCCGAACATCGAGCGTCCCGCGCTCCCGAGCCTTCCCGATCAACGACACGTCCAGCGGCGCGAAGTACTCGGGAAAGATCGAGACGATGTCGAGCCGCATCACAACAACCCTTCAGGAGGATCGACGACCAGCCGCCCCGCCTCCAGGTCGACCTCCGGCACCAGCGTCCTGACGAACGGGATGAGCGCGTCCTCCTGGCCCTTCCTGCGGACCACGAGGAGGTCCTGTCCATGGTGGAGCACCTCCTCCACCTGTCCGACCGGCTCGCCGGAGACCGTCTGCACCGCCAGCCCGATGAGCTGGTGGTCGTGGAACTCGTCGGGATCGTCGGACGGCGCGATGTCGGCCGAGTCGATGACCAGCATGGTGCCGCGCAGTTCCTCGGCCGCGTCGCGGTCGGCGATGCCCTCGAACGACAGCAGCAGCGCGCCCTTGTGCCACCGGCGGCCGGCGACCACGAGCGGTCCCCGGTCAGCGGGGTCGGTCGCGATCGGCTTGCCGGTGACGAAGCGCAGCTCGGGATCGTCGGTGCGCACTTCCACGGTCACGTCACCGCGTACCCCGTGCGGACGGCCTATCCGGCCGACGACCAGCTGCACGTGAACCTGCTTTCTTCTGCTTTCAACGCGGAGCGCCCCCACCGGAACGAAGCCGATGAGGGCGCGCAAACCTGACGCTAACGGACCGCTTCGTGCAGATCGAGCAGATCGACCCGTACGTACTTCCCGTCGGACAGGGCGTTCACGACTGTGCGCAGCGCCTTGGCGGTGCGCCCGCCGCGTCCGATGACCTTGCCCAGGTCCTCGGGGTGCACCCGGACCTCCAGGACGCGCCCGCTGCGGATGCGGCGTGCGCGGACCCGGACATCGTCGGGATGTTCGACGATGCCCTTAACGAGGTGCTCGAGAGCCTCCTCGAGCACCTCAGGCCTCTCCCTCGGACGGGGTCTCGGCGGAAGCCGCGGGGGCCGCGGGGGCCTCAGCCGCCTCGTCCTTCTTCTTGCTCTTCTTCGGCGTGGTGGCGGCCGTGCTGCCGGTGTCGCCACCGGACACCGTCTCCTTCGCCGCGGCCTCGTAGAGGGCGTGGCGGTCGGGAGCGGGCTCGGCGACCTTGAGAGGCTCGGGGGCGGGCTCGCCCTTGAACTTCTGCCAGTCACCGGTGAGCTTGAGCAGCTTGAGCACCGGCTCGGTCGGCTGCGCGCCGACACCCAGCCAGTAAGCCGCGCGCTCGGCGTTGACCTCGATGCGCGAAGGGTTCTGCTTCGGGTGGTACAGGCCGATCTCTTCGATCGCCCGGCCGTCACGCTTGGTGCGGCTGTCGGCGACGACGATGCGGTACTGAGCGTTGCGGATCATGCCGAGCCGCTTGAGCTTGATCTTGACTGCCACGGGTGTGGTCTCTCCTGCATTCGAGCGTGGGTGAACGGCATCTCGCCGAGTGGGGCACGACGGGACGACGTTCCAGGGACAGGCGTGTCCGGCGGGAGATGAGAGGGCACCCGCATGGACACGGTGTTCCAACATGCCATTGTGCCAGATCGACGGCAGTGCCCACGACCCATCACCACAGCGGACCGCAAAGGTCCGGCAAGGGCTGAGCGCCTCCCGAAGCACAGGTCCAAGCCCGGTACCGCGCAACGCGCACTGCCACGCACGCACCGTGCGGCACCGCACGCGCGGCGAGCCCGACGTGACCCATCGACCCACCGACGCACAGACCCGAGGGGCCAGTGCCGCACCTCGCACCACCGCGAGTCCGGCACGGCTCACCGGCGCGTACAGGGACGAGGGAGGCTCTACTTCTGTCCGGGAAAGCGCAGTTTGGACGGGTCGAACCCGGGCGGCAGCTCGATCCCCGGCGGCAGCTTGCCACCGAGGTTGCCCAGCGCGCCACCCCCCTGCTTCGGCTGCGGCTCCGCCGCGCCCGGTTCGGCGGCGGACTTGCCCAGCGCCGCCTTGCGCGGGTCACCGCTGACCCGCCGCCCCTTCTTCGCCTTCTTCTGCGCCTTGCTGGACTTGCCCCGGCCCCCCGGCATGCCGGGAATGCCCATGCCGCCCGCCATCTTCTTCATCATCTTCTGCGCGTCGAAGAAGCGGGTGACCAGGCTGCTCACGGCGCTCACCGAGACGCCGGAGCCGGCGGCGATGCGCGCCCGCCGGGAGCCGTTGATGATCTTCGGGTCCTGGCGCTCGGCCGGGGTCATCGAGCGGATGATGGCCGCGATGCGGTCGAGGTCGCGGTCGTCGATGGAGTTGATCTGGTCGCGCATCTGCCCCATGCCGGGCATCATGCCGAGCAGGTTCTTGATCGGCCCCATCTTCTGGACCATCTGCATCTGCTCGAGGAAGTCCTCGAGCGTGAAGTTCTCGCCCGACGTGAGCTTGCCCGCCATCTTGGCGGCCTGGTCCTCGTCGAACGTCTTCTGGGCCTGCTCGATCAGGGTGAGGATGTCACCCATGTCGAGGATGCGGGAGGCCATGCGGTCGGGGTGGAAGGCGTCGAAGTCTTCCAGCTTCTCGCCCGTGGAGGCGAACATGATCGGCCGGCCGGTGATGTGCCGGACCGAGAGCGCCGCACCGCCGCGGGCGTCGCCGTCGAGCTTGGTGAGCACGACGCCGTCGAAGCCGACGCCCTCCATGAACGCCTGCGCCGTCGTGACGGCGTCCTGGCCGATCATGGCGTCGACCACGAACAGGACCTCGTCGGGCGAGACCGCGTCGCGGATGTCGGCGGCCTGCTTCATCATCTCCTGGTCGATGCCCAGGCGGCCGGCGGTGTCGATGATGACGATGTCGTGGTTGAGCCGCCTGGCCTCGTCGATCGAGGAGCGGGCCACCCCGACCGGGTCGCCCACTCCGCTGCCGGGCTCGGGCGCGTAGACCGCGACCTGGGCGCGCTCGCCCACCACCTGGAGCTGCTGGACGGCGTTGGGCCGCTGCAGGTCGGCGGCGACGAGCATGGGCGCGTGGCCCTGCTCGCGCAGCCACCTGGCCAGCTTGCCCGCCAGGGTCGTCTTGCCCGCGCCCTGCAGACCCGCCAGCATGACGACGGTCGGGGGCGTCTTGGCGAATTGGAGCCTGCGCGTCTCGCCGCCGAGGATCCCGATCAGCTCGTCATTGACAATCTTGACGACCTGCTGCGCCGGATTGAGCGCCTGGGAGACCTCGGAACCGCGGGCGCGCTCCTTGACTTGGGCGACGAACGCCTTGACCACCGGCAGCGCGACATCGGCCTCCAGCAGGGCGATGCGGATCTCGCGGGTGGTGGCGTCGATGTCGGCATCGGACAGCCGCCCCTTGGCTCGAAGGGAGGAGAAGACCGAAGTCAGCCGGTCGGAAAGCGTCTCGAACACGTGGTTGGCCAGTCCTCGAAGCGAATGTACGTCTAAGACTCCAGACTATCCGCTCCGCTAGCCGCTCCAGCCTGGCACGGCCATCCGAACCGTCAGCGCATGCTCGACGAGCTGGATCAGGACGGTTTTCACCGCGTCCTTGGAACGGGCGTCCAGCCGCACCATCGGGATGTGCGGCGACAGGGTGAGCGCGTCACGTACCTCGGAGTCGCTGTGCGGGTAGGAGCCGTCCCACCCGTTGATGCCGACCACGAACGGGAGCTGCGCCTCCTCGAAGTAGTCGATCGCCGGGAAGCTGTCGGCCAGGCGGCGGGTGTCGACCAGCACGACCGCGCCGATCGCGCCTTTCACCAGGTCGTCCCACATGAACCAGAACCGGTGCTGTCCGGGGGTGCCGAACAGGTACAGGATCAGGTCGCGGTCCAGCGACAGGCGGCCGAAGTCCATCGCGACGGTCGTGGTCGACTTCAGCGGCGTCATGCCCAGGTCGTCGATGCCGGCGGAGGCGTCCGTCATGACGGCCTCCGTGGTCAACGGCATGATTTCCGACACCGCGCCGACGAACGTCGTCTTGCCCACCCCGAACCCGCCGGCGACCACGATCTTGGCCGAGGTCAGGCCGGGGTTAGAGCCTGCGTAGTCCACTGAGCACCCTTTCCAGCAGGTTGACATCCGGTCTACCTGCATCGAGCTGCGGCTGATGCACCCGAACCAGGCCCTCCGCCGCCATGTCCGCGATCAGAACACGCACCACGCCGAGCGGGATCCGCAGCAGCGCCGACACCTCGGCCACGGATCTGACCTGCAGGCACAGCTGGCTGATCGCTTTGTACTCGGGCGTGATGTGCGAGAACTCCCGGTGTTCGGCCGTCGCCGAGGACACCAGAGCCTCCATCGCCAGCTTGACCTTGGGCGCGGTCCGCCCGCCCGTCACGGCGTAGGGCCGTACCGGCGAGGCGGGGTCAGACCTGGGCGGCGGGGGCGGCGGCTCCCAGCCGCCGCTGTTCCACGAATTCGACACCTACATCACCTGGACTGGCTGGCGCGCAGTTCGGCGCGCACAGCCGGAGTCAGCACCTGACCGGCGCGATCGACCATCAGCGTCATCTGATACGCCACCAAACCCATGTCGCAATCCGGCGCCGCCAGCACCGCCAGACACGAACCATCACTGATCGACATGATCAGCATCAACCCACGCTGCATCTCCACGATCGTCTGATTGACCGCACCACCCTCAAAAACCCGGGCAGCACCCTGCGTCAACGAGATCAATCCCGACGCGATCGCGGCCAACTGATCAGCCCGATCCACCGGAAAACCCGCCGACGCCGCCAACGGCAACCCATCAGACGACACCACCACCGCGTGCGCGACCCCCGGCACCGTACTGACGAAGTCGGTGATTAACCAGTCCACTCCGCGTGCCCCGTGGCTCAGGTCGTTCATACCCTCTCCTTCGTCAGTCGCATGAACGTCAACAGTCGGCTTTGTTCAAGTGGCCGCCGGCTCATGCGCCCTCATCCCTACTATCACTTCTGGAGCCGGACCCGTAGGCCCTGCCCTCGCTGATGTCGTCACGCGCCGCCCTGAAGCCCTGCTGGAAGCTGGACAGGCGGCTGCGTACCCGGTCGGGCGAGACGGCCGCGATGGGCGCCACGCCCTTCGGCGCCGACACGGTCTCGGCCGAGCCGGGCACCAGGTTGGCCTTGGGCACCCGCTTGGGCAGGCCCGCCGCCGTGGCGCCGTCACGTACCGGCTCGCGTGCGGCCTCCGCCGCGGTCCAGCCCGCGTCGGCCCCGGCCGAGCTCCACGTGCCGTTGGCCTCGGCCGCTCCGTGGTCGAACCAGGCCGACTCCACCGAGGCGAAGATCGGCAGGTACTCGTCCCCGGCGGAGGCCGGCTGGACGGCGGGCATGGGGCCCGTCGCGGCGGACTCGGTCTCGGGGAAGCTGTTGAACTGGCTCGGCGCGGGCGGCGCGGGGGTCCGCATCCAGGGGCGGGTCTCGTCGGGCAGGACGCCGCGCTGCGGCAGCCCGTTCTCCCGCTGAGGAAGGTCCCGCTGCGGGAGGTCCCGCTGAGGTAGTCCGTTGCCTCGCTGGGCGCTTCCGGGCTCGCGCTGGGGCAGCCCGCTGTCGCCGGTCATGGGTCCGCGCGAGGTCACCCACACGTCGTTGGAGGAGTCGGCGGAGTTGGCCGACATCCAGCCGCCGGCCTCGGCGGGGAAGGGCTGTCCCGACGACGGCCACGCGCTGCCCTGCGGAACGGGCTCCGACGGGTAGGACGGATAGGACGGGTGCGCGGGGCCCGGATAGGACGGGTGTCCCGGACCGAGCTGGTACGACGAGGAGGGCCACGATCCGGTCCCGGTCGGCTGCGGGGTGTGGAAGGCCTCCTCGCGGGAGGGGCCCGCGGCGGCGGGGGTCGGGGCGGGCGTGCCGAGCAGCGACTCGGGGATGAGCACCATGGCGGTCAGGCCGCCGGAGCCGTGCGGGCGCAACTGCACCCGGATGCCGTGCCGGTGCGCCAGCCTGGCGACCACGAACAGGCCCATGCGGCGCGAGACGGAGACGTCGACCATTGGCGCGTCGATCAGGCGGTCGTTGGCCTGGGCGAGCTCCTCGCCGGTCATGCCGATACCGGAGTCGCTGATGGACAACATGATGCCGCCGCCGTCGATCCGGCTGCCGGAGACCGGGACGCGGGTCTCGCGCGGGGAGAACGACAGGGCGTTCTCGATCAGCTCGGCGAGCAGGTGGATGATGTCGTTGACGGCCTGGCCGGCGATGGAGACGCCTTCCGGCACCTCCAGCACCACGCGTTCGTAGTTCTCGACCTCCGACAACGAGGCGCGGGCGACGTCCACGAGCTTGACCGGCTGGCTCCACCGGCGCGGCGGCTCCTGACCGGCCAGAACCAGCAGGTTCTCACTGTTGCGCCGCATGCGGGTGGCCAGGTGATCCAGCTTGAACAGGTTCCCCAGCCGCTGCTCGTCCTGCTCGCCCTGCTCCAGCCCGTCGATCAGGGTGATCTGCCGCTCCACCAGCGTCTGGCTGCGCCGCGACAGGTTCACGAACATCGCGTTGACGTTGCTGCGGAGCTTGGACTCCTCACCGGCCAGGCGGACGGCCTCGCGGTGCACCTCGTCGAAGGCCCGCGCGACTTCACCGATCTCGTCCTTGGAGTCGATCTCGATGGGCGGAACCCTGAGCTGGTCGGGGTTCACGTCGGTGCTTCTGAGCTGGCGCACCAGGTCGGGCAGCGTGTGGCCGGCGATCTTCAGGGCGTCGCCGCGCAGGCGGCGCAGCGGCCGTACGAGCGAGCCGGCCATCAGAGCGGTGATCGCGAGCACCAGTACCAGCAGCAGGACCACGATGCCGATGTTGATCGCGGCCAGTTGCCTGTCGCCGCTGGCCACGTCGGCACTGCGGGTGGAGACCTGTTCCGACAACGACTTCTGCACCGTGTGGATCCGGTCCACGGTGTCGGAGATGGAGTCGAACCAGTTGTCGACGTCCTTGACGGTGGAGTTGTCGAGGCGGCGCAGGGACTGGCCGTTGTTGTTGAGCAGCACGGCGCGGCTGATGTAGAACTCGGCGCGGCCGACCTTCTGGCTGGCCACCGTGTTGTCGAAGTTCTGGCGCTGCGCCGCCGTGGCCACCGCGGTGAACGAGGTGCGCTCGCTCTCCCGGCGGGAGCGGGCGTCGAGGAAGGCGGTGAACTCCGGCTGTTCGAAGGAGCCGCGTACCAGCGCGATCGTCAGCAGTGCCCGCTGCTTGGAGGCCTGCTCCTCCGCACGGGCGGTGGCGCGCAGCGCGCCGGCCGTGGCGGTGAGCTGCTCGTCGGTGGAGCCCTGGCCGACCTCGTCGTAGAGCAGCAACATGTCGGCGATGGTCTCGGAGTACTTCTCCACCGTCGGCAGTGGCGGCAGTTGCTGCTTCATGACCGTGTCGCGCAGCGAGGCGATCTGACCGAGCCGGACCTCGATCCGGTCCAGGGTCCTGCGGCCCAGGTCGGACAGCGACGTCTCGGTGGTCTTGGCCAGCTCCAGGGTGCGGTTGACGCTGGCGTCCACGATGTTCTGCTGGCTGACGAGCCGCGTCTCCTCCTCCGCGCGCTTGCCGGCGGCGACGTACCGGGCTGCCAGGTCGCGCTCGAGGCCCAGGTCACGGGAGAGCTCGCCGAGCTGCGTGACCAGCCTTCCCGCGTCGTTGATGAGCTGGTACTGCTGCGCGCTGCTGATCGAGCTGGTGACGCGCAGTGCGCCCAGAACCACGGCGATGATCGTGGGAATGGCGATGAGGGCGATGAGGCGGGTGCGCACGCGCCAGTTGCGCAGCGCGAACGAGCTGCCCGTCTTGGGCTGCGACGCCTTCGGCGACGCTCCGCCCACAGGCTGTTCCGGCACGTCCGGAGCGTTACCACGACCGGAATCGGTCGTTGTTGTCCTCACTGTGGCAACCTCTCGCCATGGCCTGCTTTAGGGGGGTCTCAGCGGCTTCGTCACACGGACGAGTGATCGCAGGCAAGTTCGAGGCCCAATTTGAGCACAAACCTCATAGTTAGGCCAACGCTTCGGGGGTTTTCAACCGTTCCAGGTCACACATTGTTCATGTCGCTAACCTCCGGACACGGAGCGCAACCAGGCTACCAATCTGGACATGGGGCACAAAATAGCAGTTATACATATATTTACCCCACAGTGGCAGACAGTTATATTTAGCAGATAAAGCTCATAATCGTGGCATAGTGCTGCCGTTCCGATCTCCCCTCCGGTACGCTTCACGCCCGGTAACTACGTGCCGATCTCCAAAAGACTTCCCCCTGGTAGGAGAACCCCCCGATGACACGCAAACTGCGCTGTCACGCCATTGTCCTCGGCGTCACAGTCGCTCTCACCCTTGCCGGATGCGGTGGATCCGGTGACACAGCGGACACGTCCGCTAACAGTAAGGGCTTGGAGAAGACCACCATCAAGGTCGGGGCGCTCCCCATTCCGGACCCGGTATCGCTCTACATCGCCAACACCAAGGGCTTCTTCAAGGAAGAGGGCCTGACGGTGGAGCCCGTCACCATCACCGGTGGCGCGGCCGCACTTCCGCAGATCGAAAGCGGTGCGCTGGACATCTCGCAGACCAACTACGTCTCGACCTTCCAGGCCGTCGGCAACGGCAAGAAGATCAAGCTGGTCGCGGACATGTACCAGGCGGGCCCGAACACCTTCAACATCATGGTCCCGAAGGACTCGCGCATCCAGACGGTGGCCGATCTCAAGGGCAAGAAGATTTTCGTCAACAACCTCAACAACGTCGCCACCCTCGCGGTGACCACGCAGTTGAAGGTGGCCGGCCTCACGGCCAAGGACGTCAACTTCCTTGAGAAGCCGTTCCCGGAGATGGGCAACGCGGTCGTCGGCGGCCAGGCGGACGCGATGTGGATCACCGAGCCGTTCATCACGGCCAACCAGAGCCAGCACGGCTTCCGCAAGCTGGCCGACACGATGACCGGCCAGACCGCTGACCTGCCCATCGCCGGCTGGATGGCCACGGAGGAGTGGGCCTCGAAGTACCCGAAGACGCTGGCCGCCTTCCAGCGCGCGATCGCCAAGGCGCAGGAGCTCGCCTCCAGCGACCGCAAGGAGATCGAGGCTCTGCTGCCGAAGTACACGAAGATCGACGCCAAGACGGCCTCGGTGATCACGCTCGGTGTCTATCCCAGTGAGCTGAGCGCCAACCGCCTGCAGAAGGTCGCCGACCTCATGGTCGAGTACGAGTACCTGAAGAGCCCGATCGACGTGAAGTCCGTCATCGCGACCGGCGCCTCGAGCGGATGACCAGTGCACGACTGCTCCGCGGCGCCGCCGGCGCCGCGGGGTTCCTTGTTCTCGCCGAACTGTTCATCCGCTTCGGCATCAGCGAGGATCTGCTGTTCCCTGCCCCATCGGCCATCCTGCTCGAAGCCGTGCGTCTGCCGACCGACTCCGAGTTCCTCACCGGCGTCGCCACGACCCTCGGAAACTGGGCGCTCGGCCTGCTCATCGCGACCGTCATAGCCGTGCCGCTGGGCGTGCTGCTCGGCGCGCTGCCGCCGGTGGAGCGCGCGATCCGGCCCCTGCTGGAGTTCATGCGCCCGATTCCCTCCGTGGCGATCATCCCGCTGGCGATCCTGCTGATCCCGGTCGATGAGCTGATGAAGGTCTCGGTCATCGTGTACGCCTCCATCTGGCCGATCCTCATCAACACCCTGTACGGCATGCACGACGTGGACCCCCTGGCCAAGGAGTCCCTGCGCAGCTTCGGCTTCGGCTCCCTCGCGGTGCTGACCAGGGTGAGCCTGCCCAGCGCCGCCCCGTTCGTCATGACCGGCGTGCGGATCGCCACCGGCATCGCGCTGGTCCTCGCGGTCAGCGCCGAACTGCTGGCCGGCGGTATGGCCGGGATCGGCGTCTACGTCAACGTGGCCGGCAGCGGCAACAGGATGGACCTCATGATGGCGGCCACCGTCTGGGCCGGCATACTCGGCGTGCTCGCGAACGTGCTCCTGCTGGCCGGCGAGCGCCGCCTGTTCCACTGGCACCGGGTGCGGACGGGGGCGGCCTGACCATGAAGGCTCTCACCAGGCTCTGGGTGGTCCCTGTCGTGCTCGTCGTCTGGGAGCTGATCGCCAGGGCACTGGCGGACACCGACTTCCCGCCGCCCACGACGATCGTCGCCCGCATGTACGAGCTGTGGTTCTCCGGCCCCGCCGGCCAGGTGTTCCTCACCGAGGACGCGATCGAGAACATCCTGCCGAGCCTCGGCCGCATGTTCGGCGGCTGGATCCTGGCCGCGCTGATCGGGATCGTGGCGGGCATGCTGCTCGGGCGCTCGCGCACGGCCACCGACTACGTGGACCCGCTGATCGAGTTCGGCCGCTCCATCCCGCCGCCGCTGCTGCTCCCGGTCTTCCTCGTGCTCCAGGCCGGCCTGGCCACCCAGTACGCCGGCCTGATCACGCAGCTGGCGACGATCGTCTTCGGCGTCGTCTGGCCGGTGTTGCTGAACACGATCGAGGGCGCCAGGGCGGTGGACCGCACGTACACGGAGACGGCCACCGTCTTCAACCTGAGCAGGCTGCAGCGCCTGCGCGTGGTCGTGCTGCCGGCCTCCTCGCCGAAGATCTTCGCCGGGCTGCGGCTGAGCCTCTCGCTGGCGCTGATCCTCATGGTGCTCACCGAGGTGATCGGTGGTTCCGATGGCATCGGCTACCAGCTCCTGCAGGCCCAGCGCAGCTTCGACGGCGCGGGGGTGTGGGCGGCGATCGCGCTGCTGGGCATCCTCGGTTATCTCGTGAACTCCCTGTTCGTGCTGGCCGAACGCCGGGTGCTCGTGTGGCACCGGCAGGCCACCCGCAATCCGTGATTTCTTCTGGAAGGACACATGCCGCATTCCGATGACCTTCTGTGGGGGGCCGTAGGAGACCTCTCCCGGTTCGCGGCCCTGCTGACCATGGCCGAGCTGGGCCTGGCCGACCATCTCGCGCACGGGCCGCTGGGCGCCGGCGAGCTGGCCGAGCGGTGCGGGGCGCACGCCCCCTCGCTGCGCCGGGTGTTGCGCGAGCTGGTCGGCATGGGCCTGATCAGGGCCGCGGGGGCCGACACCTACGACCTGACGGAGAAGGGCACGGCCCTGCGCTCGGACGCGCCCGGTTTCGTGCGCTCGTCGATCCGCATGCTCGGCGAGGAGGGCTTCTGGCACGCCATGGGCAACCTGCCCAGCACCGTGCGCGACGGCAGCTCCGCGTTCGTCAAGCGCTACGGGCACGTGTACGACTACCTCGCCGCGAACCCGGAGTCGAGCAGGCTGTTCGACGACTACATGACCGCCAGGGCCGTGCCCTTCACCGAGGGCCTGGCCAAGCGCTACACCTTCCCGCCCACCGCGACCATGGTGGACGTGGCGGGCGGCAAGGGCCACATCCTGGCCACGGTCCTGCACGCCAACCCGCACATGCGCGGCATCCTGTTCGACCTGGAGCACGTGGCCGGGCACGCCAGGCGGACCCTGGCGGAGGAGGGCCTGGCCGACCGGACGGAGGTCGTCTCCGGCGACTTCTTCACCGCGGTCCCCACCGGCGGCGACGTCTACCTGCTGGGCAGCGTCCTGCACAACTGGGACGACGCGGACGCCGTCAAGATTCTGCGCAACGTCCGCGAGGCCATGAACCCCGGCGGGCGCGTCCTGATTCTCGAAGTGGTGCTTCCCGACGGTTCGGAGGCACATCTGGGTAAGGACATCGACATGCGGATGCTGGCGATCTTCAACGGCGGCACCGAACGCAGCCGCGCCGAGTACGAGAGCGTGCTCGGCGACGCGGGACTGGCGATCGGTGAGGTCGTCGAACTGGGCGCGGGCGCGAACCTCATCGAGGCGAGACGCCGCTGACCTTCCCCCCAGCCTCCTTCACCTGATGACAGGGATCGAGAAAGGCAGTGGCATTGAAGCTGGCCAGGATCGTCGTCGCGGGTATGGCAGTGGCGCTGACGCTCAGCGCGTGTGGCAGTGAGGGAGGCGCGGGACAGCAGAGCGGCACCACGTCGTCAGGCGGGCTGGAGAAGACCCAGCTCCTGGTCGGCGTGGTGCCGGTGCCGTCCTCGGCGCCGCTGTTCATCGCCGAGCAGCGCGGCTTCTTCAAAGAAGAGGGCCTGACGGTCAAGACGGAGATCATCCAGGCGCCGCAGGCGGTCATGCCCAAGATACTCAACGGCAGCATGGACGCGTTCCTGACCAGCTACGTCTCGCTCATGGCGATCAACGACACGGGCGCGGTCAAGCTGAAGTTGTTCCAGCACAGCCAGGAGGCCGCCCCCAACGTGGCCGGCGTCGTCGTCGCCAAGGGCTCGCCGATCAGGACGGCCACCGACCTCAAGGGCAGGACCATCGCGGTCAACGTGCTCAAGGCGCTCGGCCAGACGCTGACCAACGCCCACCTGCAGGAGGCGGGGCTCAAGCCCGAGGACGCCAAGTACGTCGCCGTGCCCTTCGCCGACCAGCTCGGCGCCCTGGCCTCCGGCAAGGTGGACGCGGCCTGGCTGGTCGAGCCGTTCCTGACCGCCGCCAAGAAGAGCGGCGCGACGCAGCTCATCGACACCACCGACGGCGTCACGGCCGGGGTGCCGATCGACGGGTGGGGCGTCTCGGAGCAGTGGCTGACCAAGAACCCGAAGACGGCCGCCGCCTTCCACCGCGCGCTGGCCAAGGCCCAGCGGATCGCGGGCGAGGACCGCAAGGCCATCGATGAAGTCGTGCCGAAGTACACGCAGATCCCGGCGGACGCCGCGGCGGCGATGACGCTCGGCAAGTTCTCGATGGAGGCCGACAGGGCCAGCGTGCAGAAGCTGGCCGACCTGCTGCACGGTTACGGTTATCTCAAGGGCAAGGTGGACGTGGCGCAGCTCTTCGCGCCGCTTTCCTGATGAGAACACGCCGGCGGGGCGGGCGGCCCCGGGCGTAGGCCATCGAGATCCTCGGAGAGGCAGTGGCGATGCAACTGACCAGGATCGTAGCCGCGGGTATGGCGCTGGCGCTGACGCTCAGCGCGTGCGGAGGCACAGGAGGAGGGCAGAGCGGCAGCACCGGTGCCGCGTCCTCGGGCGGGCTGGAGAAGACCGAGCTGCTGATCGGGGTGGTGCCGGTCGCGTCGTCGGCGTCGTTGTTCATCGCCGAGAAGCGCGGCTTCTTCAAAGAAGAGGGCCTCACCGTGAAGACCGAGATCATCCAGGCGCCGACGGCGGTCATGCCGAAGATCCTCAACGGCAGCATGGACGTGTTCCTGGGGAGCTACGTCTCGTTCATGACGATCAACGACTCGGGCGCGGCCAAGCTGAAGCTGTTCCAGCACACCATGGGTGGCGCGCCCGGCTTCTGCGCGGTGGTCGTGAACAAGGACTCGCCGATCAGGACGGTCGCCGACCTCAAGGGCAGGACCGTCGCGGTCAACGTGCTCAAGACGCTCGGGCACACGGTGGTCAACGCGCACCTGCGGGAGGCCGGGCTCAAGGTGGACGACGTCAAGTTCGTCGCCGTGCCGTTCGCCGACCAGCTCGGCGCGCTGGCCTCGGGCAAGGTGGACGCGGCCTGGCTGGCCGAGCCGTTCCTGAGCGCGGCCAGGAAGGACGGCGCGCGGCAGATCGTGGACACCATCGGCGGGCCCACGGCGGGCGTGCCGATCGACGGGTGGGGCGTCACCGAGCAGTGGCTGGCCAAGAATCCGAAGACGGCCGCCGCCCTGCACCGCGCGCTCGCCAAGGGCCAGGAGATCGCCGGCGCCGATCGCAAGGCCATCGACGAGGTGGTGCCGACGTACACGCAGATTCCGGCGGACGTGGCGGCGGCCATGCGGGTCGGCGACTTCACGATGGAGGCCGACCGGCCGAGCGTGCAGCGGCTGGCCGACCTCATGCACGGCTTCGGCTTCCTGAAGGCCAGGCCGGACGTCAACCAGCTCTTCGCGTCGGTCGGCGAATGACCCGTCCTGTGCGGCTCAGCCGCGGGATGTTCCGGGGCAGATCCGGGCGTGGGGTGCTCGGCGCGGCCGGGGTCGTGCTGTTTCTCGGCGTCGCCGAGCTGGCCGGGCGGACCGGGCTGCTGCCCGGCTACCTGCCGGAGGTGTCCCACGTGCTCGCCACGGCGGCCACCCTGCCGCTGGACGCGCAGTTCAGGAGCGACGTGCTGGCCACGCTCGGCCCGTGCCTGGCCGGGCTGGCGATCGCGATCGCGATCGCCGTCCCGGCCGGGCTGCTGTTCGGGACGGTGCCGTTCATGGAGCGCTCGACCCGGCCGCTGGTGGAGTTCCTGCGGCCGATCCCCTCGGTGGCGCTGATCCCGCTGGCGGTGTTCCTGTTTCCCGAAGGGCACGACGCCAAGACGGCGCTGGTCGTCTACACCTGCTCGTGGCCGCTGCTCATCAACACGATGTACGGCCTGAGCGACGTCGATCCGCTGGCGAAGGAGACGCTGCGCAGCTTCGGGTTCGGCCCGCTGGCGGTGGTGCTGAGGGTGAGCCTGCCGAGCGCGGCGCCGTTCATCGCCACCGGGGTGCGGATCGCGGTGGCGGTCACCCTGATCGTGGCCGTGAGCGTGGAGCTGCTGGCGCCGGGCGGCGGCGGGATCGGGGCGTTTCAGTCGCTGGCCGGCAGCGCCAACCGGCTCGACCGGGTGCTGGCGGCCACGGTGTGGGCCGGGGTGATCGGGCTGGCCGCCAACGTGTTGTTCACCGCCGGTGAGCGACGGCTGTTCCGCTGGCACCACGCGCGTACGGGGGAGGCCGCGTGAACGTCCGGTGCCGCGCGCGTACGGGGGAGGTCGCGTGAACGTCGTACGGCGGGTGGCGTGGTATTGGCTGCTGCCCGTGGCGGTGCTCGCCTGGGAGTTCGTCACGCGGACCGCGCAGGCCACCTACTTCCCGCCGCCTTCGCAGATCGTGGTCCGGCTGCACGAGTTGTGGTTGTCCGGCCCGCCGTCGCGGCTCTTCCTCACCGAGGAGGCGATGGCGGACCTGCTGCCGAGCCTGGCCAGACTGTTCGCCGGATGGGCGATCGCCTGCTCGGCCGGGGTGCTGCTCGGGGTCGTGCTGGGGCGCTCGTACTGGTTGTCGGGGCTGGTGGAGCCGCTGGTGCACTTCGGCCGTTCGGTTCCGCCCGCGGCGCTGCTGCCGGTGTTCCTGGTGCTGTTCAAGGTCGGCACGGAGATGCAATTGGCCTCGATCGTGTACGGCGTCATCTGGCCCGTACTGATCAACAGCATGGACGGCGCCCGCCACGTCGATCGGCAGTACATCGAGACGGGCGCGGTCTACCGGCTGAGCTCCTGGCAGCGGCTCACCAGGATCATCCTGCCCGCCGCCGCCCCGAAGATCTTCGCCGGGCTGCGGCTGAGCGTGTCGCTGGCGCTGATCATGATGATCATCTCGGAGCTGGTGGGCAGCAGCGAGGGCATCGGGCACCGCATGCTGGAGGCGCAGAGCCAGTTCGACATCCCGGCCATGTGGGCGGCCATCGTGCTGCTCGGGTTGCTGGGGATCGGGCTCAACGCGGCGTTCTTGCGGACGGAGCGGATGATGCTGGGCTGGCACACGAGCGCCAGGACCGGCGACTCGTGACGATCAGGTGATCCGCCGCTCGTCGATGAGCGTGCGCCGTACGCACACCCCGTCCCTGAGCCACTGCCAGACCCTGCTGCGCGAGCGGCCGTCCCCGCTCAGCACGATCAGCTCGAACAGGCGCAGGTCCTGGCCCTTGAACCGCCAGGTCAGGTAGATCGTGTCGTCGTCCAGCTCCCAGAACTCGCCCTTGAGCCGCTCGGTGTCGAAACCGCACCGGCCGCCGCCGAGGTAGGTGCCGGGGAACTCGTGCACCTCCGCACGCCCGTCGTCCCAGGTGTAGCGGTTGGTCTGGTGGTAGGTGGCGTCGCCGAGGATCGCGCAGGTCATCCGGACCCGATGCCGGTCGAGCAGTTCGCCGTCGCGGCCGAGGTGCAGGTATTCACCCTCCCACTCCCCCTCGTGCCTGGCCAGCAGCGGCATGTCCGCGCGAAGTCCCATCGCGGCTCTCACTCCTTCGGGTTGTGCCACCACGGATCGGCGGCGTCGGACCGGTTGACCAGGAAGGCCCGGCGGCGCAGGAAGCGGCCGATGGAGGCCGGGCCCATGCGGGAGCCGCCGAGCCCGGACAGGCGGAAGGCATGCTTCTCGCCCTCGTGCACGAGCGCGGTCAGGCCGGCGTCGTTCACGCTGACCGCGCCGACCCGCAGGCGGGCGGCGACGGCCAGCGCCCGCTCCTCCGTGGCGGCGAAGACGGCCGCCGACAGGCCGTAGGTGGAGTCGTTGGCCAGCGCGACCGCCTCCCGCTCACCGTCCACGGCCATGACCGGCAGCACCGGGCCGAACGTCTCCTCCGTCATGACCAGCATGTCGTGATCGACCCCGGACAACACGGTGGGACGGCACCAGTGGCCGCCGCCGTGCCGTTCGATCCTGCCGCCCGTGTGCACCCGCGCGCCCCTGGCCACGGCGTCGGCGAGGTGGGCGGCGATCACATCCTCCTGGCCCGGCTTGATGATGGGACCGATCGGGCCGCCCTCGCAGGTCAGGCGCACCTGGGCGGCCTTGTCCACGAGCCGCGCGAGGAACTCGTCGTGGACCTCGCGGGCCACGTAGACGCGTTCGATGGACTGGCAGGACTGCCCGGCGTTGGCGGTGCCGCCCCACAGGACGGCCGCGGCGGCCCGGTCGAGGTCGGCCCCGGCCAGCACGATCGCCGGATCCTTGCCGCCCAGCTCCAGGAACGCCGGCACGAACGCGCGGGCCGCCGCCCGCGCCACCCGCCGGCCCGTCTCGACGCTGCCGGTGAACACCACGGCGTCCACCAGGTCCACGAGCCCGGCGCCCGTGCCGCCGTCGCCCTCGACGACCCTGAGCGGCAGCTCATCGGGGACCAGCCGCATGAGCGGCTCGATGAAGCGGGGCGTCACCTCGCTCGGCTTGACCAGCACCGCGCAGCCGGCGGCCAGCGCGGGGACGGCGTCGATGAGGCCGAGCAGGAGCGGCAGGTTCCAGGGGGTGATCATCCCGACCAGCTCGTACGGCACCGCGTCTCCCGCCACGAAGACGCCCGGCAGGGCGGCCGGCCGTTCGGCGGGCGGGGCGAGCAGGGCGGGCGCCTGGCGCACCCATCGGTCGATGAGGCCGGCCACGAGCCGGCGTTCCAGCAGCGACTCCCCCACCCTGCCGGTGTCGGCGACCAGGGCGGCGAGCAGGTCGTCGTCATCGGCCAGCGCGGCGCCGAAGCGGGACAGCGCCGCGCCGCGGTCGGCGTCCTGCCAGGCGGGGGCCATGCGGCGCAGGCCGGTGGCGACGGCGGCCAGGCGGTCCTGCGGGATCGGGGCCGACGGCCTGTCGGCCTGGCCGGTGATCGGGTTCCTCACGTTCATGCGGTGCGGCCACGGGACATGGTGCTCCTGCGATGTTCGGCGGGAGCCAATTGTGATCATGTGAGCGCCCGCGCGTCAACGCACACCTGCCGTGATCATGCGAGCACCCGCCCGCCCCAACGCGCGTGGGGATCCGCATGTCAACGCACGGCCCGGGGCCGACGCGCGTCAGCTACCCAGCCGCGTCAGCCGCCCCAGCCCGGCACGGCCATCCGTACTGTGAGCGCGTGCTCGACGAGTTGGATCAGCGCGTTCTTGACCGAGTCCTTCTTGCGGGCGTCGAGCCGCACCATCGGGATGTGCGGCGCCAGGGTGAGCGCGTCGCGCACCTCGGTGTCGCTGTGCGGATACTGGCCGTCCCACCCGTTGACCCCCACCACGAACGGAAGCTGGGCCTCTTCGAAATAGTCGATCGCGGGGAAGCTGTCGGCCAGGCGGCGCGTGTCGACCAGCACGACCGCGCCGATCGCGCCGCGTACCAGGTCGTCCCACATGAACCAGAACCGGTGCTGTCCGGGCGTGCCGAACAGGTACAGGATCAGGTCACGGTCCAGGGAGACCCGGCCGAAGTCCATCGCGACGGTCGTGGTCGACTTCAGCGGCGTCATACCCAGGTCGTCGATGCCGGCGGAGGCGTCGGTCATCACCGCCTCCGTCGTCAACGGCATGATCTCCGACACCGCGCCGACGAACGTCGTCTTGCCCACCCCGAATCCTCCAGCCACCACGATCTTCGTCGAGGTGAGTCCGGGGCTAGAGCCTGCGAAGTCCACTGAGCACCCTTTCCAGCAGATTAACGTCCGGCCTGCCGGCGTCCAGCTGTGGCTGGTGCACCCGGACCAGACCCTCGGCGGCCATGTCAGCGATCAGCACGCGTACCACGCCGAGCGGGATCCGCAGCAGGGCCGACACCTCGGCCACGGACCTGACCTGCCGGCACAGTTGACTGATCGCCTGGTACTCCGGCGTGATATGGGAGAACTCCCGCTGCTCGGCCGTCGCCGAGGACACCAGGGCCTCCATCGCCAGCTTGACCCGCGGCGCCGTCCGTCCACCTGTCACCGCGTACGGGCGGACGGGCGAAGCGGGGTCGGGATTCAGCTGCGGCTGGGGCTGGGGCTGGTCAGGAGGGGCCCAACCGCCGCTGTTCCATCTCGGGTCTGTCACGTACATCACCTGGTCTGGCTGGCGCGCAGTTCGGCGCGCACAGCCGGAGTCAGCACCTGACCGGCGCGATCGACCATCAGCGTCATCTGATACGCCACCAAACCCATGTCGCAATCCGGCGCCGCCAGCACCGCCAGACACGAACCATCACTGATCGACATGATCAGCATCAACCCACGCTGCATCTCCACGATCGTCTGATTGACCGCACCACCCTCAAAAACCCGGGCAGCACCCTGCGTCAACGAGACCAGCCCCGACGCGATCGCGGCCAACTGATCAGCCCGATCCACCGGAAAACCCGCCGACGCCGCCAACGGCAACCCATCGGACGACACCACCACCGCGTGCGCGACCCCCGGCACCGTACTGACGAAGTCGGTGATCAGCCAGTCGACCCCGCGCGCCGCGTGGCTCAGATCGTTCATGCTCCCTCCTCCCTCTCCTTGTTCTTCACCTCGGCCGAAGAGGGGGCGGACGAGGGGATGGCCCGGCCCTCGCTGATGTCGTCGCGCGCCGCACGGAAGCCCTGCTGGAAGCTGGACAGGCGGTTGCGGATCCGGTCGGGCGACACCGACGGCATCGGTGTGACGCCCTTGGGTGAGGCCGAGGTGTCCGCCGAGCCGGGCACCAGGTTGGCCTTGGGCACCCGTTTGGGCAGACCTGCCGACGTCGCGCCGTCACGTGCCGGTTCCACCACTGCCTCCGCCGCGCTCCAGCCCGCGTCCGACTTCGATGAGCCCCAGCTCGCGCCGTTGGTGTCGCGCCCGAACCAGGCGGACTCCACGGCGGCGAAGATCGGCAGGTAGTCGTCGCCGGCGGACGCGGGCGGTGCCGCCGGCATGGGGCCCGCGGCGCCGGAGTCGGACTCGGAGTAGTCGAATCCCGGACGCTGCGGCGGGTTGGTGTCGTGGCTCCAGCCGCCGGGCGGCGCCTGGGGCACGGGTCGTTTGGGCAGGCCGTTGTTCCAGGCGGGGCCGCGGGGCGGCGTCCAGACGTCGCCGCTCTCGAAGCCGCCGCGCGGTTCCGAGGGCCAGGCGGACGGGTCCGGCTGCCACGGGGGTGTGCCCGGCCAGTTGCCGCCCGCTTCGGGGTTCGACGGGAACGACGGGTGTCCCGGGCCCATCTGTCCCGGGCCCATCTGGAACGTGGGCTGCGGCCAGTCGGTGGCCGGTGGGGCGGGGTGCGGCCCCGAATACGGCTCGCTGCCGGGCCCGCCGGGCCCCGCACCCGAACCCGCGCCCGCGAAGGCGGGCGGCTGGTCACCGGGCGAGGCGGGCGGCTGGTTGCCGGGGATGGGCGGGTTTCCTGACGAAGGCGGGTTGCCGGCGAAGGCCGGATTGCCGGCGAACGGCGGGCTCTCGGCGAACGACTGGCCGCCCGTGAACGGCTGGCTCTCGGCGAACGGCTGATTGCCCGTGAAAGGCTGATTCCCAGTGAACGGCGGGCCACCCGCGAGCGACGACGGCTGGTTGCCAGAGAAAGGAGGCTGGTTGCCGGAGAAGGGAGGCTGGTTACCGGAGAAGGACGGCATTCCGGCGAAGTTCGGCGCCTGGGAGCCCAGCATGTTCTCCGGGATCAGCACCATCGCGGTCAGGCCGCCGGAGGTGTGCGGGCGTAACTGCACCCGGATGCCGTGCCGGTGCGCCAGCCTGGCCACCACGAACAGGCCCATCCGCCGCGACACCGACACGTCCACGCCGGGCGCGTCCATCAGGCGTTCGTTGGCCTGGGTCAGCTCCTCCATGGTCATGCCGATGCCGGAGTCGGTGATCGACAACATCACGCCGCCGCCGTCGATCCTGCTGCCCGACACCGTCACCCTGGTCTCGCGCGGGGAGAACGACAGGGCGTTCTCGACGACCTCGGCGAGCAGGTGGATGACGTCGTTGACGGCCTGCCCGGCCACCGACACCCCGTCCGGCACCTGGAGCACGACGCGCTCGTAGCTCTCGACCTCCGACAGTGAGGCGCGGGCCACGTCGACCAGCTTGACCGGCTGGCTCCACCGGCGTGGCGGATCCTGACCGGCCAGGACCAGCAGGTTCTCGCTGTTGCGCCGCATGCGGGTGGCCAGGTGGTCCAGTTTGAACAGGTTCCCGAGCCGCTGCTCGTCCTGCTCGCCCTGCTCCAGCCCGTCGATCAGGGTGATCTGCCGCTCCACCAGCGTCTGGCTGCGCCGCGACAGGTTCACGAACATCGCGTTGACGTTGCTGCGCAGTCGGGCCTCCTCGCCCGCCAGCCGCACGGCCTCGCGGTGCACCTCGTCGAAGGCCCGCGCCACCTCGCCGATCTCGTCGTGAGTGTCCACGCCTATCGGTACGACGGGGTTGAGCGCGCCCTCACCGCTCTCGCGCAGTTGCCGTACGGTCTCCGGTAGCCGCTGCCCGGCGATGTCGAGTGCCTCCCTGCGCAGCTTGCGCAGCGGCCTGATGAGCGAGCGGGCGATGAGCGAGATGATCGCGATCACCACGATCAGCAGGAGCAGGATGAGTCCGCCGGAGATCATCGCCGCCTGGTTGGCGGCCGCCTCCAGGCCCCTGGCGCGCAGGATGACGGAGGAGGACAGCTCCTTCTCCACGGTGCGCAGGGCGTCGATCTTGCCGGTGCTGACCTCGAACCAGGTGGCCACGTCCTGGTTGGGCTGCGGGCCGATGCTCAGCGTCTTGCCCTCGGCCGCCTGCGCCATGGCGCGCAGCCTGAACAGGTCGGTCTGGTCGATGTCCTGGCCCACGACGGTGTTGCGGTAGAGCTCCAGCTGGTCGAGGTTGGCCAGCGTGGCGAACAGCGTCTCCTCGCTCTCCTCACGCGACTTGGCGTCGGTGAGCGCGTCGAGTTCGCCGCTGTCGAAGCCCTTCTTGTCCAGGGCGCTGGCCAGGATGCCGCGCTGCTTGGAGGCCTGTTCCTTGGCGCGGGAGATGGCCGCCATGGCGCTGGCGGCGTCGGCCACCTGGTCGTCCACCGCGACCTGGCCGACCTGGTCGTGGAACTGCAGCAGCGCCGCGACGATCTGCGAGTACTTCTGGGTCATCGGCAGGGGCTGGATCTTGCCCTTGACGGCCGTCTCGCGCAGTGTCGGGATCTCCTCCAGGCGGCGCAGCACCGGGCGTACGGCGTCGGCGTGGCTGTCGCCCAGTTCGGCGGCCCGCCGTTTGGCCTCCTCGATGAGGTTGTCCACCCCGCTGTAGGTGCTGCGGAGCTCGGCCTCGCGG
Organism: Nonomuraea sp. NPDC050404; assembly: GCF_040655495.1. NCBI lineage: Bacteria > Bacillati > Actinomycetota > Actinomycetes > Streptosporangiales > Streptosporangiaceae > Nonomuraea > Nonomuraea sp. NPDC050404. Next base: position 126,730 of record NZ_JBFAKB010000012.1, read on the forward strand.
TCCTTGGGCCGCCCCTGGGCGATGTAGAGGGCGGTCTCGTCGCGTTCGAAGGACAGCTCGTGCGTCACGGCCCCGAGTTGCTGGCTCAGCTCGGCGACCACGCGCAGGCTCTGGTAGGTGCGGGCGTCGCTGAGCGAGGTGATGACGTTCAGCCCGCCCAGGCCCACGGCGACCGCCGTCGGCACGACGATCAGCGCGATGAGGCGCGACCGTACGTGCCAGTTGCCCAACCCGAATCTTTTCGAGGGTGTCGGTGACAGCCGTCGTTTCTGATGGCCGTGCGGCTCGCGGTCAGCGGAAGCTTCGGCGCTCTGCGTTCTCACTTGCCTTCGCAACCTCTCGCCCCGGAGGGGAATTCTCGGTGACCATGCGGTACGTGCACGTGGGGCAATATGCACATCGAGATAAGCGTCATTTGAGCACACGGCCTCACAAGGACCAACCACTACTAGTGCCCCGATGGGATGTTTATCCCAAGATGTCCAGATATTTCGATGATTTTGGTAGGCAGCCTTCTACCAGGTGAAACAGACAACGGGCAGCCATTCCGCGAGCCATGTCCTGACCTGCGGAAAGATCAATCGAGTAACAACATGAGTATCCGCCGTCCCGCAAGCCACCACCTTCCCCAATTCGGACAATCATCTATTTTCTTACAGGTCGTTAAATTTTCACGATATATAGGCAAACAGACTTTGCAACCGCAAGTGTCGGCTTTCCGATAATGACCACCAATTTGGTGCTACGGTCGATCCCTCTCTGTTGTGCGTCAGGCACACAGCCCCCGGGAGCAGAAGCCGCCCGGTCCCCCCTTGGCTCCATCTGAAGGGAGTCCCTGACATGAGGCTTGGCCGTACCGCCATGGCCGCCACCATCGGGTTCGCTTTGACGCTCGGCGCCGTGTCGTGCAGCGCCGGCACCGGCACGACCTCCAACGCGCCGCCCTCCGCCTCCGCCGCCGGCGGGCTGGAGAAGACGAAGCTCAAGGTCGCCACCCTGCCGGCCATCGACAGCGCCGCCATCTACGTCGCCGTCAACCAGGGGTTGTTCGAGAAGGAGGGCCTGGACGTCACCCCCGAGATCCTGCAGTCCTCCCCTGATGCCATTCCCATGATGGTGAAGGGAGAGATCGACGCCGCGTTCGGCAACTACGTGTCGATGTTCGCGGCCCATGACAAGCAGGCGCTGAAACTGCGCATCCTGGCCGAGGGCTCTCGCGCGGCCCCCGACTCGCTGAGCATCATGGCCCTGCCCAACTCGCCCATCAAGACGCCGAAGGACCTGGAGGGCAAGACGATCAACGTCAACGTCCTGCACAACTTCCAGGAGTTGGCGCTCACCCAGGTGCTCAAGGCCAACAACGTGGACCCGACCACCATCAAGTACGTCCAGGTGACCTTCCAGAGCATCATGCCATCGTGGAAGGACGGCCAGATCGACGCCGCGTACCTGGGCGAGCCCATGGTCACCTCCGCCACCTCCACCATGGGAGCCCGCAAGATCCTCGACCCGGCCTCCGGACCCGCCGCCGAGTTCCCCATCTCCGGCTACGTCAGCACCCAGGACTGGTACGACAAGTACCCGAAGACGGCCGCCGCCTTCCAGCGGGCCATCCACAACGCGGCCAAGCTGATGGAGAAGAACCGCGAGGTGGTCGCCAAGGTGCTGCCGAACTTCACCCAGATCGACGCGGCCACGGCGGCCACCGTGACCTTCCCCTACTTCTCCAGCAACGACAATCCGGTCCGCCTCCAGCGGGTGGCCGACTGGATGCTGGAGGCCAAGTGGCTGACGAAGGAGATCGACGTCGAGACGCTCATGTCGCCCACCACGTCAGGGTGAGCGCCCAGACCCTGCCCCGTCCCCGCCCGGTGTCCGGCTCGGCGTCCGGCCCGGTGTCCGCGGTCACCCGCTGGTCGCGCCGGGCGGCCGGGGCTCTCGCCTTCGCCGCGCTGATCGAACTACTCAGCAGGACCGGGGTGGTCGATCCCGAGGTGCTGCCGCCCGCCACCGAGATCGTCGCGCGGGCGGCGGCGCTGCTGTTCGACCCGGCCTTCGGCGGGCACGCCCTGACCAGCCTGCTCGCCTGGGCCATCGGGCTGTGCCTGGCGGCCGTGCTCGCTGTCCCGCTCGGCCTGCTGCTCGGCAGCGTGCCGGTCATCGACGCGGCCACCCGCTCCGTCGTGGAGTTCCTGCGGCCGATCCCGTCCGTGGCGCTGATCCCGCTGGTGGCCCTGGTGATCGGCACCGGCCTGCAACACCGGATCACGCTGGTGCTCTACGCCTCGTTGTGGCCCATCCTCTACAACACGATGTACGGCCTGCGCGGCGTCGATCCCGTGGCCAAGGAGTCCCTGCGCGCGTACGGCTTCGGCCCCCTGGCGGTGCTCCTGCGCGTCTCGCTGCCGTCCTCTGCGCCCTTCATCGCCACCGGCGTCCGGCTGGCCGCCGGGGTCGCCCTCATCCTGACCGTCAGCACGGAGATCGTGGCCGGGCGCGGCGAGGGCATCGGCGTGTTCATCTTCTTCGCCGGCATCGCCGTACCGGCCCGGATGATCGACATCCTGGCCGGGGTGTTCTGGGTGGGGCTGTTCGGCGTCCTGGTGAACGCGCTGCTGGTGGCCGCCGAGCGGCGGGCCTTCCGCTGGCACCACGCACAGTACGGGGAGCGGCCATGAGAGTCGGACGGCACGCGGCGACACCGGGAGCGGAAGTCACGGGCGGGCGGCCTCCGGCCGTACGGGAAGCGGACGGAACAGGCGGGCGGCCTCCGGCCGTACGGGAAGCGGACAGAACAGGCGGGCGGCCTCCGGCCGTACGGGGAGCGGGCAGGACGGGCGGGCGGCACGCGGCCGCGTTCCGGCTCGTGGTGCTGGTCGGGCTCGTCCTGGCCTGGGAGGCCGCGACGAGGGCGGCGGGCAACCCGTTCTTCCCCTCGCCCGGCACGATCGTGGCCAGGATGCACACGATGTGGTTCTCCGGGCCGCCCGCCACGCTGTTCCTCACCGACACGGCGATCGGCAACATCCTGCCCAGCCTGGGCAGGATGGCGCTCGGGCTGGCCGGGGGCGCGCTGGCCGGGGTCCTGCTCGGGCTGGCGGTGGGGCTGTCGGCCCGCGCCTACGACTACCTCGACGGCGTGCTGCAGTTCCTGCGCGCCATCCCGCCGCCCGCGCTGGTGACCGTCTTCGTGGTGTTGTTCGGATTCGGGCTGCGGATGCAGTTGGCGTTCATCATGTTCAGCGTCATGTGGCCGGTGCTGCTCAATACCGCCGACGGAGCCCGTTCCGTCGAGCCGCTGCATTTGCAGACGTGCCAGGTCTTCCGGATGTCGCGGGCCGAGCGCGTCAGGCGGGTGGTCCTGCCGTCGGCGCTGCCCAAGATGTTCGCGGGGCTGCGGCTGGCCCTGTCGCTCTCCCTGATCGTGATGGTCTTCTCCGAACTGCTGCCCGGCACCACGAACGGCATCGGCTTCCAGCTCACCGACGCCTACGCCACTTTCGACCTGCCCGCCATGTGGGCCGGGATCGTGCTGCTCGGCGTGCTGGGCTATCTGTTCAACGAACTGTTCCTGACCGTCGAGCGCCGCGTGCTCGCCTGGCACCACGAGGCTCAGCGACTCGCCGATTAGCGCCTGTGCACCCGCAATTCCGGGTATGCAATCAAAGCTGAAAGTGAGGCTGTGACGCCCATGGCAGGCGCGATCGGGTAAGAGTAAGATCGCGCCCTGAATAGGTTTACCTGACTGACATGTCCAGCATTTCCGGCTCCGCTAGAGTCGTTTGCGGCTCTGAAAGAGTTGCCGTGCTGTCCGCGGTCTCGCCCCCTAGGAAATCCATTGCTCGAGATAGCCAACCTTTCCCACGTGTACGGCGGCGGTACCCCCAACGCGCACCACGCCATCGAGAACCTCAACCTGAGCGTCGCCGAGGGTGAGCTGCTCTGCATCGTCGGCCCCTCCGGCTGCGGCAAGTCGACGCTGCTGCGCTCGATCGCGGGCCTGATCACGCCGACCGGCGGGCAGGTCAAGGTCGAGGGCAAGCTCGTCAGCCAGACGCCGGACAACCTCGCCGTGGTCTTCCAGGACTACAGCCGCTCGTTGTTCCCGTGGATGTCGGTCGCCGACAACGTGGCGCTGCCGCTGCGCCGCAAGAACATGGACAAGCGCCAGCGTCGCGAGGCCGCCGCCGAGGCCCTGGAGTCGGTGGGGCTGGAGGGCGCGGGGCGCAAGTACCCGTTCCAGCTCTCCGGCGGCATGCAGCAGCGGGTGGCGATCGCGCGGGCGCTGGCCTACCGGCCGACGCTGATGCTGATGGACGAGCCCTTCGGCTCGGTGGACGCGCAGACCAGGGAGGACCTGGAGGACCTGGTGCTCAAGGTCCGCGGCCACCACCAGATGACGATCGTGCTCATCACGCACGACATCGACGAGAGCGTCTACGTGGGCGACCGCGTGGTGGTGCTGTCCAAGGCGCCGGCGCACGTGGTGGGCGACCTGAAGGTGGACCTGCCCGGCCCGCGCGACCAGATCACCACCCGGGAGCACCCCGACTTCGTGCATCTGCGCGCCGAAGTGGGCCGGCTCGTACGCGGCCACGCCACCGTCTGACCTCTTCGCCCGGAAGGGGCCCCTTCCGGGCGAGGCCGCCCAGGCTGCCAGCGCCGACGCCACGCTCGCGCCCGGCAGGCGCGGCACGGTGGTGCCGCGCGTGGTTCCCAGGCGCGGCACCGATTCCGTTTCCTCCTCGGAACCCCCGATACCGCTGCCGCCCGGCCGTGGCTCCGAGCTGGGCGAGCTGCGGGCGGCCGGGCCGCTGTCCGAGGAGGAGTTCCGGGCCGGCCGAGTTGTCGGCCCGAATGTGAGCGGGTTACCTCGGGCAGGGCAGGCCGGGGACGGGGTTGGTCTCGCTGTAGATGTCACCGTCCTTCATCCAGCCCCACGCGCCGTTGTCGGCCTGCGTCCACAACCATCGGTTGGGATGCGGGCCGTTGTTGTTCCGCGCCCCCTCCTTGCGGCACTTGAACCAGCTCGTCGTGGTGTTCATGTAGCCGACCACCACCGGGTTGTCGCCCCGCGACCAGACCGGCGCGCCGCGCCTGTTGACGCAGTACCAGTTCCCGCTCTGGTACCAGCACGGGTCGGCGGCGGCCGACGCGGTGGCCGCCGTGGTGGCGGCCTGGGCCGCGGGGGCGGCCGCGGCCAGGGACATCGCCAGGGTCGCGGCGCCGAGCAGCAGTGCGGGCAGTCTCTTCGTGACCATCGAGCTCGTCTCCCTCCGTATGCGTGAGAAGTACGCACTTCTCACGACAGAGCAAGCAAAGCGGATGACGGCTTCACCGCCGCTTCACCGCGGTTCGCCGGCATGCCACAGCCCACCGCCTCAGGCGAGGGGTGGGCTGTGTGGTCGTGCCGGGAGTTATACCGGGGTGTGCATGTGGCGGGTCAGGGCGTGTTCCACCAAGGTGATCAAGGTGGACTTGACCGAGTCCCGCTGCCGCGCGTCCAGCCTGACGATCGGGATGTGGCCGCCGATCGACAGCGCCTCCCTGATCTCCTCCTCGGCGTGCGCGAAGTTGCCGTCCCAGCCGTTGATGCCGATCACGAACGGCAGCTTGGCCTCTTCGAAGTAGTCGATCGCGGGGAAACTGTCGGCCAGGCGACGGGTGTCGACCAGCACGACCGCCCCGATCGCGCCTTTCACCAGGTCGTCCCACATGAACCAGAACCGGTGCTGTCCGGGCGTGCCGAACAGGTACAGGATCAGGTCACGGTCGAGGGAGACCCGGCCGAAGTCCATGGCCACGGTCGTGGTCGTCTTGTTCGGCGTGAGAGAGACATCGTCGACGTGCGCCGAGGCGTCCGTCATGATCGCCTCCGTGGTGAGCGGCAGGATCTCCGAGACCGCTCCCACGAACGTCGTCTTGCCCACGCCGAAGCCCCCGGCCACGACGATCTTCGTCGAGGTGAGGCCGGGACTAGAGCCTGCGAAGTCCACTGAGAACCCTTTCGAGCAAGTTGAGGTCCGGCTTTCCGGCGTCCAGCGCAGGCTGGTGCACGCGGATCAGGCCCTCCGACGCCATGTCGGCTATCAGCACCCGGACCACACCAAGGGGCTGGCGTAAAAGGGCGGAGATCTCGGCAACCGACCGGACGTTCCTGGTCAGCTGAATGATCGCCTGGTACTCCGGACTTAGTAGGGAAATGTCTTGGTATTCCGACGTCACGGAGGACACGAGCGCCTCCATGGCGAACTTCATCCGCGGCGCGGTACGCCCCCCGGTCACGGCATAGGGCCGCACCAGAGAGCTCGGCTTCTGCGGACGGGGAGCCGACGGATGCGGCGGAGTGCTATCACCAGCCCAACCCTGCTGACCTGACACCATGTTTCTCCTGTCACCGTCCCACTAGCGAGGACGGGCCGCTTGCAACTCCGCGCGTACGGCAGGAGTCAACACCTGACCTGCCCGCTCGACCAGCAGGGTCATCTGGTACGCGACCAGGCCCATGTCGCAGTCGGGAGCGGCCAGGACCGCCAAGCAGGATCCATCACTGATCGACATGATCATCAAGAGCCCACGCTGCATCTCGATGACGGTCTGCGTCACCATACCGCCCTCGAAGACCCGCGCGGCGCCCTGGGTCAAACTGATCACGCCAGAGGCGACCGCCGCGAGCTGGTCGGCCCGGTCCTTGGGAAAACCCTCAGAGTAGGCCAGCGGCAACCCGTCAGACGACACCACCACCGTGTGGGCGACGCCCGGCACGTTGTTCACGAAGTCCGTGATCAACCAGCTTATGCCGCGCGCTCCCTGGCTCATTTCTCTCATTTGTCCTCCTCATTCTCTTCTCCGCGGGTGAACGCCCGGCCCTGCCGGACACCCTGCTGGAAGCTGGAGAGCCGGCTGCGCAACCGCTCGGGTGAGATCTGCGGCGCAGGTGACGTGGCCTGGGGCTCGGCGAGGCTGGCCGTACCGGGCACCAGGTTGGCCTTGGGAACGCGACGGGGCAGGCCCGAGGTCGTCGTGCCGCCCTGCTGGGGCTGCGCGGCGGCCTGTGCGGCCTGGAAGCCGGAGTCCGCCGGCGACGACCAGGACGCCCCTGCCCCCGACTGGCCCGGCGTGCGCTGGGGCAGCCCGGACTTGCTCGTCGTGGCCGCTGGAGGAGTTCCAGGAGAGGCGGGGGGAAGCGTCCCCGGGAGGGTCGCCGCGGGGGGCATGGGAGCGGGCGGGTCGGCGGGCACGGCCGGGTGCACGGCGGTGGTCTCCGGCCCGCTCTCGGACCACGGTTCCGCGCGCGGCTGGAGGATCTCGGGGTCCGGTCGGCGGAACCAGTCGGAGCCGACCGAGGAGAAGATCGGCAGGAACTCGTCGCCCTGCTCCTCCAGCGGCGAGTTGCGCACCACGGGGAGCGGACCGGTCATGTCCTGGGAGGAGTACTCACCGGGGCCGAACGGGTTGTAGGCGGCGCCGCCGTTCTGCTCGAACTGGTCGACGGGCTTCGGCTCGTCCCTGAACGGGGAGGAGTAGTCCTCGCCGAACTGCGGCCGGGGCCGCTCCTCCGTCTCGAACAGGGACCTGCGCGGCAGCGGGTCCGCGAAGGACGACCAGCGCGGCTCCTCCTCCTGCGACGGCTGCTGCTGCGGCGGCTCGGTCGCGAAGGACGGCCAGCGCGGCTCCTCGGGCCGCAGCGGAGGCGGCTGCTCGGAGAACGAGGGCCACTTGCCCTCCGCGAACGGCTGCGGGTCGGCGGCCGGTGCGGGCTGCTCCTCGGAGAAGGAGGGCCAGCGCTGCTCGCCGAGCGACTGCTGCGGCGCGGCCGGGGACGGCGAGTCGTCGGCGAAGGACGGCCAGCGGGGCTCGTCGGCCCGCGGGGACTGCGGCTGCTCGCCGAAGGCCGCAGGTTGCTCGCCGAAGGCCGGTGACTGTTCGCCGAAGGCGGGCCGCTGTTCGCCGAAGGCGGGTCGCTGCTCACCGAAGGCGGGCGGCTGCTCACCGAAGACCGAGGGCTGGTCGCCGAAGACGGACGGCTGGTCGCCGAAGGACGACGGCTGCTCCGCGGCGGGTTGCGGCTGCTCGCCGAACGAGGGCCAGTTCCCGGTTCCCGGCGCCGGCAGCGAGCCCGGCCACTGGGTGTCCACGACCTGGTCGGGGGCGTCGTCGAAGGAGGGGTGGGAGCCGTTGCGCGGCTGCTGGGCGAAGGTGCTCGGGTCGAAGGTGGTGAACGCCTCGTACTGGCCGCCCTGCTGCGGCATGCCGGCGCCGCTGCTGATGAGCATGTCGGGCATGAACACCAGCGCGGTCAGGCCGCCGGTCTCGCGCACGCTGAGCTGCACCCGGACGCCGTGCCGCAGGGCCAGGCGGCCGACCACGAACAGGCCCATGCGCCGCGAGACGGACACGTCCACGACGGGCGGGTTGGCCAGCCGCCAGTTGGCCTCGGCCAGTTCCTCCTGGCTCATGCCGATGCCCAGGTCGTTGATCGTCACCATCACGCCGCCCTCGGCGGGCGTGCTGGTCACGGTGACCTTGCTCTCGCGCGGGGAGAAGGAGATGGCGTTCTCGATCAGCTCGGCGAGCAGGTGGACGGCGTCGGTGACGGCGGGGCCGACGATGAGGGTGCCGGACGCGATCTGGATCTGCACCCGCTCGTAGTTCTCGACCTCCGACAACGAGGCGCGCGCGATGTCGACCAGCGGCACCGGGTCGCTCCACTTGCGCGCGGCCTCCTGGCCGGCGAGGACCAGGAGGTTCTCGCTGTTGCGGCGCATGCGGGTGGCCAGGTGGTCCAGGCGGAAGAGGTTGGCGAGCCGCTGCTCGTCCTCTTCACCCTGCTCCAGGCCCTCGATGAGCTGCAGCTGCCGCTCGACCAGCGTCTGGCTGCGGCGGGAGAGGTTGACGAACATGGAGTTGACGTTGGCCCGCAGCTTGGCCTCGTCGCCGGCCAGCCGGATCGCCTCGCGGTGGACCTCGTCGAACGCCCGCGCCACTTCACCGATCTCGTCACGCGTGTTGACGCCGACCGACGGGACCTCGGGGATCTGGGCGCCCTCGCCCGACTCGCGCAGCACGCGGACGGTGTCGGGCAGCCGGGTCGTGGCGACCTGGAGGGCCTCGGCGCGCAGCCGGCGCAACGGGCGGACGAGGGAGCCGGCCACGCGGGTGGTGATGATCAGGACCAGGAGCAGCAGGACGAGGATCAGCGCGCCGGAGATGATGGCGTTGCGCTGCTCGGTCTCGCTCAGGTCACGGGTCCTGGTCACGATCTTGGTGGCCAGGGCGTCCCCGACCTTGTGCATGGCGTTGGTGGTGGCCGTGGTGCTCTCGTACCAGTTGTTGATGTCGCGGGTCGTGGTGACGTCGAGGTCGCGGATCCGGTTCGACTGGCTGACCTGCGCCAGCGCGCGCTGACGCATGGCGTCGGCGGAGTCGATCTGCAGGCCGCGCACTCCCTGGTGGTAGGCCTGCAGGTCCTGCGGAGATGCCTCGGCCTCGAAGGCGGCCAGCTCGGACTGCTGCTTGTCCCAGGAGCCCAGGAACTCCGTCCAGTCGGCGCTGTCGATCTTTCGCTGGGCGAGCTGCACGAGCAGGACGATCTGCTGGCGGGAGACCTCCTCCTTCATGCGCTGGAGCGAGCCGAGCGCGGCCACGTCACCCTGGAGGGTCTCGTCGCTCACGCCGGCGCCCAGGTCGTCCTGGATGGTGGCGAAGAGCTCGACCATCGAGCTGTAGGTGGTGGTCGAGGCGCGGGCGGGGACGTCGGGGGCGACCATGGACTCGCGCAGGCTGTTGAGGCCGTCGAGCCAGCGGCGCATGGTCTCCACGCCCTCGATCACGCGCGCGGAGTGGGCGGCGTCGATGGCCGTGGTGGCGTCCAGGACCAGGTCCTTGGCCTTGTCGGTGGCCTGGCGCTGGGTCTTGAGCTGCACCAGGCGCGCGGTCCTGCGGCGGTCGGCGACGTACCAGCCGGTGAGCGTGCGCTCCTTGCCGAGCTCGTGGTTGAGCGCACCGATGCGCTGGACCAGCTCGGCCACCTGGGTGAGCCGGCGGTATTCGGCGCTGGTGCCGATGGCGTCGGCGAGCTGGATGCCGGCGAGCAGCACACCCACGACGGTGGGGATGAGGATCAGCGCGACCAGCCTTGTCCGCACACGCCAGTTCGCCAGCCGGAACCGTCCGCCTGTGTACTCCCCCGACTTCGTGTGCCTGGGGTCTTTCGGTCTCACTGAGTCTCGCAACCTCTCGCCGGTACGTGCTCGAAGAAAATCAGACACGCGTGGGGCGCATGGGATTCTGTCCGGCGGGGTAATTGGAACACAACCCGTACCAGATCGGCCAACCGAACATATCCCATCACAGGCACCCAAAGTGGCACTTTGGGTGCATTGCGCCGCGCACGTCTTCAGGCAGGCCGGAACGAATCCCGCTCGGCCGGTGCAGCATGCTTCACCATCAGGTGCCGCGTCACCGAATACTCCTGCACCGCCTCCTGGCTCATGTCCTTGCCGAACCCGCTGCCCTTCACCCCGCCGTGCGGCGCCTCGCTGGCGATGGGCAGGTGGTCGTTCACCCAGGTCACGCCCACATCGAGCCGGTGTGAGACGCGCATCGCGCGTCCCACGTCACGCGACCACACCGACGAGGCCAAACCGTACCTAGTGTCGTTGGCCAACCGGACCGCTTCGTCCTCGCCGTCGAACGGCAAAGCCACCAGGACCGGTCCAAAGAGCTCACCCTGCACGATTTCGCTGGTCTGTGCGACGTCGGTCACAAGGGTGGGCGGGTAGAAAAAGCCGGAGCCCCCGATCGGCGAGCCACCGTGCAGCACGCGCCCACCGGAGCGCGAGACGAACCCGTGCACCCGGTCCCGGTGCGCGGCGGAGATCAGCGGGCCGATGTCCGTCGCCGGGTCCCAGGGATCTCCGACGGTGATTTCGGCAAGAGTTGCCCGAAGCGCCTCCAGGGCGTCGTCGTAGATCTGCCTCGCGACGTACACGCGGGTGGCCGCCGTGCAGTCCTGCCCGGTGTTGTACGTCGCCCCCATGGCCACGCCGTGGGCCATCTCCGCCAGGTCCGCGTCCTCGAACACGAGCGCCGGCGCCTTGCCGCCGAGTTCGAGGTGGACCCGCTTGAGCGTGGCCGCCGCGCCGCTCATCACGGCGCGGCCGGTCTCGGTGGAGCCGGTGACGCTGACCATGTCCACGCCCGGGTCGGTGACCAGCGCCTGGCCCACCTCGGCGTCGCCGGTGACCGCCTGCACGAGCCCGGCAGGAGCGCTCGCCTCGGCGAACAGCTCGGCCAGGCGCAGCGTCGTGCGGGGGGTCTGCGGCGCCGGCTTGATCACCACGGCGTTGCCCGCCGCCACGGCCGGCCCGACCTTCCAGACCGCCATGATGAACGGGAAGTTCCACGGCGCGATCGACCCCACCACCCCGACGGGACGGCGCAGCATGACCGAGGTGTAGCCGGGGCTGAAGACCCCGGCGCCGCTGCCCTCCAGCGAGCGGGCGGCGCCGGCGAAGAAGCGCAGGTTGTCCACGGCGAACGGCAGCTCGCCGTCCCTGAACACCGCCGCCGGCTTGCCGGTCTCCTCGACTTCGAGCCTGGTCAGCTCCTCGGCGTCGGCCTCCACCAGGTCGGCCAGCCGCAGCAGCAGCCGCTGACGGTCGGCCGGGGTGGTCTGCGACCACTCCTCGTACGCCACGCGCGCGGCCCGTACGGCGGCGGCCACGCCCTCCACCGTCGTGTCCGGAACTTCGGCGCAGGGAAGGCCGGTGGCGGGGTTGATCAGTTCACGCATCAGGAAACATCATCTTTCGGGGTCGTGCTACTGGCCGAGTTGCTCGATCAGGTCGGCGGCCTTGCGCAGGCCGTCGCGGCGGCGGATCTCCTCACCGGCGGCGGCGAGCCTGGCGCGCAGTTCGGTGTCGCCGAGCAGCCGCTCGACCGCCCCCTTCAGCTCCTCGTCGGTGAAGGCGTAGGTCGAGAGCCTGACACCATAGCCGAGTTCGTCCACCCGCTGGGCGTTGTCGTACTGGTCCCAGAACAGCGGCAGCAGGATCATCGGCTTGCCGAAGTGCAGCGCCTCGGTGGTGGTGTTGTTGCCGCCGTGGGTGATGACGAGGTCGCACTGTGGGATGATCTTGGTCTGCGGCAGGAACTCCGCGCCCCACATGTTGTCGGCGAGCTTGATCTCCTCGTGCAGCGGGCCCTTGGAGACGATGACCTGGTGCGGGGTGGTGGCCAGCACGTCGATCACCCGCTGCATCAGCTCCACGTCGGAGGAGCCCAGCGAGCCGAGCGAGAAGTAGATCAGCGCGCCCTCGTTACGCTCGAAGGGCAGCGTGAAGTCCTCCTCGGTCTCGCGAACGGAGGAGTCGAGACGGTGCCAGGTCGGGCCCAGCGGGCGGTCGTAGTCGAGGATCTCCGGGTAGACGTAGAGGTTCAGGTCGCCCTCGTGGATGAACTCGAGGTCGGGCAGAGGAGCGGTGCCCTGCTCGACGCACCACTCGTTGTAGGCGGTCCACAGTTCGCGGTGGGTGCGCTCGTACTCGGCGTCGAAGGCGTCCCAGCCGGAGCGGTCGGCCGCGGGCAGGCCGGAGAAGACCGGCGGGATGTTCCCGCCGCGGATCTCCAGCGGCTGGCAGGAGACGATGCGGACGAACTTCTTGCCGCTCGTCAGCAGCGCCGGGAACGTGAGCACGTTGTCCTCGATGATCACGTCCGGGTTCACCCGCTCGATGATGGCCTTGAGCTGCGCCTCGCAGTACTTCGCGCCGTCGATCAGCCCTTCCCAGATGGGCTTGGTGACGGTCTCCTGCTGCTCCAGCGTGCTCTTGCGGTACTCGGGCGCGGTCTCGCGGATGAAGTCCTTCCAGAACTGGCCGGGGTCCTGCTCCTCCTCGGCCGGCGGGGCCAGGTCGACCAGGTCCTCCTCGAAGCCGAGTGCTTCGAGCTTGCCCTTCCACGACGCCTCGGCGGCGAAGACGACGCGGTGGCCACGGCGGCGCAGGATGTCGCCGACGCCGAGGGAGTTGTTGGTGGGACCGTAGGCGCTTTCCGGCATGAACAGGAACGTGAGAGACATCGTGACTCCGGGGGAACTCGTCATTTTGAATAGAGATTCAAAAAGGGATCTAGCGTGGAGGTCAACTTAAGGGCACTATGGTCACGGCTAACTGAACAGCAGCCGAACGAGTGTGAAGGTGGTGGGGGTGGCTCAGCGTAAAAGCCGGAGCGACCGGCGGCTCGACCTGATCGAAGCCGCGCGCAGGGCCATCATCCGCCATGGCATCGACGGTGTACAGCTCTCGCACGTCGCCGAGGAGGCCGGACTGACCTCGGGCGCCGTGCTCTACCACTACCCCGACCTGAGCGAACTGCTGGTCGAGGCGCAGCACGCGGGCATGGAGCGCTTCTACGAGCAGCGCCTGCGCCAGTTGTCCACCATCACCGACCCCGTCGAGAAGCTGGTGGTGACCATCAGGTCCGGGCTTCCGACGGGACCGCTCGACCCCGACGTGCGCCTGCTCAACGAGCTGGGCGGGGCCGCGGGCCGCAACCGGGTCTATGGCGTGTTGCTCACCTCGCTCTACGACCGGCAGGTGTCGATGTACCAGGCGATCCTGGACACCGGGGCCGCGCTGGGGGTGTTCAGGCTGAGCGCCGGCTCGCTGACGATCGCGCGCAACCTGGTGGCACTGGAGGACGCCTACGGCTACCGCATCACGGCCAGGCATCCCCTGATCGGCCCGGAGGAGGCCGCCGAGCTGATCCTCTCCTACGCCCGCGCGGCCACGGGCAACGACCTGAATCACTGATCGGCCGCCATGATCACCGCGTCCTTGGCCTCCCAGCGGACCTTGACCTCGGCGCCGGCCCGTACGGTGCCGGCGCCCTGCACGGCCGCCAGGACCGGCTTGGGGTGGCCGGGCACGTCCACGGAGATGTGCGAGACGCCGCCGTAGAAGCTGACGTCCAGGACCTTGCCCGGCAGGCCCCTGGTCGCGTTGCCGTCCGCCAGTTCGATGCTCTCCGGCCGCACCGCCAGCAGCGCCCCGGCGCCCGCCCCCAGCTCCGCCAGCGGGGTGCCGGCCAGCATGCCGAACTTCTCGCTCTTGATGCCGTCCAGGCCGCTGGCCTGGCCGTGGAAGAGGTTGTTGGCGCCGACGAAGTCGGCCACGAACGGGGAGCGCGGGCGCTCGTACAACGCGATGGGCTCATCCACCTGGCGCACGCTGCCGCTGTCGAAGACCGCGATGCGGTCGGCCAGCGACATGGCCTCCTCCTGGTCATGCGTGACGACCACGAACGTGATGCCCACCTCGTGCTGCAGCCGCTTGAGCTCCAGCTGCATGTCCGCGCGGACCTTCTTGTCCAGCGCCGACAGCGGCTCGTCGAGCAGCAGCAGCCGGGGCCGCTTGACGATGGAACGGGCCAGCGCCACCCGCTGCCGCTGGCCGCCGGAGAGCTGGGCGGGCTTGCGCGAGGCGTGCGCGGACAGGCCGACGGTCTCCAGCACCTCGCCGACGCGCTGCTTGACCTCCTGGCGGGGCAGCCGCTCGCGCTCCAGCCCGTAGGCCACGTTCTTGGCCACGGTCATGTGCGGAAACAGTGCGTACGACTGGAACATCAGGCTGATCGGGCGCCGGTTCGGCGGCCGGGACAGCAGATCGTCGCCGTCGAGCGTGACCGAGCCCGCGTCCGGCGTCTCGAAGCCCGCGATGATCCGCAGCAGCGTGGTCTTGCCGCAGCCCGACGGGCCCAGCAGCGCGAAGAACTCGCCCTGCCCGATCTCCAGCGACACCCCGTCCAGCGCGGTGACGTCCCCGAACCTGCGGGAGACCCCGTCAACTTTGAGCACGAGATTCCCCGATCTTGGTCAGGCGCTGGCCGGCGATCACCGCCGTGAAGCTCACGAGGAGCAGGATGGCGGCCAGCGCGTTGATCTTCGGGGTGACCCCGAAACGGATCATTGAGTAGATGACGATCGGCAGCGTGGCCTCGCCGTTGCCGATCGTGAAGAACGCGATCACGAACTCGTCCAGCGACAACGTGAACGCCAGCAGCGCCCCCGCCACGATACCGGGCGTGAGCTGCGGCAACGTGATCTTCATGAACGTCACCACCGGCCCGGCGCCCAGATCTCGCGACGCCTCCTCCAGCGAGGTGTCGGTGCCGGTCAGCCGGGTACGCACCACCGCCGCGACGAACGCCATCGCGAACAGGCCATGCGCCAGGACGACGGAGTACAGGCCGAGCGTGAGCTGGATCGTCCCGTAGAAGACCAGCAGGCCCAGCGCCAGCACCAGGTCGGGCAGCACGGCCGGCATCAGCGACACCGCGTCGAGGATCTTGGACCTGCTGTACCTGGCCAGGCCGACGGCCAGCATCGTGCCCAGGACAGTGGCGATCAGAGTGGCGCCGGTGGCCACGATCAGCGTGTTGACCAGGCCGCTCATGATCCGCTCGTCCTCGGCGAGCACGCCGTACCACTTCAGGCTGAAGCCCTCGTAGGTGTAGGCGGACTCGCCGGAGTTGAACGACATGACGACGAGCACGACGATCGGCAGGTACAGAAAGGCATACGTCGCCCAGAACGGGACGTACAGCAGCTTCGCCCTACGCACGACGCGCCGCCCAGGCCTGGGCGATGAGCAGGACCACCAGCACCGCGATGAGCGCCAGCGCCAGCGTGGCGCCGAAGGGCCAGTCGCGCGCCGACATGAACTGGTTGCGAATCAGGGTGCCCACCATGACCGACTTGTTGCCGCCCAGCATCTCGGGGATGACGAAGTTGCCGAAGCTCGGCACGAACACGAACATGCAGCCGGTCAGCACGCCCGGCACCGTCAGCGGCAGCGTGACCTTGCCGAACGTGGTCAGGCCCGAGGCCCCCAGGTTGGCCGAGGCCTCGCGCAACTGCGGGTCGAGCCGCTCGATCGCGGCGTACAACGGCAACACCATCAGCGGCAGATAGGAGTACAGCAGCCCCGTCACGATCGTGCCCTGGTTGTAGAGCAGCTCGTACGGCCCCAGCCCGAGCTTGCCCAGCCACGAGTTCACCAGCCCGGGGCCGCTGAGCAGGATGGTCCAGGCGTAGACGCGGATGATGAAGTTCGTCCAGAACGGCAGCACGATCGCCACCAGCGCCAGCGTCTTCCACTTCGACGGAAGCTGCGCGATCAGGTACGCCGTCGGATAGCCGACCAGCAGCGCGATCACCGTCGTGAGCGCGGCGATCTTCAGTGACTCCCCCACCACGTTGAGATAGAGCGGATCGAACAACCGCTCGAAGTTCTCCAGGGTGAACTCGTAGACCACGCCTCCGAAGCGCCCGCGCTGGAAGACGGTGTAGCTCATCACCAGCGCCAGCGGCACCAGCATCAGGACGACCAGGTACGTCAGCCCTGGCGACAGAAAAACGAACGCGCCCAGCCGGCGCCCCCACGAGCGGGACACCGGCTGAGCCTCGACCTCTGACTTCACTGCGGCAACGGCTCAGCTTGCCGTGATCTCTTCGGCCAGGCGGCTGTACTTCGTCGACGCCTGGCCGAGGTCGATGGCGGTCTCACCATCGAGCAGCGTGGCGGGCGTGATGCCCAGCAGCGAACCCTTCGCGATCTTCACCGCTTCCATGGCGGCCTTGTTGGGCACCTTGTAGTTGATGTTCTCGGCGGCCCAGCGGTGGATGTCGGGGCTCAGGATGTAGTTCAGCAGGGCGTGCGCGGCCTCCTTGTTCTTGGAGGACTTCATGATCACCATGGTGTCCACCCAGAGGTCGCTGCCCTCGTCCGGCACCTTGAACTTGATGTTCTGCTTGGCGTCGGTGGTCGGGCACCAGCCGTCCCACGCCTCGGCCATGATCGCCTCACCGGACAGCAGCCGGTCACCGAACGTGGTGTCGTCGTAGCGGAGCAGGTGCGGCTTCTGCGCGACCAGCAGCTCCTTGGCCTTCGCGATCTCCTCGTCCTTCTCGGTGTTGATCGAGTAGCCGAGGGACTTGAGGGCGGGCAGGGCCAGCCAGCGCTCGGTGGCGAGCATGGTGACCTTCTTCTCGGCCCACGCCGGGGGCTTCAGGAGATCGTTCCAACTCTTCGGCTCGGACTTCACCAGGTCGCTGCGGTAGCAGATGCCGGTCGTGCCCCAGGTGTAGGGCACCGAGTACTTGTTGCCCTTGTCGTAGGAGAGCTGGGTCGCCTCGGGGTAGAGGTTGGCCAGGTTGGGGATCAGCTCGTGGTGGATCGGCTCCAGCAGGCCCTGCTCGTTGAGCGCCTGGGCGTACTGGCCGGACACGAACGCCACGTCGATGCCGCTCTCACCGGGCGCGGTGAGCTTGGTCATCGCCATCTCGTTGGTGTCGTGGAGCTGGACGTCCACTTTGCCGATCTTGAGCTCGTCCATCGCTCTCTGGGGCAGTTCCTTGGGCGTGTAGCCGTCCCAGACCGTGATCTGCAGGGACTGCTCCGACAGGACCGCGTTGGGCTTGAGCTGGTCGGCCGCCGCCGCCGTCGTGCCACCTGAGCTTGACGACTCACCGCCGCACGCCGTGACGGCAAGCGCGAGTCCGGCCGCCGTGATGGCGACCGGGAGACGACGGGTGAACCGGGTACGGGACACGGCCGCTACTCCTTCTGAAATTTGGTGTTTGAGGGGTCGCGCGACCTTACCGGACACAGCAGACCAGACCAGGAGTGTTGCAGCCCTAATCAACATGAGCAAGACTTTTGAGGACATTGCTACCAGGAAGTTTGGTCCATCTCTTGAATTGGGATTCAATAAGTCGCCGGTTGATCTCTCTCGGTGAGAAGCCACTCACCGCGCGAGATCGCGGGCTCACAGCCGCGGTCCTGACGCGGTTGGAGGGGGAGGTGCCGCCGCCGTTCGCCGTACGGCGCTTCCTCCCGCTGCCCACCCTCTCGCACGGTCCTGGAGATCTCCACACTGGGGCCCCAGGTGAGCGCGATTTCGGGGCGCACGTGGACCAGACGAACTACTCGGTGATCGTGGACGAGCGGGTCGTCGTCAAGTGGCTGACCCCGCCCGTGCCCCTTCCTCACCCGACGCCGGAAATCTTCGCGCACCTCGTTGAGGCGGGCTTCAACGACACGGCCCCTCCCTACGCGGCGCTGACCGCGGTGCTGGACGGTCGTGAGCACCTGCTGGCCCTGGTCACGGGCTACCTGCCGCAGGCGCGGGACGGCTGGGAGTGGTGCGTGGACGAGGCGGTGGCCGGCACGGTGGACTTCGCCGCCGAACTCGGCCGCCTGGCCGCCGACCTCCACCTCGCCCTGTCCTCTTTTCCCGTTTCACCCGGCACCGGTACGGCGGGCGGCCCCCTGGCGGCCAGGGCCGAGGAGGCGCTGGCCCAGGCCCTGGAGCTGACCGGCGGCGAGGACGGCGACTGGCTGGCCACCAGGGCCGGGGCGATGCGGCGGGAGCTGGCCGCGCTCGGCACCGAGGTCACCACCCCGTTGATCAGAATTCACGGGGACCTGCACGTGGGCCAGATCCTCAGCTGGCGCGACGGCTACGCGGTCATCGACTTCGACGGCAATCCCACGCTCACCGGCGCCGACCCGTACCAGCCCGCCGCCAGGGACGTGGCCCAGCTCACCACGAGCCTCGAACATGTCGCCCAGGTGGCGATCAGAAGAAGATCCGCCCCACCCGGCCGGACCGCCGAGTGGGCCAGGCGGGGGCGTGCGACGCTGCTGAGCGCCTACAAGGACCGTCTGGCGGCCGGGCACCGGCCGGACCTGCTGGACGAGAGGCTGATCCGCCCGTTCGAGGTGGAGCAGGAGTGCCGTGAGCTGATCTACGCCGCCCGTCACCTTCCCCGCTGGCGCTACGCCCCCATGGGTGTTCTGCGCACCTGGTACCCCGAGGAGAACTTCGCGTGAATTCCGAGCTCTACCTGGCCGATCTGGAATCCAAGCCGGACACCCTGCGGGCCCTGGCCGACGCGCTCAGGGCGGAGGACCCCTTCCACGCGCTCCCGCGCGACCTCGACAGGGTCCTGTTCCTGGGCATGGGCAGCTCCCGCTACGCCGCCGGGGTGGCGGCGCTGCGGCTGCGCGCCGCTGGGGTGAACGCCCACGCCGAGTACGCCTCGGCCGCCGCGAGCCTCCCGCCCGCCGAAGGCACGCTGGTCATCCCCATCTCGGCCACCGGCTCCAGCAGGGAGACACTCGACGCCACCGCCAGGTACGCGGGCGGCCGCGCCTACCTGGCCGCCATGACCAACAAGGCGGACTCCCCGCTGGCCGAGGCCGCCGACCTGGTGATCGACCTGCGGGCGGGCGAGGAGCGCGGCGGCGTCGCCTGCCGTACGTTCCAGCACACCCTGGCACTGCTCCTGGCCCTGGAGTCCAGGCTCACCGGCCGGGACAGAGACCTGCCCGCCCTGCTCGACAGGGCCGCGGATGCCTCGGCCGACCTGCTGGAACGCAGGGACGAGTGGCTCCCGCTGACCATGGAGCTGCTCGACGGCCCGCACGGCGTCTACACGATCGCCCCCGCCGAGCGCCTGTCGTCGGCCGAGCAGTCGGCGCTGATGTTCCGCGAGGGACCGCGCCGCCCGGCGGACGCGTGTGAGAGCGGCGACTGGTCGCACGTGGACGTGTACCTCACCAAGACGCTCGACTACCGTGCGCTGCTCTTCCCCGGTTCCCGCTACGACGAGCAGGCCATGGACTGGGTGCGGCAGCGGGACTCCACGGTGATCACCGTGGGCGGCGAGGTGAAGGACGCCACGGCCGCGATCCGCTACGCGCACGACGACGACCCGGACGTGGCCCTGCTCACCGAGACGCTGGTGGCGGAGCTGGTGGCGGCCTACTGGTGGACGGCTCAATAGGACCGGACCGTCAGCGCGTGCTCGACCAGCGTGATCAGGGTGTTCGCGACGGCCTGGCGCAGGCGCGCGTCCGTACGGACGACCGGCACGTGCGCCGAGAGCGTGAGCGCCTCCCGCACCTCGTCCTCGGCGTGCGGGAAGTCGCCGTCCCACCCGTTCAGCCCGATCACGAACGGGATCTTCGAGTCCTCGAAGTAGTCCACGGCGGGAAAGCTGTCGGCCAGCCTGCGCGAGTCCACCAGGACGACCGCGCCGATCGCCCCTTTCACGATGTCGTCCCACATGAACCAGAACCGGCGCTGCCCCGGCGTGCCGAACAGGTACAGGATCAGGTCCCGGTCGAGCGAGAGCCGCCCGAAGTCCATGGCCACGGTGGTGGTCGTCTTGCCGGGCGTGTGCCGTACGTCGTCGATCTCCCCGGAGGCGTCGGTCAGGAGCGCCTCCGTGGTCAGCGGCATGATCTCCGACACCGCGCCGACGAACGTGGTCTTCCCCACACCGAACCCGCCCGCCACGACGATCTTCGTGGCGGTCAGCCGGCTAGAGCCTGCGAAGTCCACTCAGCACCCTTTCGAGCAGGCCCCTGTCGGGGAGTCCCGCGTCCAGTTGTGGCTGGTACACCTTGACCAGCCCATCGGCCTCCATGTCGGCGACCAGCACCCGCGCCACCCCGATGGGCACGCTGAGCAGCGCGGAGATCTCCGCCACCGAGCGCACCTGGCGGCACAGCTCGCTGATCGCGCGGTATTCACGCGTGTAGGTCGTGCCGAGCTGCGCCGAGGTCGCCGACGAGACCAGGGCCTCCATGGCCAGCTCCGTACGCGGAGTGGTCCTGCCGCCGGTGACGGCGTACATGCGGACGAGGGAACTTCGCTCGGGTTCCTGCTCCCCGTTGTGCCACGATGCCAAGGTTGACTCCCATCACCACGGGCGCGTTGCGGACAGCTCCGCCCGTACGGCAGGCGTGAGGACCTGCCCCGCGCGCTCGACCAGGATCGTCATCTGGTAGGCGACCAGGCCCATGTCGCAGTCGGGCGCGGCCAGCACCGACAGGCAGGATCCGTCGCTGATCGACATCACCAGCAGCAGGCCGCGTTCCATCTCGACGAGGGTCTGGGTGACTCCTCCGCCCTCGAACACCCGCGCCGACCCCGCGGTGAGGCTCACCAGCCCGGCCGCGATGGCGGCGAGCTGGTCGGCGCGGTCTTTCGGGAAACCCCTGGAATAGGCCATGGGCAGGCCGTCAGCGGAGACGACCACGGCGTGCGCCACGCCGGGGACCTCTTCGACGAAGGCGCTGACCAGCCAGTTGATGTCCCTGGCGGCCTGGCTCAGCTCCTTCATGAGTCCTCCTCGAGCTCGGCGCGTCCCTTGCGCACGCCCTGCTGGTAGCTGGCCAGCCTGCTGCGGAGTCTGTCGGGAGAGACCGCAGGAGCGGGGGCGGGCGGTGGCGTGGGATTGGCGGTGCCCGGTACCAGGTTCGCTCGCGGGGTGCGCTTGGGCAAGCCTGAGCTCGTGACGCCGTTGCCCGCGGGCTCCGCGACCGCGTCGGCGGCCTGCCAGCCCTCGTCGGCCGGGGAGGTCCAGCCGGGGTCGCGGTGGTCGGCGGTCGGCGAGGGCTTGCTGAACCAGCTGCTCTCCTCGACGGAGGCGAAGATCGGCAGGTACTCCTCGCCGGTGGGGTGCGGGGTGGCGGGCGTGGGGTACGAGGGCGCGGCCAGGTCCGGGACGGGCGGCTGCGGAAGAGGCGGCGGAGGAGAGTTCGGGAAGGACCGCGCGGGCGGGGGCAGGTCCGGTAAGGACGGGCGGTAGGCGAGCGGGTCCGGGTGCGGCGTGTCGACCGAGTGGGTGTGCGACGAGCTAAACCAGGAGGACGGGTCGGGCGCCGGCGGCACGGAATCGAACGACGGATGCCCGGAGGAGGGCCCGGTGGCGAACGACGGCCACCCCGCCGGGGTGTCGGTCCCCGGTCCCGTCGACATGGGACCCCCCGTTGGCAGGGGATTCACTGACGGCAGGGGGTTCACTGACGGCATGGGACCCGCCGGCGGCATGGGCTCTTGCGGAGGACCGTACGACGGCGCCGGGGCACCGCCCTGCCTGGGCACCTGGAGGCGCTGCCCGGCTCCCGGCACCGGACCGGGCGGCGTGGTGAGCAACATGGGCGGCACCAGCATCATCGCGGTCAGCCCGCCGATGTCCTGCCGCCGCAACTGCACCCGGATGTTGTGCCGGAGCGCCAGCCGCCCGACCACGAACAACCCCATCCGCCGCGACACCGACACGTCCACGACAGGCGGGTTGGCCAGCCGGAAGTTGGCCTCGGCCAGTTCCTCGTTGCTCATGCCGATGCCGTGGTCGGTGACCGACAACATCAGGCTGCCGCCGTCGATGCGGCTGCTGGAGATGATGACCTTGGTGTCCCGAGAGGAGAAGGAGACGGCGTTCTCGACCAGCTCGGCGAGCAGGTGTACGACGTCGGTGACGGCCTGACCGGCGATGGCGACGTCCGACTGGACCTGGATGCTGACCCGGTCGTAGCTCTCGACCTCGCCCAGCGCCGCCCGCACGATGTCCATCAGCTCGACCGGCTCGCGCCACTTGCGCGCCGCCTCCTGGCCGGCCAGGACGAGCAGGTTCTCGCTGTTGCGGCGCATGCGGGTGGCCAGGTGGTCGAGCTTGAACAGGTCGCCGAGCCTGGCGTCGTCGCGCTCGCCGCGCTCCAGCTTCTCGATCAGCGTGAGCTGCCGCTCGACCAGCGTCTGGCTGCGCCGTGACAGGTTGACGAACATGGCGTTGACGTTGGAGCGCAGCGTGGCCTCGTCGCCCGCCAGCCGTACGGCCTCGCGGTGCACCTCGTCGAAGGCCCGCGCGACCTCGCCCACCTCGTCCTTGGAGAAGATCCCGATGGGCGGCACCTCGGCGCTGACGGCGCTGTCGCGCGACTCCCGCAGGTGCTGCACGAACTCGGGCAGCCGCCGGCCGGCGATCTCCAGTGCCTCGCCGCGCAGCCGGCGCAGCGGCCGTACCAGGGACCTGGCCACGCCGGTGGTGATCAGCAGGATGACCACGAGCAGCGCCAGCACGGCGCCCGCGGTGAGGTACGCCCGGTTCTGCTCCGCCGCGCTGAGCGACTCGCTGCGCGCCACGATGCCCTGGGCCTGGCGGTCCTCGACCAGGCGGATGGAGTCGACGACCACGTTCGCCGAGTCGAACCACTCCTTGGCGTCGTCGGGCTTGGACTGGTCCAGCCCGCGCAGCGGCAGCCCCTTGGTGGCCCGGATGAGCACCAGCTCGCGCAGGAACAACATGCGGTCGGCGGACCTGCCGTTGACGGTCTCGTCGAAGAAGCGGCGTTCGGCCGCGGTGGCCTCGGCGGCGAAGTCCCCGCGCTCGCTGGCCTCCTTGGACTGCTCGCCGAGGAAGCGCTTGAGCTGGTCCTGGTCGAACGCGCCTTCGACCAGGACGACCGTGACCAGCGCCTGCTGATAGGACAGGCTCTCCTTGGCGCGGGCGAGCCCGTCGAGCATGCTCGTCTGGCGGAACAGCTCGTCGTCCAGGCTGCCCTTGACCAGCTCGTTGTGCACGGAGAGCAGGTCGGCCACCACCGTCGTGTACAACTCGACGGCGGGTCCCGGCAGCAGGTTGGCCTCCAATGCCTGCTTGCGCAGCGGGGCCAGGTCGTCGAGGCGGTTGAGCAGGTTCTCCAGCTGGTCTGCGGTACGGCCGGTGGACTCGGCCCGCAGTTGCCCGGCGATCCCGCGTACCGTCCTGGCCGCCAGGTCCACCTGGTCCATCTGGGCCTGCACCTCGTTCAGCACGGCCGCGGGCCGGTTGCGCGCGATGTAGGAGGCGGTCCTGGCCCGCTCGGCGGAGACCAGGTGGGTGAGCCCGCCCAGCTCGGCGGAGAGCCGGGCGAACTGGTTCGTCCGCGCGTAGTCCGCCGCCGCCGACGTCGAGGCGAGCACCTGGAATCCGCCCAGCAACACGGCGGCCGCGGTCGGCACCATGATCAGCGCGACGAGTCGTGCCCGGACACGCCAATTACGCAGCCGCCAGCGACCTTCGCCGGCCTGCTTGCGGCCCAGCTCTGTACTCACCCAACGCACCTCGCCCGAATCGGCGTATATGAGGAGTCTGTGTCTCGCGAGAAATCAGCAAGTGCCGGTAATTGGAACACATCCCAAGGCTCGTGGCCAAGCGAACATAACGCGACAAATGTTGGCCTGCGTGACTCATGAGGATAGAACCTGGCGCTCCATGCCGGAAGCACGTACGGCACGAAACAATCCTTTAACAGAATAAATGTCCACTTATGAGTGGTTGGCTCGTTCCAACGAAGTAACAAGCGATCTTCGACTGGCCGGAAAACGTTGAGATTCTCGCTATTGGCGACATATGTTGAGCGGCGTCAAACGAGGAGGCGAGTGGTGGGAGATTCTCCCGGCAACGCGGCCATCACCGTTGCGGGCCTTTGGAAGATCTTCGGCTCCAGGGCGCAAAGAGTGCTGGACAGTGAAGACAAGCACCTCGATCCCGCCGCGCTGAGGGAGAAGACCGGCTGCACCGCCGCCGTCCGTGACGTGAGCTTCGAGGTACGCCCCGGAGAGGTCTTCGTCGTCATGGGCCTGTCCGGCAGCGGCAAGTCCACCCTCGTACGCTGCCTGACCAGGCTCATCGAGCCCAGCGCCGGCGAGATCAGAATCGGCGGCGAGGACATCCGCGCCGCCTCGCCCGCCCGGCTCCGCGAGATCCGCAGACACCAGGTGAGCATGGTCTTCCAGCACTTCGGCCTGCTGCCGCACCGCAGGGTGATCGACAACGTGGCGTACGGGCTGGAGGTCCAGGGCACCGAGAAACGCGTCAGGCACGCGCGGGCCGCCGAGATCCTCTCGCTCGTCGGCCTCGACGGCTACGCCGACGCCTATCCCGACCAGCTCTCCGGCGGCATGCAGCAGCGCGTGGGCCTGGCCAGGGCGCTGGCCGTGGAGCCCCAGGTGATGCTGTTCGACGAGCCGTTCAGCGCGCTCGACCCGCTCATCAGGCGCGACATGCAGGCCGAGGTGATCCGGCTGCACCGGGAAGTCGGCAAGACGATGTTGTTCATCACGCACGACCTGTCCGAGGCGCTCAAGCTGGGCGAACGGATCGCGATCATGCGGGCCGGCTCGATCGTGCAGCTCGGCACGGCCGAGGAGCTGGTCGGCGCGCCGGCCGACGACTACGTGGCCGACTTCGTGCGCGACGTGCCCAGGAGCAACGTGCTGAGCCTGCGCTGGATCTGCCGCGACCCCGAGCCCGGAGAGCCGCTCGACGGGCCGATGTTGCCGGCCACCACCGTCATCAAGGACGCGATCGGCGCGGCCTCCGCCTCCTCCAGGCCGGTCCGGGTGATGGACGGCGAAGACCTGGCCGGCGTGGTGGACCGGGTGGACCTGCTGTCGTTCCTTTCGGGCGCAAGGGCCGGCACGTGAGCTCCACGGCCGTCCCCACCCCCTCCCGGCTCGGGGGGCTGCCGAGGTGGGCGGCGCCGATCGGCGTGGCGGCCCTGTTCGTGGTGGCGTACCTCGTCTTCCAGGGCACGGGGACGCTGCCGCACGACAAGGAGGCGCCGCAGTTCCTGGCCGTCACCGACCTACGCGAGTGGATCGACGACCACCGCAACGACAACCCGCTCTTCCTGTACTTCCTCAACTACATCCGGCTCTTCGTGGGCGCGCTCTACACCCTGTTCGAGACCGTCCTGTACGCGCTCGGCTGGCCCGGCATCACCGGCATCATGGGCGGGCTGGCGTGGCTGGCCGGCGGCCGGCGGGTGGCGCTGGTGGCGGTCGGGGGCGTGAGCGCGTTCGGCGTGCTGGGGTTGTGGGAGTCGAGCGTGGACACGCTGGCCCTGGTCGCGGTGGCGGTGCTGCTGTCGCTGGCGATCGGGATTCCGGTGGGGATCTGGGCCGGGTTCTCCGTACGGGTGCGGCGGACGATCACTCCCGTGCTGGACGTCATGCAGATCATGCCGACGTTCGCCTATCTCGCGCCGCTCGCCCTGTTCTTCCACATCGGGGCGCCCGCCGGGGCCATCGCGACGATGATCTACTCGATCCCGCCGGCCATCCGGATCACCGCCCTGGCCATCTCGGAGGTCTCCCCCACGGCGGTCGAGGCGTCGGCCTCGCTGGGCGCCACGCGGCGGCAGACGTTGTTCAAGGTCTACCTGCCGCTGGCCAGGTCCACGATCGCGCTGGCGATCAACCAGACGATCATGATGGCGCTGTCCATGGTCGTCATCGCGACCCTCATCTCGGCCCCGGGGCTGGGCGGCGAGATCCTGCGCGGCCTGCACCGGGCCCAGGTCGGCATCATGTTGCCGGCCGGCATCGCGATCGTGATCATGGCGGTGGTGCTGGACCGGATGATGATGGCCGTCGCCCGCCGGGACCCGCACGCGAGGTTCGGCCGGGTGGATCTGCTCGCCGCCGGAGGGCTGATCGTCGCGGGCCTCGCGCTGATCCCCGTACTGCCGAAGGTCTGGCCGGAGAACCTGACGATCAACATGGTCGCCGAGGTGAACGACGCCGTGCGCTGGGCCGAGGTCAACTGGTACGGGGTCACCACGTGGATCAAGGACACGACCAGCTTCGCCCTGCTCAACCCCCTGGAGTCGCTGCTCACCTCGGCCCCGTGGTGGCTGGTCGCGCTCGCCGTGCTGGCCGTCGCCTACCGGGTGAGCGGCCTGCGTCCCGCGCTCACGGCGCTGGCCTGCCTGCTGGCGATCGCGCTGCTCGGCGTCTGGGAGCACACCATGCAGACGATGACCACGGTCGCCGTCGCGGTGCTGGTCACCCTGGTCATCGGCCTGCTGCTGGGCGTGGCCGCGGCCCGCTCGCCGCGCTACTCGGCCATCCAACGCCCCCTGCTCGACGCCGCGCAGACGATGCCCGCGTTCGTGTACCTGCTGCCGGCGCTGGCCCTGTTCGAGACGACCAGGTTCACCGCCATCTTCGCCTCCGTGATCTACGCGGTGCCGCCCGTGGTGCGCCTGGTCGAGGACGGCATCAAGGCGGTGCCCGGGACGGTCGTCGAGGCGGCCCTCTCCGCCGGTTCCACCCCCGGCCAGCTGCTGTGGAAGGTGCAACTGCCCATGGCCAGGCGGGCCATCCTGCTCGCCGCCAACCAGGGCATCGTGATGACGCTGGCCATGGTGGTCGTCGGCGGCCTGGTCGGGGCGGGGGCCCTCGGCTATGACGTGGTCACCGGGTTCTCCCAGCGGACCGACTTCGGCATGGGCTTCGTCGCGGGCATCGCGACCGTGCTCCTCGGAGTCATGCTCGACCGCATCACGCAGGGCGCCGACAGGCGTCCTTCCCCCCGAAAGAGGAAGTTCACATGAAGATTCGCCTGCTCGCAGGCCTGATGGTACTCGGGCTCGCCGCCGTGGGCTGCGGCGGAGCCACCGTGGACGGCACCACCGGCGCCTCCGCACCGGCATCCGGTTCCAGCGCCTCCGCGTCGGGGTCCGCCGGCACCGTCAAGATCGCGATCAACCCCTGGGTGGGGTACGAGGCCAGCGCGAACGTCGTCGCGTACCTGCTGAAGAACGAGCTCGGCTACACCGTCGAGCTGCCCGAGATCAAGGAGCAGCTCGCCTGGGAGGGCTTCGAGACCGGCGACGTGGACGTCATCATCGAGAACTGGGGTCATCCGGACCTGAAGAAGCAGTTCATCGAGGAGAAGAAGACCGCGCAGGTGGCGGGCTCCACCGGCAACAAGGGCGTCATCGGCTGGTACATCCCCAAGTGGATGGCCGACAAGCACCCCGACATCACCGACTACAAGAACCTGAACAAGTACGCGAGCCTGTTCAAGACCTCGGAGTCGGGTGACAAGGGCCAGTTGTTGTTCGGCGACCCGTCCTACGTCAGCAACGAGGAAGCCCTGATCAAGAACCTCAAGCTGAACTACAAGGTCGTCGTCGGCGGCAGCGAGGCGGCCCTGATCAAGGGCGCCCAGCAGGCGCAGGAGCAGAAGAAGGCGCTGCTGTTCTACTTCTGGGACCCGCACTGGCTCTTCAGCAAGACCGACCTGGTCCGGGTCAACCTGCCCGCCTACACCGAGGGCTGCGACGCCGAACCGAAGAAGGTGGCCTGCGACTACCCGGAGATGGACCTGGACAAGATCGTCAGCACCAAGTTCACGCAGACCGGCGGGAAGGCGTACGAGCTGGTCAAGAACTTCACGTGGACCAACGAAGACCAGAACGCCGTCGCCGACGACATGACCAACAACGGCATGACCGGCGAGGAGGCCGCCAAGAAGTGGGTGGAGGCCAACACCGCCAAGTGGCAGGCGTGGATTCCCAAATGATCCCGCTCAGAACGCGGCCCCGCCCGGCGGGGCCGCTCGTGGGGGCGCTCGTCCTGGTGCTGCTGCTGGCGGGCTGCTCCGGCGGTGAGCCGGAGACCGCGGCGGCGGGCGCCAAGGGCACGGTCA
Organism: Nonomuraea sp. NPDC050404; assembly: GCF_040655495.1. Classification (NCBI taxonomy): domain Bacteria; kingdom Bacillati; phylum Actinomycetota; class Actinomycetes; order Streptosporangiales; family Streptosporangiaceae; genus Nonomuraea; species Nonomuraea sp. NPDC050404. The sequence goes on from NZ_JBFAKB010000012.1 coordinate 155,072, forward strand.
ACATGGACATCCACGCCTGGGTGGGGTACGAGGCCCAGGCGGCCGTGATGGCGCACCTGCTGGAGAACGAGCTGGGCTACAAGGTGAACAAGCGGCCCATCAAAGAGGACCAGTCCTGGCGGGATTTCGAGTCCGGCAAGGTCGATGTGATCGTGGAGAGCTGGGGTCACAACGACTGGAAGAAGGAGTTCATCGAGGAGAAGAAAGTAGCGTTGTCGGCCGGTCTGACCGGAAACAAGGGCGTCATCGGGTGGTACGTGCCGGAGTGGATGGCCAAAAAGTATCCCGATATTACGGACTACCGAAACCTCAATAAGTACGCCAGCCTCTTCCGGACCGAAAAGACCGGAAACGCCGGTCAGGTTTTGGATGGCGATCCGACGTTCGTCACCAATGACGAGGCGATCGTCAAGAATCTCAAGCTGAATTACAAGGTCGTCTACTCGGGCAGCGAGGCCGCGCTGATCAAGGCGGCGCAGGAGGCGACGAAGAATCGGACGCCGCTGCTCATGTATTTCTACGAACCGCAATGGCTGTTCACCAAGGTGAAGCTCGTCAAGGTCGCGCTGCCGGCCTACGCCGTGGGCTGCGACGACCAGCCGTCCAAGGTCGCCTGCGACTATCCGCCGTACCTGCTGGACAAGATCGTCAGCCGGCGGTTCGCGGAGACGGGCGGGCAGGCGTACGAGCTGGTGCGCAACTTCAACTGGACCAACGACGACCAGAACGTCGTGGCCGGCCTCATGGTCAACGAGAAGCTGAGCGCCGAGGACGCCGCCGAGCGGTGGGTGGCCGAGAACAAGATCGTGTGGAAGGACTGGATCCCCCGTTGAGGTTCGACTTCGTCATCGTGGGCGGCGGCTCGGCCGGCTGCGCCCTGGCCAACCGGCTGAGCGCCGACCCCTCGACGTCGGTGCTGGTGCTGGAGGCCGGCCGGCCCGACTACCTGTGGGACGTGTTCATCCACATGCCGGCGGCGCTGATGTTCCCGATCGGCAGCCGGTTCTACGACTGGAAGTACGAGTCGGAGCCGGAGCCGTACCTGGGCGGGCGGCGCGTCTACCACGCCCGCGGCAAGGTGCTGGGCGGCTCCAGCAGCATCAACGGGATGATCTTCCAGCGGGGCAATCCGCTGGACTACGAACGCTGGGCCGCCGATCCCGGCATGAAGCGCTGGGACTACGCGCACTGCCTGCCGTACTTCAAGAGGATGGAGAACTGCCTGGCCGACCCCGGCACGGACTTCCGCGGCGGCGCGGGCCCGCTGAAGCTGGAGCGCGGGCCCGCGCGCGGGCCGCTGTTCGAGGCGTTCTTCGAGGCGGTCCAGCAGGCCGGCCACCCGCTGACCGACGACGTGAACGGCTACCGCCAGGAGGGCTTCGCCGCCTTCGACCGCAACGTGCACCGCGGCCGGCGGCTCAGCGCCGCCCGCGCCTACCTCCACCCCGTACGCCACCGGCCGAACCTGAAGGTCAGAACGCGGGCCTTCGTGGAGAAGGTGCTCTTCGACGGCGCCCGCGCGGTCGGGGTGATCTGCGACGGCCGGCGCATCGACGCCTCGGAGGTCATCCTCTGCGGCGGCGCCGTCAACACCCCCCAGCTCCTCCAGCTCTCCGGCGTGGGCCCCCGCTCCCTGCTGGAGCCCCTGGGCATCGAGGTGATCCACGACCTGCCCGGGGTCGGCGAGAACCTTCAGGACCACCTGGAGGTCTACGTCCAGCACGCCTGCACGCGGCCGGTCTCCCAGCAGCCGTCCCTGGCGATGTGGCGGCGTCCCCTCATCGGCGCCGACTGGCTCTTCCGCCGGCGCGGCCCCGGCGCCACCAACCACTTCGAGGCCGGCGGCTTCATCCGCTCGAACGACGAGGTGGCCTACCCCAACCTGATGTTCCACTTCCTGCCGATCGCCGTACGCTACGACGGCTCTGGCCCGGCGGGCGGCCACGGCTACCAGGTGCACATCGGCCCCATGTACTCCGACGCCCGCGGCTCGGTCCGCATCACCTCGGCCGACCCGCGCCACAAGCCCGCCCTGCGCTTCAACTACCTGTCCACCGACCAGGACCGCAGGGAGTGGGTGGAGGCGATCAGGCACGCCAGGGCGATCCTGTCCCAGCCCGCGTGGGCAGACCTGGACGGGGGTGAACTCTCCCCCGGCCCGTCGGTGCGTACGGACGAGGAGATCCTCTCTTGGGTCGCCAAGGACGCCGAGACCGCCCTGCACCCGTCGTGCACCTGCGCTATGGGCACCGGCGAGCTTTCGGTCGTGGACCCGGACACGATGCGCGTGCACGGCCTGGACGGGCTGCGCGTGGTGGACGCCTCGGCCATGCCCTACGTCACGAACGGCAACATCTACGCCCCGGTGATGATGCTCGCCGAAAAGTCCGCCGACCTCATCCTCGGCCACACCCCGCTGGCCCCGGAACCGGTGGACTTCTACCGGCACGGCTGAGGCGTCTGCCGTACGGTGTACCGTACGAAGGTGACAGTTGAGTTCTCAGGGAAGGGCGATCCCGCGCGCAGCCTCGCGCTGCTCTGGCGTACCACCGAGCGGGCCAGCCGTAAGGGCAAGCCGGAGCTGAGCGTGGACCGCGTCGTGCGCGCCGCCATCGAGGTGGCCGACGCCGAAGGGCTGCAGGCGCTGTCCATGCGCCGGGTGGCCGAGCGGCTGGGCGTGGGGACGATGTCGCTCTACACGTACGTGCCGGGCAAGCCGGAGTTGTTCGACGTCATGCTCGACCAGGTCTACGGCGAGACCGCCAGGCCGGAGGACGTAACGGGCGGCTGGCGGGGGCGGCTGGAGCAGATCGCCAGGGAGAACTGGGCGCTCTACCTGCGGCACCCGTGGTTGTTGCAGGTGGCGACGAGCCGGCCGGTGCTCGGGCCCAACGTCACCGCCAAGTACGACTACGAGTTGCGCGCCATCGACGGCATCGGCCTGTCGGACCTGGAGATGGACTCGGTGATCACGTTGGTCACCGGGTTCGTGCACGGCGCGGCCAGGGGCGCGGTGGAGTCGGCGCAGGCCGAGAGCCTGACGGGGCTGACCGACCAGCAGTGGTGGGCCGCGCACGCGCCCTTCCTCAGCCGGATCTCCGACGCCAGCCGCTACCCCACGGCGGCCAGGGTGGGGCAGGCCGCGGGCGAGGAGCTGAACGCGGCCTACAGCCCCGAGCACGCCTTCGAGTTCGGGCTGGAACGCGTGCTCGACGGCATCGAGGCCCTGGTCGCCAGGCGCGCCACCACCGCCAATGCCGATTAGACGCCGCTCAGTGCACGGCGCCGCTCAGTGCACGGCGGTGGTGTGGCGCGGGTCAGTGCACGGCGCTGGCGCGCGGGCGTGCGCGGGTCAGTGCACGGCGCTGGCACGCAGGCGTACGACGTGCTCGACCAGCGAGATCAGCGTCGCCTTGACCGATTCGCGGTGCCGGGCGTCGGTGCGCACGATCGGCACCTGCGGCGACAGCGCGAGCGCCTCCCTGACCTCCTCGTCGGAGTGCGGGAACTGCCCGTCCCAGCCGTTGACCCCGATCACGAAGGGCAGCTTGGCCTCTTCGAAGTAGTCGATGGCCGGGAAGCTGTCGGCCAGGCGGCGCGTGTCGAGCAGCACCACCGCGCCGATCGCCCCCTTGACCAGGTCATCCCACATGAACCAGAACCGGTGCTGTCCGGGCGTGCCGAACAGGTACAGGATCAGGTCGCGGTCGAGCGAGAGGCGGCCGAAGTCCATGGCCACGGTCGTGGTCTGCTTGTTCGGCGTCAGGCCGAGGTCGTCGATGCCCGCGGACGCGTCGGTCATCACCGCTTCCGTGGTGAGCGGGAGGATCTCCGACACCGCCCCCACGAACGTCGTCTTCCCGACGCCGAAGCCACCGGCGACGACGATCTTCGTCGACGTTAGCCCGGGGCTAGAGCCTGCGTAGTCCACTGAGCACCCTTTCGAGCATGTTGAGGTCTGGCTGTCCCTGGCTGAGGCGCGGCTGGTGCAGGCGGACAAGCCCTTCGTCGGACATGTCCGCCACAAGCACTCTGGCAACGCCCAGCGGGACGCGGAGCAGGGCCGAGATCTCGGCGACCGACCGGAACGACCTGCAGAGCTGCATGATGGACTCCTGCTCGGGGGTGAGCATGGCCATCTCGTCGTCCGGGATCGACATCGATGAGATCAACGTCTCCATCGCGAGGTGATAGCGCGGCTCGGAGCGGCCGCCTGTCACCGCGTAGGGACGGAACAGGGGCTCGTCGTCCCCGGCTCCGTCAGTGCCGTACACGGCCCGCTCCCATCAGTTCCATAACATCACCGCGTCCTGGCGGCCTGGAGCTCCGCGCGAAGGGACGGTGTGAGCGCCTGTCCCGCTCTGTCTACCAGCAACGTCATCTGGTACGCCACCAGGCCCATGTCACAATCCGGACCCGCCAGAACCGTCAGCACGGAGCCGTCGCTGATCGCCATGACCAGCAGCAGGCCGCGCTGCATCTCCACGACGGTCTGCGTCACCGCGCCGCCCTCGAACACCCTGGAAGCACCCACGGTCAGACTCAGCAGGCCGGCGGAGACCGCCGCGAGCTGGTCGGCACGGTCCGGCGGGAAACCCTCCGAGGCGGCCAGGCAGAGCCCGTCCGCCGAGACCACGACGGCATGCGCGACTCCGGGCGTGTTACGCACGAAATCCGTGATCAGCCAGTCGAACCTGTGCGCCTCATGACTAAGGGTTGTCACGCATCCTCCCCGGCGGGACGCTTACTCACTCTGTTCCTCCTGTCCACGTACTTCCTGGCGGCCCCGTCGAACACCCTGCTGGTAGCTGGCCATCCTGCTGCGCATCCGGTCCGCTGAGACCGGGGGCGTCGGCTCCGGCCGCTGCGGCTGCTGCCGCGCGGGCTGGCTCGCCGTGCCCGGCACGAGGTTGGCCTTCGGGGTTCGCTTGGGAAGCCCGGCGGCGGTGATGCCGCCGAGGCTGGGATCGCTGGCTCTGGCCGCCGCTTGCCACCCGGCGTCCGCGGCCGTTCGCCACGATTCCTCCCCAGAGGGTACGGCTTGGGCGGGCCCGGGCTCACCGCCGCCTCCCGGCTGCTGTGCGGCCTCGCCCGGCGGCCTGCGGAACCAGGCCGACTCGACCGAGGCGAAGATCGGCAGGAACTCTTCCTGCTTCTGCTCCATCGGCGAATAGTCCACCGAGGGCGCGGGATCCGGGGTGCGTACCTCGTTGGTCGGGTACGACGGGGGCGGCGTCTGGAACGCGCCATTACCAGACGGCGAAACGGGCGGGCTGGGGTACGAAGGGTAGGTCCCTGAGTCGAACGAGCCCGGCTGCCTGCGGTAGGAGCCGCCGTCGGTGTCGGCGGTGAAGCCGGTGACGCCCGGTTCCGAGTTGTACGGCCTGGGGGCGCCCGGCATGCTGTCGTACGAACGCGGACCCTGCCCCAGAACACCCGGCCCCGGAACACCCGGCCCCGGAGCGCCCGGCAGTTGGTTCGGCGGCGGCCCGCTGTTGTACGCGCCCGGCCCCTGCGGAGCACCCTGGCCGCCGTCGAACGGGACGAACCCCTGAGCGGGCGGCGCCGCGTGCCGTGGCCGGCCGTTGTCGGGCGGCCCCTGCCTGGCCGGACCCGCCTCGAAGGAGTCGAAGCTGGCGAAGGACCTGAACGACCCGTTCGGCGGGGGCGAGCCCACCTGACCCGGACCCACCTGACCCGGACCCACCTGCCCCGGACCCACCTGCCCCGGACCCGCCTGACCCGGACCCGTCTGACCCGGACCCGTCTGACCGGCGGGCAAGGCGCCGCCGCCGAACGCGGGCCGCTGCGGCAACTGCGGCTGCGTCCCGTCGGCGAGCAGCGTGGGCGGCAGCAGCACCATGGCGATCAGGCCGTTGCCCTCGCCCCTGCGCAGCTGCACCCTGATGCCGTGGCGCAGCGCCAGCCGGCCGACCACGAACAGGCCCATGCGCCGGGAGACCGACACGTCCACGACGGGCGGCTCGGCGAGGCGGCGGTTGGCCTCGGCCAACTCCTCCTCGGTCATGCTGATGCCGGTGTCGCTGACCGACAGCAGCGCGCCGCCGCCCTCGATGAGGCTGCTGGTGACCGTGACCTGGGAGGTGCTCGGGGAGAACTGGATGGCGTTCTCGACCAGCTCGGCGACCAGGTGGACCAGGTCGTTGGCGCAGCTGCCGAGCACCGAGGTGCTCCGGTGCACCTTGACCTGGACGCGCTCGTAACCCTCGACCTCCGACAGCGCGGCGCGTACGACGTCGACCAGCTTGGCCGGCTGGCTGCGCCGGCGGGTGGCCTCGTGACCGGCCAGGACCAGGAGGTTCTCGGAGTTGCGGCGCATGCGGGTGGCCAGGTGGTCGAGCTTGAACAGGTCGGCCAGCCGGCCGCCGTCCTGCTCGCCCTTCTCCAGGCCGTCGATCAGCGAGATCTGCCGCTCGACCAGCGTCTGCGTGCGGCGGGAGAGGTTGACGAACATCGAGCTGATGTTGCTGCGCAGTTCGGCCTCCTCACCGGCGAGCCGCACGGCCTGCCGGTGCACCTGGTCGAAGGCCCGCGCCACCTCGCCGATCTCGTCGTGGCCCTCGACCTCGATGGGCTGCACGTCGCGCACGTTCGTGTCGCCGCTGACGCGCAGCTGGCGCACCACGTCGGGCAGCCGGAAGCCGGCCACCTCCAGCGCCTCGGTACGCAGCCTGCGCAGCGGGCCGACCAGGGACCGGGCGATGGCGACGGTGAGCAGCAGGACGACCACCAGCAGCGCCACGATCAGGCCGCCCGCGATGATCGCGTTGCGGGTCTCGGCGGAGCGCAGGTCCTGGCTGCGCAGGGCGACGGCGTCGGCCACGTCCTTCTCGATGCCCCGCAGCACCTCGACGGAGGTCTTGTTGTCGTTGAACCACTTCAGGCGATCGCCGCCGGCGGAGATGAGGTTGTCGGTGATGCGGGCGCCGGGCTGCCGTCCACTGGCCAGCGTGATCGCGCGGGACTTGGTGAGCTGCACGATGACGTACTCGGGGCTGGAGGTCAGCGCCTTGGACAACTCCAGGCCGAACTCCGCGCCGCCCTCGGCGCCCACGGTGGCGATGTCGCTCTGCTGGCGGGCGTTGGAGGCGATGAACTGCTCCACCACCTTGGCGTCCACCCTGTTCGGCTGGTAGGAGGCCTGCAGGAGCTGGACGCGCTGGCGGGAGATCTCCTCCTTGGCCGAGGCGAGCGCGCTCAGGGCGCGGAACTGGCCGACGATCTGGGAGTCGTCCGTCATCAGGGCCAGCTCGTCGTGCAGGTCGAGCAGGGTGTCGGTGAGGGAGTCGTAGCGGCTGGTGTTGGTCTGGCCCTCGGCCCTGATCCTGGACAGCCGGCCCAGGTCGGACTCCGCCTGCGCGGCGGCCTTGACCACACGGGGGCCGTAGGAGTCGTCCATGGCGGCGAGGTCGGTGCGCACGGTCTTGATCAGCGTGTCTACGGCTGCCTTTTCCGCCGCGTACTCGTCGGCGTACTCGTTGCGGATCGCGCGGCCACCGGCGCCGATCCAGCCGCCCCTGTCACGCTCCAGCCCGACCGCCTGTACCAGGTCGCGGAGCCGGCCGGCCTGTTCGGTCGCGGAGGCCGTACGGTCGTAGTCCTCGATGCTCTGGACCGACTCCACCACGCGCGCTCCCCCGAGCACGACGCCGGCGATGGTGGGCACCAGGATGAGTGCCGTGAGCCGCCACCTCACCCGCCAGTTTCGCAAACTGAGCCGATGTAGCGGCCGCTTGCCGCGGTCTGGTCGCGCGGCTGGGCCGCTGCCCGAATTCCCCGTTGTCACCGCTCCCGCTACCCCACAATCGTCCCGTCCGCACCCGGGTCCCAAGCCGTCCACAAGGTATCCGCAGCTTCTGACTTATCCGGCAAATCGGACACAATCGTTACAAATGCGACCGCCACTTGTGTGCTGTTGGTTATCGCAGTGCGGCAAGGACTTGATCGTGGACTTGAGCCCGCTGCGCGTCGTCGCTGAGAGGGCGACCAGCGCGGTCCACGACATAGAAGACGTCCACCGCCTCCGCGCCGAGAGTCTCCACGCGAGCAGCCCTCACGTCAAGACCACACTCACCGAACGCCCGCCCAATACGCCACAACAGTCCCGGCCTGTCATGGGCCCTGACTTCCACCACAGTGGCGGTCGCGGAGGCGTCGTCGACCAGCGTCACCCGAGGTGGGGCCACAGGTACGCGAGGCGGCCTGACCGAGCGGGTACGACGGGCCAGCCGCTGCTCGATGTCAAGACGTCCAGCAAGGACGAGACGGAGGTCGGACTCCAGGGTCGCGGGGTCGGGAGGGGAGCCGTACTCGGGGATCACGGAGAACTCGATCACCGCGGTGGAGCCCGCGGAGGCCGACGACGCGGAGCGCACGACGAGCCGGTGCGCGGACAGCACCCCGGCGGCGCTCCACAGCAGGCCCACCCGGTCGGGGGCGACGACCGTGACGGCTCCGCCGTTGACCCGGATGGCGCCGCCGCCGTGGCGGGCCAGCGCGGCCTGCTCGGCGGACAGGGTGGGCGCCTTGGGCGGGGGCGAGCCGGCCAGCACGGACCTGACCCGGCGTACCAGGTCGGCCACGAGACCGGCCTTCCAGCTGTTCCAGGCGGCGGGACCGGTCGCGTGGCCGTCGGCCACCGCCAGCGCGGCCAGCAGGTCGAGCACCTCGCGCGAGCCGACCGTGGCGGCGACCTTCTCGATCGTGACGGGGTCGTCGAGGTCCCTGCGGGTCGCGGTCTCGGGAAGGAGCAGGTGATGGCGTACGACGGTGGCCAGCGTCTCGACGTCCTGCGGGGGCAGGCCGATCCTGGCCGCGATGTCGCGGACCACCACCTCGCCGGTCGCCGAGTGGTCGCCGGGCCAGCCCTTGCCCACGTCGTGCAGGAGCGCGCCGATCAGCAGCAGATCGGGACGGGAGACCTCGCGGATGTGGCTGGCCGCGTTCGCGGCGGCCTCGATCAGGTGACGGTCGACCGTGAACCGGTGGATCGGGTTGCGCTGCGGGCGATGGCGTACGCGCTCCCAGTCAGGAAGCAGTTTGACAAGGATGCCCGCCTGGTCGAGCTCCTCCCACACCGGCACGGCGGCACGGCCCGCGCCGAGGATCGACACCAGCGCGTCCCGCGCCTCCTCGGGCCACGGCACCGGCATCGGAGGGGACTGAGCTGCGAGCATGGACACGGTGGCCGGTGCGAGCGGCAGCCCCGAGTCGGCCGCCGCGGCGGCGGCGCGCAGCACCAGGATGGGGTCCTTGCGGGGGTTGATCCCCCTGGCGAGCACCACCTCACCGGCGTGCTCGACCACCCCGTCCGCCAGTGGGCGGCGCCCTCGGGGGGCGGGGCCTGACAGCAGCCTGTCAACGGTGCGCCAGGTGGTGTCCATGGCATGGGAGACCGTACGGCCGGCCTCGGCGAGCCTGCGCATGAGCGCCTCGGCGTCCAGCAGGCCGAGCAGCCCGGCCACCGCGTCCTGTTCCTGAAGGACCAGCCGGTCGGTGCCGCGGGCAGTGACGACGTGCAGCGCGTGCCGCACGTCGAGAATGAACTCGTACGCCTCCCGCGCCCGCGGCCCCGGCGCCGAGGCGACCCAGGCGGCGGCCACGGCCTGCATGGCCTGCACGTCGCGCAGCCCGCCGCGGCCGTCCTTGAGGTCGGGTTCGAGCAGGAACGCCAGCTCGCCGCTGACCTGGGCCCGCTTGTCGGAGGCGTCACGCAGCTCGCCGAGCCTGCGCCGGGAGTCGGCGCGCCATTCGGCCAGCACCGCCTCCCTGGCCTTCCTGGTCAGGTCGGGGTCGCCGGCCACGTGCCTGGCCTGGATGAGGCCGAGCACGGCCTTGAGATCCTGCCGGGCGACGGAGACGGCCTCGTCCACCGTGCGTACGGAGTGGTCGAGGTTGACCGCCGAGTCCCAGATCGGATACCAGATCCGGTCGGCGATCCTGGCCACGTCGCCGCGGCCGTTGTGGAGCAGCACCAGGTCGAGGTCGCTACCCGGCGCCAGCTCGCCTCTGCCGAGGCTCCCGACGGCGACCAGTGAGACGTGGTCGCCGTCGCTCGCCGTGCGGAAGAGGTCTTTGAGCCAGCGATCGGTGTCCGTGGTCCGCTCCTTGCGGGCCGCGGCGTACGAACGGGCCTCTCCCCTCACAGTGCTGCCCCTCTGCCGAGCGTCGCCGGACGTCGTTGTCCGGGTACGGATCCCATCACAGGGCTTCCGGACCCCGTTCTCCCGTGCGGACCCGGATCACGGTGTCCACCGGAACGGACCAGACCTTGCCGTCGCCGATCTTGCCGGTGTGCGCCGCCTTGACGATGACGTCGATCACGTCCTCGGTGTCATCCTCTTCGGCCAGGACCTCCAGCCGGACCTTCGGCACCAGGTCCACCTGGTACTCGGCGCCGCGGTAGACCTCGGTGTGGCCGCGCTGGCGGCCGTAGCCGCTGGCCTCGCTGACGGTCATGCCCTTGACGCCGAACTGTTCGAGCGCTGCCTTGACGTCATCGAGCTTGAAGGGCTTGATGATCGCCGTGATGAGCCTCATGCGTCCACCTTCTTGGGAGCGGGTGCGGTGGGACCTTTGGGGGCGCTCACGCCGGAGGCGTAAACCGTGCCGAGGTCGTACCCGGTTTCGGCGTGCGTGCTGACGTCGACGCCGGTGACCTCGGCTTCTTCGGCGATACGGAAGCCCATGGTCTTGTCGATGATCTTACCGATGACCCAGGACATCACGAAGGAGTAGCCGCCGACCGCGACCGGGCCGAGCACCTGGAGACCGAGCTGGCTGATCTGCCCGCCCTCGATCAGGATGCCCTTGTTCTGGCCGGGCAGGAACGGGTAGGCCGCCACGAAGCCCAGCGCGACCGCGCCGATCACGCCGCCGACCAGGTGCACGCCGACCACGTCGAGGGAGTCGTCGAAGCCCAGCTTGTACTTCAGGCCCACGGCGTAGGCGCAGCCCACACCGGCGAGCAGGCCGATCAGCACGGCCGCCCAGGGGTCGACGAAACCGCAGGCGGGCGTGATGGCGACCAGACCGGCCACCGCGCCGGAGGCGACGCCGAGCGTGGTCGCGTGACCGTCGCGCAGCTTCTCCACCACGAGCCAGGCACCGGCCGCGACGGCCGTGGCGACCTGGGTGTTCATGAACGCAAGACCGGCGGTCTGGTCGGGCGCCAGCTCGGAGCCGGCGTTGAAGCCGAACCAGCCGAACCACAGCAGACCGGTGCCGAGCAGCACCAGAGTCAGGTTGTGCGGCCGCATGGGCTCCTTGCGCCAGCCCTGGCGCTTGCCCAGGACGAGCGCGAGCGCGAGGGCCGCCGCACCGGCGTTGATGTGCACGACCGTGCCGCCGGCGAAGTCCTCGATGCCGAGCTGGGTGAGCCAGCCGCCGCCCCAGACCCAGTGGGCGACGGGGAAGTAGACCACCGTGGCCCACACCAGGGAGAACAGCACCCATGCGCCGAACTTGGCCCGGTCGGCGATCGCACCGCTGATCAGCGCGACGGTGATGATGGCGAACGTGAGCTGGAAGGCGGAGAACACCATCAGCGGGAAGTTGTCCGCGGCGGCGGCCTCTGCCGTTACGTTGCCGCCTTCGACGATCAAGCCTTCATAGACGGCGTTGAAGACCCCGCTCAGACCGACGTAGTCGAGTCCTCCGATGATCTGGTTGATGCCACCGCCTTCGCCGGCGGTGTCAAAGGCGAGGGAGTAACCATAAAGGACCCAGGCGATGGTCACGACGATGATGGCGACGAACGACATCATCATCATGTTCAGGACGCTCTTGGCCCGGGTCATGCCCCCGTAGAAGAACGCGAGGCCCGGAGTCATCAGCAGCACCAGGGCGGTGCATACCAGCATCCAGGCGGTAGTGCCGCTGTCGATCATCGAAGCGACCCTCCTTCTTACATGTGACGTGTGGCCACAGCGTGTTCTTCTGGGGTTTCGTGGCTTGACCAGGTGTGTTTCACATTCGTGAATCTCGCCGCACTGGTGTTTCGCGTTCGTTTCGGGCCCCTCACAGCTCCCGTTCCGGTCATGTCAAATCGGGCATGCCATACTTAGGATTGCCTTACCTAACCGATCAAGGACTGCCCATGCGTCTCCGCCTGGCCATCGCCGCCATGCTCCCCGTGTTAGCCCTCGCCGCCTGCGGGAGCTCCACCACCACCCAGGAAGCCGGCCCCACCAGGACCGTCACCCACGCCATGGGCAAGACCCAGGTGCCCATGACTCCCAAGCGGGTCGTCGTGCTCGACACGGACAAGCTCGACACGATGGTCTCGCTCGGCCTCACCCCCGTCGGCGCGGCGCAGGCCCAGGAGAATCAGGCCTGGCCGAAATACCTCGGCTCTGCCCTGTCGAACACCAAGCCCGTGGGCACGCTGCAGCAGCTCAACCTCGAAGCCATCATGACCCTCAAGCCGGACCTCATCCTCGGCTCCAAGTTCCGCCAGGAACCCTTCTACGACAAGCTCGCCAAGATCGCCCCGACCGTGTTCACCGAGCGGGTCGGCGTCACCTGGAAGGAGAACTTCCTGCTCGACGCGGAGGCGCTGGGCAAGGCGGACCGGGCGCGGCAACTCCTGTCCGGCTACGAGCAGCGGGCCAAGGAGGTCGGGGCCAAGTTCGCCAAGCTCCAGGTCGGCATCGTGCGGTTCATGCCGACGGAGATCCGCATGTACGGGCCCGAGTCGTTCAGCGGCATCGTGGTGGGCGACGCGGCCATTCCCCGGCCCGAGGCGCAGCGGCTCGCCGGCCAGGCGGACAAGCGCTTCGGCAAGCTGAGCCAGGAGAACATCGCCAAGGCCGACGCGGACGCGGTCTTCTACAGCGCCTACGGGGAGGCGGCGGCCAAGTCGCAAGCCACGGTCACCGGCGGGCCGCTGTGGAAGAACCTCGAAGCGGTCAAGTCGGGCAACGCGCACAACGTGGACGACGAGATCTGGATGCTCGGCATCGGCGTCACGGCGGCCGGCAAGATCCTCGACGACCTGGACAAATACCTGACGCCGCTGGCGTGAGACCACCCACCGCTCGCCGGACAGACCTCCAGGCCCGCCGAAGCCGAGTCGGGCCGGGCCAGCCAAAGCCGGGTCGGGCCGAGTCCGGGCAGCCGGACCGGGTCGAGTCAGGCCGGCCGGATCGGGTGGGATCGGGTCGGCCGGATCGGATCGGGTCGGCCGAAGCCGGGTGGGGTCAGGCCAGCCGGACCGGGTCTCCCTTTCTGACGAGGCCGGGCCGGGCCACGCGGGCGTACACACCCGCGCACGCCTGCGGCCCGGTGTCGAACACCGGGATCCGGTTGTGCCCGGCCACCGTGCGCAGCGCCTCGGCGTCCCGGTCCAGCGGCCCGTGTGCCAGCGTCGGCACGGCGCAGCGCGGGCTGGGTGCCAGCACGTGCAGCACCACGTCGTCGCCGACGTGCAGGTCGCGCCCCACCCAGGCGTTCTCCACGAAGCCCTCATCGTCCGTCGAGATCACCAGGTTCGGCCGGTACCGGAGGGCCTCGACGTGACCGCGCGGGCTGAGCTCGCCGATCCGCTCGATCGCGGAGGTGGAGATCAGGTGGATGGGGGCGAAGTCGAAGAAGGTGCCGTCGGGAGAGGCGCCGCCGAGCGTACCCACCGTGTAGGGGACCTCGGTCTCGATCCCCTCCGCCAGCACCCGCTCCGGCACGGACCGCTCGAACTCGGCGCCCTCCGGCGGCACGTCGATCAGCCGGACCTCGCGCCCGAGCAGTTCGGACAGCTCGGCGTCGCCCGGCGCGCGTGCCCCCTCGATCGTCAGCAACGCGCGCCAGAGCCTGGGGTTCTTGGCGCTGGCGATCTTCCCCGTCGTGACGTCGAGCACCGCCCGCGCCCGGTCCCCCGCGAGGCCGCGTTCGCTCACCCCGCTCTCGCCGACCTCTTCCCCCAGCATGGACTTGACCGGATAGCGGCGCAGCGTTTCGACATGCATGCCGACGAGCTTACGACCGCTCCCCGGCGGGCGGCCCGGGTGCCGGACCGCGCCAGGCGACATGACGACTGCTCAGGCGCCGGACCGCGCCGGCCGACACGACGGCTGCTCGGGCGCCGGACCGCGCCAGGCGACGCGACCGCTGCTCCGGCGGGGGTCAGGCGGCGGCGGTGGCCATTTTGCGCAGGCGGGCCAGCGCGTCGCGTTCGATGCGGCGGGCGCGGTCGCGGCCGATGCCGTAGCGCTCACCCACCTCCGTCAGCGTGTGCTCGCGCCCGTCCACCAGCCCGTAACGCCAGCGCAACATCTCACTGGTGACCCCTTCGAGCCCGGTCAGCCACTCCTCCAGGCGCTCGCGCTCCAGGATGTCGATGGCCTGCTGCTCGGGATCGGCCCACGTCTCGTCGGCGATCATGTCACCGAGCTCGGTCTCGTCCTCGTCGCCCACCCCGAGCTGGAGCGAGACCGGGTCGGAGGCCCAGCGGCGCAGCTCGCGGACCCGCTCGATCGGCAGATCGAGGATCCCGGCGAGGTCGTCGTCGGTCGGCTCGGTGTCGAACTCCGCCAGCAGGTCGCGCCGGACCCGCATCAGCCGGGTCATCTGCTCCCCGGCGTGCGTGGGCAGGCGTACCGGCCGGGCCTGCTCGTGAATGGCCCGCCCCACCGACTGCCTGATCCACCACGTGGCGTAGGTGGAGAACTTGTACCCCCGGCGGTAGTCGAACTTCTCCACCGCGCGGACCAGGCCCAGGTTCCCCTCCTGGACCAGGTCGATCAGCGGCATCCCCCGGCCCGAATACTTCCTGGCCACCGCGACCACAAGGCGCAGGTTGGCCTGAATGAACTCCTCCTTGGCCCGCTGGCCGGAAATCGCCAGCCGCTCCAGTTCCTCGTCGGCCGCATCCCCGATGCGCGGCTCCGTGCCCCCGCTGTCGAGCAGCTGCTCGGCGAACAGGCCCGCCTCGATCCGCTTGGCGAGCTCCACCTCTTCCTCCGCCGTGAGCAGCGGGACCCGGCCGATCTCGGCCAAGTAGGTCCCCAGCAGATCGCGATCAGCGACGTGCTGCTCCTGCGTGCGACTCCCCGTAGGCCTTGCCATCCCCAGGCACCTCGTTCCGCAGCTGCGTTCTATACCCGGCCAACGTCCGGCCAGAAGCAAAGATTCCCTCAACAACTACGTCTGCGGGATGGTTCTGGATGTCCTCCTAAAGGAGGAGACCGCCGTGGAACACCTGGTGAACGAGGGGAACGCCGGGTCGATAGGCCAGATGCACGTAGGAGGGAGCGTCGAGGATGACGAGGTCCGCGCGGGCCCCGCGCCGCAGCCAGCCTACGTCCGTACGGCGCAGCGCGCGTGCCCCGCCGTACGTGGCCGCCCTGATCGCCTCCAGCGGCGTCATCCGCATCTCCCGCACGGCCAGCGCCACGCAGAACGCCATCGACGAGGTGAACGACGAGCCCGGGTTGCAGTCGGTGGCCAGCGCCACGGTCGCGCCCGCGTCGATCAGCCGCCGCGCGTCGGGATAAGGAGACCGCGTGGAGAACTCGGCCCCCGGCAGCAGCGTCGCCACCGTCTCCGAGGAGGCGAGGGCGTCCACGTCCGCCGGGCTCAGGTGGGTGCAGTGGTCGGCGGAGGCGGCCCCGAGCTCGCAGGCGACGCGCACCCCCGGCCCCTCGGTGAGCTGGTTGGCGTGCACCCGCGCGCCGAGCCCCGCCTTCAGGCCGGAGGCGAGGATCTCCCGCGTCTGGTCCCCGTCGAACGCGTTGCCCGGCTCGCAGAACACATCCACCCACTTCGCGTACGGCGCGCAGGCTTCGAGCATGTCCCCGGCCACGAGCCGCACGTAGGAGTCGGCGTCCAGGTCCGCCGGCACGACGTGCGCCCCCAGGAAGGTGGTCTCGTCGGTGAGCGCGGTGGCGATCTCCAGCGAACGCTTCTCGTGCGCGACGGACAACCCGTAGCCGCTCTTGATCTCCACGGTGGTGGTGCCCTGCCGGCGCATCTCCTCCACCAGGGCGAACGCGTGGGTGGCCAGCTCCGCCTCGCTCGCCCGGCGGGTGGCCTCGACCGTGGTCCTGATGCCGCCCCCGGTGTACGGCTCGCCCGACATGCGGGCCTGGAACTCGGCCGTCCGGTCACCGGCGAAGATCAGATGGGCGTGGCTGTCGACGAACCCCGGGATCACGGCCCGGCCCCCGGCGTGCATCCGCTCGTCGGCGTCCGGGGCCTCGGCGGCTGGGCCTGTCCAGGCGATCAGGCCGTCCTCGATGACGAGCGCGGCATTGGTGATTTCCTCCCGGTCCGGGTCGCCGGTGTACAGCAGCCCGATCCCGTCAATGAGCGTCGTCGTGGTCATGGCGGCTCCTCCGTCGTCCCGTTCATCCGTCATCCCGGCCCCGTCATCCCGATCCCGCCATCCAGCAAGACCGCCATCCGGCCCGGCCGTCATCGCAGGTCGGCGATCGCCTCGTTCAGCAGGGCGCCGACGTCGCCGAGCACGTGCCGGCCCTCTTCGACCACCCGGCGACCGGCGGAGACCACGGAGTGCACGTCGGCGGCCGTGGCCGCGTACACGATGGCCTCCAGTTCCGAGGCGCCCGCCGTGCGCGGGGAGTCGAGGCGTACCGACACCAGGTCCGCCCACGCGCCGGGCACGAGCAGGCCCGCGTCGGGGAAGCCGAGCGAGGTGTGGCCGGCGCAGGTGGCGGCGGCGAGCAGGTCGGCGGCGCTCCAGTGGCCGCGTTTCTCGGTGCGCAGCCGCTCGTTCAGCTCCACCGCCCTGGCCTCCTCGAACAGGTCGATCACGGCGTGGCTGTCGGAGCCGAGGGTGATCTTCGCGCCGCGGTCGGCGACCGCTCTGGCGGGGCCGATGCCGTCGGCGAGGTCGCGTTCGGTGGTGGGGCACATGCAGACGCAGGTGCCCGACTGGCCGAGCAGTTCGATGTCCACGTCGGTCAGGTGCGTGGCGTGCACCGCGGTCGAGCGCGGTCCCAGCGCCCCGCGCTCGTGCAGGACCTGGACGGGCGTGGCCGCGTACATCTCCACGCAGGCCGCGTTCTCGGCCCGTTGCTCGGAGACGTGCATGTGCAGGGGGGCCGCGTGCCGGTGGGAGAAGTCGGCCACGACCGGCATCTGCTCGGCGGGCACGGCGCGCACCGAGTGGATGGCCGCGCCGATCTCCACGTCGTGTTGTCCTTCGTAGGCCGCCGCCAGCGCCTCGGCCCTGACGGCCCAGCGCTCGGCGGAGCCATCGCTGAAGCGGAGCTGCGCGCCGGAGAGCGGCGAGCCGAGGCCGCCGGTGAGGTAGCAGGCGTCGAGGAGCGCTATGCGCAGGCCGGCCGCCCGTGCGGCGCGGATGAGGGCGTGGCCCATGACGTTGGGATCGCCGGGGTACGGCCTTCCGTCACGGTCGTGGTGCAGGTAGTGGAACTCCCCCACGCACGTCACCCCGGCCAGCGCCATCTCGGCGTAGACGGCCGTGGCCAGGCGCAGGTAGGAGTCGGGGTCGAGGCGGGCGGCCACCTCGTACATCTGCTCGCGCCAGGTCCAGAAGTCGCCTTTGCCCTGCTGCGTGACGCCGCGCAGCGCCCGGTGGAAGGCGTGGGAGTGGGCGTTGGCCAGGCCGGGGACGGTCAGGCCCGGCAGGCGCACCGCCGTACCGGGCGGGCCCTGCTCGATCCGGGTGATCCTGGCGCCCTCGACCTCGACGAGCACATCGCCCGCGAGCCCGCCGGGCAGCAGGGCCCGCTCGCACCAGTAGGTCAGCGACACAGATCCTCCAGCACGTCCGCGAGTGCCACGACTCCCGCCTCGCAGTCTGCCCGCTCGGCGTGCTCACCGGGGGAATGGGACACGCCGGTGGGGTTCCTGACGAACAACATGGCGCTCGGGATGCCCGCCGCGGCCAGGATTCCGGCGTCGTGGCCGGCGCCCGTGGGCAGGATCGGCGCGGGCGTGTCGCCCCCGGCGACCCGGGCCAGCCGGTCCCTGAGCGCCACGTCGAAATCGACGACCGGCGTCCACGACTCCTCCCGCACCTCCACGGCACCGCCCGCGTCCGCGCCCCGGACCGACTCGGGACCAGCCGCTCCGGCTCCGCGGGCGAGTTCGGCCACCAGGTCGCGTACGTCGCGCTCGGCAGGTCCGCGGGCGTCGAGCCAGGCCGAGACCAGGCCGGGGATGGCGTTGGCGTTGCCGGGCGAGACGCGTACCTTGCCGACCGTGGCCACCACCCCGCGACGCTCGGCCTCCTCCCGCGCGGCCAGCACCATGCGGGCGAAGGGCACCATCGGATCGTCCCGGTCGGCGAGCCTGGTGGTGCCCGCGTGGTCGGCCCGCCCGCGGAAGTCGAAGCGCCACCGCCCGTGCGGCCAGATGGCCGCGGCCACCCCCACCGGGCGGTCCTCGGTGACGAGCCCGCGGCCCTGCTCGACGTGCAGTTCGACGAAGGTGCCCACGGTGGCCAGCGTCTCCTCGTCGCGCCCGAGCTCCCGTGGCGCGCGTCCGGCCCGCCCCAGGACCTCGGCCAGCGTGTCGCCGTCGTCGTCGGTCAGCCCGAGCGCCCGCTCCGGCGCGAGCACCCCGGTGAGCAGCCGCGAGCCCATGCAGGGCACGCCGAACCTGGCGCCCTCCTCGTCGCTGAAGCAGGCCACGCCCACCGGGACGGACGGCCGCACGGCCCGCTGCCTGAGCAGGTCAAGTGCGGCGAAGGCGGACACGACGCCGAGTGGCCCGTCGTAGGCGCCGCCCTGCCGCACCGAGTCCAGGTGGCTGCCCGTCACCACGCCGGGGCGCTCCCGCGAGGGGGAGCCCCACCACGCCCACAGGTTGCCGTTGCGATCTTCCCGCAGGTCGAGCCCGCGCCGCCGGGCCTCGCCCGAGAACCACTCGCGCAGCTCCAGGTCGGCCGCCGACCACGCGTCCCGCAGGTATCCGCCCGTACGCGGATCTCGTCCTATGTGCGCGATCGGTTCAAGCATGGATCCCACTGTAGATGAATGGATCCATTCAGGAGACGGAGCCGCCCCTGGGCCGCAGGGTCAGTTCGGTGAGGTGGGCGTCGGGCCCGGCGGTGACCGTGGCCAGCACCGCCCGCGCCACCGTCTCCGGCACGAGGTACTTCTCGGGCTCGAACTCGCCGCCCTCATGGACACGTATCCCGCGCTGCATGTCGGTGGCGGTCCTGCCCGGGTAGACGGTGGTGACCCTGAGCTCGGGCTCCTCGTGCCGCAGCGCGTCGGCGAACGCCTTGAGCGCGAACTTGCTGGCGGCGTAGGAGCCCCATTCGGCGTAGGCGCGCTGCCCCGATCCGGAGTTCACGCACACGACGTGGCCACCGGCCCGCCGCAGCGCGGGAAGCAGCAGCCGGGTCAGCTCGGCGACCGCGACGACGTTGACCTCCATGGTCTGCCGCCACACGTCGGCGCCCTGGTCGGCGATCCGGCCCAGCGTGCCGACGCCGGCGCTGTGCACGAGCACGTCGAGCCGCTCGACGCCCGCCACGTCGGCGGGGGTGACCCGGGTCAGCTCCACCGGCCAGGGCCGCGCGCCGGGCAACTCGGCCGCCAGTTCGGCCAGCGCCCGCTCGTCCCGGCCGCCGAGCAGCACGTCGTGGGTCGGGGCGAAGGCTCGGGCGACGGCCGCGCCGATGCCCCGTGAAGCGCCTGTGACCAGCGCGATCGGTCGTTCAGTCATGAGAGGCAGCCTAGGGGGCCGGGTGATCGGGCCCCGTGAACGGCCGGGAAAAGCAGAGGATATCGGCCGCGCCGCATGGCAAGATGGCCCGGCTTGACTGGGTGAAAAAGGCAATGCCGCGCATCGAATTGCCATAAGAGGAGCTGACCCACCCAATGATCATTCAGGCACATGGATTACACAAGACGTTCACCACCAGGAGCAGGAAGGGCGCCCAGAGCGTCGAGGCCGTACGTGGTGTGGACCTTGAGGTGAAGAAGGGTGAGATCTTCGGGGTGCTCGGGCCGAACGGCGCGGGCAAGACCACCACGATCAGGATGCTGGCCACGCTGATCGCCCCCGACGCGGGCACCGCCACGATCGCGGGTCACGACCTGCTGAAAGAGCCGGCCGCGATCCGTACCAAGCTCGGCTACGTGAGCCAGGAAGGCGGGGTGGAGGACACCACCGGCGCCAGGGCCCAGATCATGATGATGGCCAGGATCAACGGCCTGCCCGACCCGAAGCGGGCCACCGATGAGGTGCTGGAGCGCTTCGAGCTGGGCGAGCTGGCCGACCGTCCGGGCCGTACGCTGTCCGGCGGGCAGAAGCGGCGGGTGGCGATCGCGATCGGGCTGGTGCACAACCCGCCGCTGCTCTTCCTCGACGAGCCCACCACGGGGCTCGACCCGCAGAACCGCGCCAACCTGTGGGAACGCATCAGGCAGTTGCGCGAGGAGGGCACGAGCGTGTTGCTCAGCACCCACTACCTCGACGAGGCCGACGCGTTGTGCGACCGGCTGATGATCGTGGACCACGGCCTGGTCGTGGCCGAGGGCACCCCGGGCGACCTGAAGCGGGAGGTCTCCGGCGACGTGATCTCGCTCAGGGTGGAGGAGCCCGAGCGGGCCGCCGAGACGCTCGGGCCGCTGGCCCGCGAGACCCGGGTGGACGACGATCTGCTGCGCGTCTACGTGGACGACGGCGAGCACATGCTGCCCGTCCTGCTGCGGGCGCTGGAGGAGCGCAAGCTCGGGCTAAGCTCGATCGCGCTCGACCGCTCCACGCTCGACGACGTCTTCCTGGCCAAGACCGGCCGTACCCTCCGCGACGCCGGAGCGGCCCAATGATCCGCCATGTCGCCCTGTTCACCGGCTACGAGCTCAGGAAGTCCTTCAGCAACCCGATCTGGCCGCTGTTCGGCATCATGCAGCCGGTGTTGTACCTGCTGATGTTCGCGCCGTTGCTCAAGACGATGGCGCCGGGCGGCACGCTGGTGGACGCGCTGCGCATGTTCACCCCGGGGGCGATGATGATGATCGCCGTCTTCGGTTCGTTGTTCACCGGGTTCGGCCTGATCGCCGACCTGCGCAACGGCTCGCTCGAACGGTACGCGGTCAGTCCCGCCTGGCGGCCGGCCATCGTGCTCGGCCGGGTGGCCAAGGACATGGTCATGCTGGTCGCCCAGGCCGTCCTGGTGCTGATCGTGGCCGTCGCCATGGGCGTGCGGATCGGCGGCGTGGAGCTGGTGCTGGTGCTGCTGCTCATGGCCGCGACCGGGCTGTTCGCCTCGGGACTGTCGCAGGGGCTGGCGCTGACCGTGCGCGACGAGAACGGCATGTCGCAGACCATCAACCTGTTCACGCTGCCGGCCATGCTGCTGGCCGGGCTGCTGGTGCCGATCTCGTTCGCGCCCGACTGGATGCGGTTCGTCGCGCCGGTCAACCCGCTCTACCACGCGGTCGAGGCGGGGCGAGCGCTGTTCTACGGGCAGCTCGGGTCTCCCTCGATCCCGATCGCGTTCGGGCTGTTCGCCGTGCTGGCGGTGCTCACCACGTTCTGGTCCATGCGGTCGCTAAGGAAGATCGCCGGGTAGGAAGGTGCCGGTCTCCTCGGTCATCCGCTCGTACTCGTCGAGCCTGGCCTGGGTGCGCAGCGGTGCCGCGTCGGCCATGGCCTCCACCAGGGCCATGGCCAGGGCCAGCGGAGCCGCGTGCGAGTCGAACACGAGCCGGTCGCCCACGGGCGCGTCCAGCACGATCTCGGCGGGGAAGTCGGACTTGTCGGTGATGGCGGCCACGCGCAGCCCGAGCTTCTCCGCGTACTCCAGGGCGTGCAGCGCCTCCGCCGGATAGCGCGGCAACACCACGGCCACCACCCACTCGGCCCCTGCCCGGCGGGCCGCGTGCAGCCCGTCCACCAGTTCGGCGCCGCCGTGGGTGAGCAGCCGCACGTCGGGATGGATGCGGCGGGCGTAGTAGGCGAAGGTGGTGGCCAGGCCGCACGAGACGCGCAGCCCCAGCACGGGCAGCGGCTCGGTCGCGGCCAGCTGCTCGCCCAGCTCCTTGAGGGGGAAGGCGGTCAGCCGCTCCCTGACCAGGGCGAGGTTACGGATCTCGCAGTCGATGGCGGTGCGCAGCAGGCTCTCGTGCGGCGCCTCCACCCCGCCGCCCAGCACCAGCGGCCGCAACGCCTGGCGCAGGTCCGGATAGCCGGCGAAGCCCAGGACCATGGCGAACCTGGTCACGGACGGCTGGCTGACCCCGGCCCGCTCGGCCAGCTCCACGCTGGACAGGAAGATCGCCTCGTCCAGGTGCTCGTTGAGGTAGTGCGCGATCCTGCGCTGCACCGGCGACAGCCTCCGGCCATCCAGCAGCACGTCGAGCCCACCGTGATATCCGTCCGCCACTCCACCTCCAACACCGCCCACCCGGCATTCTCATCCCAACCACGGATACCAAACCCGCTCAGGATTCGCGCATCGGAACGCGGACCCCCTTCTCGGCGGCCACCTGCGCGGCCTCCTCGTATCCCGCGTCCACGTGCCGCATCACCCCGGTCCCGGGGTCGTTGGTGAGCACGCGGTTGAGCTTCTCGCGGGCCAGCGCGGTGCCGTCGGCCACCGTCACCTGGCCCGCGTGGATCGAGCGCCCGATGCCGACCCCGCCGCCGTGGTGGATGGACACCCAGGAGGCGCCCGATGCGGTGTTGAGCATGGCGTTGAGCAGCGGCCAGTCGGCGATCGCGTCGGAGCCGTCGGCCATGGCCTCGGTCTCGCGGTAGGGGGAGGCGACCGAGCCGCTGTCGAGGTGGTCGCGGCCGATCACGACGGGCGCCTGCAGCTCGCCCGAGGCCACCATGTCGTTGAACCGCTCGCCCGCCACGTCGCGCTCGCCGTAGCCCAGCCAGCAGATGCGCGCGGGCAGGCCCTGGAAGTGCACCTTTTCCCCGGCCTTCCTGATCCACCTGGCCAGGGCCTCGTTCTCGGGGAACAACTCCAGGATCGCCCGGTCGGTGGCGGCGATGTCGGCCGGGTCGCCGCTCAGCGCGGCCCAGCGGAACGGCCCCTTGCCCGCGCAGAACAGCGGCCTGATGTAGGCGGGCACGAACCCGGGGAAGTCGAAGGCGCGCTCATAACCGGCCAGCTTGGCCTCGCCCCTGATGGAGTTGCCGTAGTCGAACACCTCCGCGCCCGCGTCCTTGAAGCCCACCATCGCCTCCACGTGCCGCGCCATCGACGTACGCGCCCGCTCGGTGAAGCCGGCCGGGTCCTTGTCCCGCTCCCCGGCCATGTCCTCGAAGGCCACGCCGAGCGGCAGGTACATCAGCGGGTCGTGGGCCGAGGTCTGGTCGGTCACGATGTCGATCTCGGCGCCGCGGGCCAGCAGGTCGGGCAGGGCCTCGGCGGCGTTGCCGACGACGCCGATCGACAGCGGCCTGCGGGCGTCGCGGGCCTCGTAGGCCAGCCGCAGCGCCTCCTCCAGCGAGGCCGCCTCGACGTCCAGGTAGCGGTGCTCGATGCGGCGGGTGACCGAGCGGGGGTCGCAGTCGACGCAGATGGCCACGCCGCCGTTCATGGTGACGGCCAGGGGCTGGGCGCCGCCCATCCCGCCGAGCCCGGCGGTGAGCGTGATCGTCCCGGCCAGGGAGCCGCCGAACCTCTTCTCCGCCACGGCGGCGAACGTCTCGTACGTGCCCTGCAGGATGCCCTGGGTGCCGATGTAGATCCACGAACCCGCGGTCATCTGGCCGTACATGGTCAGCCCAGCCGCCTCCAGCCGCCGGAACTCCTCCCAGTTGGCCCAGTCGGGCACCAGGTTGGAGTTGGCGATCAGCACCCTGGGCGCCCACTCGTGGGTGCGGAACACGCCCACCGGCCGCCCGGACTGCACCAGCAGCGTCTCGTCGCCCTCCAGCGTGGTCAGCGTCCTGACCAGCGCGTCGAAGGAGGGCCAGTCGCGCGCGGCCCGGCCCGAGCCGCCGTAGACGACCAGCTGGTCGGGATGCTCGGCCACCTCCGGGTCCAGGTTGTTCTGGAGCATGCGCAGCGCGGCCTCCTGCGGCCAGCCCTTCGCGGTGATCGTGGTGCCTCGCGGCGCGCGGACTGTCCTGCTCATGGGTGATCCCTTCGTGAATGAACCCATTCACGAAGAGACTAGCCCTTGATTTCGCTCAGCTCACCAGGAATTGCGTGGCGGCCAGCTCCCGGTACAGCTCGTCCGCGCCGACCAGCTCGTCGTGCGTGCCCACCGCCCGTACGCCGCCCGCCTCCATGACCACGATCCGGTCGGCGCCCGTCACCGTGGACAGTCGGTGCGCGATGACCAGCACCGTGGTCTCGTCGGCGACCTCGGCGATGACCTCGCGCAGGCGCAGCTCGTTGACCGCGTCGAGCTGCGAGGTGGCCTCGTCGAGCAGCAGCAGCCTGGGCTTGCGCAGCAGCGCCCTGGCGATGGCCACGCGCTGGCGCTCGCCGCCCGACAACAACACGCCGCGGTGCCCGACCGCCGTCTCCAGCCCCTCGGGCAGCCGCGCCACCAGGTCGTCGAGCCTGGTACGCGCGATCGCGCGGTGCACTTCCTCCTCCGTCGCGTCCCTGGCGGCGAAGACCAGGTTCTCCCTGAGGGTGCCGGCCAGCACGGGGGCGTCCTGCTCGACGTAGCCGAGCGCGGCCCGCAGCTCGCCGAGCGGCCAGTCGCGGATGTCCCTGCCGCCGATCTCGATCCGGCCGTCCTGGTGCTCGTAGAAGCGTTCGAGCAGCGCGAACACCGTGGACTTGCCCGCTCCCGATGGCCCGACCAGCGCGGTCAGCCCACCGGCCGGCACCTCGAAGCTGACGCCGTCGTGCACGACGGGCCGGTCGTCGCCGTACCTGAACACCACGTCCTGGAACGTCACCCCGACCGGCACGCCGTCCTGCCGTGCGGGGACGCTGACCGGCTCGGCCGGCAGGTCCTCGATCTCCTTGATCCGCTTCAGCGCGGCCAGCCCCTGCTGCAACTGCACGCCGCCCTGGACGAGTTGCCCGATCGGCGGCACGAGGTAGAACAGGTACAGCAGGAACGCGATCAGCGAGGACACCTCCAGGGTGCCCGAGGCGACCCTGGCCCCGCCCACGCCCAGCACGGCCAGGAACGCGATCTGCACGGCCATCCACGACGCCACCCCCGCGAGCGACGTCCAGCCGGCGACCTGCAGTCCCCGGTCGCGGGCGCGCGTCGCGGCCTCGCCGACCACCGCGATCTCCCGCTCCTCCGCACCGCTGGCCTTGACCGTCCGGTACGCCTGCAGCGCCCGGTCCAGCACCGCGCCCATCTCGCCCACGGCCTCCTGGGCGTGCGTCTGCGCCCGCTGGATCCTCGGCATGATGAGCGCGACCAGCCCGCCGATCACCACCAGGACGAGCAGCGTCATCAGCAGCAGCACGCCGTCCATGGCCACCATCAGGACGATCGCGCCGACCAGCATGAACGCCGAGCTGACCGAGTCCACGATGCCGTTCGTCAGCACCGCGCGCAACAACGTCGTGTCGCCGGTCACCCGCGACTGCAGGTCGCCCGGCTTGAGCCGGTCCACGTCGGCGACCCTGAGCCGCAACATCCGGTCCACGAGCCCACGCCGGGCGCCGAGCACGATGCCCTCGCCCGTGCGCTCCATCAGATAGCTTCCCCCGGCCGAGACGACCGCACCGACCAGCACCGCCACGGCCAGCCAGAGCAGTGGCTCGGCCATCGAGCGGTTCTGGCCGAAGGCGTCGACCACGTACTTGGCCAGCAACGGCATGGCGAGGCCCGCGGCCGAGCCGACCAGGCTCAGTAAGCCGCCCAGGATGAGGACTTTCCGGTGCGCGCGGACGTAGCCGAGCAGCTCCTTGATCACCAGATCCCCTTTCACGACATTTCTCGACTTATCTGCAACGAACGGGACCGCACGATCCGCACCGCCCGGACTACGTCAACTTAAATTGACGACCTTAGTATGTCAACTTTGGTTGACCCTCATTCTCAAGGAGGAGACCGACATCCGGGCGCGGCCCACGGACGAATAGGGCGTCGAGGCATCCGGCCGGAACCTCGTAGTCACGATCAGCCCTTCCCGAAAGGACCGAACATGGAGCTCCGGATCAACCGGCGCGCTCTAGTCGGGCTTGGTGTCGCCGTAGCGGTCGCCGCTTCGTCGATGGCCGTGCTGCGGACGGATTCCGGCATCGCCTCCTCGCACCGCGAGGCCCCGATGATCTCCGGCGACCCGCAGCACGACAACACGGACGTGTACGCGTTCGTCAGCCCCGACAAAGCCGACACCGTGACCTTGATCGCGAACTGGATCCCGCTGGAGGAGCCCAACGGCGGCCCGAACTTCTACCCGTGGGCCACCAAGTCGCGTTACAACATAAAGATCGACAACGACGGTGACTCCAAGACGGACATCACCTACCAGTGGGTCTTCCGCAACGAGGACAAGCGCGGCAACACCACGTTCCTGTACAACAACGGGCCCGTCACCTCGCTCGACGACCCCAACCTGCTCTTCCGCCAGCGCTACACGCTCAAGCGGATCACGCCCAGCGGAACCAAGACCCTGGTCAGCGACGGCATCGTCGCGCCCAGCAACGTCGGCGCCGCCTCCATGCCCGACTACAACACGCTGCGCAACCAGTCCATCAAGAGCCTGGCCGGCGGCGGCAAGACCTTCGCCGGACAGTCGGACGAGGCGTTCTTCCTCGACCTGCGCGTCTTCGACCTCCTTTACGGAGGCGACCTGTCCGAGGTCGGCCAGGACACCCTCAAGGGCTACAACACCAACACTGTGGCGCTCCAGGTGCCGCAGTCCGAGGTGGCGCTCAAGGGCGACGCCAAGCGCAACCCCGTGATCGGCGTCTGCTCCACCACCGACAAGTTCAACGGCAGCTCGTTCGTGCAGGTCTCCCGCCTGTGCAACCCGCTGGTGAACGAGCTGGTGGCGGCCGCCGGCATGAAGGACGCCTTCAACGCCCTCGACCCGTCGAAGGACGCCGACGTCCAGGCCCTGGTCAACCGGGTCACCGACCCTGAGGTGGCCAGGCTCCTCGAAGCCATCTACGGCATCAAGGCGCCCGCGACGCCGCGTAAGGACCTGGTCCAGATCTTCCTGAGCGGCATCGCCAAGAACAACGGCCCGATCGCGGCCGACCTGAACGCTCAGTCGCTCAATAAGGACGCCGGCAAGCAGCGCGCCTCCGAGCAGCTGCGGCTGAACATGTCCATCCCGGTCACCAAGGACCCGAACAGGCTCGGCGTCCTCGGCGGCGACCTGCAGGGCTTCCCGAACGGCCGCCGGCTCCCCGACGACGTCGTGGACATCGAACTGCAGGCCGTGGCCGGCGCCGCGCAGAGCGGCAAGCTGGTGCCCGGCCTGACGGACAAGGTGGACAAGAACGACAAGGCCTTCGGCCAGACGTTCCCGTACATCCCGCTGCCCAGCAACAAGGCAGTGAACCAGAACTAACGCTCCTGGCCGGCCGGTTCCCTCTCCAAACCGGACGGTCCTCCCCGGCGGCAGACCACCCGTCTCCCATCGTCTGCCGCCGACCGAGAAAGGGCCGGCCGGCCGTGCTCCCCGTCACGGCCGGCCGTCCCCACATCCAGCTCTGGAGCCTTCGCACATGCGTGTCTTCGCGCTATTCGCCGGCATCGCCCTCATCTGCGCGATGCTCTTCACGATCTTCTCCTTCGCGGCCACGCCCGCGCCCGACCCGGCGGCGAACGCCGCGGGCCGCGAGACGCTGCAGGAGCGGCTCAAGCGCCTGCCCGGCGACTACCGCGGCTGGGCCGAGCTCGGCTCCCGGTACGTGGACCAGGCCAGGGTCACCGGCGACCCGTCGTACTACACCAAGGCGGAAGGCGCGCTCGCCACGGCCACCAGGCTCAACGACCGCGACGACGCGGTGCTGACCGGCCAGGCGGCGCTGGCCGCCGGTCGCCACGAGTTCGCCGAGGCGGCCCGGCTGGCCCAGCGCGCCATCGACGCCAACCCGTACGGCGTCGCGGCCCACGGGGTGCTGGCCGACGCCAGGACGCAGCTCGGGGAGCTGGCCGAGGCCCAGCGGGCCATCGACAAGATGATGGACCTGCACCCCGGCGTGCCGGCCTTCGCCCGCGCCTCCTACGCCGCGGAGCTGCGCGGCGACCGCGACGGGGCACGCAGGTACCTGGAGTACGCGCAGGACGACGCCTACACGCCCGCCGATCTCGCCTACGTCCGCTACTACCTGGGCGAGCTGGCCCTGCACGCGGGCGACCTGAAGACGGCCGCCGACTGGTACGCCGGCTCCCTGCGGGCCTACCCCGCCTACACGCCCGCCCTCGCGGGCCAGGCCAGGACGGCGGCGCTCGACGGCCGACTCACCGAGGCGCTCGACCTGTACGACCGCGTCGTGCAGCGGCTGCCCCTGCCCCAGTACCTCGTCGAGCAGGGCGAGACCCGGATCAAGGCGGGCAAGCCGGCCGACTGGACGCTGCTCCAGGCCCAGCGCAAGCTCTTCGAGGCGGCGGGCGTGCGCGAGGACCTGATGTGGGCCGAGTTCGAGGCCGACCACGGCGACCCGGAGCTGGCCGTCAAGTACGCCAGGGCCGAGTACGCCCGCAACCCGAACCTCGTCGCCGCCGACGCCCTGGCCTGGGCGCTGTACAAGGCGGGCGAGCCGGGCGAGGCGCTGACGTACGCGGAGAAGGCCACCGCCACCGGCTGGCAGAACCCGCTGCTGGCCTACCACCGCGCCAAGATCGAGCAGGCCCTCGGCCGTTCCGTGCGGGTGGATCCAGGATTCGACCCGACGCTGCCCGCACTGGCGAGGTTCTCATGAGACTGCTCCGGCTCGGCCTGCTGTCCGCTCTGGCGGGCCTGCTGCTGTCACTGTGCGCGAGCATCGGCCTGGGCACCGCCGCCCAAGCACACAGCGGCACCGCCGCCCAAGCACACAGCGGCACCGCCGCCCAAGTACGCAGCGGCACCGCCGCCCAAGCACACCGGGGCACCGCCATGCACCCGCTCGGGCGGTTCACCGTCAACCACTACAACGGCCTGCGGGTCTCGGCCTCGCAGGTGCGCAATCTCGCCGTCGTAGATCTGGCCGAGTTGCCGACCCTGCAGGCCAAGCCGGAGGTGGACGCCAAGTACGCCGCCCGCCGTTGTGCCGCCCTGGCCGCCGCCCAGCGGCTCGTGGTGGCCGGCAGGACGGTCCCGTGGCGGGTACAGGACTCCGCCTTCGAATACGCCCCCGGTGAGGGGGGTCTGGAGACCAGCCGCCTGTCCTGCCGGCTCGTGGCCGAAATTCGCGCCTCGGGGGCCGTGAGGTTCACCGACGGGTTCGAGCAGGACAGGATCGGCTGGCGGGAGATCACCGCCGTCGGGGACGGGATGCGCCTGACCGGCTCCTCGGTGCCCACGACCAGCATCAGCCAGGAGTTGCGCGCCTACCCCGAGGACCTGCTGTCCGACCCGCTCGACCAGCGCGTCGCCACCTTCACCGTCTCGGGCCCCGCCCTGGGCCTGCCGGCCGGCTCCGGCGCCCCCTCCGGCGGAACGTCGTCCGGCGGGCTGGAGATCGGGATCGGCGGCCCGATCGGGGAGGCGCTGGCCGCGCTGGACCGCACGTTCACGGGGCTGATCGGCTCGGACACGCTGACGGTTCCGCTGGGCCTGCTGGCGGTCGGGCTGGCCGTGGTGCTCGGGGCCGGGCACGCGCTGATCCCCGGGCACGGCAAGACCATCATGGCCGCGTACCTGGCCGGGCGCCGTGGCCGGCCGCGCGACGCGCTGGTGGTGGGCGCCACGGTGACGGCCACGCACACGGCCGGGGTGCTGGTGGTGGGCCTGCTGCTGACGGTGTTCACGGCGCTGGCCGGGGAGTCGGTGCTGGCCTGGCTCGGGGTGGCCAGCGGCGCACTGATCGCCTTCATCGGCCTGCGCCTCCTCCTGAACCTCCGCCGCCCCTCCCCGCACGGCCACGGCCACGGCCACGGACATGGACATGGGCACGGGCACGGGCACGGGCATGGGCACGGGCATGGGCACGGGCATGGGCACGGGCATGGGCACGGGCATGGGCACGGGCATGGGCACGGGGAAGACGACCACCACGGGCACGCCACCGCCACCACCAAGCGGGCCGGTCTCATCGGCCTAGGCGTCGCGGGCGGCCTCGTCCCCAGCCCCTCGGCCCTGATCGTGCTGCTCGGCGCGATCGCCCTCGGCCGTACGTGGTTCGGCGTCGCGCTGGTGACCGCCTACGGCGTCGGCATGGCCGCCACCCTCACGATCACCGGCCTGCTCCTGGTCAAGCTGGTGGACCGCCTGGAGGAGCGCGCCTCGGCCGGCCGCCGCCTGGCCGCCAGGATCTCGGGCCTGGCCCCGCTGGGCACGGCCGCCATGGTCGTCCTCCTGGGCACGGGTTTGGCCCTGCGTTCCGTGACCGCCCTGTAGGAGTTTCCGAGTGCCAGCGTCCTGACCGGAACCCCGGGCAGGACGCTTGCTCATTTGTCGCCCTCGACAGAGTTTACGCAGGTCATAGCCGCTTTTCCTTTTACCGGGACCACCCCTGCGGGTATCTAGCCCCTACATTCCACCCATGGAGGTGCGAGATGGGAATGCTCATTGCCGCGCTGTCGCTGGCCCTGGGGGCAATTGCGGCGCTTCTGTGCTGGATTATCCTCCAGGCGCTCGGCGCGGACGGGGTGGCCGCGTTCAACACCAGCGCAGGAGCCCTGATAGTCGTCACCGGAGCGGTGATCGGAATCGTCCAGTTCATCAGAACCTTCGGAAAGCGCTCTTAGCCGTGCCGACGCCCCCGCCTGGTGGACGGCAGGTCGTGCCGCCCGGACAGGAACTCCTGGAAGGCGATCTTGGCCTTGATGACCGGCCGCCGCCACCGCTCCTCCCGGTGAATGGCCCTGGCCATCTTGCGCGGCGACTTCTTGGCGAAGAACCAGTGCGCCCACGGCGACCCGGGCCGCGCCAGCCGCAGCGCGCCCACCACCAGCATGGGCGGCACGAACAGCCCCGCCATCCCCGTCCAGATCTTGCCCTTCAGCAGGGTGACGACGGCGAGCAGCAGGTTGCCCACGATCAGCGCGGCGGGGTTGACCGGGGGGCCGTAGTTCCACGTCAGAGGACGCAGCCCCATGAGGAGCAGGCCGGTCACGGCGACCGCGATGAAGACCGCGTCCACCGAGGTCCGCCCCTCCTCCTCCCAGTACACGTCGTGCAGGTGCAGGATCAGCGCGAACTCGTCCAGCACCAGCGCGGAGCCGACCCCGAACACGGAGGCCGCGACGGCGGTGCCGATCTGCGACTCCGGCGAGACGATGAGCGTGACGCCGCCGACTAACATCAGCACCACGCCAAAGACCACGTGGTGGATGTGCATCTCCCCCACGTTGATGTTGCGGAACCAGCCGATCTTCGCCCTGATCAGGCGCACGTTGATGCGGGTGGCGATGAAGGCCGCGATGAGCATGACGAAGTAGCAGAACAGCGGAAGCCGTCCTGTGGCGACGATGCTTTGCTGAAACCAGTTCCCCATAGCCCTGAATTCGATGGTACGAGCCGCCGGGACGTTTTCGGCGGCATGCCCACGTCAGGACAGGAATGCCCGTAACAGTGCGGCCGTGCCCTCCAGGTGCTCCGCCACCGCCCGCCTGGCCGCGTCCGGGTCCCCGGCGAGGATGGCGTCCACGATGGCGCGGTGCTGCACGGCGGCGTGGTCCAGGTTGACCTGGAGCATCGGGATGGCGTTGAGCAGGTCGCTCACCCGGGAGCGGGCGTCGGCGCAGGTGGTGGCGAGCAGGTTGGAGCCGGTCAGCTCCGCGATGGACAGGTGGAAGGCCGTGTCGAGGCGCCGGTAGTCCTCCAGCCCCGCCCGGTTCAGGTCCGCGAGCCTGCGGGTGAGCAGGGCCCGCTGTTCCTGCGACAACTCGGTCGCCGCCAGGACCTCGGCCGCGCCGCACTCCACCGCCAGCCGGAAGGTGAGCGCGTCGGCGAGTTCCGCCCTGCCCATCTCCTTAACCGCCTGACGCAGGTCGCCGGGATCCGGCCTGGGCGGCACGTAGGTGACGAACGCGCCTCCGTAGCGCCCCCGGCGTACGTCGAGATAGCCCGACTCCGACAACGCGCGGATGGCCTCGCGCAGCGTCACCCTGCTGATGCCGAGCTGGACGGCCAGCTCCCGCTCGGGCGGGAGTTTGTCGCCGGGGGCGACGACGCCCAGCTTGATCGCCTGGAGCAGCCGTTCCACGGTCTCCTCGAAGGCGTTGCCCGCCCTGACCGGGCGCAACACCGTCATCAATCGTGCCGACTCGTCCAACGTGTCCTCAGGTCTTGACAAGCGATCCCGCCATACACATCAATGGTCTGAGACTAGCCCAATCAACGGGAAAGCGCCTCAGGCCAGATCGGAGCTGCGTAGCGTGGACGATCGAGGAAGCACCGGGTACCTTTCCGTCGCCGAATTGCGCGACGACGTGGCGGCCGGCCGGATCGACACCGTGCTCCTCGCGATCGCCGACATGCAGGGAAGACTTCAGGGCAAGAGACTGTCGGCGCGCTATTTCCTGAACGAGGTGCTGCACCACGGCTCCGAGGGGTGCAACTACCTGCTGGCGGTGGACGTGGACATGAACACCGTCCCCGGTTATGCGATGTCCTCCTGGGAGCGGGGGTACGGGGACTTCGTGATGAAGCCCGACCTGGCGACACTGCGCCGGGTGCCCTGGCACGAGGGGACCGCGATGCTGATGGCCGATCTGGCCTGGGAGGGCGGCGGCGACGTGGTGGCCTCGCCCCGCCAGATCCTGCGCCGGCAGCTCGCCCGTCTCGCCGAACGCGGGCTGGCCGCGTACGTGGGCACGGAGCTGGAGTTCTGCGTCTACGACGACAGCTACGAGGACGCCTGGAAGCGCGCCTACCGCGACCTGGAGCCGGCCAACCTGTACAACGTGGACTACTCGCTGCTGGGCACGGCCCGCGTCGAGCCGCTGCTGCGGCGGATCAGGCGCGGCATGGAGGGCGCGGGCCTGTACGTCGAGTCGGCCAAGGGCGAGTGCAACCTGGGCCAGCACGAGATCGCCTTCCGCTACGACGAGGCGCTGCGGACCTGCGACAACCACGTCATCTACAAGACCGGCGCCAAGGAGATCGCCGCCCAGGAGGGCAGGTCGATCACGTTCATGGCCAAGCCGAACCAGCGCGAGGGCAACTCCTGCCACATCCACATCTCCCTCCGTGGCGCGGATGGTGATCTGGTGATGGCGGGCGAGGGGCCGTACGGGCTCTCTCCGCTGGGCGCCCGCTTCATCGCGGGTCAGCTCGCCCTCATGCGCGAGCTGACCCTCATGTACGCGCCCAACATCAACTCCTACAAGCGTTATGTCCCCGGCAGCTTCGCGCCCACGGCCGTCAAGTGGGGCGTGGACAACCGCACCTGCTCGCTGCGGCTGGTCGGCCACGGAAGCTCGTTGCGCGTGGAGAACCGGGTGCCCGGCGGCGACGTGAACCCGTACCTGGCGGTGTCGGCGCTGATCGCGGCCGGGCTGCACGGCATCGACGCCGAACTGCCGCTGGAGGACCCGTACGGCGGCAACGCCTACACCTCGGGGGCCGAGACGGTGCCGCACACGCTGCGGGACGCGCTCGCCCTGTTCGAGGGCTCGAAGCAGGCCCGCGAGGCGTTCGGCGACGACGTGGTGGCGCATTACGCGAACAACGCGCGGGTGGAGCTGGCCGCGTTCGACGCGGCGGTGACGGACTGGGAGATGTTCCGTGGATTCGAGCGGATGTAGGTCATGAAGATCGTCAATCCGGCCACAGAAGAGGTCATCGCCGAGGTCGAGCTCGCCGGCCCGGCCGAGGTCGACCGGGCCGTGGAGCGTGCCAGGAAGGCGCAGGCGGCCTGGCGCGAGGTGGCGCCGGGCGACCGGGCGCGGCTGCTGCGCCGGTTCGCCGACCTGGTGGACTCCCACGGCGAGGAACTGGCGCGGCTGGAGCTGGCCAACGCCGGGCACACGATCGGCAACGCCAGGTGGGAGGCCGGCAACGTACGCGACGTGCTGCACTTCTACGCCGGAGCCCCCGAACGTAACCACGGCAGGCAGATCCCGGTGCCCGGCGGCGTGGACGTGACGTTCCAGGAGCCCCTGGGCGTCGTCGGGATCATCGTGCCGTGGAACTTCCCGATGGTGATCATGATGTGGGGGGTCGCACCGGCTCTGGCGGCGGGTAACACCGTGATCGTCAAGCCGGCCGAATGGACTCCGCTGACCGCGCTGAGGCTGGCCGAGCTGGCCCTGGCGGCGGGCCTCCCCGAGGGGGTGCTCCAGGTTCTGCCTGGGGCAGGGGAGGTCGCGGGGGCCCATCTGGTCAGGCATCCGGACGTGGCCAAGATCGTGTTCACCGGCTCGACCGAGGTGGGCAAGGAGATCGCCGCCGAAGCGGGGCGGCAGGTCAAGCGGGTGACGCTGGAGCTGGGCGGCAAGTCCGCAAATATCGTCTTCGCCGACGCCGATCTCGAAAAAGCGGCGAAAACCGCGCCCTATGCGGTCTTCGACAACGCCGGGCAGGACTGCTGCGCCAGGTCGCGGATCCTCGTCCAGGCCGGCGTGTACGACGAGTTCATGCACCGCCTCACCAAGGCCGTACGCGGCGTCGTGGTCGGCGACCCCCTCGACGAGGCCACCGAGATGGGCCCGCTGATCAGCGCCGAGCATCTGGACCGAGTGCGCGGCTTCGTCGAGGGCACACCCCACCTGCAAGGCGACTGCCCCCGGGGCAAGGGCTACTGGTTCCCGCCGACCGTGCTGACCCCCGAGCTCACCGACCGGGCGTTCACCGAGGAGATCTTCGGTCCCGTCGTGTCGGTGGTCAGGTTCGAGGACGAGGCGCAGGCCGTACGGATCGCGAACGACACCCCGTACGGGCTGAGCGGCTCGATCTGGACCCGTGACGTCGGGCGGGCGCTGCGCGTGGCCAGGGCCGTGGAGGCGGGCGCCCTGTCGGTCAACTCCCACTCCTCCGTGCGCTACTGGACCCCGTTCGGCGGCTTCAAACAGTCCGGCCTCGGCAGGGAACTCGGCCCTGACGCGCTCGCGGCTTTCACCGAGACCAAGAACGTCTTCATTTCGACGGAGTGAGTGGGATATGCAGCGGTTGCAGGATCGGGTGGCGGTCATCACCGGCGCGGCCGGGGGGATCGGGCTGGCCACGGCCCGGCGCTTCGCCGAGGAGGGCGCGAAGGTGGTCTGCGCGGACATCGACGAGGAGGCGGGCGTCAAGGCCGCCAACGAGGTCGGCGGCCTGTTCGTCAGGGCCGACGTGACCAGCGAGGATGACGTCGTCAGGATGTTCCAGACGGCCTGCGACACCTACGGCGGCGTGGACATCGCCTTCAACAACGCCGGCATCTCGCCGCCCGACGACGACTCGATCCTGGAAACCGGCATCGACGCCTGGCGGCGCGTCCAGGAGGTGAACCTGACCAGCGTCTACCTGTGCTGCAAGCACGCCATCCCGCACATGCGGCGCCGGGGCAAGGGCTCGATCATCAACGTCGCCTCCTTCGTGGCCGTCATGGGCTCGGCCACCTCGCAGATCTCCTACACCGCCTCCAAGGGCGGGGTGCTGGCGATGTCGCGGGAGCTGGGCGTGCAGTTCGCCAGGGAGGGCATCAGGGTCAACGCCCTGTGCCCGGGTCCCGTGGACACGCCGCTGCTGCGGGAGTTGTTCGCCAAGGACCCCGAGCGGGCGCAACGACGGCTGGTGCACGTGCCCCTGGGCCGCTTCGCCGAGGCGTCGGAGATCGCGGCGGCGGTGGCGTTCCTGGCCAGCGACGACGCCTCGTTCATCACGGCCAGCGAGTTCCTCGTGGACGGCGGCATCTCCGGCGCCTACGTCACGCCGCTGTAGGGGGCAGGTCATGCGTCGTCCCGTCATCGGCATCACCTGCTACGTCGAGTCCGCCTCGTTCACGGTGTGGCAGGACACGGCCGCGTCGCTGCTGCCGCACGCGTACGTGGAGCACGTCGTGCGCGCCGGCGGCCAGCCCGTCCTGCTGCCGCCGGCCGGCGCGCCCGCCGAGCTGGTCGGGCGGCTGGACGGCCTGATCCTGGCCGGTGGCGGTGACATAGATCCGGCCAGGTACGGCGCGGAGCCGCACGAACGCAGCGGCTATGTCCGGAAATTTCGCGATGAGGCCGAGTTCGCCCTCCTGGCGGCGGCACTCGACGCCGACCTCCCCTACCTGGGCATCTGCCGTGGCCTCCAGGTGCTCAACGTGACCCTCGGCGGCACCCTCCACCAGCACCTGCCCGACGTGGTCGGCACCACCGACCACTGCCCGGGCCCCGGCCTCTTCGGACGGCTCCCGGTCAGCCCGGCCCCCGGCACCCGCCTGTCCAAGGCGCTTGGCGAGGATCCGGTGACGGTCGCCCACTACCACCACCAGTCCGTGGACCGCCTCGCCCCCGGCCTGACCGTCACGGCTGCCACCGGGGACGGCACGATCGAGGCCGTGGAGGCGGACGCCTCGGGTACGTTCACCATGGCCGTGCAGTGGCATCCGGAGGTGAATGAGGACTCCGCGTTGTTCGAGGCGCTCGTACGGGCCTGCTGAACGCTCACCCGACCGGCTGGAGCCTCCCTTCGACCGTGATGGCGTCCGCGCCGTATTCGCCCTCCAGCCTGCCGCGCACGCCGTCGTCGGCCACCCAGACGCCGATCACGACCTTGCCCGTGATGGGATTGGCCGAGGTCGAGACGATGCCGGCGTCCTTCACCCCCTCCAGGCGCCGCTGGATGGCGAGCATTTCGGCCTCGGTGCGCTGCCCGGCGGTGATGCACAGCGCGCCACCCCACACCTCACGAATCCACCCCTCTCGCTCCGCCAGGTCACCGGTGAAACGCAGATTGATCACATATGACTCGGCGTCGACCTCCATCTGCTCCTCGGGGTGCGGCGGCATCGGGGCCAGCCGGTCGAGCCAGGCCCCGGCGAAGTCGTCGGCGGTCCTCGCCCGCTCAAGCGCCCTGTTCATGGTCTTCTCCGTGGTCCGCGCCGGGTCGAGGACCCGCCAGCCGCCTTCGGGAGCGGGGCACGGGGTGTCGAGCCCGAGCCCGTCCTCCTTCGGCGGCTTCCGCTCGTCCGGCTCGCCCGGCGGCTCAGTCAGCGTCAGCCGGGCACCGTCCCAGGTGCCCGTCACCCGGTAGGTGCCCCACTTCACTCCGCGCTCCGACTCGTGCTCGACCTTGCTCCAGTCCCAGCCCAGGACGTCGGGGCCGTGGCATTGGGGCGGGTCCGAGGTCATGAGCACAGGGCACAACTGCGGCCCGTGCCCGTCACCTTCGAGCACGGGAATGCTCGCCGTGTAGCGGATCGGCTCGGGCGGGCGGGCCACTTCCGTACCGCAGGACGCAACGGCGGACAACGCCACCACTATCGCCAACCGACGCATATCTCAAAGACGTCAGCGCGCCCGCAATGGTTCACCCCGCCCGCGACGCGACAACACACCCGTAACAGCACTAGGCTGGCGGACATCACCGACGAATCCGTGCGGGAGAGTGTCCTGGCAGCCGGTCAGGGCCCCTGAAGGAGCAAGCCC
Source organism: Nonomuraea sp. NPDC050404 (assembly GCF_040655495.1). Taxonomy (NCBI): domain Bacteria; kingdom Bacillati; phylum Actinomycetota; class Actinomycetes; order Streptosporangiales; family Streptosporangiaceae; genus Nonomuraea; species Nonomuraea sp. NPDC050404. Next base: position 192,637 of record NZ_JBFAKB010000012.1, read on the forward strand.
TCCCCGCGAACCTCTCAAGGCAAAGGACCGCGCGGCCGAGGTGTCCTCTGGAAAGCAGGCCTGCGGGGCCTCGCCGAAGGTGAAAGTCCGGCCAAAAAGTCGGGTGAAGCTCTCAGGCATCCATGACAGAGGGGGAGGATGCTGGCATCCACTCCTGTCCTGAGGTGCGACATATGTCCCGACCGACACCGCTACGAGACGTCCACGAGGACCTCGGCGCCACGCTCACCGACTTCGCCGGTTGGCTCATGCCGCTGCGCTACGGCAGCGAGTCGGCGGAGCACAGGGCCGTCCGCGAGGCGGCCGGGCTCTTCGACCTCTCGCACATGGGTGAGATCTTCCTGACTGGGCCGCAGGCGGGCCAGGCGCTGGACCACGCCCTGGTCGGCCACCTGTCCGCGCTGGCACCCGGGCGCGCCAGGTACACCATGATCGTGAACGAGCGCGGCGGGGTGCTCGACGACCTCATCGTCTACCGGCTCGGGGACGAGGAGTTCATGGTCGTGGCCAACGCCTCGAACTACCGGAAGGTCGCCGCCGAGCTGCTCGATCGCGCGAAGTCGTACGACGTGGTCGTCGAGGACCGCTCCGACCAGTACGCGCTGATCGCCGTCCAGGGACCCCGCTCGCAGGAGATCCTCGCCACGCTCACCGACGCCGACCTCGGCGGGCTCAAGTACTACGCGGGCCTGCCCGGCGTGGTGGACGGGCGGCGGGCGCTCATCGCCCGTACCGGCTACACCGGTGAGGACGGGTTCGAGCTGTTCGTCGCGAACCAGGACGCGGTGCCGCTCTGGCACGCGCTCATGGCGGCCGGTGAGCCGCACGGGCTCAGGCCGGCGGGCCTGTCCAGCCGCGACACGCTCAGGCTGGAGGCCGGCATGCCGCTGTACGGCAACGAGCTGAGCGCGGAGCTCACCCCGTTCGACGCGGGGCTGGGCAGGGTGGTGAAATTCGACAAGCCGGGTGACTTCGTCGGCAGGTCGGCGCTCGAGGCGGTCAAGGACGACCCGCCGCGACGCCGGCTCGTCGGCCTGGTCGCGCGGACCCGCCGGGTGCCGCGCCACGGTTACCCGGTCACCAAGGACGGCGTCGTCGTCGGCGAGGTCACCAGCGGTGCGCCCTCCCAGAGCCTGGGAAAGCCCATCGCGATGGCGTACGTGGACGCGGGCGTCGATTCAGGCCTGGCTGTGGACATCCGGGGCAGCCATGAACCTATGGACCTGGTTGAGCTGCCCTTTTACAGGAGGAACAAGTGAGCATGAGCATCCCTGAAGAGCTGAGCTACACCAAGGAGCACGAGTGGGTGGCCGGCCTCGACGACGGCATTACCGTGACCGTCGGCGTGACGGCCTTCGCCGCCGCGTCCCTCGGTGACGTGGTCTTCGTGCAGCTCCCCGAGGTCGGGGCGAGCGTCGAGCGGGGGGACTCCGTCGGTGAGGTGGAGTCGACCAAGTCCGTGAACGAGATCTACGCGCCCGTCGGCGGCGAGATCGTCGAGGTGAACCAGGCCGTCGCGGACGACCCGAGCATCGTCAACGGCGACCCCTATGGCGACGGCTGGATGTTCAAGATCCGTATGGCAGGCGACGCCGAGGACCTGCTCTCGCCGGAGGAGTACACGGCGCTCACCTCGAGCGAATCCTGACGTACCCGCCGGGGCCCCACCCGGGCCCCGGCCTCTCATGAAGGGCGCACATCAATGGCGATCAGCGTCTTCGACCTCTTCAAGATCGGCATCGGCCCGTCGAGCTCCCACACGGGCGGCCCGATGGCCGCCGCGCACAAGTTCGTGCGCGGCCTGCACGAGGACGGCCTGCTGGAGCGGGTGGCGCGCGTGGAGGCCATCCTGTACGGCTCGCTCGGCCTGACCGGCAAGGGCCACGGCAGCGACAAGGCGGTCCTGCTCGGCCTGTCAGGCGAGAAGCCCGAGCTGGTGGACGTGGACACCGTGGACGCCCGCATCGCCGCGATGCGCGAGTCGGGCACCGTCAAGCTGTACGGCGCCCGGGAGATCCCCTTCGTCGTGGGCGAGCACCTCGTCTTCGAACGCAAGATCTCCCTCCCCGAGCATCCGAACGGCATGCGCTTCACCGCGTACACGGACTCGGGGGAGCAACTGCGGGAAAAGGTCTACTTCTCGGTCGGCGGCGGCTTCGTCGTGGACGAGAAGGCCACCGGCGCCGACCGCATCAAGCCCGACGACACCGTGCTGCCCTACCCCTTCACCACCGGCGAGGAGCTGCTCAAGCACTGCTCCAACACGGGCCTGTCGATCTCCGCCCTGATGCTGGAGAACGAGCGCGCCTTCGGCCGCGACGAGGAGCAGATCCGCCAGGGCCTCCTGCACCTGTGGCACGTCATGTCCGAGTGCGTGCGCCGTGGCATCTCCAAGGAGGGCGTCCTGCCCGGCGGCCTGAAGGTCAAGCGCCGCGCCAACCAGATGCACCGCCGCCTGCGCTCGGAACACTCCGAGAAGGACCCGCTGCAGGCCATGGACTGGGTGATGTTGTTCGCGCTGGCGGTCAACGAGGAGAACGCCGCCGGCGGCCGGATCGTCACCGCCCCCACCAACGGCGCCGCCGGCATCATCCCCGCCGTCCTGACCTACTACGACCGTTTCGTCCCGCACGCCGACGACGAGGGCGTGGTCCGCTTCCTCCTCACGGCCGGCGCGATCGGCGTGCTGTTCAAGGAGAACGCCTCGATCTCGGGCGCGGAGGTGGGCTGTCAGGGCGAGGTCGGCTCGGCCTGCTCGATGGCCTCCGCCGCACTCACCGAGGTCCTCGGGGGCACCCCCGAGCAGGTGGAGAACGCCGCCGAGATCGGCATCGAACACAACCTGGGGCTGACCTGCGACCCGATCGGCGGCCTGGTGCAGATCCCGTGCATCGAACGCAACGCCCTGGCCTCCGCCAAGGCGATCACGGCGGCCCGCATGGCCCTCCACGGCGACGGCCGCCACTTCGTCTCCTTGGACAAGGCGATCAAAACGATGAGAGACACGGGACGGGACATGCTGGACAAGTACAAGGAGACCTCACGCGGCGGCCTGGCCGTCAACGTGATCGAGTGCTGATCGCCTTCGAGTGGTACCATAAAGTTGTACCACTCGAAGGGAAGGCCATGTCCATCACCGCCAGCGAGGCGCGCCGTCGCCTCTTCCCTCTCATCGAAGAGGTCAACAACGACCGCACAGCCGTGGAGATCGTCTCCAAGAGCGGAAACGCCTACCTGGTGGCCGCGGAAGAGTACGAAGCCCTTCGTGAGACCGCCTACCTGCTGCGCTCCCCCGCCAATGCCCGCCGTCTGATCGAGTCGTACCGAGAAGCGGTCGAGGGAGGCCACGAGCCGCACGAACTGCTGGATGACGAGCTCTCCCGGTGAAGGTCGCCTTCACAAGTCAGAGCTGGGAAGACTATGTCCACTGGCAGACCGCAGACCCGCAGATCCTCAAAAGGATCAACCGGCTCATCGAGGACGCACTGCGCGACCCCTTCGAGGGAATCGGCAAGCCCGAGCCGCTGAAGTACGCGCTGGCGGGCGCATGGTCCCGGCGCATCACCGAGGAGCACCGTCTGGTGTACCTCCCCGCAAACGACGAGATCGTCGTCTTGCAGGCCCGCTACCACTACGAGTAGAACGTGATCGAGCGCTGACCGGGATGGGCTCCTGAAAGATCCGCCCCAAGCTTGTCATTACCCAGAGCCATATACAGTGACTGCCTGTAGTCTCTCCGAGGGTTTCCGCGGAGAGGACGGCGCGCATGGGGCGGCTGGTGGGGGTTTTCGTCACGGTTATGGCGCTCACCTCGGGGTTTGCCGCTCCGGCGAGAGCAGCCGAGAAGCCGCTTCCCGTCGTCTACTCGGGAGTGCTGGCGGCGGCCCACGCCACCCTGAACCCCGGCGCCGATCCGGCGGGCGCCAACGACTGGGACTGCCGGCCGTCGGTCGCGCATCCGCGGCCGGTGGTGCTGGTGCACGGCACGCTGGCCAACATGACCATCAACTGGTTCACCCTCTCCCCGCTGCTGCGCAACCAGGGCTACTGCGTCTTCGCCTTCAACTACGGGCAGCAGAGCGCGCTGCGTCTCGGCCTGCCGGGCGCGATCCCGCCCGGCGGCACCGCGCCCGTCGATGAGTCGGCGGGGGAACTGGCGGTCTTCGTCGATCGTGTGCTGGCGGCCACCGGAGCGCCCGACGTGGACCTCGTCGGCCACAGTCAGGGCGGCATGATGCCGCGCCACTACCTGAAGTTCCTCGGCGGCGCCCGCAAGGTGGGCAGCCTGGTGGGGCTCGCTCCCTCCAACCACGGCACCACGCTCCTGGGACTGTCACGCATTCCCGGAGTGCCGGAACTGCTGACCACGGCGGGTGGGGAGAGCGTACGGGACCAGATCGCCGGTTCGGCGTTCCTGCGCAGGCTGAACCAGGACGGGGACACGGTGCCGGGGGTGCGGTACACGGTCATCGCCAGCCGCCTGGACGAGGTCGTCACCCCCTGGCGTTCGGCGTTCCTGGACGGCCCGCAGGTCACCAACATCGTGCTGCAGCACCAGTGCCCGCTGGACGTCTCCGACCATCTGGCCATCTCCTTCGACGCCCGAGCCCTGCACCTGGTCCTCAACGCCCTGGACCCCGCCCACGCCACCCCTGTCGACTGCCGGCTGACGCTACCGGCCAACGGCGGCTGATCTCCCTCTAACGCCGTACGTGCAGGTGGATGACGGTTGGGGTCTCGTCGTCGGCGGCCTCGCGGCGGATGCGGCCCACGATGTCCTGGTCCAGCTTGCTCACCACCGAGCCCACGTCCGCCGCGGCCGGGCAGGCCAGGTTCATGTGCAGGCCGTCCTCGCCGACCCGGACGCCCGTCCTGCTCAGCCCGTCCACGCCCTTGAGGCCCACGAACAACATGGCCGTGCCCGTGCCGTTGTGCACGCCGCGGCGGCCCCAGCCCAGGCACAGCAGCAGCCAGCGCAGCGCGACCAGGGCCAGGAGCAGCAGGCCGAGGGCCAGCAGCCACAGCGGCCAGGGCTGCTCGGCCAGCGCCTTGTGGGCGTGGGCGGGCAGGACCTTGGCGGTGGGCGACAGGCCGAAGAAGCGGTCCTGGCCGCGCAGCCACGCGTACCCGCCCACGCCGAGCAGCGTCCCCCCGACGATGGCCAGGCCGACGCGGTTGCCGGTGTACTGACGCATCACACGGCCTTCTTCCTGACAGCCTGGCCCCGGCCCCGGCCCCGGCCCTGGCCCTGGCCCTGGCAGCCTTGTATTGAGCGCATCGGCATCACACCGCCCTCTTGCGCAGGCGGACCACGACCTCGCCGGTGCCCAGCGTGCCCACGCCCGCCAGGCGGTCGCCCACGGCGGTGCCGACCTGGCGCAACATCTGGCCGGAGCTCTCCGCGCCGGTCGTGACCGTGACCTCGATGGTGCGCCTGCGCAGCCGTACGTGGGCCTTGTCCACGCCCGCCACCTGCTGCGCCGCCGAGCGCAGCGTACGGCGCAGGCCCGAGCGGGTGATGCCGATGACGAGCAGCGGGTCGGACGTCTCCACCGGCACCAGCCTGGAGCGGCCCGGCACGACCGCCAGCAACAACATCAGGGCTCCCGCCCCGGCCGCGGCCATAGCCGTCGTGGCGGTGCCCGGCCACGTGCTCTTGCCCGCGAGCTCGACCAGCTCGTTCACCGGCACCCAGCCGAGCGGCTTGCCGAGCAGCCCCGACACCACCTCGGCCGAGGTCGCCCCCAGGCCGGCGGCCGTCGTGAGCGCGACCAGGGCTCCCGGAACGGTACGCGCCGGCCGCAGTACCCTGCTCGCCCTGCGCAATCCGGCGTTCCGCGGGGCCGCGACGGCGGGCAGTATCTGCTGAAGCGTGGTCATCACAACGACAGACGTACATGGGTCCCGCATGGCCGCAACCGCGCCCTCGCCGCCGATTTGCCCGAACATTACGGGGAGGGAAATGAATGCGAACAAGCCTCATATTCATTTGCCCGATATGCGGTTACGCTGCCCATATGGATGACCGCCAGCGCTACGACCGCGCCACAGCGGCTCTGGAGCCGCCGTTCGCGATCCTCGACCTGGCGGCCATGCGGGCCAACGCGGCCGACCTCCTGCGGCGGTCGGCAGGCAAGCCGATCAGGGTGACCAGCAAGTCCGTACGCAGCCGCCCGCTGCTCGAACGCATTTTGGCCATGGACGGCTTCCGCGGCATCATGGCCTTCACCCTGCCCGAGGCGCTCTGGCTGGCCTCGAACGGCTTCACCGACCTGCTCGTGGCCTACCCCACGACCGACCGGCACGCCCTCGCCACCCTGGCCGGCGATCCCGTCGCCGCCCGGCACGTCACCGTGACCGTCGACTCACCGGCCCACCTGGACTTCATCGAGGCGGCCGTGGCCGGCGTCCATCCCCGCGCCGAACTCCGCGTCTGCGTCGACATCGACGCCGCCTACGTCACCCTCGCGGGCAGATACCGGGCCGGCGTGCTGCGCTCCCCCGTCCGCCGCCCGCACGACGCCGCCGACCTGGCCGCCGTCATCGCCAAGCGGCCCGGGTTCCGGCTGACGGGCCTGATGGCGTACGAGGCCCAGATCGCGGGAGTCGGCGACGCCCCGCCCGCGAACGCCCTCCGTACCCAGGCCATCAGGCTCATCCAGGCCCGCTCCGCCAAGGACCTCATCCTGCGCCGCGGCCTCATCGTGAACGCCGTGCGCCAGATCGCCGACCTCGAGTTCGTCAACGGCGGCGGCACCGGCTCCGTCGAGCGCACGGCACGCGAGAAGGCCATCACGGAGGTGGCCGCGGGCTCCGGCTTCTTCCACCCGCGACTGCTCGACTTCTACCGGCGCGTCACCGGCCATCCGGCCGCCCTGTTCGCCCTGCCGGTGGTGCGCCGCCCCGCCGCGGACACGGCGACCGTGCTCGGCGGCGGCTACCTGGCCTCCGGCCCGGCGGACCCCTCGCGCCTGCCCCAGCCGTACCTGCCCGCGGGGCTGCGTTACGCGCCGCACGAGGGCGCCGGCGAGGTGCAGACCCCACTGCTCGGCCAGGCGGCCGAGGACCTGCGCATCGGCGACAGGGTGTGGTTCAGGCACGCCAAGGCGGGCGAACTGTGCGAACGCTTCGACACCCTGCACCTCATCGACGGCGACACCCTGGTGGAGTCGATCCCGACCTACCGCGGCGAAGGCCGGACCTTCCTGTAGCCGGGCCGGACCTTCCTGTAGCCAGGGTAGAAGTCAGCGGCGGCGACGACGGCGGCGCCACAACACGATGGCCGCCCCCACGACCAGCACCGCGCCCACCCCGATCAGCACCGGCCCCAGATCGGGCCGCTCCTCCTCCCACACCCCGTCGGGATTGTCGGTGTAGTCGACCGGCCGCGGCGTGACCCCGAGCGCGTCCCCCACGGACGCCACGAAGTGCTCGGCCCGGCTCCTGACATCGGCCACCGTACGCTCGGCGACTCGCTTGGGACTCACCCGGTCGGCAATGGCGTCGACCGTGTGCGCCAACTCCGTGCGCGTTCGCGCGATCTGCCGCTCCAGCTCGTCGGGATCGGTGTCAGCCATGGCTCTCCTTTCGACCGTACGCGTGCCCCGCGCCGCGTCCCGTGCGGGTTCGGTCCGTTCTGGTCGTGATCAGTCTGTCAGGTCGGCGGCCTGTACGGCACGGCGGCCAGGCCGTTGGGTAGCGGGGAAGACCGGTAAGTTGGCGGGAAGAACGCAAGGAGGGCCCCTTTGACCGAGACCAGACTCGCGCCCGGCGACGCCGCGCCCGAGTTCACGCTTCCCACCGCCGACGGCGGCACCGCCTCTCTCGACACCTACCGCGGCAAACGGGTGATCCTCTATTTCTACCCCGCCGCGATGACGCCCGGCTGCACGAAGCAGGCCTGCGATTTCCGCGACAACCTCGCCCAGCTCACCGCCGAGGGTTTCGTCGTCCTCGGTGTGTCGAAGGACAAGCCGGAGAAGCTGGCCAAGTTCGTCGACCGCGACGCGCTCACCTTCCCCTTGTTGTCGGACCCCGACCTGGCCGTCCACCAGGCGTACGGCGCGTACGGCCCGAAGAAGTTGTACGGAAAGGAAGTCGTCGGGGTCATCCGCTCGACCTTCGTCATCGACGGGGACGGAAAAGTGGAGCAGGCGCTCTACAACGTGAAGGCCACGGGCCACGTGGCCTCACTCAAGAAGAAGCTCGGCCTGGCCTGAGCCATCCGCGGGCCCTCCCTCGCCGAGAGGGCCCGCATCATGCACGAAATAAACCGCAAATTACCACATTTAAATTCCGACCCAAGAAATGTCGGAGTCGTTTTCTAGACTCGAGCCGTGGCAGCGTACATCAAGTATTCTCGCGAGTTGCTCACGGAAGCAGCCGCCGAATCCCGCAGTGTCGCCGACGTGCTCCGGCGCCTGGGGATCAAGTGGACCGGCGGCAGCCACGCCCACATCAGCCGTCGGCTGAGACACTTCGGCATAGACACCTCCCACTTCGTGGGACAGGCCCACGGCAAAGGACGGCGTTCCGCGACTATCCGCCGTTACCAGGAAGTTCTCGTGCTACGACCGCCGGGCTCCATTCGCGAGAAGGCTCCGGCACTGCGCCGGGCTCTGGGCGAAGCAGGGGTCCCGTACACGTGCGCAGGCTGTAAGATTGGCGACACGTGGCAGGGAAGGCCGATGACTCTCCATGTCGACCACATCAGTGGCGACTGGCTCGACAATCGCGTGGAGAATCTTCGCTTCCTATGCCCGAATTGCCATTCCCAAACTGCCAACTTCGCAGGCAAGGGAAAGGCGAAAAGGGGTCGTAGCCCAATGGCAGAGGCGCAGTCTTTAGGTGGCTGTTAGTGTGGGTTCGAATCCCACCGGCCCTACAACAGTGTTGTCGCGCCTACCCGGTCCAGCTGGGCTCCGGGTTTGTGTCCTCCTCGTCTGAATCGTCGGGTACCCCTACGCGGGGCGCCGACGGTATGCAGTGGGCGCCTTCGTCTCCCGGGGCGCAGGCCCAGTCGCCGGGGCCGGGGCCCCAGTAGCGGTGATGTGGCTCCCATTGCTGATGAGGTTCCAGCCACACGTCGTACCGGTCGCCGAGGTCATGGGGGTGGTCGTTCATGGCCGCCACCGTGGTGCCGCCGAGCAGGCCGCCGACGAAGAGGCCGATCAGGGCGGCCGCCAGGATCTGGGGCCTTCTGCGGTGCGGGAAGGAGCTGTCAGGCGGCTCCTGTTCCCAATCCGCCACCGGATTCGGGCTCGTGGTCGGGATTTCCGCGTAGGCGCGGTCCGCCTGTTCGCCGTACTTGAGTTCCCTGGTCGGTTCTGTCGCGGCCGACTCCGCCGAAGCCGAGGCCGATTCCGATTCTGTGGAAATCGGCTCCGTGGGGGTCGGGTCGCGCGGCGCTTCCTCTTCACCGCGCGACCCGGCGTCTCGATCATGATCCGCCATCACGATCTCCCTTTACTCGCCCGCAGGGGGCGCTCCCAGTAGTAAGGATGGCAAAACCACCGTAAGCCCCGCGTAAGAGCCTGGCTATGTAAGACCTGGGTCGTAGTCATACTTCCACCTTCAGACGGACCTATCTCGCGACGCCGCTACATATCGTGATGGTGTGTTCGGCAGGGTACGGGCGTGGTCCAGGCGCCATGACAAGCTGGCGGGCGTCCTGCGGGTCGCGCCCTTGGCGGCGCTGTGCGTCGCGACGGCGGTGCCGTACGCGGCGACCCTTCCCCCGGACGGCGACGCCCTGCTCAGCGTCGGCCGTTTCCTGGGCATGGCGGCGCTGCTGCTCGCGCCGCTGCTGGTCTGGCGGGAGCGGCCGCTGGTCTCGTTCGCCGCCGTGGCGCTGATCAGCTTCGGGCAGTGGCTGGCGCAGGCCGATCCGCAGCCGGCCAATCTCGCGGTGCTGTTCGCGCTCTGGGCGGTGGCCTACCAGTGCTCGTTCCGCTGGGCGGTGGCCGCGTGCCTGGTGGCCGAGCTGGGCGTGTTCCTGATGCTGGTCAGCTGGGAGACCCCCACGCTGGGTATGTTCCTCAGTTGCTCGATTCTCGTGGTGACGGTCTGGCTGGCCGGTCTGTACGCCAGCACGCGCCGGCGCTACCTGGAGGGCCTGGAGGAGCGGGCGGAACGGGCCGAGCGCGAACGCGACCAGCAGGCCAGGATGGCGGCCGCGGCCGAGCGCGCCAGGATCGCCAGGGAACTGCACGACGTCGTGGCGCACAATGTCAGCGTGATCGTGGTGCAGGCGGACGGCGCGGGTTATGCCATGGAGAGCGACCTGGAGCAGGCTCGCCTGGCCGTCAGGACGATCTCCAAGACCGGCCGCGCCGCGCTCGCCGAGATGCGCAGGCTGGTCGGGGTGTTGCGGGAGAACGAGGCGGCGGGCACCGACTACACCCCGCAGCCGGGGCTGGGGCAGTTGGAGGACCTGGTGCTCGGCTCGGCCGTGCCGACCCGGCTGCGCGTCGCCGGCGTGCCGGGTGAGTTGCCGGAGGGCCAGCAGCTCACCGTCTACCGCATCGTCCAGGAGGCGCTGACGAACGCGCTCAAACACGGCGGTCCCGGCGTCGAGGCCGCTGTGGAGATCGACTATGGCGGGTCCGACCTGGTCGTTCGCGTGACCGACAACGGCCGGGGCGCGGCTGCTCCCGGCAGTCCCGATGGGCACGGCCTGATCGGCATGCGGGAGCGGGTCGGCATGTACGGCGGGGCCGTGTCGGCGGGACCCCGGCAGGGCGGCGGTTTCGAGGTTCTGGCCCGGCTGCCCATGGCGAAGGAAGCCGCGTGAGAGGCAGCGCGACGCCTATAGCGAAGGAGACCGTGTGAGAGGCAGCGCGGCTCCTAGGGCGAAGGAGGCCGTGTGAGAAATTCCCATGGCCAGGGAGGCCGCGTGAGAGGCGCCCGCCGGAGGAGTGCACGTGCTGAGGACGGGCGTGTTGAGGAGGCGGGTGCGTGATTCGTGTGATGCTGGTGGATGATCAGCAGTTGTTGCGGGCGGGGTTCAAGATGGTGCTCGGGGCGCAGCCGGACATCGAGGTCGTGGCGGAGGCCGGCGACGGGGCCGAGGCGCTGGAGTTGCTCAAGACCACCGAGGTGGACGTGGTGCTGATGGACGTCCGCATGCCCGCCATGGACGGCGTGGAGGCCACCAGGCGCATCGAGGGGCCGAAGGTGCTCATCCTGACCACGTTCGACCTGGACGAGTACGCCTTCGCGGCGGTCAAGGCGGGCGCGGCGGGGTTCCTGTTGAAGGACGTGCCGCCGGCCGACCTGGTCAGCGCCATCAGGGTGGTGCACGCGGGCGAGTCCGTGGTCTCACCGGCCACGCTGCGGCGCATGCTGGACCGTTTCGCCGCGCAACTCCCGTCCGGCGAGGCCGAGACGGCGGCGGCCGAGCTGACGCCGCGTGAGCGCGAGGTGCTGCTCATGGTGGCGCGCGGGCTGTCCAACATGGAGATCGCGACCCGCCTGGAGGTGGCGGAGGCGACGGTGAAGACGCATCTGGGCCGGGTGCTGGCCAAGCTGGGGCTGCGGGATCGTGCCCAGGTGGTCGTGTACGCGTACGAGACCGGCCTGATCATGCCCTCCCCTAGGCCGAAAGTCTGACAAGGGTCATCCACCGGCGCACCCGAAGTCCCTCCTCAGTGCCCATAAATCGGGAAATTTCCGCTCCTAGCGTTGGTCACGCCCAACCGACGCGACCAAGGAGTGACCGTGACACTCACCGATACCCGGAGCCAGGCCCCGCCCGCCGTACTGGCCACCGATCTGAGCAAGGTGTACGGCCAGGGCGACACCCGGGTCCAGGCCCTGCGCGAGGTGAACGTGTCCTTCGCCACCGGCGCGTTCACCGCCATCATGGGCCCGTCGGGCTCGGGCAAGTCCACGCTGATGCACTGCCTGGCCGGCCTAGACACGGCCACGTCGGGCACCGTGCACATCGGTGACGTGGAGCTGACAGGGCTGAGCGACCGGCAGCTCACGCTGCTGCGCCGCGAGCGGATCGGCTTCATCTTCCAGGCGTTCAACCTGCTGCCCACGCTGAGCGCCGAGCAGAACATCCGCCTGCCCCTGGACATCTCCGCCCGCCGGGCCGACCAGAGCCTCTTCGACCGGGTCATCGACACCGTCGGGCTGCGGGACAGGCTCTCGCACCGGCCGGCCGAGCTGTCGGGCGGCCAGCAGCAGCGCGTGGCCGTGGCCAGGGCGCTCATCAGCAAGCCCCAGGTGATCTTCGCCGACGAGCCCACGGGGAACCTGGACTCGCGCAGCGGCGCCGAGGTGCTGTCGTTCCTGCGCACGTCCGTGCACGAACTGGGCCAGACCATCGTCATGGTCACGCACGACCCGGTGGCGGCCTCGTACGCCGACCGCGTGGTGTTCCTGCGCGACGGCGAGCCGGTCAGCGAGATCGCCGCGCCGACGCCGCAGAGCGTGCTGGACACCCTCGTCCGGTTGGAGGGCTGAGATGCGCCAGAGATGGCCTATGTGCGGCTGGATAGCTGAGATGTCGAAGACGGCCCACGTGTGGCTGGAGGGCCGAGGTGCTTGAGACGGCGCTGGCCGGGCTGCGTGCGCATCGGCTCAGGCTGCTGCTCACGTCGCTGGCGATCATGCTGGGCGTGGGCTTCATCGCGGGCACGTTCGTGCTGAACGACACCGTCGAGGCCGGTTTCGCCCAGCGGGTCACGGCCGATGCGGGCAAGGTGGACGTGGCCGTGCTGCCCGCGAAGAGCGACGGCCTGCTGCCCGAGGAGGTGCTGGAGCGGATCCGGGCGATTCCCGGCGTGAGCGAGGCCAGGGGCCTGATCCGGGGCAGCGCGCCCGTACTCGGCAAGGACGGCAAGACCTTCGGCAATGCCCCGACGACCGCCATTTCGGTCATCACCGGCCCGCTCGGCCGTACCGACGTGGTCTCCGGCACCGGTCCCGGCACCGACGACCGGGCGGCCGTGCTGGACGAGAACACCGCCAAGGCCCAGGGTTTCCGGCTCGGTGACACGATCACGGTGCTCGACGCGGAGAAGACCGGGCACCGGTTCAGGCTCGTCGGCCTGATCGACACCGGCGTGGACCAGATGCTCGCCTTCACCGGCGCGGTCGGCTTCACACCGGCCACCGCGCAGCGGATGACGGGCGTCAAGGGGTACGTGGAGATCGACGTGGCGGGCACCGTCGCGAAGCAGGCCGTGGCGGCGGCCGCCGGCGGCTCGTACCAGGTCATGACGGGCGCCGAGCTGGCAGACGACCTGGCCAGGGCGGCCGGGGTGGAGACCAGGATGTTCACGCTGGGGCTGCTGCTGTTCGGCGTCGTGGCGATGATGGTGGCCGCGCTGGTGATCTACAACACCTTCACCATCCTGGTCGCCCAGCGCACCCGGGAGATGGCGCTGCTGCGCTGCATCGGAGCCACGCGCGAGCAGGTGTTCGGCTCGATCGTGCTGGAGTCGGCCGTCGTGGGCCTGCTGGCCTCCGCGCTGGGCCTGCTCATCGGGTACGGCCTGGCCACCGCCACCCTGGCCGTGCTCGGCGCGGTGGACGCCCCGCTGCCCACGGACGCGGCGGTGGCGGTGACGCTCACCCCGGCCACGATCGCGATCGGCCTGGCCGTCGGGCTGGTGGTGACGGTGTGCGCCGCCCTGCTGCCCGCCCGTTCGGCCACCCGGGTGCCGCCGATCGCGGCGCTGCGCAATCAGGCGGAGGAGCGGACGTTCCGCACCGGCCTGGTACGCGCCGGCTTCGCGGCCCTCTTCCTGCTGGCGGGCCTGGGCACGACCGGCGTGGGGACCTTCGCTCTCGAACCCGGGCAGGTCTCGCTCATCGTCGTGATGGCCGGCGGCTCGCTGACGTTCCTGGCGGTGCTCATCCTGGGCCCGGTGCTGGTCGGGCCGCTGAGCGCGCTGGTGGGCTGGATCCCGCGCAGGCTGTTCGGAGTGCCGGGCCGGCTGGCGGTGGACAATTCGGGCCGCAACCCGAGGCGGGCCGCGACCACCACGGTCGCGCTGACGATCGGGGTGACGCTGATGACGCTGATCTCGGTGGTCACGGCGTCCACCAGGCTGACGATGACGGACAAGCTGGACGAGCAGTTCCCGGTCGACTACCTGCTGGCCACCCAGGAGCGCGACTCGGTCATCCCCAGGTCCGTGGCCGAGGAACTGCGCGGTCATCGCGAGCTGGCCTCGGTGGCGCAGATCCGCGAGGTGGAGGCCGCCGTCGCGGGCGAGCGGGTCGTCGTGGGCACGTTCAGCGGGTCCTTCGAGCCGTACGTCACCGCCGGCTCCATGAACGGTTTCCGCGCCGGCCAGGTCGCGCTGGAGGACACCGTGGCCGAACGGCTGGGCCTGCGGCTCGGCGACACGGCGACGATCAGGACCAAGCGGGCGGGGACCGTGTCCCTGAAGGTGGTCGCGCTGCTCGACGGCGACCAGTCCACGCTGACGCCCGTCACGGTGCCGGAGAAGGAGTTCGACGCCTACTTCGGCGCGGTGCCCGACTCCCGCGTGATGGTCAACGTGGCTGACGGTGTGCCGCCGGACCGGGCCCGCGCGGTGGTGGACGCCGCCACGGCGCGCCATCCGACCGTGCAGGTGAGCAGTTCGACCGAGATCCGCGGGCAGTTCGACGAGACCCTGGACATGATGCTCATGATCATTACTGGGCTGCTCGGCCTGGCCGTCCTGATCTCACTGCTCGGCATCGCGAACACGCTCTCCCTGTCGGTCCACGAGCGGACCAGGGAGTCGGCCCTGCTGCGCGCCCTGGGCGTGACCCGGCCGCAGCTGCGCCGGATGTTGTCCATCGAGGCGCTGGTGCTCGGCCTGATCGGGGCGCTGGTGGGCGTGGTGCTGGGGGTCGTGTTCGGGTGGGCCGCGATGCGGGCGATGCTGGACGGGGCCGTGTTCTCCGTGCCGGTCGCGCAGATCGTGCTGTTCGTGGTGCTTTCGGGGGTGGCGGGGGTGCTGGCGGCGGTGCTTCCGGCCCGCCGGGCCGCGCGGGCCTCGATCGTGGGCTCGCTCGCCACAGACTGACCCGGGCGAACCACGCGTAACCGCATAAATACGAAATACCTGGATAGAGGGTACGCGTGGGGTCGGGCGTCTTATGGGGGCGGCGCCCGGCCCTCCCACGGCGTCCCGGCCCTCCCACGGCGCCCAGCCTGTTAACGGCGCCCGGCCCTTCAACGAGCGCCCAGCCCGTCAACGGCGGCCGGCTCTACCACGCGGCCCCGGCCCTGCTGCGGCGGTCAGCGGGGGGTGCGGCCCGGCCACAGGTCGGCCACGCTCTCCGGGTCGAGCAAGGGCTTGACCACCACCTCACCCGTCGCCCGGTCGATCACCACGCAACCGCCCCCCACCGTCTCCGGCAGCCGGACCGGATCGTCGGGTTCGAGGTCGCGGATCCACGCCACATAACCGCCCTCGAACCCGAACACGCCCACCGGCAGCGCCTCCTGCGGCGTACGCACCCCGTTGAAGTACTCCTCGGCAAGCGCCCTGGCCTGGTCCAGATTCATCGCGGCCGCCCCCGGCGATCGAGTATCACGCAGAACACACCCGTCACGGTCCGATACGGCGGCTCGACCGACATGTGCCCCCGCTGGGCGTCGACCCAGAGCACCTCGCCGTCGAAGTTGACCGCGTTCCAGGCGTGCGAGCCGCCGCCCGGCCAGCGCACCACGATGACGGCCCCGGCGCCGTGCCCGGCGTCGAGCAGCCGCCGCGCGATCATCGGGTAGGCGTGCCGCCCCTGACCCGCGTACTGCAGCCGTTGTCCCGCCCACCGCTCGATCCTGGCCACGCTGCCCTGCTCGCCGGTCAGCAGCGGCCGGCCGATCCGGTCGTACTCGGGCTGCCTGGGCGCGGCCGTCGCGGGCTCGCCGTGCCAGGTGGACAACACGGCCAGCGCGCAGTCCGCGGCGTTGGAGGCCCGGAACGGGTCGTCGGCCGGGCCGCCGCCGTTGATCAGCCGTACCCAGGTGCCGCGCGGGTCGGGGAAGCGGGCGCCGGGCCGCAGCGCCTCGGCCAGGTCCCGCTCCACCTGCGGGTCCGGCTGCGCAAGCCCTCCCGGCACCCCGTACGGGCGGCTGTCGGCCAGCCTGGGCGGCCGCTGCGGGCCATCGAACCAGTCACCCTCAGGCCGATACGAACCGTCCAACCGGTCACGCTCAGGCCGATGCGGACCGTCCAACCGGTTGCCCTCAGGCCGATGCGGACCGTCCAACCGGTTGCCCTCGGACCGATGCGGGCCGTCGAACCGGTTGCCCTCGGACCGGTGCAGGCCGTCGAACCGGTCGCCCTCGGACCGATGCGGACCGTCGAACCGGTCGCCCTCGCGCCGGTGCGGGCCGTCGAACCGGTCGGGCCGCTTGGTGCCGTCCCCTGAGGCGTCGCCGGCACCCGGCTCGGCGGCCTGCTCGTAGTCGAGCCACCGCACACCGTCCGCCACCACGGGGTTGTACTGAAGGGTCCCTCGGACACTCGGCTTACGCTCGCGGAACACGGCCTGCCTCTCGTCATGCTCGACGACCGATCGTAGGGGCGACGCCGTGACCGTGAGGCTGAGTCGGCGATATTCGCCCTTCGATCCAGGCCCCGTACCTGCGCAAACAGGTCGAACCTCAGCCCACCCGCACGGTGATGGTGTGATGGCCGGTCGCGCCGTCGGGGGTGATCGGCGCGCGCTGGTCGGTCTGGGTACGTCCGGCGGCGTCAGTCGCCCGCACCGCGATCGTGTGCTCGCCCGGCGTCGCGGCCCAGTCGATCGACCACTGCCGCCAGGTGTCCGGCCCCGGCACCTCGGCCAGCTTCGCCTGCCGCCACTCGCCGCGGTCCACCCGCACCTCGACGGCGTCCACGCCGGTGTGCTGCGCCCAGGCCACCCCGGCGATCTTGGTGTTGCCCGCCTTGAGCGAGCCGCCCGGCTGGGGCACGTCGATGCGCGACTGGGTCTTGATCGGGCCCTTGGCGGACCAGCCGCGCGGGGTCCAGTACGCCTCGTCGGTGTCGAACCTGGTCACCTTGACGTCCACCACCCACTTGGTGGCCGAGACGTATCCGTACAGACCGGGCACCACCTGCCGCACGGGGAAGCCGTGATCCACGGGCAGCGCCTCGCCGTTCATCGCGACCGCGAACAGCGCGTCGCGGCCGTCCATCACCACGTCCGCCGGGGTGCCGCAGGTGAAGCCGTCGGCGGAGGTGGACAGCAGCATGTCGGCGTCGGACCGCAGTCCGGCCCTGCGCAGCACGTCGGCCATGCGCACGCCCAGCCAGCGGGCGTTGCCCACGTAGGGGCCGCCGACCTCGTTCGAGACGCAGGTCAGCGTGACGTCGGCCTCGGTGAGCGGCAGCTTCAGCAGGTCGGCGTAGGAGAGCTCGACGGGGCGTTCGACCATGCCGTGGATACGCAGCGTCCAGTTTGCCGGATCGACCTGGGGGACGACGAGGGCGGTGTCGACGCGGTAGAAGTCGCGGTTGGGGGTGATGAACGGCGACAGGCCGCCGATCCGCAGGTCCGCGCCGGCCGGGATGGGCCTGGCGGGGGTCACGGGCTTCGGCAGCGCCACTCCGGCGCGCGCGGCGTCCACGGTCTGCCGGCCGCCGAGCTGCCGCCCGAGCACGGTGGCGGCCCCGGCCACCACCACGCCACCGGCGACCCCGGTCAGCAACCGCCGCCGATCGAACTCCGGCACCTGCCCTCCGGCCCGCATCACCGCCGGCCGCTCAACCTCTCCCCCACCCGCCTCCTCCAGCGGCTCACGAGAGACGCCGTCCTGCCGGGCGACGCCCCTAGAGTCCGCATCGTGCTGGGCGACGTCCCTGGACTCCGGGTCGTGCTGGGCGACGTCGCGGGGCGCTGAGGCCCGAGAGGCGGTGCCCTCCGGGAGGGCTGTGCCGCGGCGTTCGCCCGTTGCCCGCCGTACCAGCCAGGACAGCGCCCACGCCCCCGCGGCCACCCCCACCACGGTCGGCAACGCGTCCAGGACCCCGGCGTCCGGCCGGGTCACCACCGCCAGCACGC
The DNA here is from genome assembly GCF_040655495.1 of Nonomuraea sp. NPDC050404. Lineage (NCBI taxonomy): Bacteria > Bacillati > Actinomycetota > Actinomycetes > Streptosporangiales > Streptosporangiaceae > Nonomuraea > Nonomuraea sp. NPDC050404. The sequence goes on from NZ_JBFAKB010000012.1 coordinate 210,664, forward strand.
CGACCACCCCGAACGCGCCCAGCCCGGCCAGGCCCCAGCCGAGCCGCCGGCGGGCCAGCACCCCGAGCAGCGCGGCCACCCCGGCGAGCACCACCAGCACGCCGCCGACCAGCACGGCCTTGTCGTTCTCGCCGAACGTCCTGATGGCGAAGTCCTTGACCGGGGCGGGCGTCAGATCGACGGTCACATCGCCCACGGCCACCACGGGAAACGTCTCGGGCCCCACGACCCCGGCGACGAGCTGCGCGATGCCGAGGGAGACGCCCCCGGCCACCAGCCCCGGCAGCGCTCCCGCCCAGGCGGGGATCTCATTCCTCTGCACAGTCCGAAGGTACGTCCGCCGGCGCCGCGCGAACCTTACGCGGTGATTACGAGCTGAGCAGTTCGCGCACGATGGGCGCCAGCGCGCGGAATGCCCGCCCGCGGTGGCTGATCGCGTCCTTCTCCTCGGGCGCCAGCTCGGCCGTCGTACGCTCCTCGCCCTCGGGCACGAGGATCGGGTCGTACCCGAACCCGTTGGTCCCCCGCGGCGTCCTGATGAGGCGGCCCGGCAGCGCGCCCTCCACCACCCGGGACTCCCCCGACGGCAGCGCCAGCGCGGCGGCGCAGGCGAAGTGCGCGCCCAGCTTGTCGGCGGGCACGTCGGAGACCTGGGCCAGCAGCAGGTCGAGGTTGGCCTGGTCGTCGCCGTGGCGTCCCGCCCAGCGGGCCGAGAAGACGCCCGGCATGCCGTTCAGCACGTCGACGCACAGCCCGGAGTCGTCGGCCACCGCGGGCAGCCCGGAGCCCTGCGCGACCGCGTGCGCCTTGAGCAGGGCGTTCTCCTCGAACGTGACGCCGGTCTCGGCGACCTCGCCGATCGAGGGGAACTCCTCCAGCCCGACGATGTCGAACCCGGCGAGGATGCGGCGCAGCTCCGCGATCTTGCCCGCGTTGCGGGTCGCCAGCACGATCTTCATGAACCCAGGGCCTCCTGCTGGATGAGGGTCAGCTCCTCACAGCCTGCCACGGCCAGGTCGAGCAGCCGGTCGAGGACCCCCCGGTCGAACGGCATGCCCTCGGCCGTGCCCTGGACCTCGACGAACGAGCCCTCGCCGGTCATCACGACGTTCATGTCGGTCTCGGCGGCGACGTCCTCGGTGTAGCAGAGGTCGAGCATCGGCACGGAGCCGACCACGCCGACGGAGACGGCCGAGACAGAGCCGATGAGCGGGTCACCCGGGCACATCTTGCGCCCCCGCATCCACGCGACCGCGTCGGCGAGCGCGACGTACGCGCCGGTGATCGCGGCGGTCCTGGTGCCGCCGTCGGCCTGCAACACGTCGCAGTCGAGCAGAATGGAGTTTTCCCCCAACGCTTTGTAATCGACGCACGCGCGTAGCGAACGGCCGATCAGTCGCGATATCTCATGTGTGCGCCCACCGATTTTCCCGCGAACCGATTCACGATCGTTACGCGTATTGGTTGCCCGCGGCAACATCGCATATTCGGCCGTAACCCAGCCCTGCCCGCTGCCTCTGCGCCATCGGGGCACGCTGTCCTGGACGGAAGCGGCGCACAACACCCGGGTGCCGCCGAATTCCACCAGCACAGAGCCCTCGGCGTGCGTCAGCCATTGCCTGGTGATGGTTATGGGGCGAAGCTGGTCGGGGTTGCGGCCATCCTGTCGGGACATGCAGATCACCCTATCTCCGCGCCCCGACACTCTTGACCAAATGTGTCCGACACATGGATCCTTACGCAATGACAACGGGGGTGTTGCGAAACCCTGACTTCCTCCGGTTCATCGGTTCGCATGTGGCGAACGAACTCGGAGCGAATATCTTACGGGTGGCGCTTCCACTGGTCGCGGTGCTTGTGCTGCACGCCGGGCCCACGGAGGTCGGGGTGCTGTCGTCGCTGCAGACGGCGGGGTTCCTGCTGGTCGGCCTGCCCGCGGGGGTGTGGGTCGGCCGCCTGCGCAAGCGCCGCGTGATGATGGTCTCCGACGTGGCCAAGGTCATGCTGCTCGGCAGCATTCCGCTGGCGGCGGCGCTGGACCTGCTGACGATCCACATGCTGTTCGCGGTCGCGCTGCTGGTCGGCGTGTCCCAGATCTTCAACGACGTGGCCGATCAGACGTACCTGCCCGATCTGGTCGGCACCTCGCAACTCGGCGACGGCAACTCGAAACTCGAGGTCGTGCGCTCGGGAGCGGTCCTGGGCGGGCCCGCTCTCGGCGGCACGCTGGTGCAGTGGCTCGGCGCGCCGTTCACCGTGGTCGCCGGCGCGGTCGGGGCGCTCGCCTCGGTCGCGCTCCTGGCCACGATCAGGGCGCCCGACAAACCGCCCGCCGACGTCGAACGCACCCCGCTGCTGCGCAGCATCCGCGAAGGGCTCGCGTACGTGCTGAGCGACCGCCTGTTACGGGCGTTCGTGCTCTCCTCCGCGACCGGCAACCTGTTCGTCAGCGGCGTGCTGGGCCTGTCGGTGTTGTTCCTCACCGAGACCGTCAGGCTGTCGCCCGGCGCGGTCGGGCTGCTGCTCATCTCGGGCGGGATCGGCGGCCTGCTCGGTGGCCTGACCGGTGGCTGGTTGTCCAGGAAGTTCGGCACCGCGCGGATGACGTGGCTGGCCGGCACGATCGGCCCGCCCTTCGCCCTGCTCCTGCCGATGACGCAGGCCGACTGGCGGGTGGTGTGCTTCGCGATCACCTCGATCATGATCACGTGGAGCGCGATCCTCACGAACGTGGGGCAGGTCACCTACCGGCAGACCGTCACCCCCCAGCACCTGCTGGGCCGGGTCAACGCGTCGGTGCGCTTCCTGACCTGGGGCGTGATGCCGCTGGGAGCCCTGTTCGGCGGCCTCGTCGCCGAACAGATCGGGGTGCGGCAGGCACTGTGGCTGCTCATGATCGGCAAGACGCTGACGTTCCTGCCACTACTGTTCTCGCCGCTGCCGCGCATGCGCGACTTCGACGAGGCTCAGGCCAGATCGTAGACGGCTTTGACGTGGCTCAGGCCAGGCCGTAGACCGGCTTTGACGAGGCTCACGCCAGGTCGCAGGCGGCTTTGACGAGGCTCACGCCAAGTCGTAGACGGCGCCGCTGCGGGCCAGTTCCACCGGCCCGCCGTAGCCGCCGCCGGTGGCTTCCTCCAGCACGGTGGCCTGGTCGTTCCACGGGACGAGGTGGGTGAGCACGAGCCTGCCCACATCGGCCTTGGCCGCGTGCTCGGCCGCCTGGCGGCCGGTCAGGTGCAGGCCGGTGGGCAGGTCGGGGCCCTCGACGAACGACGCCTCACACAGCAGCAGGTCGACGCCGGTGGCCAGTTTGACCAGTTCGTGCGACTCTCCGGTGTCGCCCGAGTAGGCCACGCTCCTGCCGCCGTTGACCACGCGGAAGCCGTACGCCTCGACCGGGTGGTTGACCAGGCCCGCGGTGAGGGTGAACGGCCCGATCTCGAACGTGCCCGGCGCCAGCGGCACGAACTCGAACGCGGTCTCAAGACCGGGCTCCTCCGGCATGCCGTACGCGGCCGCGAGCCGCTGCGGGGCGTCGGCCGGCGCGTAGACGGGCACGGCGGGGTACGGGGCCGCGGGGCCGTAGGTGCGGGCCACGTGGTAGCCGCAGATGTCCAGGCAATGATCGGCGTGCAGGTGCGATAGGCAGATCGCGTCCACGTCGTACAGACCGATGTGGCGTTGCAGCGCGCCCAGCGACCCGCTGCCAAGATCGAGCAGCATCCTGAACCCGTCGGCTTCGAGAAGGTAGCAGGATGCGGGGCTGTCGGGGCCGGGGTAACTTCCGGAACATCCGACGATGGTCACCTTCATGTGGGCCTCCCGTTATAGGTAGTACCCCCCACTGGCGCGACTTCGACCGCATCGATCTCCGGGCCCAGGAAACGCCGCCCCAGCCGGGCGAAGAGCAGGGAGTCGCCGGTGGCGCGGAAGCGGTGCCGGGGGGTGGCCTCGCCTCCCGCCGCCAGTTCGCGGTCATGCAGGATCCGGTAGACGTCCTTGGCCGTCTCGTCCGCGCTTGAGATCAGCGTCACCCCGTCACCGGCGACGTAGGAGATGGCGCCGGTGAGCAGCGGGTAGTGGGTGCAGCCCAGGATGAGCGTGTCGCATCCGGCGGCCCTGATGGGCTCCAGGTACTCGCGCACGACCTCGATGAGCTCATCGCTCATCGTCTCGCCTCGCTCGACGTACTCCACCAGGCGTGGGGCGGCCACGCCGGTGAGCTGTACGTCGGGAGCCGCGGTGAAGGCGTCGTGATAGGCCATGGACTGGATGGTGGCACTGGTCGCGATCACGCCGACCCTGCCGTTGCGGGTGGCGCGCACCGCACGCCTGGTGGCCGGCATGATCACCTCGACGACGGGCACGTCATATCGCTCACGGGCGTCGCGCAGCACGGCCGAGCTGGCGCTGTTGCAGGCGATCACGAGCATCTTGACGTTCTGCTCGACGAGGTGGTCCATCACCTCCAAGGCGTAGGCGCGCAACTCCGCCAGGCGTTTCGGCCCGTACGGCTGATGGGCCGTGTCGGCCACGTAGGTGATGGATTCGCAGGGCAGCTGGTCGATGATCGCACGGGCGACCGTCAGGCCGCCGACCCCGCTGTCGAAGATCCCAATACTCGCGTCCGGCACGCTCTTGAGGGTAGGCGACCTGCACGATCAACACTGCGTAAGAATGCTCACATTGAACCGCGTCGTGCCTGATGGGGTGTTACCTCGGTCACAGTTGGAGCTGAAGTTGAAGCCGGGTTCAGCCCCTGCCGACGCGGGCGAGCTGGCGCGACTGGGCGACCAGGCGGCCGGTGGAGTCGCGTACCTCGACCTCCTCGTCGAACCAGCCGTCGGAGACCAGCCGGCCGCTGCCGAGCAGCGTGAGCCGGCCGGGCGCGGGCAGCGCGCGCAGGTGCCAGGTGAGGTCCACGGTGGGGGCCCAGCCGCGCCCGCCGGCGGAGAACACCACGGGCGGCAGCGCGTCCACGGCCAGCGCCAGCACGTACGGGTCGGGGTCCTGGGGCTCGGTCATCCTGAAGTACGCCCGCGACTCCGGCCTGCCCGTGGGCTCCCCCTTCAACCAGCCGATCGTGGGCGGGTCGAACAGCAGCTCCATCTGGGCGTTCAACGTCATGCCGGATTCGGGCTTGGGGTCGGGAAGCTTGACGCAGTCTTCCGCCGCAGGCATCTCATAAGCCGCTTTATCGGCATAATTTGGCTCCACATCCTGCAAAGTGGCCGTGGTGATCAAGCCCTCGATCTGCGCCACCCCGCCCTGCACCAGCGTGACCCTGGCGAACGCGGCCGTTCTGCCCGCCTTGAGCGGCTCCACCCTGACCTGCGCGGGGCCGGCGACCGGCGCCTTCAGGAACTGCGCGGTCGTGCTCACCGGATGCTCGAACGGCGAGGCGTCCACCGCCGCGCGCAGGATCACGGCCATCAGGTAACCGCCGTTGAGCGGGCCGCCGATCGCGTATCCGGGGTCGAGACACACGTCGTAGGTGTTCTCGTCCACCCTGATCGCCTGCGTGGCCTCGTCGAACTTCGTCATCCGCCCTGCCTCACGTCTGGAACTATGTTCTAGATACTCTAGAGCATTCCGCCATCAGCGCGCCTACCTGCGAAAACGTGATTCGGCTGACAACGTGTCGTTCATGGCAAGTGTCACCGAACTCATCGGTCAGTCCGTTTGGGACTCGGGCGGGGTGTGGGTCGGTTTCGTGGTGGACATGCGGGTGGTCAAGCACCAGGGCGAGTTGCAGCAGAGCCACACCGTCTACGGTCTGGTCGTGTCGAGCCGGCGCGCGCCGGTCCTGCTCGGCCTCACCCGCGATCGCCAGGGCCGATCGGCCTGGCTCTCCCGGACGCTGGCGCGGACGGTCTACGCCGGGTGCACCTTCGTGCCTTGGGCGAACGTCAGCGACTACGGCGACGGCGAGGTCTACCTCGATGTTCCGAGAAAAGAGCTGAATCGGGTGTAATTCCGACTTCAGTACATTGCAAGCGCCGATACAGCAACATCAGCTACCTTCTCTGTGGTCAAAAGTCCACATTGTGAGTTGAGTGATGTCTGCGAACAATCCCCCCTATGGCCAGGATCCTGATCGGACCACGGCGTACAACTGGAATCAGGGGCAGCAGCCGGAGAACCCACCCACGGCGCAGTACCCGGGGCAGCCGTACCCGCCCCAGCAGCCGTATCCGCAGCAGCAGCCTTATGGTCAGCAGGGAAACCAGGGTCAGGGAGCCTACGATCAGCAGGCGTCCTACGGCCAGCAATCCCAGTACGGCCCCCAGTACGGGCAGCCCCAGCAGAACTGGCAGCAGGGCCAGCAGGCCCAGCAGGGCCAGGGCGGCTGGCAGCAACAGCCGCAACAAGGTTGGCAGCAGCAGGACCAGCAGCACGCCCAGGGCGGCTGGCAGCAGCAGGGCCAGTACGCGCAAGGTGGCTGGCAGCAGCAGGGCCCCGAGGGCTTCGGGCCGGCAGAGCCCGGCAAGAAGGGCCGCCCAACCTGGATCATCGCCGTGGCGGCGGCACTGGCGGTCGTCCTGCTCGGCGGCGGCGCGGTGTGGGCCGTGGGCGCCTTCGGCGGCGGCGGCACGCAGCCGAACGACGTCCTGCCCGCCGACTCCATCGCCTACGCCCGCCTCGACCTGGACCCGGCGGCGAACCAGAAGGTGGCGCTGTTCGAGCTGGCCAGGAAGTTCACGGTCACGAAGGACAGCTTCACGGGCGAGGACCCGCGCAAGGCGCTGTTCGACCTGATCAACGGCCAGGACGCCGACAGCAAGGTCGACTTCGCCAAGGACGTCGACCCGTGGCTGGGCAGCCGGATCGGCTTCGCCGCGGTCCCCTCCGGCAAGGAGGAGCCCGACATCGCGGTGGCCGTCCAGGTCACCGACCAGGAGCTGGCCAAGGCCGGCATCGCCAAGCTCATGGAGGGCGACAAGTACGGCATCGCCTTCCGCGAGGACTACGCGCTACTGAGCTCCACCCAGGCACTCGCCGACAAGTTCGCGCAGGGTGAGGGCAGCCTGTCCGACAACGCCAGGTACAGCGAGGACATGGGCGCGGTCGGCGAGCAGGGTGTGCTGTCGTTCTGGGCCAGCATGGGCGGCCTGATGGAGCTGGCCAAGCAGGAGGTCTCCGCCGAGCAGGCGTCGGCCGTCGAGAAGATCAAGGACGCCAGCTTCGCCGGCGCCCTGCGCTTCGACAGCGCCTACGTCGAGCTCGCCGGCGTCGTACGCGGCGCGAAGGGCATGGCCCCCGAGGGCGACCTGCCCGTGGCCAACCTCGGCACCCTGCCCGCCACCACGGCCGGCGCCCTGTCCGTCTCCGGACTCGACCAGGTCGTCAACAAGCAGTGGGCCGAGATCGAGAAGCAGGCCGCGGCGGCCGGCGGCGCGGAGATCAAGCAGATGATCGAGCAGGCCAAGACCCAGCTCGGCGTGGAGCTGCCCGGCGACCTGGCCACGGTGCTCGGCCAGAACTTCACCGTCGCGGTGGACGGCGAGGGCCTGAACAGCGACCAGATCAAGGGCGGCGTGCGGGTGGCCACCGACCCGGCCAAGGCGCAGGCGATCCTGGACAAGGTGCTGCAGAAGTTGTCCCAGGGCGGCCAGGCGCCGCAGCTGGCCAAGCAGAGCGGCGACGGCGTCTACACGGTGGCGACCACCGACGAGTACGCCAAGAAGCTGATCGAGGAGGGCACGCTCGGCGACTCGGAGACGTTCCAGGCGGCGATCCCGAACCCGGGCGAGTCGAACTACGCGCTCTTCGTGGACCTCGACAAGATCGAGAACCTGTACCTGCAGTCCATGCAGGGCGACGACAAGGCCAACGCGCAGGTGCTGCGGGCCGTCGGGCTGAGTGGCACGCAGACCGACACCGAGGCGACGTTCTCGCTGCGCGTGCTGTTCAACTGAGCGCGCTAGAACAAGGGGGCGGCCGGTCAACGAGGACCGGCCGCCCTTCCGTTTGCACCCCTCAGGGCCCAGAGCCGGAGCTCAGGCCCAGACCTGGAACTCAGGCCCAGAGCTGGCCTTCGAGGCGCTCTTCCGCCTCATCCAGCGTGCCCTCGTACGCACCCGTCGACAGGTACTTCCACCCGCCGTCGGCCACCACGAACACGATGTCGGCGCGCTCACCCGCCTTGACCGCCTTGCCCGCCACACCCAGCGCGGCGTGCAGCGCGGCCCCGGTCGAGACGCCGGCGAAGATGCCCTCGGAGGACAGCAGCTCGCGGGTGCGCCGCAGCGCGTCGGCCGAGCCCACCGAGAAGCGGGTGGTCAGCACCGACTCGTCGTACAACTCGGGGATGAAGCCCTCGTCCACGTTGCGCAGGCCGTACACCAGCTCGCCGTAACGCGGCTCGGCCGCGACGATCTGGACGTCGGGGACCCGCTCGCGCAGGAACCGGCCGACCCCCATCAGCGTCCCGGTCGTGCCGAGCCCGGCCACGAAGTGGGTGACCGTGGGCAGGTCCGCGAGGATCTCGGGACCCGTGGACTCGTAGTGGGAGCGCCAGTTGGCCGGGTTGCCGTACTGGTAGAGCATCACCCAGTCAGGGTGCTCGGCGGCCAGTCCCTTGGCCACCCGCACGGCCTCGTTGGAACCGCCGGCGGCGGGCGAGGAGATGATCTCCGCCCCCCACATGCGCAGGAGCTGGCGGCGCTCCTCCGAGGTGTTCTCCGGCATCACGCAGATCAGCCTGTAGCCCTTGAGCTTGGCCGACATGGCCAGCGAGATGCCGGTGTTGCCGCTGGTCGGCTCCAGGATCGTGCAGCCCGGCGTGAGCAGCCCGTCCTTCTCGGCCTCCTGGATCATCCACAGGGCCGGCCTGTCCTTGATCGACCCGGTCGGGTTGCGGTCCTCCAGCTTGGCCCAGATCCGCACGTCGGCGGAGGGCGACAGTCTCGGCAGCCCGACCAGGGGCGTACGGCCGACCGAGTCGATCAGAGATTCGAAACGCATGTCACCCGCCGGCGACAGCTGGGAGCACGGTCACCGTGTCGCCGTCGGACACCGGCGTGTCGAGGCCGCCGAGGAAACGCACGTCCTCGTCGTTCAGGTAGACGTTGACGAAACGGCGCAGGCTGCCGTCGTCCACCAGCCGCTCCTTGATGCCGGGGTGGGCGGCCTCAAGGTTGCTGATCAGCTCGTTGAGCGTGGCGCCGTCGGCGTTCACTGCCTTGGCGCCGTCGGTGTAGTTACGCAGGATGGTCGGAATGCGAACCTCGATGGCCATCGCGCTCAGTCTCCTAGGTCAGGTCGTCGTCCCATCGGCATGCAACGCCGATGGCTGGATGCGGATTCCGCCTCATCGACAGTCGTAGACGACGACGGCCGGGCTGTGCGCGAAGAGAAAGCTCTGCACCGGCCTGACCATCATGGGAGAAACCTTACCTCTTCCTCGGAAATCACACCGTCGAGGATGCGGTAGGAGCGGAACTCCACCTCGTTCTCGTCCCTCGTGGAGACCAGGACGTAGTGGGCCTCGGGCTCGGAGGCGTAGGAGACGTCGGTGCGCGACGGGTACGCCTCGGTGGCGGTGTGGGAGTGGTAGATCACGACGGGCTCCTCGTCCCGGTCGTCCATCTCCCGCCAGACCCGGAACTGCTCCATCGAGTCGAATCGGTAGAAGGTGGGAGAACGCTCGGCGTTCTCCATCGGGATGAATCGCTCGGGCACGCCGTTCTTGCCCGCGATCACGCCACACGCCTCGTCCGGGTGATCCGCCCGGGCATGGGCGACGATCTTGTCAACCAGTTCCTGCGAGATCGACAGCATGCCCGGAAATTACCAGAGGGCTCTGACGAGGCTGTCCTGGAGGTAGGTCAGCCAGTCGTAGGTGACGTAGGCCGGGTAACGGGGGTCGTCCTCCGACATCGTCGCGATCTCGTCGTGCACCTCCTCGGTCACCTCCAGCTTGGTGCCGAGCGTCAGGCGCAGGTCGTTGAGCGCGCGCAACCACGCCTGCGCCTGCTCCGCCGTCAGCTCCGCCCGCCCCGACCTGGCCGTCTCGTGGACGACCTGCGCGTCGGCCCGCTTGCCGTCGCGCAGCGTGGCCTCGGTGTAGCGGCGGAACTCGGCCGACTCCTTCTCATCCTCGTACGCCGAGGGGAACAGCCTGGCCAGCACGGGATCGGACGGCGCCGCCCCGTCCCCGATGCCCAGCGCCCGCTCCAGCGGGTCGTCGCCGGTGTGACCGGGCGAGACGATGCCCAGCATCATGGACACGAGCGAGCGCAGCAGCGACACCTCCGCCGCCTCGAACACGGTGACGACCGCCCCGTCCCTGCCCCGCGAGAACCCCGAACTCACCCGCGTCGCCTCACTGTCCTCGGCTCCGGTTTCCTTGCGTTCGCCGCGTTCGCCATGTGCCTCACTTGACCGAGTCCGGCTGGACCGTCGCCCACAGGCCGTAGGAGTGGAGAATCTGCACATCCCGTTCCATCTCCTCGCGCGTGCCACTGGACACGACCGCCTTGCCCTTGTGGTGGACGTCCATCATCAGCTTTTCGGCCTTCTCCTTGCTGTATCCGAAGACCGTCTGGAAGACGTAGGTCACGTAGGACATGAGGTTGACCGGGTCGTTCCAGACGATGGTCACCCATGGCAGATCGGGCCGGACGTCCGATGACGGACGCTCAACGGCGATTGGAGCGGTGCTACCCACATCCACGAGTCTGCCCTATCTGGGCCGTAGTCTTCGAGTCGTGACAATGACCATGAGCACTGCGTTGCTCACAGATCACTATGAGCTGACGATGCTCCAGGCCGCGTTGCGGAGCGGAGCGGCGCAACGGCGCGCGGTTTTCGAGGTGTTCGCCCGGCATCTGCCAGGTGGCCGTAGGTACGGGGTTGTCGCCGGCACGGGACGTGTCCTGGACGAGCTCGAACGCTTCCGTTTCGGTGACGAGGAACTCACCTACCTGCGAGAACACGAGGTGGTCGATGAGACCACCCTGGCGTTTCTCGCCGATTACCGCTTTTCCGGGAACATCTACGGCTACCGCGAGGGCGAGCTCTATTTCCCCGCCTCGCCGATCATGGTCGTTGAGGGCACATTCGCCGAGGCCGTACTGCTTGAGACCGTTACACTCTCGATACTCAACCACGACTGCGCGATGGCCTCCGCCGCCTCCCGCATGTCGAACGCCGCCGGCAAGCGGCCCCTCATTGAGATGGGCTCGCGCCGCACGCACGAGAGCGCCGCCGTGGCCGCCGCCAGGGCCGCCTACATCGCCGGATTCGCCTCGACCTCCAACCTGATGGCCGGACGCCTGTACGGGGTCCCCACGGCCGGTACGGCGGCCCACGCGTTCACCCTGCTGCACGACTCGGAGCGGGCGGCGTTCGAGGCCCAGATCGCCTCGCTGGGGCCGGAGACCACGCTGCTGGTCGACACCTACGACGTGGCGCAGGCCGTACGCACGGCTGTGGAGCTGGCAGGCGAGAAGCTGGGCGCGGTCCGCATCGACTCCGGAGACCTGGCGGCCGCGGCGCAGGAGGTGCGCGAGCAGCTCGACGCCCTCGGCGCCTTCAACACCCGCATCCTGGTCACCTCCGACCTCGACGAGTACGCCATCGCCGCGCTCGCCGCCGCCCCCGTGGACGGCTACGGCGTGGGCACCTCCCTGGTGACCGGCTCGGGCGTGCCGACGGCGGCCCTGGTCTACAAGCTGGTGGCCAGGGAGACGGCGACGGGCAAGCTGGAGCCCGTGGCCAAGCGCTCGGTGGGCAAGCCGTCGCGTGGGGGCCGCAAGGAGGCCTACCGGCTGCTCGACGAGCAGGGCCACGTCGAGACCGAACTGATCACCACCGGCGGGCTCGCCCCGCAGAACGGCATCCCCCTGCTGCACGAACTGGTCCGCGACGGCCGGGTCGTCGGCCGCGAAACCCTGTCCGCCGCCCGCGAACGCCACGCCGCCGCCATCGCCACCCTTCCCCAGGAGGCCCTCCACCTCGGACGCGGATACGCGGCGATCCCCACCGAATTCGCCTGACGTATCGTGCTACCTATGGGCACCGCGTTGATCATCGTCGATGTGCAGAACGACTTCTGCGAGGGTGGCAGCCTGGCCGTGGCCGGGGGCTCGGAGGTGGCCGCGGGCATCACCCGACACGTGGCCGACCACGGCTACGACCACGTCGTGGCGACCCGCGACTACCACATCTCGCCCGGCGCCCACTTCTCCGGCACCCCCGACTACGTCTCCACCTGGCCCGCCCACTGCGTGGCCGGCACCCCGGGGGCCGACTTCCACCCCTCGTTCGACGTGTCGGGGGTCGAGGAGGTCTTCAGCAAGGGCGCCTACGAGGCGGCCTACAGCGGCTTCGAGGGCGCCTCGGGCGACGGGGTGGCACTGGCGGACTGGCTGAGGGAGCGCGGGGTGCGTGAGGTGGACGTGGTGGGCATCGCCACCGACCACTGCGTCCGCGCCACGGCCCTGGACGCGGTCAAGCACGGCTTGGCGGTACGCGTGCTGCTGGACCTGACGGCAGGCGTGGCCAGAACGACCACGGACGCGGCCCTGGCCGAAATGCGCCAGGCAGGCGCCACCCTGCGGGGAGCGCCTGCGGTGGGCTGAGTCAGTTCGCGTCGGCGGGCAGGACCGTGAACGCATCGCCCCAGAGCGGCTTCATCGCCCTGAAGTGACGCTGGTCCAGCGTGAGTACGCGGGTCGTCTCGTAACGTGCGGCCAGGAGAGCCACGGACGCGTCGGCGAGGCCCACCTTCATGGCTTCGTAGCGTTGGATGACCTCTGCCGCGCGTTCGACCTCGTAGTGTGTCACCGGAACGAGCTCGTAGACGCCACGCCCGACTTCACGCAGGTAATCCAGCTCGGCACGTAGCCCGATCCGGTTGAGGAGCATGTAGTCCAACTCGGCGAGGACGAACGGCGAGAGCACGATCGTTCCCGTCTCGTTGTCGAGCACCTTCTTCGCGGCGAGATGCTCCGGAGCAGCTCGGTCGACAGCAGCGAATGCGCCGCTTGTGTCGAGGATGAGCATCAGTCGAGTCCGTCCTTTCCGAACCCTTCGGCCAGAACGTCATCCACGCTCCGGGCCAGATTCGGATCGCCGCTGTCGAACAGGGGAAGCCGCGGCCGCGGACGCTCCCGGACGGCCTCGTCGCTCAGCGCGCGCGTGATGGCCTCGCGCATGAAGGCTTCTTCGGACATCCCATGCGCCCGCGCCGCCTCAGCGACCCGGTGCTTGATGTCTTCAGGCAGATACAGACTCACCTCAGGCACCCTTCTACGGTAGCCCGGCGCCCCATGACGCCGTCGATCACGAAGAGTACACACTGGGCAACGTTCAGTTCATGTGATATCGAAGAGAGCGAACCCACTCCGAAGCCAAAGTAATACGGAGAGTAATAGATCTTCCAATCTGTGGAGGGTTTTTCATGCTGCCTCTCTCCCTCGGCTTGGCCTGGCTCCTGCTCGCGCCCCTCTGCCTCTGGTTGCTCGTCAAGGGCAGCAGATCCGAGCGGGCGGGCGCGATCGTGACCTTAGCCCTGCTGGAAGCGGGGACGATCACGATGAACTCGCTGCATCCGACCATCCCCGTCCAGCAGGCCGCCGCGCACACCATGCCCGCCCCACCCGCCCCCCACCGCACTCTCTCCTCGCCCGGCCCCGTCTCGCCCGCGCCCGCCGCCCGCACAACGGTCCTGCCCGGCTCCTGTGACGAGCACGACCCGGTCCCCCGGTCCGCGCGGGTCGGGAAGGAGCTCGTGCTCGTCTGGCCGGCGCTGCCGCGTGAGTGCGGCGCGGCCGAGGTCACCCTGCGTGCCCGGGGCAGGGAGTTGCTGATCTGGCTGCACGAGTCCCCGCACCTCGGGGAACGCGGGAGCCACCCCAACGTGCTCGTACGGCCCGTCGTCGTCACAGACGGCATGGCCAGCCTGAGGGTCCCGTTACCCGGCAGGCCGGACTGCATTCCGACGGATGGCCGCAGCGGACGGCGCATCCCCCGATCGGAGGCGTGAACGGCCGGGGAAGCGCGGACCGGCCCGCCGCTCGAATCCGGAGCGGCGCGGCCGGCATGTCTAAGGTTGTGCCACGGCCAGTCGCAGTGCGTCGTCGAATTTCGCGAACACCTCGAAGGCGTGCCGCAGGCCGGTGATCGACAACACCCGGGCCATCACCCCCTGCACTCCGCCGAGCAGCAGCCTGGTGCCCCTGGACTCGCAGCGCTGCATCATGTCGACGAGTTCGTTCATGCCCATGGAGTCACAGAACGAGATCTCGCCCAGGTCCAGGATCAGGAAGGGCTTGGGGGGCAGCTCCCAGATGTGCTGCAGGTGCTCCCGGAGGATCTGCAGCGCGTTCACGTCGAGCTCGCCCTCGAGCCTGATGATGATGGCGTTTCGAGAGAGGCCGGAAGTGACGCTCAGCGTCGACTTTCCGGTGGCCTCAGACGACATGGGCAAAGCCCTTCTGCATATCCGCAAGACAGCCAAGAGTTGTTGTTGCCGCTTCCGTCGAGCTTCTAACAGAAGGCCACTGCTCTGTGTCCAAACACACAGAGTCACTCACCGTAATCGTCGGCCGGGAGTCTGATTCGTACACTTTGACCTGGTATTTCGCCTGAACCGCGCGCGACGCCTTGGGGGGCGCGCCGCGCGCGACGGTGTCCTTCAGGCCCCGCCGTAGGTGATCATGTAGGCGAGGAGCAGGACCGTGAGGATCACGAGCATGACGCTCGTGCCGCTGACCACCATGACGAGCTGGGTCCGGCGGAACAGCTTGCGGATCGCCGTCACCGTCAGCCCGATCAGGACGGTCAGCATGAGGAGGGACAGGTGTCGGGGGTCGGGTGAGGCGGGCATGGCCACCGAGAGGTGGAGGGCTACTGTGTCCATGAGGTTTTCCCTGCTGCGGAGACGCGCTCTGAACGGAACCTTGCTTCTTCGCCGGGATGCCGCTCCTGGTGGGAAACGTGGCTCAGCGGATATCCGTCACGAACCACCTCCACCTGTATTCAGGAAACTTCAGTTTATTAACCTGAACTTCTGTCATTTTCATTCATACCCCGGACAGATGTGTCTCAGTCCCGCCCGTGCGGCATAGTCAGGTGGCTAGACTGTGGCTCTTTGGCGGCTCTTTGGCATGGGTTTACGCACGTCGGCCGCAAAGTGCGGATCTAGCTGCGCATTCGCCCCTCGCGTACGCGGCCGGGGTGATGTTCACTCGAAATAGCTGAAGTTCATACGAAAGAAGAAGGCCAGGCATGAGCGGCGACGATATTGCGCAGGCCGCGCTGGCTCGCCGTCTGCGCGAGCTCCGTGAGGGCCACTGGCCCGACCTGAGGATCACCCAGAGCCAGCTGCGCGAGGCGCTCCAGGTCAGCGTGCCGTCGATCTCCTCGTGGGAGTCCGTCCACGCCGGCAAGATCCCACCGCTGCACCGGCTGGAGGAGTACGCCACGTTCTTCGCCACGAGGCGCTCGGTCGCCAACGGACGCACCCGCATGTTGCCGATCGGCGACCTGACGCCGGCCGAGCTGGAGGAGCAGCGCAGGCTGTTCACCGAGCTGAACCAGCTGCGCCAGGCGGCGCTGCGGGCCAGGCTCACGGGTGAGAACGCCGGCGCCGCCCCCAGGCACGACGTCTTCGGCACGAACCCGTGGCGCTTCCCCCACGGGGAGCCGATCACGATCATCTGCTCGCGGCTCCCCGAGGACGAGCTGGCCAAGATCCCGTACGCGTCGCCGAAGTCCGCCGACTACATCGAGCACTACAAGTACTCCGACCTGGACTCCCTGTTCGAGCTGCACGGCCATCTCAGGGCCGCGAACCCGGCCAGCCTGGTCACTCTCCGTGCCCACGACGAGCTGCGCTCCGACGACTTCACCACCCACCTCGCGCTGCTCGGCGGCGTGGACTGGAACGAGGTGACGGAGTCCATGCTGGCGCGGATGAAGCTGCCGGTTCGGCAGGTGGCCGACTGGGGCGGCGAGCGGGGGCCGTACTTCGAGGTGACCGAGGGGAACGACGCACCGCGCCGGCACTACCCCGTCCGCAGAGGGCCGGACGCCGACGCCCCGCTGCTGGAGGACGTCGCGTTCTTCTACCGCGGGGTCAACCCCGACAACGTCGAACGAACGCTGACCATCTGCAACGGCATGTACGGCAGAGGCGTGTACGGAGCCGTGCGAGCGCTGACCGACGAGCGGTTCCGCGACCGGAACTCCGCGTACCTGCGGCAACGTTTCGGCGACGCCACCTCCTACGGCATCCTCACCCGGGTCCGCATCGAGGGCAGAGCGGTCGTCACCCCCGACTGGGCGCTGGACACCGTACGGCTGCACGAATGGTCGGAGCCCGGGCATGGAGATTGAGGGGCAACCAGCCCGCACGGAGCACCACCGCGGCTCCCACCGGCATCTCGTCGACCTCATCACCCCCGGCGCCGTCACCGGCAGGGCCAGGGTGGATGCCATCATCGTCCCCACGATCCGGCATCCGAGATGGCTGCACCACGCCGTACGGCTGGCGGCGCGGTTGGGCTGCCCGCTGGTCACGCTGCACAGCAGGCGTTGGAGCAGAGCCGATCGGGCGGCGGCCACCATGCCGGACGACGTGCGCTACCTCGCCATCGACGTGGACGACACGACCCGGCTCAACCTGCCGGACTTCGCGACGACGGCGCTGGTCAAGGACAGCATCTTCAAGCGCGCGACCGACCTCGGCGCGAAGCGGAACCTCGGGCTGCTGCTGGCCAACCTGATGGGCTGGGAGCGCGTGATCTTCCTCGACGACGACATCGTGGTCGGCGGGCACGAGGACGTCGAACGGGCGGCCGCGCTGCTCGACCGCTATGACGCGGTGGGCATGCACATCGGCGGCTACCCGGACAACTCGGTCGTCTGCCACGCCCACCGCCTGACCGGCGGCCACCAGGACTCCTTCCTCGGCGGCGGCGCGCTGGCGGTCGAGACGTTCCGCAACCCATCGTTCTTTCCGAACGTCTACAACGAGGACTGGTTCTACCTGCTGGACGACACCTCGCTGCGCCGGCTCGCGGTGACGGGGATGGTCAGGCAGCGCGCCTACGATCCCTTCGACCGCCCGGCCAGGGCGCGGGACCAGGAGTTCGGCGACGTGCTCGCCGAGGGCGTCTACTGGCTGCTCGACTCGGCGAAGGACGGGAGCTGGGCGGCCGCCGCCGGCGCCAGGCACTGGGCGGGCTTCCTGGCCAGGCGCCGGGCCTTCATCCTGGACGTGCTGCTGCGGGTCAAGCGGTTGCCGCCCGGTTCCGAGCCCGATCCCCAGGCCATGGAGGCCTCGCTGCGGGCGGCGCTCGGCAGGGTCAGCAGGATCGAGCCGGCGTTCTGCGTGGCCTACATCGAGGCGTGGAAACGGGACCGCCTGCGCTGGATCGAGCATCTCAAGAAGCACACCCTGCTCGCCGCCGACGTGCCCGACGCGCTGAAATGGCTGGTCAAGGATGGCGCGCCAGGACTCAACTACCAGCACCGCACAGACCCGCGCCCTTGATTCGGCGCGGCGTCAACCGGGAATCTTGACGTCCGTGGAGGCACCTGAAATCCGACAAGCCGACCATAACGACCTCCCCGCCATGATCCGATCGCTGGGCCAGCGGTCCTACTTCGCCGACCGGCTGAGCCTGCAGGCCGACGGGCACGGGTTCCTGCTGGTCGCCTGGGAGAGGGAGACGGCGCTGGGAGACGTCTACGTCTGGCTGGCGCCGGCGGAGGAGCCCGAACTGCGGGTCCATCTGCCCGGCGTCGCGCTGCTCACGCACCTGGAGGTCGTACCGCCCCGGCGCAACGAGGGCATCGGCACCGGACTGCTGCGGGAGGCGGAGCAGCGGCTCTCCGCCATGGGCCACGAGCGGGTCGCGCTGGGCGTGGGACTGGACAATCCGGCGGCGCAGCGGTTGTACCTGCGGCACGGGTACGAGGAATGGCCGCACGGCGACGTGGGCACCACGCAGGTCGTCTACCGCGCGGACGGCGAGCGCGAGTTGCGGCCGGAGATGTGCCGCATCATGGTCAGACAGCTCAACACGGCTCCGGGCCCTGCCGCACATCCCGCGCTGCGAACGCCCCGAGCCCCAGGCACACCCTGCGGTCAGAACGTCCCGAGGTGAGGACCTCTGTGTCCCACCCCGGGACCGTCTTATCCCGGGACCGTCTCACCCCGGGACCGTCTCACCCCGGGACCGTCTCACCCCGGGACCGTCTCACCCCGGGACCGGCGGCACACGTACCGCAGAGGCGGCACGTACCGGAGAGGAGCCTTCAGCGGCGCTGGGTGGCCCAGCGGCGGATCATGGCGATGCGCTCCCTGATCTGCTCCACCGTCGCCTGGGCGATCGGCGGGCCGCCACAGGCCCGTCGCAGATCCGAGTGGATCACCCCGTGCGGCTGGCCGGTGCGGTGGTTCCACGCCCCCACCAGCCCGTTCAGCTCCCGCCTCAGCTCCGCGATCTGCTCGTGCGGCGCCAGCTCCTCCTTGGGCTCCTCCGCCTGCTGCTTACGCTTGGCCGCCTGCTGGTCGGACTGCCGCTTGCGCAGCAGCGTCGCCACCTGGTCGGGCTCCAGCAGGCCGGGCAGCCCGATGAAGTCCTCCTCCTCGGCGGAGCCGACCTCCGCGCCGGTGCCGAACTCGCCGCCGTCGAAGAGCACCCGGTCGAACGTGGCCGAGGTCTCCATCGTCTCGAACGGCAACTCGTCGCCCAGGACGTCGGGTGCGTCCTTCTGCCGGTTGGCCTGCTCCAGCAGCGAGTCGTCGAGGCCGTCCTCGGGAGGCCGCTTGTTGAGCACGTGATCGCGCTCCACCTCCATCTCGTTGGCCAGGCCCATGAGCGTGGGCACCGAGGGGAGGAACACCGAGGCCATCTCGCCGCGCTTGCGCGCCCGCACGAAGCGGCCCACGGCCTGGGCGAAGAAGAGCGGGGTGGAGGTGGAGGTGGCGTAGACCCCGACGCACAGGCGGGGGATGTCGACGCCCTCCGACACCATGCGCACGGCCACCAGCCAGCGGTCCTCAGAGGCGGCGAACTGCTTGATCTTCTTGGACGCGCCCGGGTCGTCGGACAGGACCACGGTCGCGCCCTCGCCGGTGATGTTGCGCAGGTGGCGGGCGTAGGCGCGGGCGGTCTCGTGGTCGGTGGCGATGACCAGGCCACCCGCGTCAGGCACACCCCTGCGCACCTCGGACAGGCGGCGGTCGGCGGCCTGCATGACCTGGCGGATCCAGTCGCCCTTCGGGTCGAGCGCGGCCCGCCACGCCTGGGAGAGCTGGTCCTTGGTGAGCGGGGTGCCGAGCGTGGCGGCGATCTCGTCGCCCGCGCGGGTGCGCCACTTCATCTCGCCGGAGTAGGCCAGGAAGATCACCGGCCGGACGACTCCGTCGTCGAGGGCGGGGCCGTAGCCGTAGGAGTAGTCGGCGATGCTGCGCTTGAAGCCCTCGGCGTCCTCCTCGTAGCCGACGAAGGGGATCGGGTTGTCGTCGGACCTGAACGGCGTCCCGGTGAGCTGGAGCCGGCGCGCGGCGGGCTCGAACGCCTCGCGCACGCCGTCGCCCCACGACTTGGCGTCGCCCGCGTGGTGGATCTCGTCGAAGATGATCAGCGTCTTGCGGGCCTCCGTGCGCGCCCTGTGCAGCGCCGGGTGCATGGCCACCTGCGCGTACGTCACCGCCACGCCGGTGTAGTCGCGCGAGGTGGTGCCCTGGCTGTTCTTGAACTCCGGGTCGATGGCGATGCCGACCCGGCCGGCGGCGTCGGCCCACTGGCGCTTGAGGTGCTCGGTGGGCGTCACGACGGTGATCGCCCTGATCACCCCGTTGGCGAGCAGTTCGCTGGCTATGCGCAGGGCGTAGGTCGTCTTGCCCGCGCCCGGTGTCGCCACGGTGAGGAAGTCACGCGGCTCCCGCGTGAAGTAGAGGTCGAACGCCTGCTGCTGCCAGGCGCGCAGCGCGGGGGCGGTGCCCCACGCGGCCCGGTCTGGATAGGAAGGCGAAAGGTGGGATGCGGCGAAGGTGCTCACCGCATCACCTCTGGGGTTCGTGTGCTTCGCTGTCTCACAGTGACCCAAGAGTAATCGGGCCCACCGACAAGACGTGCCTTGACATCCCCTCAGCCCCAAAGGACTGAGATTCCTGGGTTGCCCCAGGTGGTTCGCGATTCACAGCCCCGGCCAACGCCTGGAGGGCTCCCCGCGCTGCGACCCCATGCCCTGGGGCCGTCCAACACATCGTCTTGGTTATCGATGACAGACCAACCTTAACTGATCGGAGCGCCCGACGATGGCCATTCCTCTCCGCTGCCAACGGCAAGGCATCCTGGCCGGTCAAGGAAGGTGAGCCGAATATTCTGGCCAACGTCGTTTACGTGCCAGGCGGCTTATCTGAGGCTCGTCATGACCGCGTCAAGCGCCTGCCTGCGGCTGTTTTGCTCGGGTTGCAGCAGCCCGACCAGCAGAACCGGCCGGTCGGCGCGAGTGAGCAGCATCACTCTGAGGTACGCGGGACGGTTCACCACATCCGAGTACTCGGCCCGGATCGCGCGGGTGTGCCCGCCGGGAATCTGCCTGTCCTCGACGACGGACACGCGGTCGCCCTTGAGCAGGAGCCTGGAGTACAGCTCCGCCGCGTCCGCCGTGGCCCGCTCGGGGTCGGGTATCGGTCCAGGCACCGGTCTGGCCATCACCAGGCCCCCTTGCCCGTCCCGTACGACCGAGGTGAATCCCGTGACCGGCGCCACCGGGCCGGTGCTCCAGCCGTCGGGCAGCGTCGCCCGTACCCCGGCCAGCGCGTCGCTCAGGTTCCCCGTGTCCGCCCGTGGCGTGGTGAGCCACAACGTCACCGCCGTCGTCCCCGTCACCAGCCCCGCCCCCGCCGCCAGGGCCACCAGCACCATCGTCACCCGTCGCCGCGTCCCGCCCCCGTGCCTGCCGCGCGGCGGCTTCGGGTCGGCCGGAGAGCCGTGCAGGCGGGCCGAAGGGGGCAGGTCCTCCCACGCCTCCGCAGAACGCCCCCGGTCGGGTCCGGGCCGAATGCGGGGGCTCCAGGCCGGCTCCTCCAGGTCCATGGGATGTGTACGCCCCCGGCCGGGCTCCTGTGGCGCCCCGGCCGCCGGACCGCCCGAGTACGGCCGGCCGCGCCGCCCCCAGCCGGGCGGCGGTTCGGGAGGCCGGCCCCGGCCGGGTTCCGGCTCAGGGGGCCAGACACGGTGATCGCCCTCCATGGCACCTCCTTGCCCGCTGTCCTATCACTCCCCGCCACGGGCATCAGCAGAACCGTGATCGCTGTGGCGGGAGGGACGGAATTCAGCGGGTGCGGAAGGCGAGCAGGGCCCCGCTGAAGGCGATGACCGCCATGAGAACCGAGATCACCAGGAAGGCGGTGGCGATCTGGGAGGAGGAGTGCCCGATCGCGTTCACCAGCGCGCCACCGATCCCGATGGTCAGCGCCGACCCGAGCTGGTCGGTCACCGACAGGGACGCGGAGTTCGCGCCCTGCTCCTCGACCGGCGACTGCTTCATGGCCGTGATGCTGACCGTGGTCATGCCGAAGCCCATGCCGAACCCGGCCAGGATCCACGCGGGCACGGCGATCCACCCGCTCACCCCGGGCAGGACGCAGAGCATGCAGACCAGGATGGCGACGGTGATGCAGCCCGCGCTCAGCCGCATCCTCTTGTGGGCCTCGCCGGTCCGCCTGCTCTGCAGGAACGATCCGGCGGACCAGCCCAGCGCCCCGGTCGTCAGCGCGATGCTCGCCTCCGTGATGCCGAAGGACTTCACGTCCTGCAGTGCCAGCGGGATGAAGGCGTTCACGCCGAAGAAGGAGGCCGAGAAGAAGCCGCGCATCAGTACGGTCGTGGGCAACCCTCGTTCGAGGCGCAGCGACCCCGGCGGCAGCAGCCGGTACAGGCCGTAGATCAGGAAGGCCAGGCCCGCCGCCGTCTCCGCGATCGCGGACGGCAACTGCACGTGCAACCGGTCCACGCCGTGCAGCAGCAGCCCGGCCCCGCCCGCCGTGGCTGCGGCGGCCAACGCCATCGCGCCCGGTCTCGAACGCGGCCCGGTGCCCGGCTCGGACCTGGTGGCGGCGCCCATCCGCAACGCCGGTACGAGCATCGCCAGCGCGGGCACCACCAGCGGCACGATCCCGTAGAAGACGTAACGCCACCCGAGCGGCTCGATCTGCCCGACGGTCCCGGCGATGGACGGCCCGATCATGGCGGGCACCACCCAGGCGGCGGAGACGGCGGCGAACGCCTTGGGACGCACGTCCACCGGATAGACCCGGGCGATCATGACGAACAGCGCCACGATGGCGGCCCCGCCACCGAACCCCTGCACGGCCCTGGCCACCAGGAACATCGTGGCGGACGAGGCCGCCCCGGCCAGCGCCATGCCGAGCGCGAACAACACCACCCCGGCCAGGAACGGGACCGGGTAGCCGCGCCGGTCCGCCCAGAGCCCGGCCACCACGTTCATCGACAGGCTGGCGATGAGGAAGGCGGAGAAGCTGAGCCCGTACAGGTTGAGCGCGTTGAGGTCCTCGGAGATCTGCGGCATGACGGCCCCGACCGACATGCCCTCGAACGCGATCAGCGTGACCACCAGCAGGATGCCTAAGGTGGCCATGCGGTATTCGGGGCTGAGGATTCCCGGGGGTTTGTAGGGAGTGTCAAGTGCCTTTGGTGCTGTCACCTGCACATCGTAGTTTGCCCGGAATATCAGAGCAGCGGGGTGCTCCGGTAGGCCGCCCACATCTGGTGCATGCGCTCGGCCTGCCCCTGTGTGAACTCCCACATACACCGGTCGTGGGCGTAGTCCATGTAGTTGTGCGAGGGGTCCTTGCCCGTCTGCGCGGCGCAGGTGTCCTTGTCGTCCGGGCACGCCTCGGTCGGCTTGGCCTCGGCCGGCGTGTCGGCGATGCCGTCGCCCGGCTCGTGGCAGCCGTTCTCGAAGGTGTGGAACAGACCGAGCCAGTGCCCGATCTCGTGTACGCCGGTGAAGCCCTTGTTGTAGTTGCTCATCGCCCCGCCGGGCAGACTGCGCCAGTCGATCACGACGCCGTCGAGGGCCGGGGCGTCGGCGTACCAGTAGGGGTAGCTGGAGAAGCCCAGCATGAGCTCGCTGAGCTGGGCGATGTAGAGGTTGAGCGTGTCGGCGCCGCCCTGGTGCAGCGCGTTCTTCATGGTCTTCTCGTGGCCGACGGGGTCGGCGAACCACAGGGCGTCCTGTTTGACCGAGATGCCGTCGAGCCTGAAGCGCACGCCGGTGTCCACGCCGCCGAACTTGCCGCCGTACGCGGAGTTGAGCGCGTCGATCTGGGCCGCGACCGCCTGGTCGGAGACGCCGCGCTGGGCGCCGCGGGTGATCACGTGCACCCGCGTGGGCACGGTGATCTGGCTGGCCGGCGCGACCCCCGCGAGCCGCCGGCCGAGCTCTCCCGCGACCATGGCCACGTCCTCGGGCTTGGGCGACCGCGGCCCCGGCCCTCGCGACTTCGGCACCCCAGGCCCTGGCACCGGCCTGCGCGGCTCTCGCCCCCCCGGACCGGACACCGGTCTACGTGGCTTTCGATCCTCCGGACTCGGCACCGGCCCGCGCAGCTTCGGCGTCCCTGATCCGGGTGCCGGCTCGCGTGGCTTTCGCACGTGTGGCGTTCCCGGTCTCGCCGGTTCTCGCAGTTTGGGCGATCGCGGTCCCGGTCTGCGCGGCTCCGGGGTACGTCGTGCGGCGGCCGTGCCGTGCGCCTGTGTGAGGCATCCGGCCGCCGCCAGGGCGGTGCCGGGCCGGAGCGGCGGCGTGAGCCCGGCCGCGAGCAGGCATGCCAAGGAAACGGCTGTCGCACGCCGGGCCATGCGATCCCCCAATGCGATATGAGCTGGTCTGGCTACAGACCGTAGCCCTCCGCGGGAGGATTACCGCTCAGCAACACTCACTGCTTGTCGCCGTCGCCCTCGCCGCCGCCCTGGGGCAGACCCTCGTAGATCTCCTTGCACTCCGGGCAGACCGGATATTTCTTGGGGTCGCGGCTCGGCACCCAGATTTTGCCGCACAGGGCGCGGATGGGCGTGCCGGTCACCATGCTCTCGGTGATCTTGTGCTTGTCCGCGTAGTGGGCGAACCGCTCGTGATCGCCGTCGCCGTGCGACGTCCGCGGAGTGGTCTCCTGCTCTGGGAGGATCTTCGTGCTCACCCCATCGAGTTTATGCCCGCCCGCGACCCCGTCCCTCCACATCCGCCGGTACGGCCCCCGCCCAGGATCACGGTGCCGATGGCGGAGAGCATCGCACTGGCGGAGAACTCCCTGCGGACGGGCCGGGACCTGCGGCGCCGACTTTCCAACCTGCCGTCATTTCAGGGTCGGGGCGTCAGGGACGTCGGTTCAGGGGCGGGGCGTCAGTTCAGGGTCGGGTCGTCCGGGCAGGTGGCCACGAAGGCCAGCTCCCCGCGCTGGCGCCGCAGGACCTGCCGCCACAGGGTGGCGGGGTTGGCGTGGAAGGTGTCGCCGACCTCGGAGTCCACGACGTACCAGGCCCCTTCGGCTATCTCGCTCTCAAGCTGCCCCGTCGTCCACCCCGCGTACCCCGCGAAGATACGCATCTGCGCGATCTCCCCCTGCAGGATCTCGGGCGGCGCGTCCAGGTCCACCGTGCCCAGCCGGGCCACGGCGTCGGTGCCCGCGTGCAGCCTGCGCCAGCCGAGCGGCTCCTCACCGCTCGGGACGGCCGCCAGCGCGAGCGCGCTGTCGGTCTGCACCGGCCCGCCCTCGAAGAGCACGGAGGGCCCGCTGATCAACGGATCCCACACCGGCAGCACCTGTGTCACCGAGATGTCGCTCGGCCTGTTGAGCACGACGCCCAGGGTGCCGCCGTCGTGGTCGTGTTCGAGGATGAGCACGACGCTGCGCCGGAAGTTGGGGTCGTCGAGGAGTGGCGTCGCCACCAGCAACCCGCCGACGTAGATCGCTTCCGCCATACCCTCCATCATGGAGTACCTACGGGGTGCGCGCTCCCCCGGAGTACCGATGTTACTTTTAGTACACGGATGGGAACTTTAGGTAGCGAATGATCGCTTCCGGGAGAGCCCATGCGCATTTATACCCGCCTCGTCCTGGCCGCCCTGCCGCTGGGCGTCACCCTGCTGCTCCCCGCCGCCGCCGGCGCCTGGCCGTGGCCTGGCGGCGACCACGGCGATCCGTTCACGATGAGCGTGGACGACGTGGGCTGCCGTTCGGGCAAGGTGGCCGTCAGGTTGCACAACCAGACCCGCCAGCTCGCCCGCTTCGATCTGAAGGCCGACGGCGTCAGCGTGGCCAGCGGCTCCATCCCGGCCCGCAAGAGCATCGAGCGGCACATCCCGGTGGGCAAGGGCAGTGGCGCCGAGATCGAGGCGTACTCAGTCGGCGACCACACCCCGGAGACGCTGATCGACTCCAGCCGCGTCGAGAACGACTGCCCCTGGGGACACCGCCACGGCCATCTCCCCTACACGGGCCCGCCCGCCGACCTGATGGGCAAACTGGCCACGGCGGGCGGCCTGGTGGTGATGGGCGGGATCCTGTGGTGGTACGGCTCCATCTGGCCGAGATCGACCCCATGAGCCCGTCCTTCCCCGGCGCGGCTCGATCGCGATCGACCCCATGAGCCCGTCCTTCCCCGGCGCGGCTTGATCGCGATCGACCCCGTGAGCTCCCGGCGCGGCCTGGTCGCGATCACCCTCGCTTGAGCAACCTCACGGATCGGGTACGACGAACGCCCCGGCCCGTGCGGCGGCCAGCGTGCGTGCCACCGACCGTTCGGCGTCCTGCGGCGTCACCGGCTCCCTGGTGACCACGAGCCGGTAGTAGAGCGGCGCCGACACCGCCCTGATCACCTCGCCGCCGTCGGTCCCCGGCGGCAACTCGCCCCGTTCGACGGCCAGGTGCACGGCCTTGGCCCACTCCTCGATGCGGCGCAGGTAGAAGGCGCGCAACGCCTCGGCGGCCTGCTCGTCGCAGGTGGCGGCGGCGATCACGGCCTGGAACGTGGCCCCGAGCCGCCCATCCGTGATCGCGGCGAGCACGGCGAGCGCGTTGGCCCGCAGGTCGCCTTCTATGCCGCCCGTGTCCGCGTGCGGCTGTGACTGGTTGGCCAGCTCGTTCATGAGGTCGGCCACCAGTCCTGGGGTGCTGCCCCACCGCCGGTAGACGGTGGTCTTGCCGACACCGGCCTTGGCCGCGACCTGGTCCATGGTCAGGCCATGGAAGCCGCGTTCGACCAGTTCGTCCTGAGCGGCCTCAAGCACGGCCGCGCGCACCCGGGCAGTGCGGCCTCCGGGCCGCACGGTTCCCGCCGAGCGGGAAAGTTGGTCCATCGAGTCTCCTTCGGAGCGGGTCCAATGGCAGCCTACCGGCACGTCTGTCCCATTAACGGGCGAACCCGGCGCCCCCGACTGTTCGGCATTGCCGAACTGCGCTAGGGTTCCCGATGTGGGAGAGACGATTCAATCGGTGGAGCGCGCCGCCGCGATCCTACGACTGCTCGCCTCCGGTTCCCGGCAACTCGGGGTGGCCGAGTTGGCCAGGGCGCTGGGCCTGCCGAAGGGAACGCTGCACGGCATCCTGCGCACGCTGGTCCATGTCGGATTCGTCGAGCAGGACCAGGGCACGGGGAAGTACCGCCTGGGGGCCACGCTGCTCCACCTCGGCAGCAGCTACCTCGACGTCAACGAACTGCGCACCCGCTCCATCAACTGGGCAGACGCGCTGGCCGGGCGCAGCAGGGAGAGCACCTGGATCGGCACCCTGCACGAGGGCCACGTCCTGGTGATCCACCACGTCTTCCGGCCCGACGACAGCATGCAGACCCTCCAGGTCGGCACCTACCTGCCGACGCACGCCAGCGCGCTGGGCAAGGTCCTGCTCGCCCACGACCCGTACGGCGAGCCGCCGGCCCCGCCGCTGCACCCCCACACCAAGCGCACAATCACCGACCCCGCGGCGCTGGAGACCGAGCTCGACCAGGTCAGGACCCGCGGATGGGCGGCCGAGACGGAAGAGCTGACCGAGGGCGAGGTGGCCATCGCCGCCCCCATCAAGGACCGCCGCGGCATCGTCGTCGGCGCCATCGGCATCCGCGGCGCGGTCGAGCGGCTCGCCCCCGAGGGCGCCATGAACATGGACTTCGTCTCCTACGTACGCGACGCCGCCCGCGCCATAACCCGCGACCTCGCCAGATGACACTTGAACAGCCTCCGGCTACCAAATACGATTCGTTCGGCATTGCCGAACCCTGAGCCCTAGCGAGGAACCCAGTGCCTCGACCGCAATACGTCGCAGCCATAGACCAGGGCACCACGTCCAGCCGGTGCATCGTGTTCGACCAGGCCGGCAACATCATCTCCGTCGCCCAGCGCGAGCACCGCCAGATCTTCCCCAAACCCGGTTGGGTCGAGCACGACGCGGCCGAGATCTGGCGCAACGTCCAGGTCGTGCTGGCCGACGCGGTGAGCGGCGCCGGCATCGAGGACGGGCAGATCGCCGCGCTGGGCATCACCAACCAGCGCGAGACCACCGTCCTGTGGGACCGGGCCACCGGCGAGCCGGTCTGTCCCGCCATCGTCTGGCAGGACACCCGCACCGACGCGCTCACCCACACGCTGGCCGAGCACGAGGGGCTGTTCAAGGAGCGGGCCGGGCTGCCGCTGGCCACGTACTTCTCCGGTCCCAAGATCCGCTGGCTGCTCGACGAGCACGGGCTGCGTGAGCGGGCCGAGCGCGGCGAGGTGCTGTTCGGCACGGTGGACAGCTGGTTGTTGTGGAACCTCACCGGCCGCCACATCACCGACGTGACCAACGCCAGCCGTACGATGTTGATGAACATCCACACCCTGGCCTGGGACGACGAGCTGCTGGGCGTGCTCGGCGTGCCCCGGGCGATGTTGCCGGAGATCCGCCCGTCGGCCGAGGTCTACGGCCACACCGCCGCCGGCGTGCCGGTGGCCTCGGCGCTCGGGGACCAGCAGGCGGCGCTGTTCGGGCAGACCTGCTTCGCGCCGGGCGAGACCAAGAGCACCTACGGCTCGGGCAGTTTCCTGCTGATGAACACCGGTCAGGAGCCGGTCTTCTCCAAGCACGGCCTGCTGACCACCGTCGGTTACCGGATCGGCGACGGGCCCGCCACGTACGCGCTGGAGGGCGCCATCGCGGTCACCGGCTCGCTGGTGCAGTGGCTGCGCGACAACCTGGGCCTGATCTCCAGCGCGGCCGAGATCGAGACGCTGGCCAAGACGGTGGACGACAACGGCGGCTGCTACTTCGTACCGGCCTTCTCGGGGTTGTTCGCGCCGCACTGGCGTTCGGACGCACGCGGCGTGATCGCGGGGCTGACCGGGTTCGTCAACAAGGGGCACATCGCGCGGGCCGTGCTGGAGGCCACGGCGTGGCAGACCCGCGAGGTGGTTGACGCGATGAACGCCGACTCGGGCCTCGACCTGAGCACGCTGCGGGCCGACGGCGGCATGACCGCCGACAACCTGCTCATGCAGACGCTCGCCGACGTGCTGGCCGTCCCGGTGATCAGGCCGATGGTGTCCGAGACCACCGCGCTCGGCGCCGCGTACGCCGCGGGCCTGGCCACCGGCTACTGGCCCGACCTCGACAGCCTGCGCGCCAACTGGCACAAGGCCGCCGAGTGGCAGCCCGCGATCGAGGAGTCCGTACGCGAGCGCGAGTACCGCAACTGGAAGAAGGCCGTGGCCCGCACCCTGGGCTGGGTCGAGCAAGAGGGGGGACCGCGATGAGGACCGCTACCGGGGGCGTACAAGAGGGGGAACGGCGATGACGACCGCGACCGGCACCGGACGGGCGGAGGTCAGGCAGGAACTCGCCACCACCACCTACGACCTGCTCGTGATCGGCGGCGGCATCCTGGGCACGTCGGTGACCTGGATGGCCGCCCAGACGGGGCTGCGGGTGGCGATGGTCGAGGCGGGCGACTTCGCCGGCGCGACCTCCAGCGCCTCCTCCAAACTCGTCCACGGCGGGCTGCGCTACCTGCAGACCGGCAACGTCAAGCTGGTCGCCGAGAACCACCGCGAGCGCCGCGCGCTGGCCGCCGACGTCGCGCCGCACCTGGTCAAGCCGCTGACGTTCCTGGTGCCGATCTACAAGGGCGGGCCGCACGGGGCCGCCAAGCTGGGCGCGGGCGTGTTCCTGTACTCGGCGCTGTCGGTGTTCGGCGACGGCATGGGCAAGGTGATCACGCCGCACCAGGCGCTGGCCAAGGTGCCCGCCCTGCGCACCGAGGGGCTGCGGGCCGCGGCCGTCTACGGCGACCACCAGATGAACGACAGCCGCGTCGCGGTCATGACCGTACGGGCCGCCGTGGACGCCGGCGCGACCGTGCTCAACCACGCCGAGGTCGTCGGCCTGCGCAAGACGGGCGGCAGCGTGACGGGCGCCGAACTGCGCGACCGGATGGACGGCACGGAGTTCGGCGTGTCCGCCCGCCTCGTGCTGAACGCCACCGGCCCGTGGGTGGACCACCTGCGGCGTATGGAGGACCCGGACGCCGCCCCCAGCATCCGGCTGTCCAAGGGCGCCCACCTGGTCATGCGCCGGCACGAGCCGTGGAAGGCGGCGCTGACCACGCCGATCGACAAGTACCGCGTGTCGTTCGCCATCCCGTGGGAGGACCACCTGCTGCTGGGGACGACCGACGAGGCGTACGAGGGCGATCCGGGGGCGGTGCGCGCCACCGACACCGACATTGCCCAGATCCTGGACGAGGCGGGGCATTCCGTACGCGACACCCAGCTCCGGCGGGAGGACATCACCTACGCCTTCGCGGGACTGCGCGTCCTGCCCGGCGGCCCCGGCCAGGTGACGGCGGCCAAGCGGGAGACGGTGCTGACCCGGGGCTCCGGCGGCATGTTGTCGGTGGCCGGCGGCAAGTGGACGACCTACCGGCACATCGGCAAGTACGTCCTGGACATCCTCGCCCACCTGCCGGGACGTCCTCTGGGTGACGATCTGGCCGCCATCCTGCCCACCGTCCCGCTGCCCGGCCTGGCCAGCCCCGACGCGGTGGCCATGCGGTTGTGGACCGACCGCGAGCGGGGCGCGCGGATGGATCCGCTGGTGGCCAGGCACCTGGCCACGCACTACGGCTCGATCGCGTTCGAGCTGGCCAGGCTCATCCGCGAGGATCCCGCGCTCGGGGAGCGCATCCACCCCGACGGTCCCGACATCTGGGCGCAGGCGGTCTACGCCCGCGACCACGAGTGGGCGGCCACGGTGGACGACGTCGTACGCCGCCGCACCACCCTGACCGTGCGCGGCCTGGACACTCAGGAGATCCGCGCCAGGATCGAGGGGCTGCTGGACTGACGCCCGTCGAACGGGAGGTCCGAAGTCCGCCAGCGCGCGGCGGGCCCAGGGACGAGAGTGGTTGCCCATGGACAACACCCTGGCCAACGAACACGTCCGCATCGAGCCGAACATCCTCTACTTCGGCACGCCGGTCGTCCTGATCTCCTCCTCGAACGAGGACGGCACGCCCAACCTGGCCCCCATGTCGTCCGCGTTCTGGCTGGGCTGGCGCTGCATGCTGGGGCTGGGGGCCAGGTCGAAGACGGCCGTGAACCTGCGCCGTACCCGCGAGTGCGTGCTCAACCTGCCATCCGACGCGCTCGCGCCGCAGGTGGACCGGCTGGCGCTCACCACGGGCAGCGATCCGGTGCCCGAGCGCAAGTACGAGCGCGGTTACCGGCACGTGAGCGACAAGTTCGGCCACGCGGGACTGACCGCCGTGCCGTCAGAGGCGGTGTCGCCACCGCGGGTGGCCGAGTGCCCGGTCGCGATGGAGTGCGTGGTGGAGCAGGTGCATGCGATCGGCGACGGTGGCACGCTCACCTTCGAGGCGCGGGTCGTGCGGGTGTGGACGCACCAGGAGGTCCGGCTCACCGGTACGGACGACCACATCGATCCCGACGCCTGGCGGCCGTTGATCATGAGCTTCCAGAAGTTCTACGGGCTCGGCTCGCAGGTCCACCCGTCCAGGCTGGCGAGCATCCCCGAACGGCTCTACCGCTCCGCGGACATCGACCGTGCCAGGTGAT
The DNA here is from genome assembly GCF_040655495.1 of Nonomuraea sp. NPDC050404. NCBI lineage: Bacteria > Bacillati > Actinomycetota > Actinomycetes > Streptosporangiales > Streptosporangiaceae > Nonomuraea > Nonomuraea sp. NPDC050404. Next base: position 241,768 of record NZ_JBFAKB010000012.1, read on the forward strand.
CCCGCCGAGGTGGCACAGCCCCCGGCGTGGGCAGGGGGTGGGCATGCGTACTCCCATGAACGAAGCCCTGATCAGGCACTTCAAGGACCTGCGTGACGGCGGCCACGGCGATGCGGTCACCCGGGAGGACAAGGAGGCCGTCTTCACCAGGGCCGTCGAACTGCTCGACCCCGTGGCTCGCCGTGCCCTGGACGAGGCCAACGCCGACCTGCTGCTCGGCACCGGTGAGGTGGTGGCCAGCGGGGTCACCCGGTCGAGCGAGGGCGGGCTGAACGCGATGTGGTCGCTGACGTGGCCGCGGCAGCGCGAGAGCGGCAATCAGCCGATCGCGGTGGTCGCCCACTTCGGCTGCGACTTCCACCACCCGCACCTGCGCGGCAACACCGTCGGCGACTGGCCGCTGAACGTCTTCGACGAGTCGGACGCGGCCGGTCAACTGGACACGCTCCGGGTGATCGCGGCAGGCGACGCCCACAACCTGGTCTTCCAGGAGAGCTATCGCCTGATGCCCGCGATCACCGCGCCGTAGACCGCCCAGCGTCGTTCACCCGCGATACCGGTCGGTCCTGTCCCGGGCGTGCAGTCCGGGTGGCAGGTCGGTGGTGAGGTCCAAGCCCGCCGCCACCTGGACGGAAGTGCTGGGGCCTGCCGTCATTCTCCGTCTCCCCGGTGCGGGAAACCTGGCATAGGGCACGGCCGAGGAGTTCGCGATGTCACGCAGGCCCTTGCGGTCCTCGACGGAGATCCACGAGTAGCCGCTTCTTACCAGACCGTCACAGCGCCACTTCTTGAGGATCCGGCCGACGGAGGTCTCGCTGGACCCTGTCCATGCCGCCAGATCCGCCTGCGACAACGGCGCCGCGAGAACATTGCGCTTGGCCATGGGCCGTTCGCCGAACCTGTAGAGCAGACCGAGCAGCAGACGCGAAAGACGTACGTCTATTTTGAGCCGCCTCACCGCCTGCAGTTGCCGGGCGAAATGCAACTGGTCAGCCTGTATCGTCCTGATGAGAGCCTGAATGTGGGGTAAATCACCGAAAACGATGGGAATCATGTCCTGCGCGACGTCGAGAATTGTGCCCCGCGTAAGCACAATTCCATAGATTTCGGCCATCTCACCCAACCACGGAGGGCCCGCGGGATCAGTCGGGTGCAGGGCGCTGACGAGGTCGCCGGGTGCGGCCAGATCGATAACGCTACGACTGGCGCGTGCCCTTCCCGCTTGAAGCCGGATCCAGGATCCCGTCGTAACGATCGTGATTCCGCGTTCCTCGCGAACCGGCACCACTTCGCCGGCTTCGACAGGGCGCTCGGTTCCTATGCGCGCGAGCGCGTCACGCTCTAGCTGTGACAGGTGCCGCCAGAAGTTGATCTGGCCCGCACGCTGGAGAGGGAGGCGATCCATGGCATGACCTAGGAGCCGTAGAGCGCATACAGGATCGCCGGAATGGCGCCGAGGACAACGGCCAGCGCCAGAAGAGCCCGCACCAGAGCGGCCGGCGCCGCCTTCGCGAGCCGCACGGCGGCATACCCGATGACACACATGATGGCTAAGGCCACGAGTGCGCCAATGGTGAACGTGAATTGGTCTCTCATTACTCTCCCTGCGCTCTTTGCCGAGCCTGTTTTCATCTCACGAACCAACAGCGGTCCGAACAAGGACGACCTTAGAGCCAAGCAGAGATTCACGCCAGGATTTGGTGATTTGCGACAGGAAGCCGGGAGCTGCAAATCCACCATCGGACAGAATTGGCGGACAAGAAATACTCCTCCACGTGTAACAAACAAACCACCACCCAGTGGAGGATTCTTAACTCATGGGGGAAACTACCAACCTCATATCAACCCTCATCCGGGTTCGCGCCGGCAGTGGGGTTCGATGGAAGCGCTGATGCCTCCAGCCTCTTTGCCGAGCATGTTGAGCCGTCAGCTTGAGGGGAGGCGAGGGCATCGGGGTGGTAGCCCGGAACCCTCGCCTCCCACCCGACCGCAGGGCAGCCCTGGCGCGCAAAAACAGAACGGCAGGCCCCTCCCTTTCGAGAGGAGACCTGCCGCTGAGATGTGACCACGCAACCGGCCCACTGTGCGCCGTTGCGGCGGCTTGCCGTGTGCGGGTCTAGAAGCGTCTCCCTGGAGGCGCTCAGCCCTGGTCGGTGGGTGGGGTGCCGTTGGCTTGGCCGTAAAAGATGAAATTTATGCTTCTGTGAAGCCCCTCGCGCGCCCGCCCGCGGATTCGCGGACCGCTGCGGCGACGGCGGTTGCCACGTCTGGGTGGAAGACGCTCGGGATGATGTAGTTGGGGCCCAGCTCCTCCGGCGTCACCACCGCGGCCAGCGCGCCCGCCGCCGCCAGCAGCATCTCCTGCGTCACCCCGCCCGCCTGCGCGTCGAGGAGCCCGCGGAACACCCCCGGGAAGGCCAGCACGTTGTTGATCTGGTTGGGGAAGTCGGAGCGGCCCGTCGCCACCACCGCGGCGTGCTGGGCGGCCTCGTCCGGCGAGACCTCGGGCTCCGGGTTGGCCAGCGCGAACACCACCGCGTCCGTGGCCATCGCCGCGATGTCGTCGCCGGTCAGGATGCCCGGCGCGGACACCCCCACGAAGACGTCGGCGCCCTTGACCGCCCCGCGCAGGTCGCCGGAGTAGCCCTCGGCGTTGGTGTGGTCGGCGATCCAGCGCAGCGACTCGTCGAGGTCGTCGCGCCCCTTGTGCACGGCCCCCAGGTAGTCGCAGACAACCACGTTGCGCGCGCCCGCCGCCAGCAGCAGCCGCAGCACGGCGTTGCCCGCCGCGCCCGCGCCCGCCATGGTGATCTTGACGGTCTCGATGTTCTTGTTCACCACCCGCAGCGCGTTGGTGAGCGCCGCCAGCACGCAGATCGCGGTGCCGTGCTGGTCGTCGTGGAAGACCGGGATGTCGAGCAGCTCACGCAGCCGCCGCTCCACCTCGAAGCAGCGCGGCGCCCCGATGTCCTCCAGGTTGATGCCGCCGAACCCCGGCGCGATCACCTGCACGGTGCGCACGATCTCGTCGACGTCCTGGGTGTCCAGGCAGATCGGCCAGGCGTCGATGCCGGCGAACCGTTTGAACAGCGCCGCCTTGCCCTCCATGACCGGCAGCGCCGCCTCCGGGCCGATGTTGCCCAGCCCCAGCACCGCCGAGCCGTCGGTGACCACGGCCACGCTGTTGCGCTTGATGGTCAGGCGCCGCGCGTCCTCCTTGTTGCGGGCGATGGCCATCGACACGCGGGCCACGCCCGGCGTGTACGCCATGGACAGCTCGTCGCGGTTGCGCAGCGGCACCTTGGACTTCATCTCGATCTTGCCGCCGAGATGCATGAGGAACGTGCGGTCGGACACCTTGTGGATGACCACGCCCCCGACCGCTTCGAGCTGGTCGACGATGGCCTGCGCGTGGTCGGTGTCCCTGGCCGCGCACGTCACGTCGATGCGGAGCTTCTCATGCCCCGCGTTGGTGACGTCGAGGGCGGTAACGACGCCCCCGGCCGACTCTACGGCGTGGGTCAGCTGGCTGACGGCCTTGCCGCCGGCCGGCACTTCAAGCCGCACGGTTATGGAGTACGACACACTCGGGACGGTCGCCACGTCAATCGCTCCTTCGGGACTGACCAAGAATCCCTCCCATGTTAGGGGGCGATTGGTCAATCCAGTGCCTCAGCGGCCATGACGATCAGTTCGACGCAGGTGGCCGGCGGGATGGTGGTGCTGTCGAGGACCAGATGATACTGGCAGGGATCCGCTGGATCGGCCCGGTAGAAGTGGCGCACGTAGGCCGTCCTGGCCCGGTCGTTGTCCTCGATGATCCGGCGGGCCTCGCGTTCGCTCAGCTCCCCCAGCGTGGCCGTCTGCCGGACCCTGCGCTCGACCGGGGCGTCGAGCCTGACGTGCAGCGCGCCCGGCTGGTCGGCCAGGACCACGGCCCCCGCCCGCCCCAGGAACACGCCGCCCTGGGCGCGGGCCGTCTCGGTGAGCATGCGCTCGGTACGCCGCACGAACTCCTCAGGCGCGTGCGGCATCACCCCCGGGACATACATGTCCACGCCGCCGAACGTGACCGTCGGCAGCCGCATCGCCCCGGAGAACAACCGCCCGATCCCGTGTTCTGCCCGGTCATCGTGGGCCAGCGCCTCTTCCAGCGTGCAGCCCAGCTCCTCGGCCACGGCGCTGGGGATGGCCCGGTCGACAAAGGGCACACCGAGCCTCTCGGCCACGGCCGGGCCGATCTGGCTCCCGGCCGTGCCGTATGTCGCCGATATTGTGACGACCCTCATAGCCCCAGGTTAGAACAGGGCGCTGGCCAACGCCCTACGAGCTTTGGCCAAAGATGGGTCGTCCGACGGCAAGGTCTCGAAAAGTCCGAGCAGATGCTTCCTGGCCTTCTCGCGTTCGTCGCCGGAGGTGCGCTTGACCACGCCGATGACGCGGGCGAACGCCTCGTCCACCGAGCCGGACAACATCTCCAGGTCGGCGGCGAGGAGCTGGGCGTCGAGGTCGGCCGGGTCCTGCATGCGCCGCTGCACGTCGGCGGGGTCGGCGTCGGCCGTGCGCTTGATCAGGCTGACGCCCGCGAGCCCCATCCTGGCGTCCTCGTGGCCCGGCACGCGGGCCAGCAGGCGCTCGTAGGCCGCGCTCGCCGCGTCCATGTCGCCGCTGTCGATGGCCTGCTCGGCCGCCAGCAGGTCGGGGTCGGCGGGCGGCCCCGCGGGGGCCTCCTGCTGCTCGCCGCCCTCCTCGGCCGGGGGCCGGGCGTCGGGGTTGGCCTGGTAGAACTGCTCCACCGCACCCATCAGCTCATCGAGCCAGCGACGCACCTCCTGCTCGGGCAGCACCTGCTGGAAGCCGGTGACGGCCTGACCCTGGAAGATCGCCAGCACGGTCGGCACGGCCTGCACACGCAGCGCCTGCGCGATCTGCGGGCTGCCGTCCACGTTGACCTTGGCCAGCACGGCCCTGCCGCCCAGCTCGCCGACCACCTTCTCCAGCACCGGGCTGAGCTGGGCGCTGCCCGGCGCCCTCGGCGACCAGAGATCGAGGACGACCGGCACGCTCATGGACCGCTCGATGACGTCGGTAGTGAACGTCTCCTCGGTCACATCGACGACGGAGGCCGACGAGGCCGCCTGGGGACCTGCCGCCTCCCGCCGGGTCTGCGCCTCCAGTGCCTGCTTGCGCGCGCCCAAGTCCACCGCTCCGTAGAGTGACCCGGGCCTAGAGAAGTCCGCCATGCCCTTCATCTTGCCGCATAGACGAAGCCGGGAAGTCACCCGCCGCCACACGTAGGGTGCGCAACTGGTCGAACAGGTCGTGGAGTTCGTCCTCGGCGTACATCGTCAGGCCGAACTCGGCGGCCATCAGGTCGTCGGTGGCGCGCCGTACGACGTCCCTGCCCGGCTCGGTGATCTCGGCCAGCACGCCGCGGCCGTCGCGGGGATTGGGCAACCGGCGTACGAATCCGGACTTCTCCAGCCTGTCCACCGTGTTCGTGACGCTCGTGGGATGAACCATGAGCCGCTCTCCGATCTTGGACAGCGGCAGCGCGCCCGTCCTGCTGAAGGTCAGCAGAACCAATGCCTCGTACCTGGCGAAGGTCAAGTCGTATGGCCTCAACAGCGAGTCAAGTTGCGACAACAGGATCTGATGCGCTCTCATGATCGAGGTAACGGCGGCCATGGCGGCGGACTGCCCGAAGTGAGCGCGCCAGCTCTCCGCGGCGCGGTCGATCGGGTCGAACGGCAGGTTGAGCGGCTTCTGGTGCGGCACAGCGCTACGGTAGCGCGCCTCTCGTCCCGGTTCGTCTGCCTGCCCGGAGCGACAGGCTTCTTCGCTTGACCAAGAATCCGGACATCAATCATCACGCTCAGTTATGGTTCTCCTACACATGGTGACGCGGATGCCAAGTCCGCCGGGCGGTGGGGACCGCCGGGACTGATCGTCTTCCGTTCAGCCAAGGGGGCACGGGGGGTGCTTGATGGACGTCATCGGGGATAAGGGTGCGTGAGCACGCGGGTGTTTCACGAGAGGAGCTGAAGCACAGCGCGGCCGTCACGGTCGCCGTACTACTGGCTGTCGGCCTGGTCGCGGCGTGGAACATCCTGGTCCCAGGCGTGGACGCGTGGGAGAACATCGTGGCCGCGGTGATCGGCTCGCTCCGGCTGACCGGGCCGGTGGCGGCCGTCTTCGCCGCCTGGGTGGCACTGCGCAAACGCCGGGCGTTGCGCGGCCGTCCCCTCACGACCTGGCGTGCGCTCAAGGCGCCGCTGGCGATCGTGCTGGTGGTGATGGGCTCGTTCGGGGCCACGGTGCTGGTGCTCGCGGTCAAGACGGTGCTCACCGACCAGGCGGGCCGGCTGAGCCTGCCCGGGCTGGCGATGGGCATGGCCGGGCTGGCGCTGTACTCGGTGATCGGGTGGGTGGCCGGCTGGGTGTTGCCGCGGGCCTTCACCCCGCCGCTCACCGGCCTGGCCTGCTACGGGCTGTTCTCGTGGCTGGCCGACGACCGCGGCTGGGCCGACAAGCTGGCGCCGGGCACGGGGGAACCGTACGACCTGTTCCAGGGGTTGAACGGGGCTCCGTTCTTCGACCAGACCATCTGGCTGCTCGGCATCACGGCGGCGCTGCTGCTCGGCTGGGCGGCGCTGGTGACCAGGCAGGCGCTGGTGCTGGCGTGCGCGTTGCTCGCCGTGCTGGCCGCGGGGATGGGCGTGTCGCGGGTGCTGACGCAGCCGAAGCCCGCCGCCGCCGTGGACATCGCCTACAGTTGCCAGGAGTGGCCGATCACGGTGTGCGTGCATCCGGGAATGCGGGCGGGGCTGACCGAGCTGGGGGCGGCGTTCACGCAGATCGCCTCCCGGCTGGCGGGCACGCCCGCCGCCTTCACGCGGGTGGAGCAGCGGCCGCTGGACGACCCGCTGAAGCCCTCGAACGGGCTGGCCGCGGTGCACCTGCCCGACCTGTCGGCCGGCTTCGCCGACGAGGCGGCGCACAGTTACGTCGAATCCCTGGCCCCCAGGTGCCAGGGCACGGTCGCCGAGGGTTACCGGCAGATCGTGGTGGCCTGGCTGCGCGGCGAGCCGCTGCCGGGGACGCCGCTGCCCGAGCACCAGTATGTGACGTCGTGGTTCGCCTCGTGGAGTGAGCCGCAGCGCAGGGAGTGGCTGCGCATGTTCTACGGCGACTTCCAGGGCTGCCGGCTGTCGAGCACGCACTTCGGCATCACGCCGGGCCAGGCGCATCCGCCCGCGCAGCCCAGCCCAGAGACGAGCCAGGTTTACCCGGTGTACCCGGGGCCCAGCGGCACCGCGACGGCCAACTCGGCCCCGGACGCGCCCGGCTCGGGCACCCCGAGCGCCGGTTCCGCCCCTGGCGCTACCACTGGCTCTGGCGGCGGCTCCAGTCCCCGCTCAGGCTCCAGCCCCAGCTCGGGCTCCAACCCCAACCCCAGCTCAAGCTCCAGCTCTGGCTCCGCGACCGGCGCGCCGCGGAACGGCACCACCGCCGACACGCCCGCCGCCGGCTGGACCCCGGCCGCGCCGCCCCCCGGCTGGGGATCCGCCGGGGCGACGGTCGGCAGGCCGGTGCTCGACTCCCTCCCGTACGGGGGTCAGCAGGCGTTCGAGACCGGGTCCGGCACGCGGCGGACCGGCTGGGGACCGGAGATGTCACCAAAGGGCTGGCACTGATGATCGCCCAGCGGGTAGTCATGCTCGCATGACGACTTCCCATACGGCGCCGCCCGAGGTGACTCCCGGACGGCGCCGCTGGTGGCGATACGCGGCGGCGCTCCTGGTCCTGGCGGCCCTGATCCTGGTGGGCGGGCGGCTGGCCTGGTCCTGGCTCAACCCGTTAGGCGAGCAGAGCATCGACCGCAGCCAGCCGGCGCTCCTGCAGTCCATCAAGGACATGAGCAGGTTCGAGGCCGCGACAGGCAACTTCCAGGTGGTCGTGGACCTGGAGAAGGATGCCAACTTCCTGCCCGACGCGATCAAGGGCACCCGGACGCTGTTCGTCGGGGCGGGCGGGGTGGACGCCTACGTGGACTTCTCGGCGATGGCCGGCGGCGGCGTACAGGTCTCGCAGGACCGCACCGAGGCCACCATCCGCCTCCCGCGCGCCCAGTTGGAGAAACCCAACGTGGACAACAAGCGCTCCTACGTCTTCGCCCAGGAACGCGGCCTGTTCGACCGGGTGCAGGACTTCCTGTCGGGCTCCCCCACGGACCAGCGCGAGCTCTATCTCCTGGCGGAGAAGAAGATCAGCGAGGCGGCCGTGGCGAGCGACCTGCGGGCCAGGGCCGACGCCAACACCAAGACGATGCTGACCGGCATGCTGCGTTCCCTCGGCTTCACCAAGGTCACGGTGAAGTTCGCCGACGAGCCCTAGGCCCCCTCACCCGTCCCTAAGGCCCTCTGTGCGGCTCCCTAAGTATCTCCCTAGCTGCGCCTATGCCCAGAGATAAGGCATCCGCCCGATGTGCCGGAGGGGGCCTTAGGCCGAGTCTTGAGAGTGCAGGGAAACGAACCAGAGGGGCACTCAGATGAACGCCGAACTCGAATACAGCGTCATGCAGCACCACGCCGCCGAGCTGCGCCAGGCCGCCGCCGAGCAGCGTCGCGTACGCGAGGCCAGCAAGGGCCGGGCCGAGCGCCGTCACCGCTCGGTCTTCGCCAGGTTCCTCGCCTCATGACCGCCCACAAGCAGCCCGGCCGCAACCTCCCTCGCGGCCGGGCTGAACTGCCCCCTTAGGGGGCTAAGGCGCCCACGGCCTGCATTCCTGGTCAGGCCGGCGGGCGCGACGTGCGGCGCCCCGGTCCATACATTCCTGGTCGGACCGGGGCCTCGCGCTGCCCGACCCTTCTGAGACCTCGCGCCGTCCGATCCTTCCGGGACCTCGCGCCGTCCGATCACCCCCACGACCTCGCGCTGTCCGATCAGCTCTGGTCGACCCGGGACCGGCCCAGGTGTACGCCTAAGCGACTGTGATCACGGTCTTGCCGAGGTTGTGGCCCGCCGCCAGCACGCGCATCGCCTCCGGGACGTCGCTCAGCCCGTACGTGCCGCCGATGGCCGGAACGATCTCACCGGATTCCAGAAGCCCCGACAGGAACCGGAGGTCTTCCATGCCTCTCGTGGCGAACAACACGCGGGGCCTGCGCCGGCGCAACACGATTCCGAGCAGGGCGGCGCCAAGCTGACGCTCCAGCCCGGCCAGCCAGCGCCCGCCCCCCTCACCCCCGGCGAGCACCACGCGCCCAGACCGGGTGAGCGAGCGCCGCAGGCGCGACAGCGGCCGCAGGCCCGCCAGGTCGAGAATGACGTCATAGCGACGCGGGCCCTCCGTGAAGTCCTCGCGCGTGTAGTCGATGACGTGGCTCGCGCCGAGCGAACGGACGAACTCCGCCTTGGAAGGGCCGCACACGCCGGTGACCTGCGCCCCCAAAGTCCTGGCGAGTTGCACCGCGAACGACCCCACACCCCCGCCGGCCCCGATGACCAGCACGTTCTCCCCTCGCTTCACCTTCCCCATGCCACGCAGCGCCTGCACGGCCGTGACCCCCGAGGTCGGTACGGCCGCGGCCTGGTCGTAGGTGAGGTTCGCCGGCAGCGGCAGGATCCGGTTCTGCCTCGCGCACGCGTACTCGGCGAAGGCGCCGGCGCACGTACCGAACACCTGATCCCCTGGCTTGAAGGCGGTCACCTTCGCGCCGACTGCCTCCACGACCCCGGCGACGTCGTGGCCCAGCCGCCCGGACCTGGGTGCACGCAGCCCGATCGCGGGCCGCACCAGGTACGGGATCCCGGCCATCAGGTGCCAGACCCCCATGTCGAGGCCCGCCGCGTGCACGCGTAAGAGCACCTCGTCGTCGCCCGGTTCGGGCCGCCCGACTTCCGCATATTTCAGGACGTCGGCGCTGCCGTACGCCTCCTGCACGATCGCTTTCATGAGAATTCTCCCTAAAGATCCGGATACTGGAACACGTCGTCGAGCGGGACGCCGAACACCCTGGCGATCTGGAAGGCCATTTCCAGTGAGGGCGAGTAGCGGCCCTGCTCGATCGCGATGACGGTCTGCCTGGTCACGCCGACACGATCGGCCAGCTCCGCCTGCGTCATCTCGTCGTGCGCGAAACGCAGCGCGCGGATCGTGTTCGTGACCTTCGTGGGCTTCACCATGTCGGCAGACCCCGGCGGTAAGCGATGATCTTCAACACGGAACCCAGAATGGACGACAGGACGAACGCCAGGTAAAGCACGTTGGCGATGTAGAAGTGGTCCACCTCGGCCATCGCCATCGCCAGCCCCGCCACCCCGCCCGCGACCAGGCACCACTGCCCGGTGTACTCGCCGTAGCGGTGGATCTCCCGGTCACGCTGGTCCTTCTTGCCGATCTGATCGGGCCAGGCGATCGTGATCGCGATGGCCAGCACGATGCCCGCCACGATCGCTCCCCCGACGGTCCACAACAACGTGGTCGCGTACGGCACCTCGGTGAGCGGGACCGTCCGCGCGCTCGCGAGGATGATCGCCACGTACGTCACGTACGAGACGGCCGAGACCACGACCATGACCCATGCGCTTCTCTCTTCGGGCGCCATACCTCGAATGTAAAACAAGGCGGACACCATGTCTAGAATCTTTTACATGGAAGCTCGCTGGCAGCTCTTTGCCCGCACCGGCTCGCCCCCGAAACACTCCCGCCATGCGGGACCGGTCAGGGCCGGTTCCCCATGGCGGTCCCGTTGATCCGCTCACCCCGATTTGCGTCGAACGCCCGTCAGACGAATTTCGTTGGACGTCCGTCAGTTGCTCTGCGACCATCCGCAAGATGACAGAAGAAGCCGATCGCCCGACCTCATCCCCCGCCGGTCCGAAGCAGCGAGTGCGCTTCGTCGAGTTGTCGGGCACCGCGATGTCCGCCCTGCTCGACGGGGACCTGCCCGCAGCCGGCAAGCTGGCCGGCGCCACCCTGACCGAGTACTTCCTGACCGACAGCGCACTATGGCTGTGGCGGTTTCGACTCGACCAGATGACCGCCGACCCCGGCAACGCGCGGTGGATGGTGCGGCAGGCGGTTACCGGCCCCGAAGGCGCCGTCATCGGTCATGCCGGGTTCCACGGGCCACCCGATGAGGCGGGCATGGTGGAGATCGGCTACTCGGTCGCTCCCGGCTTCCGCCGCCAGGGCTACGGCCGAGCCATCCTGATCGAGTTGCTGCACCGCGCCGCGACCGAACCAGCGGTCAGGACCGTACGGGCGTCGATCAGTCCCGACAATGTGGCGTCCCTGGCCACGATCGCCGGTTTCGGCTTCATCGAGGTCGGCGAACAGTGGGACGAACGGGATGGCCGCGAACTAATCTTTGAAGTCCCCGCCAACCACAACCGCTCGACACCACCAACCCAATAGAGATATCAGGCATCCCGCCCCCGTTGTTACGATCCTCCCCATGCGCATATGCCGACATGATTCCGAAAGAATAGCGAAACGGACTTCTCGATCCCGCTGGACATAACTCTGTTACGCGTTGTGTGATTCTCGCGGAAAAGGCGATGATACTGGCATGCGCAAGCGTGTGCTGGTGTGGGGCGGGGCCGTGGTCGCCGTGGTGGCCGTGGCAGCACTGATCATCTACTTCGTACGGGTGGGGCTGGACAACGCCGACAAACTGGCCGGCGTGATCGGCCTGTTCGTGGCCCTGGCCGGGCTCGGGACCACCGCTTATGGGCTCGTGGGCGGTCGATCCGCCAAGCGGGCGGAAAACGCGCCCGAACCGGCTAAAGAAGCCGAAGAGAATCGGCCTGATGTGTCGGCATCGGGGTCAAGGTCGGTCGCCATCGGGGGCGACAACTCGGGCACCGTCTCCACGGGCGACGGGGCGACCAACGTCAATATGCGGGCCGAGGCGTCGGGGCAGGGACGCGTCTATCAGGCCGGTCGGGACCAGACGATCAACGAGAAATGATCTGCGTGGGATTTGCGGCTTTTGCGGCCAGGTGAGCGCAGAAGGCGACAACAATTCTCCTCACCCTGCGGCAAAAGAAGCTCGGTAACTGGCACCCGGCGACACACCACGACTGCCTCAAGCAATTGAGCCGCGCCGGCCTCGGTCCGTCATCGCGGCGACGCGGTCCCACATGACGCCCGGCGATCAGGCCATGGGTGGGTGTTGGGGTTAGCTGGTGGGTGGGACGGTGATGAGGAGGGCGTCGCCCTGGCCGCCGCCGCCGCACAGGCCCGCCGCGCCCAGGCCGCCGCCGCGCCGGCGGAGCTCGTACGCCAGCGTCAGCACGATCCGAGCCCCGGAAGCCCCGATCGGGTGGCCGAGGGCGATGCCGCCGCCGTTGACGTTCACCTTGTCCAGGGGGAGGCCGAGTTCCTTGGCCGACTGGACCACCACGCTCGCGAAAGCCTCGTTGATCTCGACCAGGTCCAGGTCGGCGGCGGTGCGGCCCTGCTTGGACAGCGCGTGTTTGATGGCGTTGGCGGGCTGGGACTGCAGGGAGGCGTCGGGGCCGGCGACGTTGCCGTGCCTGCCGATCTCGGCCAGCCAGGGCAGGCCGAGCTCTTCGGCCTTGGCCTTGGACATGACCACCACGGCGCAGGCGCCGTCGGAGATCTGGGAGGCCGAGCCGGCCGTGATGGTGCCGTCGGCGGCGAAGGCGGGGCGGAGCTTGGCAAGGGTTTCCGCGGTCGTGTCGCCGCGTACGCCCTCGTCCTCCTTGACGACCACGGGCTCGCCACGGCGCTGGGGGATCTCCACCGGGACGATCTCGTCCTCGAAGACGCCGTTCTTGATCGCGGCGGCGGCGAGCTGGTGGGAGCGGGCGGAGAAGGCGTCCTGCTCCTCGCGGCCGATGCCCAGGCGGGTGTTGTGGTGCTCGGTCGACTCTCCCATCGCGCGCTGGTCGAAGGCGCAGAACAGGCCGTCGTACGCCATCGAGTCGACGACCTTCGTGTCGCCGTACTTGACGCCCTTGCGCAGGCCGGGCAGCAGGTGGGGGGCGTTGGTCATGGACTCCATGCCGCCGGCCACCACGATGTCGAACTCACCCGCCCTGATGAGCTGGTCGGCCAGGGCGATGGCGTCCAGGCCCGACAGGCACACCTTGTTGATCGTGATCGAGGGGACCGTCATGGGGATGCCGGCCTTGACGGCGGCCTGCCTGGAGGGGATCTGGCCCGCTCCGGCCTGGAGAACCTGGCCCATGATGACGTACTCGACGGCTTCCGGCGCGACCCCGGACCGCTCCAGCGCGGCCTTGATCGCGATGCCGCCCAGCTCGACGGCCGGCAGGCCGGCCAATGAGCCGAGCAGCTTTCCGACAGGAGTACGAGCTCCGGCCACAATGACGGAACTGGACATGACAACGGCCTCCTGTGCTCGCGCGTCCGGTATTTGACACCATACCCACGGGCAGTTCGTCGCTCGCTACGGAGGTAGGGCACACATGTTCATGCGGATCGATCACATCGGGATCGCCTGCCGCGACCTGGAGGAGAAGATCGAGCTCTTCTCCCGGACGTTCGAGCTGACGGTGGTCGCCAGGGAGGTGAACGAGGAGCAGGGCGTCAAGGAGGCCATGCTGCACATCGCCGACGGCGAAGGTGGGGGCTCCTACATCCAGCTGCTTGAGCCGCTCTCCGACGATTCTCCTGTGGGAAAATTCCTGGCTAAGCGGGGCGAAGGCGTCCATCACGTGGCGTTCGGAGTGCCCGATGTCGCCGACGCCATGGCCAAGATCAACGAGAAGGGCGTGAGGCTGCTGGACGAGCGTCCCCGGCATGGGTCGATGAACTCAAAAATCGCGTTTCTGCACCCCAAGGACGTGGGCGGAATGCTGACCGAGCTAGTCCAAGCGGACAGGCCCTGACAAAACACCAGAAAATACGCTAAAAGTTCATATGTAACTAGTCACGCAGAAAGTTGGACGGGGCTTCGCAGGTGGCACCAGCGGAGTACGCTTGACCTTCCACCGGACATGGGGCCTGCCGCGAGGCACAGGCTCCTGGTACGGATGCCCCGAACCCCCCGTCCGGCCCGTGTAGCCGTCTCGACAACCCAGGATCGAGCCTCCATGCAGTCCGACATCGACGCCCAACTGAACAACTTCTTCGAGGACGCCCCAGCCCGCGAGTTCGACGTGGTGCTCCGTGGTTACGACCGGCACCAGGTCCATGATCACCTAAAGCAGCTCGACGGGGAGCTACGCCAGGCCCGTGAACAGGCCGCCGGCCTGCAGCGCGATTTGTCCGACTCTCAGCGCCAACTGCAGGAGCAGGAGCGTCCCACCTACTCCGGTCTGGGCGCCCGCATCGAGCAGTTGCTCCGCCTCGCCGAGGAGCAGGCGACCGAGCTCGTGCAGGCCGCCAGGTCCGAGGCCAACGAGATCAAGGCCGCCGCCAAGGTCGAGGCCGCCGACCTGAGGGCCGCCGCCGAGGCCGAGGCCGCGGAGAAGCGCGCCCAGGCCACGCGCGAGAGCGACGAGATGCGCACGACCGCCGAGCGGGAGGCCGAGGACATCCGCTCGACCGCCCGCCGCGAGGCCGACGAGCTGACCAACACCACCGAGCGGGAGGCCGCCAAGCTGCGCGCCACCGCCGACCACGAGGTGGCGGAGAAGCGGGCCGACGCCGAGCGGGAGATCGCCAAGCTGCGCACCACCACCGAGCGCGAGGTGGCCCAGCTGCGCGCCTCGACCAAGCGTGAGCGCGACGAGGTGCTGACCACCGCCAAGCGGCAGGCCGACGAGATGCGCGCGCAGGCGCAGCGGGTGCTGGAGGAGTCGGAGGCCAAGCGGGCGCAGGACGAGGCGGAGTTCGAGATCCAGCTCGCCTCGCGCCGCGAGGAGGCCGAGCGCCAGGAGGCCGAGCGGCACGCCACCGCCCAGGCCGCCACGCAGAAGCTGGTCGCCGAGGCCGAGCAGCGCGCCGCCACCGCGGAGTCGCGGGCCACGAAGGCCACCCAGCAGGCCGACCAGACCCGCCGCGAGGCTGACCTGCACGCCAAGCAGCTCGTCGCGAACGCCCGTAAGAGCTCCGAGACCATCGTCGCCGACGCCAAGTCCAGCGCCGACACGATCGTCACCGAGGCCAAGAACGAGGCCGAGCGCACCCGTACGGCGATGCAGCGCCAGGTCGACGAGCTGACCCGCCAGCGCGACAGCATCACCAGCCACCTGGCCCAGCTGCGCCAGCTCCTCGGCGGGGCCGCCCTGCCGGGCATGGAGGCGCAGGAGCCCGCGGTCACGGCGGCCCCGCCGAAGCCCGCACTCGCCGCACCGGCGCCCGCGCCCGTGATCGAGCAGCCGGCTCCGGCCACGACGCCGGCCGCGAGGGTCGAGTCCAAGCCCAAGTCCGAGGACGACGCCGAGTGGTGGCAGGAGTAACGCCGCAAGCCATACACGGGGGCTGACGACGGCTGGGCAGAGCCTGGCGGCCGAGTGGTCGCTAGGCTCTTCCTTTGCCGTCGGGCGTGTACAAGCTGGTACGAGTCCGTCATGCTGTGTCGCCGATCCCCGTCGCCGATCCCCCTGGAGTGCACCTTTGTCAGCAGACGTCGAGCCCGTGACCGAGCAGCAGAACGACCCGCCGCAGAAGAACCGGGCCGAGTCCGGCGGCACGATGCCGTACGGACTGCCGGGCAAGCCGTTCGCCCGCGGCCCTTTCCTGTTCGGTCTGGTCGGCGGCCTCGGGGTGCTGACGGCGATCGCGCTCGCCCAGATGATCGTCGCCTCGCTCAGCACGATCATCCTGGTCGTCGTGGCGATGTTCCTGGCCGTCGGGCTGAACCCGGCCGTCGAGGCCCTGCAGCGGCGCGGCCTGGCCAGGCGGGGCGCGATCTCGATCGTGTTCATCGGGGTCGTCGTGGCGTTCGCGCTGTTCGGGCTGGCCATCGTGCCGCCGGTCAGCAAGCAGCTCACCGAGTTCATCGACGCGGTGCCCGGCTACATCACCGAGCTGAGCAACCATCCGACGCTGCGCCAGCTGGACGCCGACTACCAGATCCTGCCGCAGTTGCGCACGTTCGTGACGAACACGCTGGGGCCGTCTCTGGCGACCGGGATCATGGGCGCGGGCCTGGTGGTGCTGAACGGCGTGTTCACCACCGTGACGCTGCTGGTGCTCATGTTGTACTTCCTCGGCTCGCTGCACACGATCAAGGACTACCTGCTCCAGCTCGTCCCGGCCTCGCGCAGGCCGCGTACCCGCGCGATCAGCGAGGAGATCCTCGGCGGCATCGGCGGATACGTGGCGGGCAACGTGCTGATCTCGGTCATCGCGGGCGTGGTGACCTGGATCTTCCTGTCGATCGTCGGCGTCCAGTACGCGCTCGCGCTCGCCCTGGTCGTGGCGCTGACGGACCTGATCCCGCTGGTGGGCGCCACGATCGGCGCGGCGCTCGTGACCTGCGTGGCGCTGCTGGAGTCGTGGCCCGCCGGGATCGCGTGCGCGATCTTCTTCCTGCTCTACCAGCAGATCGAGAACTACTTCATCTACCCCAAGGTGATGAAACGCTCGGTGGACGTGACGCCGGCGGTCACGGTGATCGCCGCGCTGTTCGGCGGCGCGCTGCTGGGCATCGTCGGCGCCCTGCTGGCCATCCCGGTGGCGGCGGCGATCGCGCTGATCATCCGCGAGCTCGTACTACCCCGCCAAGACCTGGTCTGAGTCTCATCGCCGTCCGGCGCCCAGCTCCGAGGTGAGGAACTCCGCCACGGCCGTGTTGAACGCCTCCGGCTGCTCGACCGCGCTCAGGTGACCGGCCTTGGGGATGATCTCCATCCGGCCGTCGGGCGCCGCCTGAGCCATGGCGTCGGCGTCAGCGGGCGGGGACAACTCGTCCTCCTCGCCCACGACGACCAGCAGCGGCACCTTCAGCGCGTTCAGCGTCTCGAACGAGTCGGGCCGCTCGGCCATGGCCCGTTGCGCCCAGGCGACGGCCCGCGGCGGGGCGGACTGCACCAGCCCCTTGACCCGGCCGAACACCATGGCCCGCCGTTCCTTGGTGGTCGGCCCGATGAGTGCCGGCAGCACCTCGGTGACCAGCACGTCGCTGCCGCCGGCGAGCACGGCCTGCGCGATGCGTTCCCTGTTCTCCTTGGCGGGGGGCGGGTCCTGGCTCGCCTTGGTGTCGGCCAGGATCACGCCGAGCACCCGGTCGGGATGCCGCCTGCAGAACGCCATGGTCACGTAGCCGCCCATCGACAATCCGCCGACCACCGCCCTGTCGATGCCCTCCTCGTCGAGCAGCCTGACGACGTCGTCGGCCATCAGGTCGAGCGACGGCTCGTCCTCACCCAGCCGCGACCCGCCGAAGCCGCGCAGGTCAGGGGTGATGACCCGGCAGACCTTGGCCAGCCCTTCCCGCTGGGCCAGCCACATGGCCGACGACAGCGGGAACGCGTGAAGCAGCACAACCGGGACCCCGGTCCCGGCAGATCTCGTGTAGAGCTGCACAAGACCACACGGTAGCCCGGTTCACGGCGGTGAGCACTCAATGTCGCATGCCGATATCCGCTCAGAGTCCCGACCACTTCGATAAAAGCCGCACTCCACCAATGACCGCCATAAATCTGACATTGCCCGAGCAATAATTCCCACGCACAATGCAGGACAGAAGGACCGTGCATCCCGAGGTGAAACAGGCATGGCAGGAACAGGAACCACCGGAACCCGTCCCGCCCTCCCCGACGCCACCAACGGCGACTTCCTCCTCCAGGCGCTGCGCGAGGTGAACGCCCGCCGCGCCGCGCACGACGTGCCGCCCCTGGCCATGGACCCCTTGCTGGTCGAGTACGCCAAGGCCAGGGCCGCCGCCCTCTCCAGGCACGAGGGGCTGCGGGCCGGGCACGAGGGGCTGCGCGCCGGCACCGGCGAGAGCGTGTTCTGGAGCGAGGGCGAGGAGATGGGCGACGCCGCACAGGCGGTGAACTCCTGGTACGGCGACTTAGGGCACTTGGTAGCGGAGGCCACCACGGCCATGGGCGCCGCCCGCGTGGCAGGCGAGGGCTCGAAGGCGGAGGAGACGTACATAGTGTTCGTCTTCGAACCGCTGGGCAAGCCCGCCTGACCGAACACATGGGGCAGCCGAGCATGTGGGCGAACTCGCCTGATCGGACACGAACGCCGTCGGCGCGGAGCCACGAGGGCCTCGCGCCGACGGATCAAATGTGGATCAGATCAAAGGTGGATCAGAAGAAGAACCCGAAGAAGTCGTCGAGACCGCTCTTGTCGAACCACCGGGTCACCTGTGCGCCCGTCTGAGCGATCGTCCCCGTCTTCCTCCCTTCAAGCTCGAGCTCCTCGAACCTGTAGAGCTGCTTCTCGCCCTGCCCCGAACCGCCGGGCCGCGCGAGGTTGGACGGCGGCGGGCCGTCCGGGTACATGCGCCCGTTGCGGTAGACGGTGAAGGACTGGGTCGGTTGTACGGTGCCGTCGTTCCGGTAGACCTGGCTCGGCCGCGACTGAACCGGGTTCGGCCTGGCCGGTGCCCTGTTCACCTTCGGCGGAGACTGCCGCTGCGTCGCGCGGTGGCTCGTCGGCCGCTGGGACGGACGCGAGCGCTGGGTGCGCGCCGGCGCCCTGCTGGCCCGCCTGCTGCGCGCCGCCGACCTGGCGGCCGCCCTGGCCCGCCGGGCAGCCGCGGCCGCCCGCGCCCTGGCAGCCTGGGCCCTGCGGGCAGCCGCCGCCGCCCGCCGCCTGGCCGCCGCCTGGGCCGCCCTCTTGGCCGCCGCCGCCGCTCTCTTCCTGGCCGCCGCGGCCGCCTTGCGCCGCGCCGCCGCTGCCGCCCGCCGTTTGGCCAGCGCCGCGGCCTTCTTCCTGGCGGCCTCAGCCGCCCGGCGCCGTGCCGCCGCGATGGCCGCACGCCTGGCCGCCGCCCGGCGGGCCGCCGCTGCCGCCGCCCGCCTGGCGGCGGCCTGGGCCAGCCTCCTGGCGATCGCGCGGGCCGCGATCCTGGCCGCGATGCCCACGGCGAACCAGAAGAGCTGGCCGTCGGGGTCGCTCGCGCTGACCGGGCTGTTGTTGGCGTAGGCGTAGGCGTTGAGCTGCTGCGGGTCCTCCTCGTCGATGACCGGGTCGACCGAGATGAACCGGCCGAACTTGGGGTCGTACTCGCGGGCACCGAGGTGCACCAGGTCGGTCGTCGGATCCTTGGTGCCGCCGACGAATCCGCGCTGTCCCGGCCACCATGGCGGTGGTGTGCCGCGTTCCTCGCCGAACGGGGTCTGCCTGCGCACCGCCAGCTCGCCGTTGCCGGCGTTCACCGCGGCCTGGGCAGTGCCCTGGTGGTCGTTGGCCAGGAAGTAGAGCTGGTTGTCCGGGGTGCGTACCGCGATGGGCTGGTCGTTGACGGTGTAGTAGCGGGTCTGCTCGACCGCGTTCTTGGCGAAGTCGAGACGCAGCTCCATGTCGTCGATGTAGAGCGTCGCGTCGGACGGGGTCTTGCGCAGCAGCCGGTCGCCGTCGGCGTCATAGACGAACGAGGTCGTCTTGCCCGCCTCCGTCACCGACTCCAGGTTGCCCTCGGCGTCCCACACCAGGCTCTGGTCGGAGTTGCCGACCTTGCGCCTGGTGGTGTTGCCGGTGGCGTCGTACTCGAACAGGTCGGCGCCGACGCTCTTCAGCGCGTGCGGCTGCTTGCCGCCCTGCTCGGGGTAGACGTAGTCGCGGACCTGCTCGCCGCCGCCGCCCCAGGCGTGCTTGGTCTCCTTGGTACGGTTGCCGGTCGCGTCATAGGCGTAGCTGACCGCGTACGGCGCCACGCCACCGATCGTGCCGGCCTGCGGCGAACCGGAGGCGCAGTCGTCCGTGGCCGTCCACGCCGAGGTCAACCGGCGCAGATGGTCGTACTTGAAGCACTGCGTGTCCTGGTTGGCCTTGTCGGCGACCTTGGTGATGTTGCCGGCCGCGTCGTAGCCGTAGCTGAGGTCCAGGTCGGTCGCGGTGGTGCCGGCCCGGTCCAGCCGCATGCCGGTCAGGCGGCGGGTGGACTCGTCGTGGGTGTAGGTGAGCCAGGTCTTCTTCGTGCCCTCGCCCAGCTCGTACTGGAGCGTCTCGCCCATCTTGTTGTAGCGGGTCGCGCTCACGTACGCCGACAGGCCGGTGACCTTGGTCGGCTGGCTGAGCTGGTCGTAGCTGTAGACGACCTGCTCCTCGGCCAGCCCGCCCACGCCGGGGAAGGTGACCGACTGGACCTGGTCGTCCAGGGTGTAGCGGGTGTTGAGCACGTACGAGCCGGCCAGCTTGCCCTCCCGCTCGGGCACCGTCACGGTCTGGCGCAGCGTGCGGTAGTCGGCGTCGATCTGGTTGATCTCCGCCTTGTACGCCTGCCCGCCCACGTACCGGATGCCGGCGTTCATGTGCCCCTTGGCCAGCGCGTCGTACTTCCACTCGGCCAGCAGCGTGCCGGTCGCGGAGCCGTCGCGCATCTCCGTCTTGCGGCCGAGCTGGTCGTAGCCGTACCACAACGTCTTGCCGCGGGCGTCGGTGGTGGAGACGACCTCGTCGGCGTCGTTGTACGTCGTCGTGGTGACGCCCTTGTCCGGGTCCTCGCTCTTGATCTCCCTGCCGCGGAAGTCGTAGTGGTGACGCCACACGTTCCCGGCGGGGTCGGTCACCGTGGACAGGCGGCCGGCGTGGTCGTAGGTGTACTTGGTGGCCTCGTACGCGCCGGTCGGGGTCGCGCCCTTGTACTGGCGCAGCTCGACCAGCCGGTCCTCGGCGTCACCGATGCGGGTGGTCGCCGTACCGCCGGGCGGTGGCGTCAGGTGGATCCTGTCGCCCTCCTGCTTGGCCGTGACCCGGTACTTCTCCTCCCCCTTCGTCTTGAGCACCTGGGCGTTGACCTCGCCCGTGCCGTCGAAGAAGGACACCGTCTGCGTCGGCACGTCCGTGTCGGCCACCGCCAGCAGCTCGGTGGCGGGCGTCCCGGTGGCGAAGTAGCCGGTGTTCGCCTTGTACTTCTCGCCGTGGGAGTTGTAGAAGGTGTCGGTGATCGTGCGGCCGTCCCGCAGCGCGGGGTCCTGCGCCTGCTCGTCCCTGGGGGCGGGCTCCTGGGTCTGGCGCTCGCGCATCAGGCCGTCGTACAGCTCGTGGCTGCTGGTGTAGTCGCCGTCGCTGCCCAGCGTCTTGGTGGTGACGATGCTGGGGCCGTCGGTGCGCATCGTGTAGGAGAACTCGGTGCTGGGCGACTGGTTGCCCGCTTTGCTGCGGTCGGGCTGCCAGACCTTGACCAGGCGTCCCAGGGCGTCGTACTCCATGTCGACGCGGCGGTTGTTGGCGTCGATCTCGGCGACGGCCTCGCCCCAGGCCGGCTCCAGGATGGTGCGCTCGGCGTGGCCGAGCTGGTTGGTCTCGGTGGTCTCCGTCGGCAGCAGGCCGGTGGCGGGGGTGTAGGTGGTCGTGGACTTGGTGCCGACCGGGTCGGTCTCGCTGATCTCACGGCCGTAGACGTCGTAGGTGTGGGCGCTGTCGGTGATCGTCGCGCCGTCCCCGGAGACGGTCTGCTGGACGCTGGTCACGTCGCCCTTGCTGGGCGCCTGGCCGAACGCCTTGTTGTCGTACAGGGCCTTCTCGTCGGAGATCACCTCTCCGGCGGCCAGCGTGGACACGCTGGTGCCGCAGCCCGCCGCGACCTTCTGGATCCTGCTGGGGAAGTCGAGCATCCAGGAGGTGTCGTTGCGGGCGTAGGTGTAGCGGGTGCACTGGTCGTCGTCGGCCGTGGCCAGGTCGCCCTTGTCCTCGACCTGGGTGAGCAGGCCCTTGGTGTCGTAGGCGCGCTCCTCGCCCGTGCGCCGCCACTTGCCGTCGGCCAGGACGGTCCTGGTGACCATGGACTTGGCCTCGACCAGGTGCGCGGTCTTGGTGACGCCGCCCTGCGTGGACTCGGCGGTCTTCAGCGACCAGGGCTGCTCGGCGGTGGCGGTGGTGATCGGCCCGCCGTCGCCGTCATGCATGATCTCTTCGCGCTCGAAGCCGGAGTACTGATCGAGGTCGTCCATCTTGACGCCCTCGGTGTCCTCGACCTGCGCGACCCGCTTGGAGCCGTCGGCCTGCTTGTCTCCGTGCAGGCCCCGGAAGTAGCGGAACTCGGTCAGCGTGCGCTTGGTGTCCTGACCGTCGCCCTCACGCACCCGGACCCGGCCGAACCCGCGGAAGTCCGCCCACGTGCGGTGCTCGGGCTTGACCAGGATGTTGTCGGCGTAACGCCAGCCGGCGCCGTCAAGGTACTCGTAGCTGGTCACCACGCCGGGCGAGCCCGCGACGCGGTCCACCTCCATCGTCTGGGCGACCACGTACTTGTGGAACCAGTCGGTGACCTCGGACTCGTTCGGCGGCGCCCAGCGCTGCGGGAAGCACAGCTTGCTGTTCTTGTCGGCGGCCGGCAGCTCGCCCGGCTTGCACTCGGCGGGCTTGTAGTTGATCCGCAGTTCGCCGCCGGACTCGTTGTTGACCGCCTGCACGCGCCACTTGACCAGCGGGGCGCGTCCCTCGGTCGCGTCCACCCTGTTGGGCAGCTGGACGCCGGTGAAGGTGACCTTGGGCAGCGTGAGCGTGCCGCCCACGTGACCGCTCTGCTGGATCGAGGCCAGCCACAGGGCCGGGCTGAGGCCGTCGCCGGTGGCGGGGAACTGGTGGCCCAGCGCCCAGGAGTCCACCGGGGCGTACTGACCGGCCGCGTTGCGGACCTGGGTGGTGACCTTGGTCAGCCGCTTGCGGGTGAAGAACGTCGGCGCCAGGCGGTCGGTGCACTTCACGCCGGAGTTGCAGATCTGGTCGAACGGGACGTCCGGCCAGTGGCTCGCGGTCTCCTTCTTGAGCTGGTCGGCGGCGCAGGTCACGGTGCCACTCGGCAGGCAGCGCTCGGCCACGTCGAAGACCACCCGCGCGGCGGGCGACTTGGTGAACAGCTCGGTGCTCAGGTAGCCGTAGTCGATGCGGTTGAGGTAGGCGGAACGGTCGTACACGGTGCCCTGTTCGGGCTTCATGTTGCGGCCGTAGTAGTTCTTCTCCTGCGTGTACCAGTACGTGGTGGCGTTGCCGTGGGTGTCCACCGCGTAGTCCAGGTTCCACCGGTAGGCCTGCTGGCACCAGGCGTTGGCCGGCGTTCCTGAGTAGCAGGGCTCGCCGCTGTTGTTGCCGAACACCGGCACCGTCTGCGTCGACTTCGTCTCCGCCTTGCCGCTGGCCCAGCCGGGCAGGCGGTTCAGGCCGAAGCTGTACTGCGTGCCGTCAGGGGTGGTGACCCGCCAGTATTCGCCGTTGTTGTCACCGTTCGCGGCGCCGGTGAGCGCCTCGATCCTGGTGCCGTCGTCGCGCTTGGGCCGCCACTGCTTGGTCGCGGCGTCCTTGATCAGCTCGACGGAGGAGTTGCCGAGCGACATGGTCGCGTTGTCCTGGTCCCAGCACAGGTCGCCGGTCTTCTTGCCGTCGATCATGCAGGACTTGTACTTGCGCTCGATGAAGCCGCTCGGGTTGAGCTCGAAGCCGTCGCCGGCCCAGGACGCCTGGTTGTTGGTGGAGGCGGTACGGCCGTCCAGGCTCTGGGAGGAGTAGGCGAGGGAGAGTTCCGGCTCGTCGCCGCCCAGCGCGGGCGGCGTGCGCATGTCGTAGCTCCAGTTGAAGTCGCCGGTCTGGGTGCCGACGCTCCAGTCCGAGGACGGGGCCAGCGAGGTGGCCGAGTGGTCGCCGGACTGGCCGGATGGGGCTGCGGCCAGCGCGTACACCGCGCCGGTCTCGACCTCGGCGGTCAGCGTGCCCTTGCCCGCGTCGTTGCTGGAGGAGACCGGCTCCGGCTGCGGACAGTTCGTGACGGTCGCGGCCTTGAGCGCGCAGTCCTGCACCTTGACCATGCGCAGGCGGGCGCCGTAGTCGCCGCCGTAGGCGTGCCGGAAACCGGAGTAGTCGACCTCCAGGCGGGTCTTCTTCGCCGCCTTGAGCGTGGCTCCCTGTCCCGGCGACACCCGCATCGCCAGGCCGAGCAGGTCGGTGTCCAGCAGTTCGACGCTCACCGGGTCGGCCGCCGCGGCCTTGACGCCCTTCTGCGGGGCCAGCCGCACCGGGAAGCCGGCCGCCAGCGTGCTCGCCTTGGCCCCGCCCAGCTCGGCCTTCTGCGGTTTGGGCCAGGTCACGCCCGGCGGCGCTGTCCATGCCTGTTTCTGCACCGGGTCGGCCAGCGGCGGGAGCACCGGCACCTTCGTTCCGGTGACCGGCTTCTCCTGCTGCGTGGCCGGGGCCTCGCGGGGAGCGGCGTAGGCCGGCATGGCGTACACCAGCGGCACGACCAGGGCGATCGACAGGACCCCCGCCAGCCTGCGGGGCCAGGCGGACTCGGGCTTGGCCTCCCGGAATCGGTTCCAGGAGGGGTCGGGATTCTCGGTTTCCTCGGGTTGCTGAAAACGATTCCAGCGGGATTCTGGCAGCTCTAACTCATCCGGCGATTCCATGAACCATCTCTCCCAGTCGGAGGGTGCGGTCGAGGATTACTGGGCGGCTAGTTGGGCGATCTGCTCGGCGTTCAGCACGCCGTCATAGGTGCGGACGTCGTCAACGGTTCCCGGCCAGTGGCCGGTGAAGGCTCCCGCCGCCTTGGTACGGCCCAGCTGCAGCGGGCCGGTGGCGTTCCAGGCGCTCAGGTGATCGGTGGCGGTGACGGTCGACAGGCGGCCGTTGACGTAGATGCGGAGCTGACCTGCCAGCGAGTCATAGACGCCGGCGATGTGGGTCCACTCCAGAGGGGTGGGGATCGCGTCGGAGCGCGTCTTCACGAGGGCGGCCGTGTCGGTGTCGGCGGCCGCCATGCCGAGGGTCCACCGGCCCTGCTCCTTGTCGAAGCCGAGCTGGAAGCCCGCGGCCCTGCTGCCCGGCTGCGCCACGACCGCCGTGTCGCGGGCGGGCAGGTAGTCGAGCTGGGTCCAGGCGGCGACGGTGAAGCCCGTCCTGGTGTTGAGCGCGGGAGCGGCGGCCTGGGCGTGGCCGTCCACGCCGTCGAGCGCCAGTGCCCCGTCCAGCCAGCCGCCGGTCCACGAGGCGGCTCCGGACAACGTCGCGGCGGTGGCGCGGCCCGAGGAGTCGGCCGCCGACGTGCCGGACTCCTCATCCAGCTTCCAGTGGCCCACCAGCGTGGCGGCGCTGTTGACCAGGTCGGCGACCTCGTCGGCGAACATGGCGCGGCCATAGACGCGCACCTCGTCCACGTCTCCCGGCCAGGGTTCGGAGGCCGCCCCGCCGGTCTTGCCACGGCCGATCGTCAGGGGGCCCGTGGCGTTCCATGGCCGCGCGACGGCGACCGTGGACTCCAGCCGGCCGTTCACGTAGAGCGAGATCTGACCAGCCGCGCTGTCATAGACGCCGGCCAGGTGGGTCCATTCGTTCAGCCTGGGGGCGGCGGCGGACAGGGCGCGGGTGGCGGGCGCGGCGTCGGTGTCGGAGCCCGTCACGGTCAGCGCCCAGCGGCCGTCGGCCTTGGAGTACTGCAGGGCGAACGCGCCCGTCCTGCCGCCCTCCTGGGTGACGGCGGTGGCGGAGGCCGCGGTGCCGGTCAGGCGGGCCCAGGCGGTGACGGTGAAGTTGCGGCTGGTGTCGATGACCGGGCCCGCCGTCTGCGCGTGGGCGTTGGCCAGCCTGAGCGCGGTGCCGGTCCTGCCGGGGGTCCACGTGGCTCCGCTCAGCGTGGCCGGGTGTGCGCCGGTGGCGTCGGCGGCCGTGCTTCCCTGGCCCTCGTCCATCGGCCAGTGACCGCTGGGACCCCGGCCCGGGTTGACGTTGAAGACGTAGGTGCGGATCGGGCCGAGCTGGCCCGCGCGGTCCTTGCTGCGCACCGCGAGCACGTTCGGGCCGTCGTGGCGGGGGGTCAGCGCGATCGTGGCCGAGCCGTCCTGGCCGGCCGCGACCTCCGTCCTGGGCGTGCCGTCCAGGCCCCACAGGTAGTGGGAGACGTCGGCGATGCCGTTCGGGCCGAACGCGAACGTGCCCGGCAGGCCGACGCCGTCGCTCCACGCATTCTCGGTGAAGTCGGGTGAGGACACCTCGGGCTCGCGGCCGGGGGCCGTGGCGTCCACGGTGGCCTCGCACCAGGGGCTCCACGCGCTGGTGGCCTTGCCGTCCTCGGCGCGCACACGCCAGCGGATCAGCCCGCCGTCGGAGTACAGGGCCGCGGGGATCGTCGCGTAGAAGGCGGTGCCGGTGGAGCCGAGGGGGGTGACGTACTCGCCGGTCTTCACGCCGGCCTCGTCGTACCACTCGAAGCGGCCCTTGACCGAGTTGTCAGTGTCCTTCAGCTTCGCCCACAGCTTGGGGGCGGCGGTGGGAATGATCGGGCGGTCGTCGCCCGAGAGGCAGGGGCCGCCCGGGTCCGACCACACGTCGGCGGCCACGGGGTCGGCGGGCGTGGAGTTGTACTCGATGACCAGGCTCGGGTTGTTCTTGAACTTCTTCCACGCGTAGACGTCGGTCTCGCTGGTGGCCCGCAGGCCGATCGTCACGTTCGGCCACTTCTTGGCGGCGGCGTTGACGACCTGCGAGGTGACGTCGAACTCCACGCCGCCGGGCAGGCAACTGGGGCCCCAGCCCTTGGCCACGTTCACGGTGGCGAGCTTGGTGACCCAGGTGGGCTGCTTGTTCCAGGTCGTGCTCTTGCTGATGGTGTTGGTGGCCCAGGCTTCGACCTTGCGGGCGGAGCACGAGTACGACCACGTCTCGTACGTGCGCAGCGTCGCCTTGATGATCTGCTTGCCGTGGATCGTCGAGCCGGTGTTCATCTGGTAGAACGTGCGGTTCTTCTGCGACTCGACGTGGCCGACCCTGGCGACGTCGCTGGAGTTGAGGTAGTTGGAGTTGGGCCAGTTGCTCCAGACCGCGGTCCAGGCGTTGCGGGCGGCTGAGAAGTAGGGGTCCAGGTAGACGGGGAACTCCGTCTTCGGGTCCGTCATCATCGCGCGGTCCGGCCGCAGCCGCAGTTGCCTGCCTTTCAGCTCGACGCCCATCGTGGCCTCGCGGGCCTCGGGTGAGCGGCCCTCCTTGAGTGCCTGCGGGCTCGTGATGCCCTCGGAGTCCCACATCTTCGGGGTGGGCGCGATGAAGATCGTGCCGTCGTTCTCGTCCGTGGCCTCCAGGTTGCCCGCCTTGTCCGACTCCAGTGTCAGTCCCTCGGCGGCCAGCGGGAACGCCAGCTCGGTCAGGTTCGCGGCGGCGGCCCTCGACTTGACGACCAGGAGGTGGGAGAAGCCGTCCACATCTGCGGTGACCTGGAGGTCCACGCCCGGCATGACCTCGGCGTAGGTGGCGGTGTCACCGTTCAGCGTGGGCTTGGGCAGCGTGCCCGTCCAGCCCAGCGCCATGGACTTGGCGCCGCGCGACAGGCGGGCGAGCGGGGCGGAACCCCCGCCGGAGAAGGTCAGCCCGACCGCGGTGGCGACCGGCTCGATCGCGCCGTCGGGGCGCAGGCGCAGCGTGGTGTCCACGGGGACCCAGCGGTCGTCCTTGCGCACGCGGATGGGGCGAACGTTCAGCTCCATGGACAAAGTGCCGTCGGGCTTGGCGAAGACCGTGCGGGTCTCGCTGCGCAACGACTCGACCTCCACCGGCCGGCCGCTGCCGCGCGCCAGCGCGGTGGCGCTCTCCTCGGGATCGGACAATCGGGGATCGGACGGTGGCCGGATCGCAACCGGTGGGCGTTGTTCCGCCGCCACCGGATGGATCACCGCCAACGTGGTGATGGATAACGCCGCCGCGACCAGACCATGCACTAACCGCATACGTGCCTCGCCCATGCTGAGCAGGGGTTACGCGCGGACAGTTCAGCGCCCGGCGTCTCCACGATCTTCGGTTGACGATCGGATTCTCACCCTGGCCCCGGCCGTAGGTCCAGAGTTTTGTGCCTTTTGCTCAAAGTTTCTTTCATGCCCGATATTCAAATGGGAGGAAATCGTCAGACCTCGGTCGGGAGCGGCCAGGCGGCGGGGTTGACCCGCTTGACGATCTCGTTCAGTGCGATGCGCACGTACGGCTCACCCACCCACAGGTGCTTGGCGCCGTCCACGCCGATCACCTCGGCCTGCGGCACCCGGGCGAACCGCTCGCGGGCCTCCTGCGGGCGCAGGTAGTCGTCGAACTCCGGCACCAGCGCGGTCAGCGGCCGGCCGAACCCGGCCCAGGAGTCCAGGTCGGCGTCGGTGGCCCTGTGCAGCGGCGGCGACAGCAGGATGGCGCCCTCCACCAGGGGATCGTGCGCCCACTTCAGCGCCAGCTCGGTGCCGAAGGACCAGCCGACCACCCACACGTGCGGCAGGTCGTGGAACTCGGCGTACTCCAGCGCCGCGGCCACGTCGAACCGCTCCCCCTCGCCGCCGTCGAAGGCGCCCTCGGAGGTGCCGCGGTCGGAGGAGGTGCCGCGGGTGTTGAAGCGCAGCACGGCCAGGTCGGCCAGCGCGGGCAGCCGGTTGGCGGCCTTCTTGTAGACGTGACTGTCCATGAACCCGCCGTGGGTGGGCAGCGGGTGCAGGGTCACCAGCGTCGCCACGGGCGGCCGGTCGAGGGGCTGGGCCAGCTCGCCGACCAGGGTGAGGCCGTCGGCCGTGTGCAGTTCGATCGGCTCACGCCGGGCGGGCAGCTCGGTCGCCGCGCGAATCTCCACCAAGGATCCCTTCAGTAGCGGGTGCGGCCGGGGCCGCGGTCGAGTCTCTTACGCCAGCAGGTCTGGTGCCAGTGGCGGCGTTCCTCGTCGCCTCCCGGCCAGTTGGGCCAGGCGACCACGTGCGGCTGACCGCCGCGGATCTCCTGCTCGCAGCCGGGGCAACGGTAGTTCTTGGCCGAGGAGGCGCCGGTGAGCATGCGAACCTTCCACTCGCCGTCGGGCCACTGCTCGACCTTGTCCATGCCGGTCGGGAAGCCGAAAGGGCGGGAGGACTCCCTGCGGCGGGCGCGACGCGGGCTCATCGGCTGGGGAACCTGTTCACACCGACACCTCTCACCCGTTCAAACGCCATGCGTCCAGTTTTCCAGAGGCACTAAGGTGAACAGTCATGCGGCTGGTCATCGCGCGCTGCAGCGTGGATTACATCGGACGGCTCACGGCTCATCTGCCGATGGCGCCGAGGCTCGTACTCATCAAGGCGGACGGCAGTGTGAGCATTCATGCCGACGACCGCGCCTTCAAGCCACTCAACTGGATGAACCCGCCGTGCAAGCTCAAGGAGGACGGCGAGACCTGGACGGTCACCCACGGCAAGACCGGCGAGAAGCTGGTCCTGACCATGGCGGAGGTCCTGCACGACTCCAGCCACGAGCTGGGGGTGGACCCGGGGCTGATCAAGGACGGGGTGGAGGCGCACCTGCAGGAGCTGCTCGCCGAGCACATCACGACGCTGGGCGAGGGGTATTCGCTGGTCCGCCGGGAGTACATGACGGCGATCGGGCCGGTGGACATCCTGTGCAGGGACGCGGCGGGGGCGACGGTGGCGGTGGAGATCAAGCGCCGCGGCGAGATCGACGGGGTGGAGCAGCTGACCCGCTATCTGGAGCTGCTGAACCGCGACCCGCTGCTCTCGCCGGTGCGGGGGGTGTTCGCGGCCCAGGAGATCAAACCGCAGGCCCGCGTCCTCGCCGCCGACCGGGGGATCTCCTGCGTGACGCTGGATTACGATGCTCTGCGCGGCATCGAACCGGAAAATCCAACCCTCTTCTGATCTTTTACGCGCTGCCATGGCCCACCACCCGCCGCACTCCGGCTGAGGGCCCTCCAGGAAACGGCCTCTGACCCTTCAGTGGTGGCCCGCCGT
Organism: Nonomuraea sp. NPDC050404; assembly: GCF_040655495.1. Classification (NCBI taxonomy): domain Bacteria; kingdom Bacillati; phylum Actinomycetota; class Actinomycetes; order Streptosporangiales; family Streptosporangiaceae; genus Nonomuraea; species Nonomuraea sp. NPDC050404. Next base: position 271,561 of record NZ_JBFAKB010000012.1, read on the forward strand.
CACGCGAGCCCACCTTGACCTTCTTCGGGGTTCTGGGGCACCCGTGAGGGCCCTCCAGGCGCCCCGGGCACAAAGGGGCCGGATCCGTGGCGTTCGATTCTGGTAAGTGACGCCTTACCGCATTATCGTGACGCCATGACGACGCTGACGTTCGACTCACTCAATCCGGCTACCGGCGAGGTCGTCGGCAGTCACCCCAAGCACACCCCGGACGCCGTGCACGCGGCCGTGGGCCGGGCCGAGGAGGCCGCCGCGTGGTGGGCCGGCCTGGGCCACGCCGAGCGCAGGCGCCGGCTGCTGGACTACAAGGCGGTCCTCACCCAGCACATCAAGGAGCTGGCGGCGCTCGTCCACGAGGAGACGGGCAAGCCGGTGGGCGACGCCACGCTGGAGATCGTGCTGGCCATCACCCACCTCGACTGGGCCGCCCGCAACGCCCAGAAGGTGCTCGGCCGCCGCCGCGTCTCCCCCGGCATGGTCGGCGTCAACCTGGCCGCCACGCTGGAATACCTGCCGCTCGGCGTCGTCGCCGTGATCGGCCCGTGGAACTACCCGATCTTCACGCCCATGGGCTCCATCGCCTACGCGCTGGCGGCCGGCAACGCCATCGTGTTCAAGCCCAGCGAGCTGACCCCCGGCATCGGCGTGCGCCTGGCCGAGTTGTTCACCGAGTCCGTGCCCGAGCACCCGGTCTTCCAGACCGTCACGGGCCTGGGCGAGACCGGCGCGGCCCTGGCGGCCGACCCCCGGGTGCGCAAGGTCGCCTTCACCGGCTCCACCGCCACGGCCAAGCGCGTCATGGCGGCCTGCGCCGAGAACCTGACGCCGATCGTGGCCGAGTGCGGGGGCAAGGACGCGTTCATCGTGGACGCCGACGCCGACCTCGAAGCCGCCGCCGCGGCCTGCCTGTGGGGCGCCATGTCCAACGCCGGCCAGACCTGTACGGGCGTCGAACGCGTCTACGTCGTGGACGCCGTCTATGAAAGTTTCATGCGCGAGCTGTCCCGGCGGGTCACGGAGGTGCGCGCCGGCGAGGACTACGGCCCGATCACCATGCCCGGCCAGGTGGAGATCATCAAGCGGCACATCGACGACGCCACCAAGGCGGGCAGGACGGTGACCGGCGGCCCCGGCTCGGTGCGCGCCCCCTACGTGGACCCGGTGATCGTCGAGGACGTGCCGGAGGACTCCCCCGCGGTGCGCGAGGAGACGTTCGGCCCGACCATCACGGTGCGCCGCACCCGCGACGCTCAGGAGGCGTTGGAGCTGGCCAACGCCTCGGCATATGGGCTGGGCGGCACGATTTTCAGCCGCAACGCCCGCCGCGCGATGGAGCTGGCGCGCCTGATGCGCACCGGAATGACCGCCATCAACTCGGTCATCTCCTTCGCCGGAGTGCCCTCTCTGCCCTTCGGCGGGATCGGCGATTCGGGGTTCGGCCGCATTCACGGCGCCGACGGACTACGCGAGTTCACCCGGCCGAAGGCCATCACGCGGCAGCGCTTCGCAATGCCGGGTATGAACCTCACATCGTTCAGCAGGGGCCCCGCGGAGCTTGAGCGACTGGTCAGGCTTGTCACGTTCTTGCACGGTCGACGTAAAAGATAATCTTCTTGCCCTTTCCCTATTCCGATCATCCGTCCATAATTGTGTGCTCTGGGGGCCACGATCATGTTGGACGGGTGGAATGTGAACCGGTCTTACCGGGGAATGTCGGCTGAGCAAAGGCTGGCAGACAGACGCGAGCGGCTGATGACGGCCGCCTACACGCTATACGCGAAGCCAGGTTTCACGGCGACGACGATCGAAAGACTGTGCTCGGAGGCCAGGATCTCCAACCGCGCCTTCTACGAATGTTTCGGCGGCCGGGAGGAGCTCCTGCAGGCGTTACACGGGCGCTGCGTGGAGGAAAGCCTGGCCGTCGTCGCCAAGGCGTTACAGGAGGCGCCGGACACGCTTGAGGGCAGGGTCAAGGCTGGGATTCGCGCCTATATCGAATTCACAACGGCGGACTGGCGCCGGGCTCGCATCATGCACGTCGAGGTACGCAGATCGGGAGACGTCCTGACGCTCTCCCGGCAGCGCGCGGTGGACGCGTTCGCCCGACTGGTGGAGGAGGCGTCGTCGGATTTCCCTCAGACCACCCACTTGAATCGGCGGCTGCTTGCACTCGGAGTGGTCGGAGCGTTACAAGAGTTGCTCATCGAATGGCTGCTCTCGGAAGAGCAACCGGAGATCGACGAACTCGTCGCCGTCGCCGTCCATATCTTCAACCAGAGTCTCGGAGGCGGCTGAACGCGTTATCCACCACTCATTCATCGGGCCTTTACCCAACCCGGCCAACCGAAATCTACATTTTGTCTACATAAGAAAAGAGCGGGTAACGGCTGATCGTCACCCGCTCAGTAATATGTCACATCAGGCCACCGCGGCCGCCGGAGCCTCGACGTTCAGGACCCGATTCAGCCGGGTCACCGCGAGTATCCGCATGATCCTCGGTGGCACCCCCCGAAGAACGAGGCGGCGTTGCACGCTCAGCGCGCGCCGATGCGCACCCACCAGCACTCCGAGCCCGGTCGCGTCGATCATCTCCAGCTTGGAGAGATCCAGGATCAGGTCGCCCTCACCGGAGTCGATCGCCTTGTGCAGGCGTTCGCGCACTCCCGCCGACGTGCCGGCGTCGAGCCGGGCACCGATCCGCACCACCTGGGCACTCGGATTGCCCCGGACGCGCATGCCACCTCCTCAGTCACGGCGGTCGTCCCCTGCCAAGCGCTTGCCAAGGTCAACCTCCCGTACGAAGTCCCCTACCCACTCAGCGGCAGTGACACGACCGCCCTGAGCACGAACTGTCCGTCTCCGGTCGGATTGGCCGTCATCTCGCCTCCCAGGGCGCCCAGCCGCTCTCTCATGCCCGCCAGGCCACTGCCCAGGTCGAGGGCCTGCTGCCGGGCCGCGCCGTCGTTACGCACGCTCAGCTCGGCCTCGTGCCCGGCCAGGCGGATGGTGATCTCGCAGGACGTCGCGGTGCTGTGCTTGAGCACGTTGGTCACCGCCTCGCGTACCGCGTACGCGAACACCGGCCCCACCTCGTCCGGCAGCTCGCGGTGCGGCAGGCGCACCTCACAGCGGACTCCTGCCGCTTCGAGCACACCTTTCACGCTATTCAGCTCAGCGGTCAAGTCAAGCTCGCGGTAGCCGCGCACGGCCTGCCGCAGCTCCTTCAGCGCCTTCCTGGTCAGCCTGTTCACCTCGGCCATCTCGGCCTTCGCCGCGTCCATATCCGACAGCCGTACCGCGAGATCGGTCTTGACGGCGATGGCCGAGAGCTGGTGTCCCACGAGGTCGTGCAGGTCCCTGGAGAAGCGCAGCCGTTCCTCGGCCACGGCGAGCTTCGTGTGCGCCGCCCGGCCCTGGTGCGCCTCGACGGCCAGTTGCCAGATCCAGACCCAGATCCTGTTGGACACGGGCTGGACCCAGCAGAGCACGCCGAGTACCAGCGTGTTGAAGAACAGCGCCGCGCCCATCGTCAGGTCGAAGCCCACGGCGGCCAGGCCGGTCTCCCACCCCAGCGGGAACAGCGCGGATCCGACCAGCCACGTGCCGGCCGCGATCAGGTAGGCCCTGTGCCGGGGCACCTCAAGCGTGGCGAGGGACAACCAGCACACGATCGCCCACCCCCATCCCACCGCGTCGGCGCCGCCCAGGCCGGCCGTGATCACGGCGAGGACCGCCGCCACCACCATCCATCGGGTGGGGTAACGGCGGTTCAGCAGCGCGTCGATGATGCGCAGGCAGAGCCAGGTGAAGGCGATCGCGGTGACCAGCGCGGGCACGACCCGCCACCAGACGAGCAGGTCCTTCTGGGCGGCCGTCATGACGCTCACGGCGATGAGCACCCACAGGGCGACGAACCCCGAGACCAGCACCTGCCAGGTGGTGCGCCGTGCCCGCTCGATCTCGTTCACTACCGGCTGCGCAACACTTGGCCGAACTTCAGCCTGGCCCCCGTCCGCAGCACGGCCCGCTCGTACACGGTGGATCCGATCTTGAGCACCGCCAGCACGGCCAGCGCCATCACGGCCATGGAGGCGCCCACCTGCCACAGCGGCACCTCGGTGGCGGCCATCCGCACCGGCATGACCATCGCGGAGAACGGCGGGACGAACGACAGCACCGTGGCCAGCGTGCCCGCGGGGTCATTGGCGACGTAGAAGGACACGAAGTACGTGCCCATGATCAGCATGGTGAGCGGCGACAACACGCTGTTCACCTCTTCCTGCCGCGAGACCAGCGAGGCCAGGGAGGCCGACAGCGTGGCGAAGAAGGCGTAACCGAGCAGGAACCACACCAGCACCGAGACCACCAGCCCCGCGACGCCCGGCGGGAACTCGGCCATCAGCCCGGAGGCCGCCGACCCGCCCAGCGCGACCACCAGGATCGTGACCAGGTTGATCATCCCCACCGCGCCCAGGCCGAGGATCTTGCCGCCGAGCAGTTGCCACGGCCGTACGGAGGCGAGCAGGATCTCCACGATGCGGCTGCTCTTCTCCTCGACCACGCCCATGGCCACCCCCACCATCTGCTGCATGAGCAGCAGGAACAGCACGAAGACGAGGAAGGTGGCGATTCCCGTGCGGGCGGCCTCGTAGCGCGTGTCGGCGCCCACGGACTGCATCTCCAGCGGCGGGATGGCCACGCCCGCGGCGCCCAGCTTGAACTCCCGGTTGACGCTCTGCAGCAACACGCCGAGCTGGGAGTCGATCTCACCGTCGGTGAGCACCTTGGTGCCGTTGACCAGCGCCGCGTCCACGTCCCCGTCGAGCACCGCCTTCTTGGCCGCCGCCTCGTCGGCGAACTTGCGCCACTCGAACTCCACGTCGGGCGCGGCGGTGTGCAGCGGAAGCTGCTGGGAGTTGACGGTGCCGATGGTGTAGGAGTCGTTCCCGCCGATCACCGAGGGCAGGAAGGACACCGCGGCCACCAGCACCACCGTGACCAGCAGGCCGATCACGAACGCCTTGGTACGGACCTGCGTGGCGATCTCGCGCCGGGCGATCAGCAACAGTCCGTTCACGCCACGGCCTCCTTGAAGATCTCGGTGAGGGTCTGGTGCTCGACGCCGAAGTGCTCGACGTGACCCGCCTTGACGGCGCGGCGCAGGATCTCCTGGTCGTCGCCGCCCGTCGTACGCAGGGTGTGCCGGTCGCCGTCCACGGTCACCGTCCCGGGCAGGCCGTCGGCCCAGCCGGCGGCCGGGTCGCGGACGACCACGCGCAACGTGTCTCCCTCGGCCTCCCGCAGGCCGGACACCGTGCCGGTGGCCACCATCCGGCCGGAGGAGACGATGCCCACGGAGTCGCACAGCCGCTCGACCAGTTCGAGCTGATGGCTGGAGAAGATCACCGGCACGCCGCCCCTGCACCGCTCCTGCAGCGCCGTGGCCAGCGCGTCCACCGCGATCGGGTCCAGACCGGAGAACGGCTCGTCCAGGATCAGCACCTCGGGATCGTGCACCAGCGCCACGGCGAGCTGCACCCGCTGCTGGTTGCCCAGCGACAGCGCCTGCACGGTGTCGCTCCTGCGCTCGGTCAGCCCGAGCCGCTGAAGCAGGTCGTCGGTGGCCTGCTTCGCGGCGGGGGCGCTCAGTCCGTGCAGCCGCCCGAAGTACTCGATCTGCTCGGCGACCCGCATCTTCTGGTACAGCCCGCGCTCTTCCGGCATGTATCCGAACCGCTGCCGGGCGTCATAGGCCAGGGGCACGCCCTGCCAGTTCACCGAGCCGGAGTCCGCCTGAAGAACTCCCATCACGATGCGCATCGTCGTGGTCTTGCCGGCACCGTTCGCGCCGACGAACCCGAACATCTCGCCCGGCCGTACGGCGAAGCTGATCCCGTCCAGGGCGACCTTGCCGCCGGGGGCGTCGGGGCCTCCGGCGAAGCGTTTGCGCAGCTCGCTGATCTCGAGCATCAGGTCATCTCCTTTGTCATGGCTCAATGATGTCTTTTGCCGCGTTCGCCCAGGTAGTCGTGTAAATCATCGGCGCGATGTGGATCCCGCGGAAGATCTGGATGACATTTGTCATTACGCTGAGGCCATGACGCGTGCCGACAAGGACAAACCGGTCGTCCTCTCACACATCTACACCCGCGCGGGCGACGATGGCAGCACGGCGCTGGTGGACGGCAGCCGCACACCGAAGACCGACACCCGACTGGCCGCCTACGCCGACGTGGAGGAGGCCAACGCCCACCTGGGCCTGGCCCTGTCCCACGGCACGTTCCCCGACGACCTGGCCCAGGCCCTGGTCCGCATCCAGAACGAACTGTTCGACGTGGGCGCCGACCTGGCCACCCCCGTCATAGAAAACCCGGAGTTCCCCCCACTCCGCGTGGAACAGTCCTACATAGACCGCCTCGAAGAACAGTGCGACCACTTCAACGAGGCCCTCAAGCCCCTACGCAGCTTCATCCTCCCCGGCGGCGACCCCGCAACGGCGGCCCTGCACGTAGCCCGCGTAACAGTCCGCAGAGCAGAACGCACAACCTGGGCAGCCCTACAGCAGCACAACGACATGAACCCGCTGACGGCCACCTACCTCAACCGCCTGTCGGACCTGCTGTTCGTCGCCTGCCGGGTAGCCCACGCCGGCAACGAGATCCTGTGGAAACCGGGTGGCACCCGGTAACCGGCCAAGAAGACGCTCCGTGACGGCGGATCACCACTGAAGGGTCAGAGGCCGTTCCCCTGGAATGCCATCAGCCGAAGTACGGCGGGTGGAAAACCACCGCTGTGCCGTAAAAAATCAAGCCACATCCAGGTAGGCGCTGGGGGGAGCTGATTCGAGCCAGGCCAGGAATCCAGTCAGGGCATCGGCGCTCATCGCGAGCGAGATCCCCCGCGTGGAGCCCTCGAAGTCCACCGCGAACAGCCCGCCGTCGATCTCCCGCCGGGCGGAAACGACAAGGCCGCGCCTCGCGATAGCGTGGCGCGGCCTGAGTCGGACGCCGACGAGCGGGATCCAATGGAGCTCCCCGTCGGCATACCGGGCCACTCCGCTCTGCCACCCGCGGTCACCAACACGCAGGCGACAGGGCACGCTGCCCCTCGACCGGGCGAGCATCACCCCGCGGAGCACGACGAGGGCGGCCAGCAGCACTAGGACAATCACAACCGTCTCTACCATGCCGCCCCCCGAATGCCCGCTTGTATGTATTAAACCTCTTCGCCCGCCGCGCGGAGCCGGGCCTTGGCACGCTTGGCCTCGATCGCCGCGTCGGCATCCTCCTGGTTGGCCTCGATCGAGGCCTGGGCCCGGTCGAGAGCGTCGCGGGCAGCCGCGACGTCGACCTCGGAACCGAGCTCGGCCACCTCGGCGAGCACGGACACCTCGTCGTCGGCCACGGAGATGAAACCGCCGTGCACCGCCGCCACGAGGTCGCCCTCGCCCTCCCGCTTCACGCGCAGCACGCCGCCCTCGACCAGGACGCCGAGCACAGGTGCGTGTTGCGGCATAATACCGATCTCGCCGTCCACGGTCTTGGCAATCACCATGTCGGCCTCGCCCGACCAGATCTCACGCTCGGGTGAGACAACCCCTACGCGTAGCTTCGCCACTTGTGTAGGTTCCTTTCCGATCAGGTGATGGCACGACCCGCGGGCCGCGCCATCACCATGGGGCGATTAGCGGCGCTTGAGTTCCTCGGCCTTCGCGATGGCCTGCTCGATGCCACCGACCATGAAGAACGCCTGCTCGGGCAGGTGGTCGTAGTCACCGGCGCACAGCCCCTTGAAGGAGGCGATGGTCTCGTCGAGCGGCACGGTCTCGCCCGGCTGGCCGGTGAAGGCCTCGGCCGCGTACATCGGGTGCGACAGGAAGCGCTCGATGCGGCGGGCCCGCTGGACGGTGACCTTGTCCTCCTCGGGCAGCTCGTCGATACCGAGGATCGCGATGATGTCCTGGAGCTCGCGGTACTTCTGCAGGATCCGCTTGGTCTCCTGGGCCACCGCGTAGTGCTCCTCGCCCACGATCTGCGGGTCGAGGATGCGGGAGGAGGAGTCCAGCGGGTCCACCGCCGGGTAGATGCCCTTCTCCGAGATCGGCCGCGAAAGCACGGTCTGCGCGTCGAGGTGCGCGAACGCGTTGTGCGGGGCCGGGTCGGTGATGTCGTCCGCGGGGACGTAGATCGCCTGCATGGAGGTGATCGAGTGACCGCGCGTCGAGGTGATGCGCTCCTGCAGCACACCCATCTCGTCGGCCAGCGTGGGCTGGTAACCCACGGCGGAGGGCATACGGCCGAGCAGCGTGGAGACCTCGGAACCGGCCTGCGTGAAGCGGAAGATGTTGTCGATGAACAGCAGCACGTCCTGCTTCTGCACATCGCGGAAGTACTCCGCCATCGTCAGCGCCGACAGGGCGACCCGCAGACGGGTGCCCGGCGGCTCGTCCATCTGGCCGAAGACGAGCGCGGTGTCCTTGAGGACGTCCGCCTCCTCCATCTCCAGCCAGAGGTCGTTGCCCTCACGGGTACGCTCGCCCACACCGGCGAAGCACGACGTGCCACCGAAGTTACGGGCGACTCGACGGATCATCTCCTGGATGAGAACCGTCTTGCCCACGCCGGCGCCGCCGAACAGGCCGATCTTCCCACCCTGCACGTACGGGGTGAGCAGGTCGATGACCTTGATACCGGTGACCAGCAGCTCGGTACGGGACTCGAGCTGGTCGAAGGCCGGGGAGGGACGGTGGATGCCCCACCGCTCCTCGATCTTCAGCGACGCGGTCGGGACGTCGAGCGTCTCGCCCAGCGCGTTCCACACGTGGCCCTTGACGACGTCGCCGACGGGCACCGAGATCGGCGCGTCGGTGTCGACGACCGCCTGGCCGCGGACCAGGCCGTCGGTGGGCTGCATGGAGATGGCGCGGACGAGGTTGTCACCCAGGTGCTGGGCGACCTCGAGCGTCAGGGTCTTGGTCTCGCCGCCGAGGGTCACCTCGACCTTGAGCGCGTTATAGATGTCGGGCATCGCCTCGACGGGGAACTCCACGTCGACGACGGCGCCGGTGACACGTGCCACGCGGCCAGTGCCGGCCGCGGGGGCTTCTACAGTTTCAACAGCCTCTGCAGTCATTTCACTCTTTCCCCGCTGCGGCGTCAGCGAGCGCGTTGGCGCCACCGACGATCTCGCTGATTTCCTGGGTGATGTCGGCCTGGCGAGCCTGGTTCATCTGCTGGGTGAGCACCCGCATCAACTCGTTGCCATTGTCGGTCGCGGCCTTCATCGCACGCCGCCGCGCGGCCTCCTCGGAGGCGGCCGACTGGAGCAGCGCGCTGAAGATGCGCGACTCCACGTAGCGCGGCAGCAGCGACTCCAGCACGTCCGCCGCGGTGGGCTCGAACTCGAAGTACGGCGGGATCGCGGTCGACTCCGTCGCCTCGGTCTCCTCGATCTCCAGCGGCAGAATCCGCTTGACCACGACGTTCTGCGTGAGCATCGAGACGAACTCGGTCGAGACGATGTGGATCTCGTCGATCCCGTTGTCGTCCTTGAAGGAGTCGATCAGCGTGCTCGCGACTTCCTTCGCGTTGGAGTAGGCCGGCTTGCGGGTGAACCCGACCCAGCTGCCACCCATCTCCCGGTTGCGGAAGGAGTGCCAGACGACACCCTTGGTCCCGGTGACGAACGGCACCACGGTCAGCCCGCGGCTTTCGAGCAGCCCGCGCAGGGCCTCGGCCTCACGCAGCACGTTGGCGTTGAAGCCACCGCAGAACCCGCTGTCGGAGGTGACGATGAGGACGCCCGCCTTGGCGGGGTTCTCCTTCGCCACGGTCAGCGGATGGTCGACGCTGGCGGCGTTGCTGACGACGCCGGTGACGGCGCGAGTGATCTCGCGCTCGTACGGCAGCGCCGCCTGCATCCGCTGCTGCGCCTTCACGATCCGTGAAGAGGCAATGAGCTCCTGCGCGCGGGAGATCTTCGTGATCGACTTGACCGAGTTGATCCGCCGCCGCAGCAGTCTTAGCTGGGCACCCATGTCTTACTTCTTCTCCGCAGACCGGACGACCTTCTTGATCTTCTCCTGGCCGACCTCTCCGGCCGCCAGCGGCGCCACCGGCTCGTCCTTGACCAGCAGCTCACCCGAGGAGGTGGTGAAGCCCTTCTTGAACTCCGTGATGGCGTCCTTGAGCGCGGTCACCGTGTCGTCGACCAGTTCCCTGGTCTCCCGGATGGTGTCGAAGATGCCCTTGTTCGAGGACTGGATGTAGTCCAGGAACTCGCTCTCGAAGCGGCGGATGTCCTCGATCGGCACCTCGTCCAGCTCGCCCGTCGTGCCCGCCCAGATCGAGGCCACCTCGCGCTCCAGCGCGAACGGGCTGTACTGGGCCTGCTTGAGCAGCTCGACCAGACGCTGGCCGCGCTCGAGCTGAGCCTTGGAGGCGGCGTCCAGGTCGGAGGCGAAGGACGCGAACGCCTCAAGGTCACGGTACTGCGACAGCGACAGACGCAGCGTGCCCGCGACCTTCCGCATGGCCTTGGCCTGAGCGGAACCACCGACTCGGGACACCGACACACCGACGTTGATGGCCGGGCGCACACCGGCGTTGAACAGGTCGGTCTCGAGGAAGACCTGGCCGTCGGTGATGGAGATGACGTTGGTCGGGATGAACGCCGAGACGTCGTTGCCCTTGGTCTCGATGATCGGCAGACCCGTCATCGAGCCGGCGCCCATGTCGTCGGAGAGCTTGGCGCAGCGCTCCAGCAGCCGGGAGTGGAGGTAGAAGACGTCGCCGGGGAAGGCCTCACGGCCCGGCGGGCGGCGCAGCAGCAGGGAGACGGCGCGGTAGGCGTCCGCCTGCTTGGTCAGGTCGTCGAAGACGATCAGGACGTGCTTGCCCTGGTACATCCAGTGCTGACCGATCGCCGACCCGGCGTAGGGGGCGATGTACTTGAAGCCGGCGGCCTCGGAGGCGGGAGCGGCCACGATGGTGGTGTACTCCATCGCGCCGGCCTCCTCCAGGCGGGCGCGCACCTGTGCGATGGTCGAGCCCTTCTGGCCGACCGCGACGTAGACGCAGCGCACCTGCTTGGTGGGGTCGCCGGAGGCCCAGTTCTCACGCTGGTTGAGAATGGTGTCCACGGCGATCGCGGTCTTGCCGGTGCCGCGGTCACCGATGATCAGCTGACGCTGACCACGGCCGATCGCCGTCATGGCGTCGATGGCCTTGATACCCGTGGCCAGCGACTCCTTCACGGGCTGCCGCTGGACGACCGTGGGGGCCTGAAGCTCAAGGGCACGCGTGCCCTCGGCCTCGATGGCGCCCTTGCCGTCGAGCGGGTTGCCCAGGGGGTCGACCACGCGGCCGAGGAAGTTGTCGCCGACGGGCACGGACAGGACCTCGCCCGTCCTGCGGACCGTCTGGCCCTCCTCGATGCCCGCGAAGTCGCCCAGGATAACGACACCGATCTCGCGGGTGTCGAGGTTCAGTGCCAGGCCGCGCGTGCCATTCTCGAACTCGAGCAGCTCGTTCGCCATCGCCGAGGGAAGGCCGGAGACATGGGCAATGCCGTCGCCCGCGTCGACAACGGTCCCGATCTCCTCGCGCGCGGCGCCTTCCGGTTCGTACGCCTGGACGAAGCGCTCAAGCGCGTCCCGGATCTCGTCCGGCCGGATCGTAAGCTCCGCCATCTCTACTCTGTCTCCCTATTCATTCGCGCCCAATGCGCGCCTCAGCCGGCCAACCGGCGGCGGACTTCTTCGATTCGTCCCACGATGGTGGTGTCGATGATCTCGTCGCCGATGCGGACCGAGAACCCACCGAGCACCCGCTTGTCCACCTCGACGTTCAGGTGCACATCACGGCCGTACGAGTTGCGCAGCCACACTGCCAGGCGCTCTCTCTGCGCCTGCGACAGCTCGACCGCGCTGCGTACCACCGCGACGAGACGCTGCCGCTGCTGGGCCACGAGCTGGCCGGCCTCTTCCAGGCCGCTCTCCAGGCTACGCCCACGCGGATGGACGACGATCTGCGTGACCAGTCGCAGGCTGGTCGGGGCGACCTTGCCGTCGAGCAGGTCGCGCAGCAGTTCGCGCTTGCCCGCCTCGGGCGCGGCAGGGTCGGTCAGCGCCCGGCGCAGGCCGGGGTTGGCGGCGACGATGCGGCCGAAGCGGAAGAGCTCGTCCTCCACCTCGTCGAGCCGGGACTGGCCCTCCGCCTCCGCCGCCGAGCCGACGACACCGAGCCGTTCGAGCACGTCGGGCAGGTCACCCGCGCGCGACCACCTGGCCGCGACCGCGGCCTCGACGGTGGCCAGCGCCGCCTCGCCGACCTTGCCGCCGAGCAGCGAGCGGACGGCGTCCGCCTTCTGCTCGCCGGGCCTGGCCGGGTCGGACAGGGCGCGGCGCAGGCCGTGCTCACGGTCGAGCAGATCCGCGACCGCGAACAGCTCGTCGGAGAGCGCGCCGAGGTCGGCGCTGCCGGCGACCGCGTTGAACCGCTCTTCGACTTCGGCCAGCGAGGTCCTGCTCAAACCGCGCATCAGCGCACCGCCTGCGCGTTCGAGTTCTCCAGCTCGTCGAGGAACCTGTCGACGATGCGGCTCTGACGGGCATCGTCCTCAAGGGACTCGCCGACGATGCGGCCGGCCAGGTCGGTCGACAGGCGGCCGATCTCGGTGCGCAGCTGCGAGAAGGCCGCCTGGCGGTCCGCCTCGATCTGCGCGTGCGCGGCCTCGACGAGGCGACGGGCCTCGGCCTGCGCCTCCTCACGGAGCTCGGCCTTGATCTGCGCGGCCTGCTCGCGAGCCTCCTCGCGCAGCCGGGCAGCCTCAAGCTTGGCCTCCGCGAGCTGGTCGCGGTACTGCTGCTGCAGGACCTGCGCCTCGGCCTGGGCCTCTTCCGCCCTCTTGATGCCGCCTTCGATGGCGTCGGTACGCTCGGCCAGCGTCTTCTGAATACGCGGGACGAGCATCCTGCCGACGACGAAGAAGACGACGAGGAACGCGAAGATACCGACGACGAGCTCGTACATGTGCGGCATGAGAGGGTTGAAACCCTCCTCCGCGGCGAGCGTAGCTGCCAGTTTCATGGGTGCAGCCTTTCGTCAGGGATTCTTCTGGCCTTTACAGGTTCGCGAAGAGGAACGGCGCGACCAGACCGATCAGGGCGAGGGCCTCGGTGAGGACGAAGCCAAGGAGCATGTTCTGGCGGATCAGGCCGTACGCCTCCGGCTGGCGGGCGATGGCCTGCACGCCCTGACCGAAGATGATGCCGACGCCGATGCCGGGGCCGATGGCGGCGAGACCGTAACCGATGGCGGTGACGTTGCCGGAGACCTCAGCGAGAACGCTCATTACTGTTATTCCTTTACTGGACGGCCGGTGAAGTGGAGTCTCACCGGTCATGGATATTCCGGTATGTGGTTCTCAGTGTTCTGCGTGCAATGAGCCACCGATGTACATCGATGCCAGCATCGCGAAGAGGAATGCCTGCAGGAACTGGATGAAGATCTCAAAACCAGTGAAGATGATCGTCATCACCACACCGAGGACACCGACACCGGCGCCCAGCGGGGTGAGCTTCTCGAACAGGAACCAGAAGCCGACCATGCTGAAGAAGGCCAGCAGCATGTGCCCGGCGAACATGTTCGCGAACAGTCGCACCATGTGCGTGAACGGCGCGATGATCATGTTCGACAAGAACTCGATCGGCGAGAGCAGCAGGTAGATCGGCTTGGGCAGCCCCGGCGGGAACATCATGTTCTTGAAGTAGCCGCCCGCGCCCTGGTACTTGACGCCGAGGTAGATCTTGAGCACGTAGACCGAGATGGCGAGCACCGCCGGGAAGGCGATGTGCGAGGCCACCGGGAACTGGATGAAGGGGACGACGCCCATCAGGTTCCAGACCAGGACCAGGAAGAACATGGTCACCAGCAGGCCCATGAACCGGTCGCTGTCCTTGCCCAGGAAGGGGCGGGCGACCTGGTCGCGGACGAACATGTAGCCGTACTCGACAACGTTCTGCAGACCTCTGGGCACCAGCTTCGGCTTGGAGAAGGCGCCCCAGCACACGCCGATCACCAGGATCGCGCTGAGAATCGCCAGCAGAACCGGCTTGGTGAACCAGTCGACCCCGGCAATGATCGGGGGCAGGTTGAAGAGTTCGTCTGGCGTCGGCGCGCTGAACTCGTCACCGTGGGCTGGGGCCGTCAGCGTAATCACGCGGCGTTCCCTTCAACGTCGTATTGGATCACAAGGGTTTCCTCGGCGAAGTTGTCGCTACGTCGGACTAGCGAGAGAACTTCCGGTAGGCCAGATAGCCGGCAAGCACCAGCCCCAGGACGGTGCCTATAGGAAAGAACGCGGACATGTCGAGCCACCGGTCCAGCAACCACCCGAGGCCGCCATAGATCGCCATCCCGGCGAGCAAGGAGCTGGGGATAGACCACATGGCGTCGGCGAAGTCGCGACCGTCTTCTTCCGGTCGGCGTTCCTGTGCGCTCATCGCGGCCCCGACGATAGCAGGCGAGTAGAGGACTAGTCATATCGGACCCCGTCCGGAAACCAGCCTCATGAGTCGCCCTTACCGGGGACCCTGGCTTCGGGGTCGACGTAAAGCATCTTGGTCTTGATGAAGGCACGCACCTCGAAGCCCGTCCAGACCAGCGTGCAGACCACGACCGACCAGGCGAAGGCCACGTTGTTCCAGGCCGTCGTGTCACCGAAGACGCTCAGCACGAGCATGATGGCGACGACCTTGACGAGGTAGCTGAGCATCGCGGCGATCGCCATCATCTGCGGGGAGACGCGGGCGGCGTAGGACACCGCCACGACGCTGATACTGAAGAAGACTCCGACGAGCAGGGTTCCGATGCCCGCGCCCAGCGCTCCCTTGCCGCCTGCCGTCAGGAACGCCACGATGATCGCGACCACTCCAACCAGTGCGGTCGGAATCGCGGCGCTTTTGAGTACGCGCACGTCGTTGGCCTGCATCGGTGCTCCATCAACGAGTTATCAAGCGAGCGTTTGCTACCTCCAGAAGCGGTGCGTCTGGAGTCCCTGCTCGTGAAAGATATCACAAGCTCACGGAAGACCGCTTTTACCTGCCGTTTCTAGTTCACGATCAAGGACGGCTCGGAAATGCCGGAATGACCGGTTTACCGTCGGCCGACGCCCGCTCGCGCGGAGGGCCGTCCGCCCGGGGCATCTGGCGCCCGACCTGCGGATCCGGCGGGACCGGCGGCATCGGCCCCGTCGGCGGGCCATCGTCGTCATCCGGCTGCTTGCCCCTCCGCGCGGAGTGCGAGCCCCCGCTGCCCCTTCCCCGCCAGCGCGGAGCCGCCATCAGGACGAGCACGGCCAGCGCCAGCACGATGACGACCGGGAACAACAACACCGGCACGCCCACCCGGGACATCAGCACCACGCCGAAGGCGAACAGGAACGCCCACGCGTACATGATCAGCACCGAGCGCCGCATCGAGTGGCCGAAGTCCAGCAGGCGATGGTGCAGGTGGCCGCGGTCGGGCGAGAACGGCGACAGTCCCTGCGAGGTGCGCCGCACCACGGCGGTGATCAGGTCGACGAGCGGAAGGATCAGCACCGCGCCCGGCAGCAGGATCGGCACCAGGACGCCGACCTTGTTCATGTCGTCGATGGCCGCCGGGTCGAGCGGGGTCACCGTCACGATGCAGGAGGCGAGCACCAGGCCGATCAGCATGGCCCCCGTGTCCCCCATGAAGATCTTCGCGGGATGGAAGTTGTGCGGCAGGAAGCCCAGGCACGTGCCGATGAGGACGGCGGCGATGGCGGCGGTCGGGGTGATGTTGCCCGCGGCCATGCTCTGGGCCAGGAAGATCGAATAGGCCCAGGTGGCCATGGCGGCGATGCACACGATGCCGGCCGCGAGCCCATCGAGCCCGTCGACGAAGTTGACCGCGTTGATCGTCACGACCACGACCAGGATCGTGATGATGGTGCTGAGCGTGGGGTCGAGGCTGATCGAGCCGCCCCAGTCCCTCGGCAGCGGGATGTAGAGCAGCCGCAGGTCGAAGAAGACCAGCACGCCCGCCGCCGCGATCTGCCCGCCGAGCTTGATGAAGGCGTCCATGCCCCACCAGTCGTCGAGGAACCCGGTCACCGTGATGAGCGCCCCGGCCACGATCAGCGCCGTGACCACGTCCGCCTTGGACTCGAGCTTGAACGCGGCCAGCTCCCCGCCCGTGTGGGTGAGAGCTCCGGCGACCAGCAGGCCGACGACCAGGCCGCCGTACATCGCCAGGCCGCCCAGCCTGGGTGTGGGCGTGGTGTGCACGTCCCGTTCACGGACCTCGGGCATGGCGCCGATGCGGATGGCGAAGCGCCGCACCAGCGGGACCAGCAAGTAGGTCACCGCTGCTGAGATGAGCGCCATGAAGAGGTATTCGCGCACGTACCTAGTTTCCCGGATGCTCCGGCCCGCTGTGACCGGAAATCGACACAGACCCGCTTAATATTCGCTGAGATATGGCTGATGGATGGCCAGAAGCGCCGATACTCTTTCCCTGACCTCCTCCGAACTGCCAGGATGGAGCACCGCCCGGGTCACCAGGGTGCCGATTTCCTTAAGTTCCTGGGGCCCCATCCCCTGGGTGGTCACGCAGGGCGTGCCGACCCGGATGCCCGAGGTCACGGCGGGTGGCTCGGGGTCGTAGGGCACCACGTTGCGGTTGAGCGTGATCCCCGCCGCCGCACACCTGCGCTCCGCCTCGGCCCCCGAGACCCCCACCCCGCGCAGGTCGATCAGCGCCAGATGCGTGTCGGTGCCGCCGGAAACCGCCCGCATCCCCTCCACGGCCAGCGCCTCGGTCAGCGCCCGCGCGTTGGCGATCACCCGCCGGGCGTAGTCGGCGAACTCCGGCCGCATCGCCTCCCCGAACGCCACCGCCTTGGCCGCCACCACGTGCATCAGCGGCCCGCCCTGCACGAACGGGAACACCGCCCGGTCGATCTTCCTGGCCAGCTCGCCGGTGCACAGGATCGCGCCGCCGCGTGGGCCGCGCAGGGCCTTGTGGGTGGTGAAGGTGACGACGTCCGCGTACGGCACCGCCGACGGGATCGCGCCGCCCGCCATCAACCCGATCGGATGCGCCGCGTCGGCCAGCAACCAGGCCCCCACCTCATCGGCGATGCCGCGGAAGACCGCGTAGTCGATCAGCCTCGGGTACGCCGTGGCGCCGCACACGATGAGTTTCGGCTGGTGCCGCAGCGCCAGATCCCGCACCTCGTCGTAGTCGATGAGTTCGCTGTCGCGACGCACGCCGTACGATACGACGTCGAACCATCTTCCCGAGAAGTTCACCTTCGAGCCATGGGTGAGATGCCCGCCATGCGGCAGCGCCATGGCCAGCATGGTGTCGCCGGGCTGCAGCAGCGCCGCGTAGGCGGCCAGGTTCGCCGAGGCGCCCGAGTGCGGCTGGACGTTCGCGTGCTCGGCCCCGAACAGCCCGCGGGCCCGCTCGACCGCCAGCGACTCGGCCCGGTCCACCACCTCGCAGCCGCCGTAGTAGCGCCTGCCCGGGTAGCCCTCGGCGTACTTGTTGGTGAGCGTGGAACCCAGGGCCGCCATGACGGCGGGAGAGGTGAAGTTCTCGCTCGCGATCAACTGGACCCCGCCGCGCACCCGATCGAGCTCGTCGATCAGGACCTGCGCGATCTCGGGATCCCGCTGCCGGAGCAGCCCGAAGTCCGGACCGTAGTAGGGCACTGCACCCATTTCCCCACTGTACGCCCCAATGTCCGATTCTCCCAGCAGCCGATGATTCCCCGAGATTTCATCTCACCAGAACGGCTTCGGCGTCTCCGTCGTCCGCACCCACCGCGGCGTCTCCAGCGCCGTGTCACTGATCTCCGTCAGCACGGAATTACGGTAGGCCGCGAGCCTCCTGCGCCACTCGCGGATGGTCTCCACATACCGCTCCCCCACCGGCGCGTCCCACGTCTGGGGGCTCCTGGCCAGCAGGTACGCCTTGTCGAGTGCCGCGCTGAGCGTTTCGAGCTGCGGCTTGACGCTGTCCCAGGCGTCGATCAGCTTCTGGTATTCGGGGTTGAACATATAGGGCGGCTGACCTGCCTCCAGGCCGCCCGGCGGCTGGGGCGGAGCCTCGTTCCGCTCCCTGGCCCTGGGGGGCTGCGGATCGACGTACATCACGCACTCCTCTCCGGCCGCCCGGGCTCAACGGCCCCCGGCCGACCGTCCGGCCCGACGTCCCGCGCGGCCCACTCGCCGCTGCCGTACTCACCGGGCGGGATCTGGACCGAGGGCATGTCCTGGGGCGGGATGTCGCGATGATCCTCGACCACCGTCCCGAGCGCCCCCATATCCGGCGGCCTCGCCTCCCTGCTCACAACGTCCCCGCCACCCTCACCGGAGGTCGTGACATATCCCGGCTCCACGTCATACGCGATCAGAACGTTGTACGGATCCCCACCACCGTTGTACGGATCCCCACCGCCCCCGACCCCCGCGCCGTAACCAGCTTCCGGACCGGGCATCGATGCCGCGCCGTAGCCACCCTCCGGACCGGACACCGACCCTGCGCCGTAACCACCCTCCGAACCGGAAACCGACCCCGCCCCGTAACCCTCCGAACCGGAAACCGACCCCGCGCCATAACCAGCTTCCGGACCGGACACCGACCCTGTGCCGTAAGCGCCTGGTTGGGTGCCGTCGCCTGTCCGGCCTGTCGTGCCGGTTTCCGTCCCCGTCCCTGTACCTGTCCCTGATCCCGTGGCCGTGGGCGGGGTGTCGGTGGCGGCGCCAGTGGGCGTCTCGGCGGGGTTGGTCGGCGGGATCGCGACCGGCCTACCCTGGCCACCCTGATCCGCATCACCTCGGCCACCCGTGCCCTGATCGGAACCACCTTGGCCACCCACGCCCTGATCGGCACCGCCTCGGCCGCCCGTACCCCGATCGGCATCTCCCTGGCCACCCGCGCCCTGATCGTCGCATCCCTGACCGCCGGCGTCGCGATCAGAGCCTCCCTGACCGCCCGTGGCTGGGGTGTCGGTGATCGTGCCGGTGGGCGTCTCGCCGGGGTTGGTCGGCGGGATCGCGACCGGCCTACCCTGGCCACCCTGATCGGCACCACCTCGGCCACCGGTGCCCTGATCGGAACCACCCTGGCCACCCACACCACGGTCAGCGCTCCCCTGGCCGTCGCCAGTGCCCCGATCCGGTCGGTCACCCGTCGTCGGTGGCTGCTCCGGGATGGTGTCCTTGCCGGTCGGCGGCGGGTTCGTGTCCTTGTCCTGCGCACAGCCATCGCCATCGGCGTCCGTGCGACTGTCCGGCGTGGTGACGGTGTCCGGCGTCCCCGCCGTCGAGCCGCCGTACGAGGCGCTGCTGGAGGGAGTCTCCGCCGACGAACCTCCGTATGGGACGCCGCTGCCGGGCACCTCCGCCGACGGGGGTGGCACCGAGCCGCCGTTGCCGGTTGTGGCGTTCGCCGCGGTCCCGGCATCTACCGGCACTTGGGGCATTTCGGCTGGTTGCACGGCGCTCGGGTTTTCGAGCATGTCCTCGATCGCCGCCGCCGCGGGCGGTTCCAGTGGCACCTGCAGGACCTTGACCCCATCGACCACCACGACCTGCGCCTTGGTCGCCTCCTGCCCGTCCTGGACAGGAGCACCCGTCACACTGCCGTCCGCCCCGGTGTCCCGCCCCGTACCCGTTTCCTGCCCCGTGCCCGTGCCCTGCCCGACCCCGGTCCCGACCCCGGTGCCCTGCTCGGACCCGGTGACCTGCCCGTTCCCCGAGCCCTGCCCCGTCCCGGCGTCCTGTCCGATTCCGGTTCCGACCCCGGCGCCCGCACCCTGCCCGACCTCAGATCCGACCCCGACACCCGCGCCGTACCCGGCCTCGGTTCCGACCCCGACACCCGCGCCCTGCCCGACCTCGGTTCCGACTCCAGTGCCCCCGCCTTGCCCGACCTCAGACCCGACCCCGACGCCCGTGCCCTGCCCGATCCCAGTGCCCTGACCGGTTCCGGGGGGCTGGCCGACTCCCGTGTCCTTGGCGTCGCCG
Organism: Nonomuraea sp. NPDC050404; assembly: GCF_040655495.1. NCBI lineage: Bacteria > Bacillati > Actinomycetota > Actinomycetes > Streptosporangiales > Streptosporangiaceae > Nonomuraea > Nonomuraea sp. NPDC050404. The sequence goes on from NZ_JBFAKB010000012.1 coordinate 291,623, forward strand.
CAGTCCTGCCCGTCGAGGCCGGGCCTCCCGTCGGAGCCAGTCTTCCCGTCGGAGCCAGTCTTCCCGTCGGAGCCAGTCTTCCCGTCGGAGCCAGTCTTCCCGTCGGAGCCAGTCTTCCCGTCGGAGCCTGTCGTGCCGTCGGAGCCTGTCGTGCCTTCGGAGCCGGGCCTGCCTTCGGAGCCAGGTCTGACCTCGGAGCCCGTCTTGCCCTCCGAACCCGTCTTGCCCTCCGAGCCCGTCTTGCCCTCAGGCTCACCGGCGCGCGGACCCCCAAGCCCGCCATGCTCTCCGCGTTCGCTTCCGCCCGGAGCCGGTCCAGTCCCCATCCCCGGCGAATCGACGCGTTTCTCCAGGTCCTGGAGCCGGGTGTCGACGTCCTTGACCATCTCATCGACCATGTCGGCGATCTGGACGGGCCGGTGGTTGGCCTCGTTGAGGAGCCCGGCCCTGTTCATGGCCGCCCGGACCTTGAGCTCGGCCGTACGCATGTGCGTGGCCGCGCCCTTCACCTCGGCCAGCAGGTCACGGACCAGCTTGGGATCCATGCCGTCGAACTTGCCCATGCGCCACTCCCGGACGTATCACCGCTCCGGGCCTCACCGTAATCATGGTCAGAGCGCGACCGCAGCCGGAATAAGCAGCCGGTATACCTCAGTCGTCGGTGGCGACGTACCCGATGATGCCGCGCAGCTTCTCCACCGGGATGGCCCCGCGCCGCAACATCCGGGGCACGGCCGTGGTGAGGTCGAGGATGGTGGAGGGCGTGTTCTCGTTGGTCTTGCCCGCGTCGAGGTAGACCGCGACCGACTCCCCGAGTTGCTCCTCGGCCTCCTCCGCCGTGGTCGCGGCGGGCGAGCCCGAGCGGTTGGCGCTGGAGACGGCCATCGGCCCGGTCTCCTTGAGCAGGTCGAGGGCCACGGGATGCAGCGGCATGCGCACCGCCACCGTGCCCTTGGTGTCCCCCAGGTCCCAGGAAAGGGCCCTGTTGGCCTTGCAGACCAGCGTGAGCGGCCCCGGCCAGAAGGCGTCTATCAGGTCCTGCCCGTACGGCCCCAGGTCGTCTATGAGCGCTGTGGCCGCTCTGACGGTGCCCACCAGCACGGGCGGCGGCATGTCGCGCCCCCGGCCCTTGGCGTCGAGCAGCGCCGTGACGGCCGCCGGCGTGAAGGCGTCGGCCCCGATGCCGTAGACGGTGTCGGTCGGCAGCACCACGAGCTCTCCACGTCGTACGGCGGCCGCGGCCTCCGTCAGGCCCTCGGCCCGCTTGTCCACGTCAGAGCAGTCGAAACGTCGTCCCACGGCGAAATCCTAATCCTGGCCCAGTTTGGCCGTGACGAAGCGGTCTCTTCTGGTGAGGTCCTGGCGCAGGCGTACGTCACGCCAGCCGTTGTCCTCGGGGAAGGTCAGATAAACGGCCCGGCCCTGCTCATCGGCGTGTTCCACGGCCATCCAGCCGCCAGGACGCAGCAGCCGGCGGGCCGTGCGCTCCACCGCGCGCACCTCGCCGAGCCCGTCGTCGCCCGACCCGAACAGAGCCCTGGAGGGATCGTAGTCGCGCACCTCGGGATCGCGCGGGACGGCGCCGGGCGGGATGTAGGGCGGGTTGGAGATGACCAGGTCCACCTTGCCGTTGAGCTCGGGCAGCGCCTCGGCGAGATCCTCGGGGTGCAGGTGGGTGCGGCCCTGGCCGAGCTCGGAGATGTTGCGCTTGGCCCACGTGTACGCCGCCGGATCGACCTCCACGGCGTGCACCTCGGCCAGCGCCACCTCCTGGGCGATGGACAGCGCGATCGCGCCGGAGCCCGTGCCGAGATCGACGACGAGCGGCGCGGTCACGTCCATCTCGCGCAGCGTCTCGATGGCCCAGCCGGTCATCACCTCGGTCTCCGGCCGCGGCACGAACACGCCGGGACCGACCGAGAGCTCCAGATAGCGGAAGTAGGCGTGGCCGGTGATGTGCTGCAGCGGCTCGCGGGCCTCGCGGCGGGCGACGCCCTCCCAGAACAGCGCGTCGAACTCGGAGTCCTTGACCGTGTGCAGCTCGCTCCTGCGCACGGCGTGGACGAACGCCGCGATCTCCTCCGCGTCGGTGCGCGGCGAAGGAACGCCTGCCTCGGCCAGCCGGGCGGTGGCGAGCGCGATCTCGTCCAGCAGAAATGTCATGAGTGTTGTGCGAGCTTCTCCGCCATTTCGGCGTCGATGAGGGCCTGGGTGACGGCGGTCAGTTCACCGTCGAGAACCTGGTCGAGGTTATACGCCTTGAAGCCGACGCGGTGGTCGGAGATGCGGTTTTCCGGGAAGTTGTAGGTGCGTACGCGCTCGGAGCGGTCGACGGTGCGCACCTGCGACTTGCGCTCGGCCTGCGCGGCGGCCTCGGCCTCCTCCTGCGCGATGGCCAGCAGCCTGGCGCGCAGGATGCGCAGGGCCGACTCCTTGTTCTGGAGCTGGCTCTTCTCATTTTGACAGGAGACGACGACGCCGGTGGGCAGGTGGGTGATGCGGACCGCAGAGTCGGTGGTGTTGACGCTCTGGCCACCCGGGCCGCTGGAGCGGTAGACGTCGATGCGCAGGTCGTTGGGGTCGATCTGGACGTCGACCTCCTCCGCCTCCGGATAGACGAGCACGCCCGCGGCGCTGGTGTGGATGCGGCCCTGGGACTCGGTGACGGGCACCCGCTGCACGCGGTGCACACCGCCCTCGAACTTCAGCCTGGACCACACGCCCTCGTCGCCCTTGGCCCTGATGCCGACCGTGACGTCCTTGTATCCGCCGAGGTCGGAGGGCTGGCTGTCGATGACCTCGGTCTTCCAGCCGAGCCGCTCGGCGAAGCGCAGGTACATGCGCAGCAGGTCGCCCGCGAACAGCGCGGACTCCTCACCGCCCTCGCCCGCCTTGATCTCCATGATGATGTCCTTGTCATCGTTGGGATCGCGCGGGATGAGCAGGTGTCTGAGCTTCTCCTCAAGCTGCGGGATGCGCTCTGCGAGCTCCGCGGCCTCGGCGGCGAACGCCTCGTCCTCGCCGGCCAGCTCCTTGGCGGCCGTCAGGTCCTCGCGGGCGGAGTCCAGCTCGCGGTAGGTGCCGACGATCGGGGTGAGCTGCGAGTATCTGCGACCGAGCGTGCGGGCCTTGTTCTGGTCGGCGTGCACGGCGGGATCGGCGAGCTGCAGCTCCAGCTCGGAATACTCCTTGAGCAACTCGTCGAGGTTCACCGTGAGGTCCTTTTTCGTAAGGTATGGCCGCTTCACCAAGAACGCCGACCCGGCGCACGGGGTGCGTCCGGGCCGGCGTGAGTGGAGCTACTTGCCCGTGGCCTTCTTGCCGAAGCGCTTCTCGAAGCGGGCCACCCGGCCGCCGGTGTCCAGGATCTTCTGCTTGCCCGTGTAGAACGGGTGGCAGGCGGAGCACACGTCGGCGTGGATGACGCCGTTCTTGGCGGTGCTACGGGTGGTGAACGTGTTACCGCAGGAGCAGGACACCTGGGTCACGTGGTAGTCGGGGTGGATGTCGCGCTTCATCGCTGTCCTTTCGGGGTGCGGCCGCCGGGTCGCCTTCACGCACGGCGTGAACCGGAACCGCAAAATGGTCAGCTACCAGTGTGCCAGATCGTGCAACCATCCCAGGCCATCGCGCATTCCCCTTGGTCTTGCCAAGTGGCCACATCAGGCTCACCGGCAACGGCCGTCACACGCGGCGGGGCGGTTCCGAGCGCCCCAGGTACGTCAGCACGGCCAGCACGCGCCGATGGTCCTCCGGCGCCGGTCCGAGCGTCAGCTTGGTGAAGATGCCGGAGATGTGCTTCTCCACCGCGCCCTCGGTGACGACCAGCCTGGCCGCGATGGCGGTGTTGGAGCGGCCCTCGGCCATCAGGGCGAGCACCTCGCGCTCGCGGGGCGACAACGAGTCTAGCGGCGCGCCCCGGCGCTGGCGGCTGAGCAGTTGCACGACCACCTCGGGGTCGATGACGGTGCCGCCGGCCGCCACCTGCCGCACCGTCTCCAGGAACTCGGCCACGTCCGCCACCCGCTCCTTCAGCAGGTAGCCGACGCCCTTGCCGATGAGGTCGCCGGCGTAGCGCTCCTCGACGTACTGCGAAAGCACCAGGATCGGGAAGTCCGGCCGCGCCGCCCGGACCCGCATCGCGGCCCTCAGCCCCTCGTCGGTGTGCGTCGGCGGCATGCGTACGTCGACGATGGCCAGGTCGGGCTCGTGCTCGGCGACCGCGGCCACCAGCGCCGACCCGTCGGAGACGGTCGCCACCGTCTCGATGCCGCCGTCGGCCAGCAGCCGCGCGAGCCCTTCGCGTAACAGTACGGAATCCTCGGCGATGACCACGCGCATGGCCACATGATGCCAGCGGCCCCCGCCCAGCGCCTCACAGTCGCCCGCGGAGCCCGCCCCCGCAGAGCTCCCGGCCACCGTCGCGCGCCTACCACTCGCACGGCAGTTCCGCGCGGACGAGCGTGGGCCCGCCCCCCGGGCTGTGCACGACCAGCACGCCGTCGATGGTGGCCGCCCTGTCGCCCAGCCCGGACAGGCCGCCGCCCGGAGTGACGATCGCGCCGCCGATGCCGTTGTCCCACACGTCCACGATCACCCCGCGCTGCTCCCTGACCACCGTGACCGACGCCTCGGTGGCGCCGGAGTGCTTGGCCATGTTGGCCAGCGCCTCCGCCACGATGAAGTACGCGATGCTCTCCACCGCCGCCGGTGGCCGCTCCCGCAGCTCCACGGACACGTCCACCCGGATCGGCGCCCGCGCGGCCAGCCCCGACAGCGCCGCGTCCAGCCCGCGGTCGCTCAGGATGGCCGGATGGATGCCCCTGGCCAGGTTCCGCAGCTCGGCGATGGCCGCCTTGGTGCCCGCGTACGCCTGCGCGATGAGCTCCCTGACCTCCTCGGGATCGTGGTCGAACTTCGACTGCGCGCGCCCGAGGTCAACCGCCACCGACAGCAGCCGCTGCTGGGCGCCGTCGTGCAGGTCGCGCTCGATCCTGCGCCGCTCGGTCTCGGCGGCGTCGATGCCCCTGGCCCTGCTGACCCGCAGCCGCTCCTCCTCACCGCCGCCCAGCAGCACCGTGGCCAGCGTCGCGTGCAACCAGGCCATCCCCCTGGCCAGGTACGCGCTCAGCACCAGCAACAGCAGTCCGAAGGCGGCGGCCACCCAGGCGCCCGTCCAGTCGGAGATGAAGTACCCGCCGTCCCCGTACGCGTTCTCCATCCCGTACAGGAAGGGAGCCAGCAGCAGCCCGCCCGTCCCCATCCACATGCCGAGCGACACCATGAACTCCACCGCCCCGAGCGGCAGCAACATGAGCAGGTAGCCCAGATCCCGCCAGGTCGCCGGATCCTTCATCAGCCACTGGATGTGCGCGCCCACCCCGCGCTCCGGCCGCGGCCGGTAGGGGTCGGGCAGGTCGAGCCCGAACGCCAGCCGCAGCAGCCGCCGCTCCAGCCGGGCCCCGCCGCGCCACAGCAGCACGGTCGCGATCGCCAGCGGCACTCCGACCCAGACGACGGAGAGCACGAGGGAGCCGGGGACCGTGAGGGCCAGCACGGCGTACCACAACAACCCGAAAAACGCACTGACCAGCAGGTACGGCACAGCCCGCCACGTCATGGGATCCACCAGCACACCGAACGGACCCATCGGCCCCAACGGCACGCGGTCCTTCAACGCCACCGTTCGCATGCTGACAGCGTGCCCCGGCGGCCCGGCCGAGTGAATACGGCTGACAACCGTCCCGGGGTGGGGCTACCCCCACCCCGGCATGGCGAAGGGGCGGCGGGAAACTCCCACCGCCCCTTGCCGGAAAGGCGAAGCCGCTAGTCGCGGTCGTTGCTCACGGTGGTCTTCTGGACCTGCATGAGGAACTCGGCGTTGGACTTGGTCTCCTTCATCTTCTCCAGGAGCAGCTCCAGCGCCTGCTGCATGTCGAGCGCGTGCAGCACGCGACGCAGCTTCCAGACGATCTGCAGCTCGTCCTTGCCCATGAGGATCTCTTCCTTACGCGTGCTGGACGCGTCGACGTCCACCGCCGGGAAGATCCGCTTGTCGGCCAGGGACCGGTTGAGCTTGAGCTCCATGTTGCCGGTGCCCTTGAACTCCTCGAAGATGACCTCGTCCATCTTCGACCCGGTCTCGACCAGGGCCGTGGCGAGGATCGTCAGCGAGCCGCCGTTCTCGATGTTGCGGGCGGCGCCGAAGAAGCGCTTGGGCGGGTAGAGCGCCGTGGAGTCGACACCACCGGACAGGATGCGCCCGGACGCCGGGGCCGCCAGGTTGTAGGCGCGGCCGAGCCGGGTGATCGAGTCGAGCAGGACGACCACGTCGTGGCCCAGCTCCACCAGGCGCTTGGCCCGCTCGATGGCGAGCTCGGCGACCGTGGTGTGGTCCTCGGCGGGACGGTCGAAGGTCGAGTGGATGACCTCGCCCTTGACCGACCGCTGCATGTCGGTGACCTCTTCTGGCCGCTCGTCCACGAGCACGACCATCAGGTGGCACTCGGGGTTGTTGCGGGTCAGCGCGTTGGCGATGGCCTGCAGCACCATCGTCTTACCTGCCTTGGGCGGCGAGACGATGAGGCCACGCTGGCCCTTGCCGATCGGCGAGACGAGGTCGATGATCCGCGTGGTGAGGATGTTGTGCTCGGTCTCCAGCCGCAGGCGCTCCTGCGGGTAGAGCGGCGTGAGCTTGTTGAAGTCGGGCCGGTTGCGGGCCTGCTCCGGGTCCATGCCGTTGACGGTGTCGAGGCGGACCAGGGCGTTGAACTTCTCGCGCCGCTCACCGTCGCGCGGCTGCCTGACGGCGCCGGTGACGACGTCGCCCTTGCGCAGGCCGTTGCGGCGGATCTGGGCCAGCGAGACGTAGACGTCGTTGCTGCCCGGCAGGTAGCCGCTGGTCCTGACGAACGCGTAGTTGTCGAGGATGTCGAGGATGCCGGCGATCGGGATGAGCACGTCGTCGTCGCCGATGACGGGCTCGCTGCTGTCGTAGCGCTCGCGGCCGCGTCCACGGTTGCGTTCCCTGAAGCGGCCCCTGCGGCTGCGGCCGCCGCGGTCGTCATCGTCGCCGCCGCCCCGCTGGTCGTTGCGCTGGTCGCCCCGCTGGTCACCGCGCTGGTCACTGCGGCTGCCCGAGTCGGCGGCGACGCGCTCGCCGCGCCCGCCGTCACGCTCGCCACGGCCGTCACGGCCATCGCGACCACTGTCACGACCGTCGCGCCCGCCGTCACGGCCGTCACGTCCGCCATCGCGGCTGTTCTCGCCACGGTCACTGCTGCGGTCGCCACGCTCGCGGCGCTCGCCGCGGCTGCGGCGCTCACGCCGGCTCTCGCCACGGTCCCGCGTCTCGCCCTGTCCGGCCTCCACGGGCTGGGACTGCTGCTCGACGACCGGCTCCGCCGGGGCGGCGACCGGCTCGGGCGCGGTGACCACGGGCGCGGGCGCGGCCTCGGTGACCTGCGCCGCGGCGGGCTGCGGAGTGGGCTCCTCAGCCGGCTTGTCGGCGGTCTTGGTGCGGGAACGTTCCCTGCGCGTACGGGTGGGCCGCTCGGCCGCGGGGGCCGCCTCCGTCGAGGCGGCGGCGGGAGCCTCGGCCGCGGGCGCGGCCGTCGGTGCGCCATCTCCGGAACCGCCACCCTGCTTCTCCTGGATGGCCGCGATGAGCTGGCTCTTCCGCATGCGCCCGGTCCCGCTGATGCCCAGCTCCGCTGCCATCTTCTGCAGCTCGGGCAGCACCTTGGCGGACAGGCCGGTGCCGGAGCGACGCGCACGCGGCTTGGCCGCTGCGCGGGTGGGGGTGTCGCCGGACGCCGGCTCAGCGCCTGATGCGTCGGAGAGGAGTTCGGTGGTGTCGCTCAACTAAAAGGTCCTTCCCAGGGGTCGGGCGCCGGTTTTGTTCTTCCGGGCGTCCCGGAGGTGCTTGCGATCCGGCGGGACAGACCGGGTCGGGGTGCACTTTTGCGATCTTCGGCTGCCAATGGAGACTGCCGCCACTCTTGAGTGAGGGCTCGTCCACGCCGCCGATGGCCCTTGGCGCGTGGCAGACGCCCCCAGATTGCTGTCGCCAACCAGATGTCGAGATGATTCGAACGCGCAGATCCCCGTCGTCGCCACCTCACGTTGAGCCAACCGGGTGTGGGCCAACCGGAGGCAACGGATTCCGGGGAGACAGCCGCGCTGCTCACGCCTCGCGACGTGAAACATGATGCAGCGATGTATGGCTGACAAGCACGCACCCACCAAGGGGGCATCTGGTGCGGCTATCAGCCTAACATCACCAGCGCACACGGCTATTCCCTGAAGGTCTAAAGAGGCATCAGCGTGTCTCGGGGAACTGAACGTTCGCACCAACCGGGTCGACGTCCATTTGCTGGATGTGCCAGTCATTACCCACTTCTGGCGCGATCAAATCCTGCGTATCCGATGTCGAAAACGCAAGAACCGTGGGACCCGCTCCCGAAACGACCGCGGGCACGCCCACTGCACGGAGACGTTCTACCAGATTTGCGCTCGCCTTCATCGCAGGCGCGCGGTAATGCTGGTGGAGCCGGTCTTCCGTGGCGGCGAGCAGGAGCCCTTGCTCGGGCCGTCCGGTCAGCGCGGCGATCAGCAGCGCGGCCCTGCCGGCGTTGAAGGAGGCGTCCTTGTGGGGCACGTCCTTCGGCAAGAGCCCCCTCGCGGCCTCCGTGGACAGCCGTGTGCGCGGAATCGCGACGACTGGACGGATCCGCTGGTCGGGAGCCAGTTTCAGCATATGGGGCAGCCCGTCGTGGTCGGACCACGACACGGTCAGCCCGCCCGCCAGGCAGGGGGCGACGTTGTCGGGATGGCCCTCCATCTCGGTGGCGAGCGCGTACACGCCGTCGTCGGAAAGATTGGCGGCAAGTTCGCTATCGGCCAAAGCGCGCGCGGCGAGAATGCCCGCGCACACGGCGGCCGACGACGATCCCAGCCCGCGCGCGTGCGGGATCCTGTTGCGGCAGTGCAGGCGTATGCCCTCGGGTTGGGGCTGTCCCATGCGGTCGAAAGCCATGCGCATGGCCTTGACGATCAGGTGCCCTTCTCCGAGATCCACCTCCCCCGCGCCCTCGCCCTCCACGGTGACGTGCACGCCGCGCTCCCCGGTGAGAGCGGCGCTCACCTCGTCGTGGAGGCCCAGCGCGAGCCCGAGCGCGTCGAACCCGGGCCCCAGGTTCGCCGACGTCGCGGGTACGCGAATGTCAACGTTCCTCATTGATTCACTTTTCCCTCGTCACTCCCCGTGCGCCCCCGTCAGGCGAGGTTGAGAGCCGCCGCGGCGGCGTGGACGTCGATAGGGATGACCACCGGCGCTGGTGCCCCCGAAATGGCCCAGTCAGGGTCCTTCAACCCGTTGCCCGTGACCGTGCAGACGATGCGCTGCCCCGACTCCACCATGCCCTGTGCGTGGGCCTGCAGCAAGCCCGCTACGCTCGCGGCGGACGCGAGCTCCACGAACACGCCTTCCTCCTGCGCCAGCAGCTTGTACGCCGCCGCGATCTGCCGGTCGGTCACCGCCTGGATGGCCCCGCCCGAGTCGTCGCGGGCCGAGGTGGCCAGCGACCAGGAGGCCGGGTTGCCAATGCGGATCGCGGTGGCGATGGTGTGCGGATGGGCGACGGGCGCTCCCCCGACGATCGGCGCCGCGCCGCTGGCCTGGAAGCCGAACATGCGCGGGCGCTTCGTCGACACCCCGTCGTCGAAGTACTCCTGATAACCCATCCAGTAGGCCGAGATGTTGCCCGCGTTGCCCACCGGGATGCAGTGGATGTCGGGCGCGTCGCCCAGCGTGTCCACGATCTCGAAGGCCGCCGTCTTCTGCCCCTGCAGCCTGAACGGGTTGACCGAGTTGACCAGCGCGATCGGATAGCTGGTCGACAACTTCCTGGTCATCTCCAGGCAGTCGTCGAACGACCCCTCGACCTGCAGCAGCGTGGCCCCGTGCACGAGCGCCTGGGCCAGCTTGCCCATGGCGATCTTCCCCTTCGGCACCAGCACGGCGCAGGTCAGCCCCGCGCGCACGGCGTAGGCGGCGGCCGACGCGGAGGTGTTGCCGGTGGAGGCGCAGATGACCGCCTTGGCCCCCTCCTCGACCGCCTTGCTGATGGCCATGGTCATCCCGCGGTCCTTGAAGCTGCCCGTCGGGTTGGCCCCCTCCACCTTCAGGTAGACGTCACACCCCGTGAGGGCCGAGACGCGGTGCGCGGGCACCAGCGGCGTGCCGCCCTCGAGCAGCGTGATGACCGGCGTCTTCGCGGTGACCGGAAGGCGCTCGCGGTACTCCTCGATGAGGCCACGCCACGACCTGCTCATGATGACTCCCTACCTGCGGTGTTGGGCACCGAGTGTACGGGGTTCGGGGGGTCGTCGCGGAGCCGCGTCCCACGAGTCGGACACGCCCGGTACTCGCCCGTTGGACAGGGGCGCTATTCAGGAAATTCTCAGCATCTCCCGATAAGGTCGGGGCAGGGGGTCACGACCATGAACGCGCGTCCTGCTCTGAGGCAGAACGACTTTTCACCTGTAGCGGCACCGCCACTCGGCGCCTGGTCACCCGCCCTTTCCGTGAGCGTGGTGATACCCGCGCACGGTGGGCAGGACAAGCTCGACCTGACGCTGGCCGCGCTCGCCGCGCAGACGTATCCGGCACACCTCATGGAGGTCCTGGTCGTCGACGACGGCAGCCTGCCGCCGATCCGGCTGCCCGAGATCCGACCGGTCGGCACCCGTCTCGTACGGGTCACCGACGGCTGGGGCATCTCCAACGCGGTCAACACCGGCGCCAAGGCCGCCGACGGCGAGATCATCCAGCGGCTCGACTCCGACATGGTGGCCTGCCGCGAGCACATCGAGGCCCTGGCCAGGTGGCACCACGTGACGGACTACCTGGTCACGATCGGCATGAAGAAGTTCATCGAGCCGCCGGCCGTCACACCGGAGCAGATCTTCCAGGCGGGACATCTGGGTGAGCTCTTCGACCTGGCCGCGGCCGTGCCGAGTTCGACCGAGGCGACGATCGCCAAGACCGACGGGCTGCGCAAGAGCCGCAATCCGTACCACGTGTGCACCGGCCCGACATTCGCGCTGCCCAGGGAGGTCTTCCACGCCGTGGGCGGGCTCGACCCGACCGTGGCGCGGGGCGAGGACACCGAGTTCTCCTACCGGCTGGCCATGCACGGCGTGGTCTTCGTGCCCGACCTGGATGCCCAGGCCGTGCACCTGGGGCTGCCCTCGCAGCACCGCGACCGGGAGCGGGCCGTGCGGGCGGTGGAGCCGTACCTGGCGCACCGGATCCCGCTGCGCCGGGACCTGCGCAAGGATCGGGGGCGGCGGTGGCTGGTGCCGTACGTCGAAATCGTGCTGGATGTCACAGACACCTCCGAGTCCGTGGTGCGGCAGGCGGTGGCGGCGGCGCTGGACGGCAAGCTGCAGGACGTCGTGGTGACGCTGGTGGGGCCGTGGTCGCGGCTGGCCGACGGGCGCCGCTTCGCGTTGTCCGACCCGTGCTTCGAGCTGCGGCTGATGCGTGACCTGTTCGCCCGCGACGAACGCATCCGCCTCATCGACGAGGCCGCCCCGACGCCCGCGCCGAGCCCGTTCCGCTATCGCGGGCCCGTTGACGTGCCGCTGCACCGGGCGACGCTGGAGCGCATGATCGAGTCGGTGCAGAAGGACCTGGCGGGCGTCCTGATCGTGGACCTGCCCGACGGGCGCACGGCCCGCCTGGAGCGCACCTCGGCCCTCGGCCGGGCCGCCCTGCTCACCGAGCCGGGCGACGACCTCGACGAGATCATCGAGACCACCCACGGGGTACGCCACGAGCCGCCGGACCGCTACTGGCCCGCCCCGACGCAGCCGGAACCGGTCACCATCCCGGCCCCGCCACCGGCTCCGGCCCCGGCGTCACCGGTGGAAACGCCGGAGAAGAAGCTGCTGCGCCGCCTGAAGTCGGCCCTGCGCCCCAACTGACGGCTCCCCGGTCCTGCCGCCGGTCCCGCCTGTGACAGGCGGCCCGGCCCCCGGTCCCGCCTGTGACAGGCGGCCCGGCCCCCGGTCCTGCCGCGTGACAGGCGGCCCGGCTCGTGGACGGTCTTTGAGCGGCGCGCACGGCCGGCCGGCGCGCCGTCGCGGTTCAGTCGCGCAGGCGTTTGCGCAGGGCGGTTCTCATCTTGGTGGACACCAGCGTGCGCAGGTTCTGCTGGGCGCGGTTGGCGGCGTGCAGCTGGCGGCGCAGCGTGCCGACCTCGCGGCGCAGCTCCACGGCCGACTTGCGCCAGTTGCTCGACTCGTCCTTCCACTTGGCCACCTGCGCCCGCAGCCGCTCGACCTCCTTGGCCAGCCTGGCCGCCTCGGCCTGCGCCGCCACCCTGGCCTTATACGCCCCCCGCCGCCCGACCGGCGGCTCCGCCCCGTTGGTGAACCCGGTGGTCTCGCCCGCCACCCAGGACACGCCCGACACCGCGTCCACGACGTCGTCCAGGTCCTCTCCCGGCTCCGCCACAAAACGCGCCCTGGCGAAGGCGGCCGCGCGCTCCAGCCGGGCCGCCACCACGCCGTCGGACGACTCGTCCAGCAGCACGTTGACCAGGCCCAGGCCCTCCTCGCGGGCCAGTTCGAGCAGCCCGGCGAGGCTGTCCTCACCGGGGACCCAGCCGGCGGGCAGGCGCAGGACGAACGGCACGGCCGGATCCACCTCGGACGTGGCGGCCAGGCGTACCCGGCCCTCGTGCCGGTAGTGCCCATGGACCAGCACCAGCTCCAGGTCCGGATCCTTGAGCGGGGCGCGACGGTCGCGGTCGAGGCCGTCCCAGGGGCCGACGAGCAGCACGGACAGGTCGGGCACCGTACCGGCCAGCAGGGCGTCCACGGTCGCGCGCACCTCGTCGTACCCGGCCGTGCCGTCCACGACCGCCGTGACGTACGGCACCTTCCACTGCCGCCCGGGATGACCCCTCAGCCAGCGGTAGGCCGGGATGCGGTCGGCCACGAACGCGTGGCTCACCCGGTCGATGGGCTGCTTGTCGCGCATCCGCATGGTCGGCCCGAGGTGGTAGGCGCGGGCCGCGGGCTCCGGTACGAAGACCGCGCCCGCCTGCCCGAGCCGGTAGCCCATCTCGGTGTCCTGGCCGAGGATCAGCTCCTCGTCCATGGGCCCGGCCGCCTCGATCAGCCGCGCGCCGACCGAGGTCGCGCCCCCGACGTGCAGGCTGAAGGGCCGCTGGGGGTTGTCGGTGAGGCCGCCGGTGCGCTCGACGAGGTCCACGATCCAGGTGTGCGGCTCGGCGGGCTCGAAGTGCTTCTCAAGGTCTTCCGGCAGCTCGGCGGGCACCTGCGCGTCGGTGAACCTGATGTAGCCGGTCACGACGAGGTACGGGGCGGCGTGGTGCCAGCGCATGTGCGCCTCGATCGCGCCCGGGGTGAGCACCACGTCGGAGTCGAGCCAGTGGATCACCTCGCCCGTGGCGGCGGCCAGGCCGGCGTTGCGGGCGCTGGCGCGGCCGGGCCGGTCGCAGACGATCAGGCGGGCGGCGGATCCGGCCGGCAGGCGCAACGGCGGTGAGGTGCCGTTGTCGACGACGATGACCTCGGTGAGGCCGGCCGGATAACTCTGTCTGGCCAGCGCGGCGAGCACCAGGTCGAGCTTGTCCTGGCCGCCGTAGGCCGGGATGACGACACTGACCGTCAGCCGGGGCGTGAAGTGTTCGTCGGGGGCCAGCACGCGGTAGTCGTTGCCGCGCACCCTGCCGGGCACGGTCATGCGGCTTTCATCAGCAGGCTCGGCCGGAAGCCGCGCCACTGGTTGGCGGCCACCTTGACGAAGTGGGCCAGCGGGAGTTGCCAGGTGTGGTCGGCGCTGAGCCCTCTGCGCAGGACGTAGCCCAGCCCGTGGGTGCGATAGATGCGGGCCTCCGCCTTTTGTGCCGCTTTCAGGAATTCAAGATCGACCGCGCGCGGCAATCCGGGAAATCCGCCTATTTCACGGAATTTCGCCCGAGAGGTCATGATCGTGCCGCCGGCGACGTGATCGGCATAGACCTCGCTCGGATAGCTCGCCCCGCTCGCGAACGTCGTACGCCTGATCGTCGCCTTCAGCGGTTCCAGGTAGAAGAACTCGGCCGTGGTGCCCACCACGTCGGCCTGCGCGTACCCCAGGGCCATGAACAGGTCGGCCAGGTGGCGGGGACCATACCAGTCGTCGTCGTCCCACTTGGCCAGGTAGTCGCCGGAGGCCAGGCCGGCGGCCCGGTTGAGCACCTCGCCGAACGGCGTCGACTCGGGCGCCTCGACCCACTTCACCGGCAACGAGCAGGACTCGACGGCCTCGCGCACCTGCTCGAAGGCCACGCCGTGCAGCCCCAGCAGCACCTCGGCCTCGACCCCGCGCTGGCGCTCCATCTGGGCCAGCGCCACGCCGGCCAGGCCGGGCCGCTTGGTCGCCATGACGATGCTGACCTGCGGGGTCGCTCCGACGGCGTGGGCCAGGCGGCGCAGGCGTACGCTGTGCTCCTCGCGCCGCAGGTCGGACAGCGAGCGCGGGGTCTTGTCGGCGGCGTGGCCGAGCCAGCCGCGGTCGGTGAGCAGCGTGGCCAGGTCGGCGGGCACCCACGGCGGCGCGTGCGCGGCCGTCAGCGGAACTCCGGCGGCGGCCTGCTCCAGCAGCGCGGCGAGCGGGACCGGCGCGTCCGGCCACTCGATCTCCAGGCCGAGCAGGGGGCGCAGCGCGGGCAGGTCGAGCGGGCCGCCCTCCACCTCCCAGCCGCTGCCGGCCCAGTGCAGGCGGGCCAGCCCCTTCTCCGGCGTACGGGTGAAGCCGCAAGGGGTTACGGACATGGCTGGGGCGCTCCTCGACCGCTTTGGGATCTAATCGGCGCCTACATTACGCCCGTTTTACTGACGGGTAGACGCGGGTGCCAGATTCGGCAGGCCCGGCGGCATAGGCGAAGCGGCTCCGGATTCGCCGTGCTCGATCAGGAACTTGTACGCCAGTGCCTGAAGTTTATTAAGGTGTCCGTTAATCCCCAGATGTCCGTGACACCTCCGATGTCCTTGAAGTCATGAACGACGAAAGGTAAGCGCGGATGCCCTCGCCCCGCCGTCTGGCAGCGACCGCCGCACCACTCGCAGCACTGGCTCTCGGCGCGCTCGCGCTCCTCGTATTCGCCGATCTGATCACGTTCGGCGCGGCGGTCTCGGCCGTCGCGTTCATGATCGCGCTGGCGGCGCTCGCCCTGCTCGTGCTCATCGTGCGCCGCCTCGACGGCAAGGCGCACCGGATCGACCTGCGGATCAAGAAACACGAGACCGAGCTGGCCAGGACCACCGCCACGCTGAAGAGCATCGAGACCAGGATCGACGTGCTGGTGCGGGCCGTCGAGGACTCCGCCGGGCGGCGGGCCGACGACGTCGGAGCGATCCTGGCCTCGCTCGGCGAGGACCGCGTGAACGCCAGGGTGGCCGCGCGCGAGGTGGCGGAGCTGCGCGAGGAGGTCAGAGGGCTGGCCAAGGACCGCGTATGACGCGGGGCCGGAGCGCCGACCGCGAAACGGGTCGCGAATTGGGCACGGCGCGGGTCAGGCACAACGACTACGGCGTGCTGCGACCGCCCGCGCTCGGCTCGTGGGAGCCGTCGTTGCGGGTGTCCGTAATCATCCCCGCCCACGACTGCGCGGACGCGCTGGCGCGCCTGGTTCCTGCGCTGGCGCGGCAGACGTACCCGGCCGAACTGGTCGAGGTGATCGTCGCCGACGACGGCAGCAGCCCGCCGCTGGAGGTGCCGGGGGCGCGGGTCGTACGGGTGTCCGAGGGGTGGGGGCGCGGCGCGGCCCGGCAGACCGGCCAGCTCGCGGCCACCGGGGACGTGATCCACTGGCTGGACTCCGACATGCTCCTGGCCGACGACCACATCGAGGCGCACATGCGCTGGCACCACCTGATCGACTACGCGGTGGTGATCGGCGACACGCGGTTCGTGGACGAGCCTGGCCAGGAGGGCACGCAGTCCGCGTACACGCGCAAGATCCTGGACTCCACCGGGCGGCTCAGGGACGCGGGGGCGAACCCGTACCTGCTGCACACGGGCGCCTCCTCCTCCGTGCGAACCGGCCTGCTGCGCGCCGCCGGCGGCGTGGACGCCTCCCTGAACATGGCCGAGGACACCGAGCTGGGGTACCGGCTGGCGCAGGCCGGGGCGGTCTTCATCCCGGACGAGGAGGCCAGGGCGTGGCACGTCGGGCCGTCCACCGTGATGGTGCGCGAGCAGGACGTGCACCGGCACAACTGGTCGTTCCTCGGTGACCTGATCCCGGACCTGCGCTGGTTGAGGGCGCATCCGCGGCGGCAGTGGCGGGTTCCGTACGTGCGGGTCGCGGTGGTCGCCACGACGTACGAGCAGACGCGTGCGACCGTGGACTCGGCGCTGGCGGGCACGCTCGCCGACGCGGCGGTCACGCTCGTCGGGCCCTGGAGCGAGCTGACCGGGGAGCGTCGCGCGAGCCTGGACGAGCCGCTGCTGGAGCTGCGGCTGCTGCACAACCTCTACGCCCACGAGCCCCGGGTGGATTTCGCTGAGAGCGTAATCGCCTCGGCGGCGCCCGCCCCCTTCCTGCTCACGTTGCCCACCGGCTGGGTGCTGGGCGCCGACACGCTCGCCGGGCTCGTCCGGCACGCCGACGGCGAACTGCTCGGGCTGGTCTGCGCGGCGCTCGCGGAGGACTCCGACGGGGTCGTGACCGCCCGGCTGGAGCGCACGTCCGCCTTCGCCCGCGCCGCGCTGCTGTTTCCCGGTGAGGCCCCGGATGACCTGGTGGATGAGCTGTTCGGGTCGGAGTGGGTCAGCGGGGCCGAGTACGGCTTCGCGCCGGCCGACGAGGCGGAGGCGCCGGCCGGGGATCCCGCCAAGTGGCGGGCCCTGGCGGGGCGGCGGCTCGATGAGGTCAAGGAGTTGCGGGCCGAGGTGGAACGGCTGCGCGGCGAGGTCGAACGCCTGACCGCCGAGCCGGATCAGGCCGACGCGGAGCGGGAGCGGCGGGGCCCGTTGGACACCATCATCCGCCACCTGCGGAGCGCCGGATGATCCAGCGGTTGCTGGCGGACCTGCCCGGCGCGCGGGTGTTCACCGCCGGAATCGCCCCCACCGAAATCGCCGCTGCCGGGACCGACCGTGCGGAGACCGGCCCTGCCGGGACCGACCGTGCGGAGACCGGCCCTGCCGGCACCGACCGTGCGGAGACCGGCCCTGCCGGCACCGACCCCACCGGGACTGGTGTGGTGGACCTGGACCGGGACCTGCTGGCTCCCGTGGCCGAGCCGGAGCGGGCGCGTGACGTGCTCGTGCTCGCCAAGACCCCCGCCGACCTGCGCAGGATCGCCACCCTGCACAAGCTGCTGCCCCCGGCCGAGCGGGTCGTCGTGGCCGTGCTCGACACCCCGGCCGCGCACCCCGCCCCCGTACCCACGCCGACTCCCGCGCATCGGTGGCGGTCGCTCACGGACCTGCGGGTTCACCAGCCACAGGCCCGGGTCTGGGTGGTGGACGCGCGCTTCTCCGCCGCCACGCCCGCCGGGCGCACGGTGACGGCCATGGCCCGCGCCTTCGCCGGGCACCGCCTGGACGTCATCACGGCGCCCGCGGCGGTGATCGCGGGCGTGGGGGCGGCGGACTGGCGGCCAGGGGATCCCAACGCGACGCCGGCCGAGGTGAGCGGACCCGTGCCGGAGCGGGTGGGCGCGCCGGGCGGCGATGTGGTGTTGCGCACACTCACAACGGAGCCGGACAACCGATGGGCCGGGGACGAGAGGCCCGTCGAGCGGCCGACACTGCGGACCGTGAGCTGGGAGAACCTGGGACGCCCCGGCATGACCGACTCCCCGCTGGCCGACCCCGACGTGCTGGCCGAGCCGTCCATGATCCCCCCGGTGGACGAACGCCTGGTCAACCCCCAGGGCTTCGTGACCAGCCCGTCCCGCGCCATGGCGTCCCTGGCCGAACGCGACGGGCGCTGGTCGGTGCTGCTGGACGGGAAGGTCGTCACGTCGTTCGCCGAGTCGGGAGGCGTCACCGACGCGGACGTGGCCAGGCTGCGCCAGATCAGGGGCGTGGAGGTCGACTGGCGGCGGGCGCACAGCGGCCCGCTGGCGGCCGTACGGGTGCTGGCCGGGCTGAGCGCCGCCGGGGTTCCGCTGGTGAGCGACGCGGTGCCGCGCTGGGCGGGCGCGCTCGGCGACGACCTGGCCGATCTACTCACCCGCACCCCCGACCTCTCCGACGAACTGCGGCGCGAGGAGCACAGCATCCGCCTGCGCCGCGCCGCGCTGCGTACCCATGGGGTCGCGGCGAGATGGGAGCAACTCGGCGCGCCGGCCCCCGCTCCCCCACTCACCTCGGTGCTGCTGGCCACGCGCCGCGCCGGCATGGTCGCCTTCGCCCTCGACCAGGTCGCCCGCCAGCGCGACGCCCGGCTCGAAGTGATCCTGGCGCTGCACGGTGTGCCCCGGGAGCATCCGGACGTGGCCGCCGCGATCGCCGCCTTCGACGGGCCGCTGACCGTGTTCGAGGCCGACCCGGGGGCCGTGTTCGGCGAGGTGCTGAACGACGCCGCCGCCAGGGCCTCGGGCTCGTTCCTGCTGAAGATGGACGACGACGACTGGTACGGGCCCGACTTCCTGGCCGATCTGCTGCTGGCGCACTCGTACTCGGGAGCGCAGGTCGTCGGCACCGTCCCCGAGTTCGTCTACCTGTCCTCCATCGACGTCACCGTGCACCGGCGGCAGACCACCGAGCAGATCACCAGCTTCGTGGCGGGCGGGACGATCCTGGCCGAGCGGTCGGCGTTCCAGGCGGTGGGCGGGTTCAGGCCGCTGCGGCGCTCGGTGGACACCCAGTTCCAGGAGGCGCTGCAGGCGGCGGGCGGGCAGATCTACCGTACGCACGGGCTCGGGTACGTCCTGCGCAGGGGCCCTGCGGCGAATCACACCTGGCAGGAGCCCATCGGGACGTTCCTGCGGCGCAACAGGCGGCAGTGGCGCGGCTTCCGCCCGAGCGCCCTGATGGCCATGGACGAGAGCGCGCTCCCATGATCCGAATCCCGCACAACGACTTCGGCGTGCTCACCCCGCCCGCCCTCGGCGCCTGGGAGCCCACGCTCACCGTCACCGTCGTGATCCCGGCCCACGAGCGTCAGGAGACCCTGGACCTGACCCTGGCGGCGCTGTCGGCGCAGAGTTACCCGGAGCGCCTGCTCGATGTCATCGTGGTGGACGACGGCAGCTCCACCCCGCTGCGCCTGCCGGAGATCGTCCCGGCCAGGACGAAACTGATCTCCAGCCCGCCGGGCGGCTGGGGGCGGGCCTGGGCGGTGCAGGCGGGCATCGACGCGGCGCGCGGCGAGGTCGTGTTCGTGCTGGACGCCGACATGGTGCCGCACCGCCATCACGTGGAGGCCCAGCTCCGCTGGCACCACCTGGCCCCGTACGTGGTGGCGCTGGGCTGGATCGACTTCACCGACGGCCCGCTGCCCACCCAGGAGCAGGTCGTACGGGCGCTGGGGACCGGCACGGAACCCGATCTCTTCCCCCTCTCGCCGCACCGCCACGACTGGGCTGAGCAGATCATCCGCGACCACGACGGCCTGCGCACCGCCCCGAACTCCCTGGCCACCCGGATCCACGTGGGGGCCACGGCGTCCTACCCGGCGGCGCTGCTGCGCTCGGTCGGCGGCCTGGACACCTCCCTGGTCCTGGCCGAGGACACGGAGCTGGGCTACCGGCTCACGCAGGCGGGCGCCGTGTATGTCCCCGACCCCGACTCCAGGGCGTGGCATCTCGGGCTGCCCACGGCGATGCGCGACTGGCGGGCGCTGAAGCGTCACAACGACCCGTATGTCGCCGACCGGGTGCCGTACCGGCGCTACCTGCGCGCGGAGGCGGGCCGGCAGTGGCTGGTGCCGTACGTGGAGGTGACGGTGCCGCAGGGCTCGTACGAGGACGTACGGGCCACCGTGGACTCCCTCCTGGCCTCCTCGCTCCCGGACCTGAGAATCACCGTGACGGCCCCCTGGCACCTCCTGACCGCCGAACGCCGCTCCCCCCTCGCCGACCCCTGCCTGGACCTCCGCCTCATCCACGCGAACTTCCAACACGACCCCCGCGTGCGGTTCACCCCTCTCCCCGGCACCGCCCCGTTCCGCCTGTCGGTCCCGCCGGGCTGGGTCGCGGCCAAGGACACGGTGGAACGCCTGGTGGAGCGCCTGGAACAACACGACCTGGGCACGATCTGCGTGGCCCTGGAGGAGACGCCGGAGAACGGCGTGCTGACCGCCCGCCTGGACCGCACGGCGGCCCTGTCCCGCGCCGACCTGGTCGCCACACCGGACGACCACCGGGACGACCTGATCGACGCCCTGTTCGGCCTCGAATGGGTGGACGCGGAGACCTGGGCCTTCACCCGCCGCCCCGCCACCTACCCGCCCCGCAGACGCCCGCCGTCAGAGCTCGCCCAGCTCACCACCGCCCACGACAAGGAGATCGCCCTCTACCGCAAGCGCGTGGCCACCCTCAGGGCCGAACTCGCCCAACTGCGCAGGGAGTCGGGCAAGAACGGCAGAGACGCGGCACGGTGGCGCGAAAAGGCGGAGGCGTGGCGCCGCGAGGCCATGCGGCTGACCAGAGAACAGAACCGCACCCTCCTCAACCGGGCCGTCCGCCGAATCCGCAACCTGACCTCCCCCGGCAACTAACCGGTTACGTCGGTGTCCTTCGGATGCTGGGAGGAGGCGTACACGAAGTGCACGGTCCGTCGGTCCACGTCGATGAGATACCTCACACGACCACCGGAGGTGACCTCGTATTCCCATTGCGGAAGGACCTGGCCACCGATGGCCGAGGTGGCCAGACGGCCCCGAAGCCGGTGTTGCCGATCAGGGTTGTCGGTGGAAAGCGGATCGCTTCGCAGGGCATCGAAGCATCGGCGAGCGTTAGCCGGGACCTCCGCGCACAACGCCGCCCATCCTTTCGCCGCCTCGTTAGTGGCGAACCGCATGCGCCACTCGTCACCGATCGGCAGAGGCGCCACGTCGTCCCCGCGCTTGGGGCTCACGGAGCGAGCACCTCGCCGTGGTCCTCGTCGGGCAGGGGGCGCGTGAGCTCGGCCGTCAGGGTGGGGTCGGCCAGAATCCGGGCGGTGGCCCGCCATTCGACGATGACTCTGTGCAGCGTGGCGTGAACGTCCAGTTCCACGGCGTCTCTGGTGGCATTGACGAGGTCCTGGACGAACTCGCGCCGCTCACTGTCCGACAGGTGCCGAGCCCACGAGAACACGGCGGGAAGCGCGTTCTCGACCACACGAACGCCCTCCTTGCTCACCACGAGCGCGGAGAGCAGGTTGGCCACAACATTCGCGGTCTCTTCCCGCTCATGGTCGTGCCGCGCGGTCGTGAGGTAGAGATCTTCACCGTCCCGCCGCCTGACATGTACGCGATGTACGCGACTGACCGTCTCAGCGACCTCCTTGGAATGCTTCGAGAGATCGCTGAAAGGTACAGTCGGCGCACTCATAGACCGACGGTACTTCGGAAGTAATTCCGAAGTCAATCCGCTTACTCGTCGCCCTCCACGCGCATCACGCTCGCCACCGCCCGTACCACATCCAGCTCCCGCAGCCCTTCCATCGTCGCCGACAGGGCCGCGTCCGTGGCCCGGTGGGTGACGATGACGAGTTGGGCGTCGTCCCCGTGGCCCTCCTGGCGTACCGTCTGGATCGACACGTCGTGCTTGGCGAACAGCTCCGCCACCCGCGCCAGCACGCCCGGCTTGTCGGCCACGTCCAGCGCCACGTGGCAGCGCGTGACGGTCTCGCCCATGGGGTGCACGGCCAGGTCCGCGTACGTCGACTCCTCCGGCCCGCGCGTGCCGGCCAGCCGGTTGCGGCCCACGGCCACCAGGTCGCCGAGCACGGCCGAGGCCGTCGGGGCGCCGCCCGCGCCCTTGCCGTAGAACATGAGCTGCCCCGCAGAAGCCGCCTCCACGAAGACCGCGTTGTACGCCTCCCGCACCCCGGCCAGCGGATGCGAGCGCGGGATCATCGCCGGGTGCACCCGTACGCCGAAGGAGCGGCCGTCGTCGGAGCGGGCGCAGATGGCCAGCAGCTTGATGACGTAGCCCATGGCCTTGGCCGAGGCCACGTCGGTGGCGGTGATCTCGGTGATGCCCTCCCGGTGCACCTCCCCGGCGCGTACCCGGCTGTGGAAGGCGAGCCCCGCCAGGATGGCGGCCTTGGCGGCGGCGTCGAAGCCCTCGACGTCGGCCGTCGGGTCGGCCTCCGCGTAGCCGAGCGTCTGGGCCTCCTCCAGGGCGTCGGTGAAGGACGCGCCCGTGGAGTCCATCTTGTCGAGGATGTAGTTGGTGGTGCCGTTGACGATGCCCAGCACCCGCTTGACGTGGTCGCCGGCCAGCGACTCGCGCAGGGGCCGCAGCAGCGGGATGGCGCCGGCCACGCTGGCCTCGAAGTACAGGTCGCCGCTGCCGGTGCGGGCCGCCTCGTGCAGGGTGGCGCCGTCCTCGGCGAGCAGCGCCTTGTTGGCGGTGACCACCGACTTGCCCCTGGACAGGGCGGCGACGATCAGCGAGCGGGCGGGCTCGATGCCGCCGATGACCTCGATCACGATGTCCACGTCGTCGCGGGTGACCAGCGATTCGGCGTCGGTGGTCAGCAGGGCGGGATCGACGTCGATGTCGCGTTTGCGGCCTAGCCTGCGCACGGCGACCCCGGCCAGCTCCAGCGGTGCCCCGACGCGCGCGGCCAGGTCGTCGGCCTGCTCGTGCATGAGCCTGATGACCTGGGAACCGACGACGCCGCAGCCCAGCAGAGCCACTTTCAGCGGTTTCACAGCTGCCCCCTCAACAGGTCGTCCTCGGTCTCACCCTGCACGATCACACGGGACGCGCCGCCGGAGACGGCGACCACGGCGGGTCTGGGCAGGTAGTTGTAGTTGCTGGCCAGCGAACGGCAGTAGGCGCCGGTCGCGGCCACGGCGATCAGGTCGCCGGGGGCGAGGTCGGCGGGCAGGTGGAAGTCGCGCACGATGATGTCGCCGCTCTCGCAGTGCTTGCCGACCAGGCGGCTGAGCATGGCCTCGGCCTCACTGGCCCGGCTGGCCAGCACGGCGGTGTACTCGGCGCCGTACAGGGCCGTGCGCACGTTGTCGCTCATGCCCCCGTCGATGCTCACGTACGTACGCAGGCCCTCGACGTCCTTGATCGTCCCGACCTCGTAGAGGGTGATGCCGCCGGGGCCGACGATGGTGCGGCCGGGTTCGACGGTCAGGCGGGGCACGGGCAGGCCCGCGTCCACGCACACCTTGGAGACGATCTCGCGCAGGCCGTCGGCCAGCTCCTTGATGTCGGGAGCCTCGTCACCCTCCACGTACGCGATGCCGTAGCCGCCCCCGAGGTCCAGCTCGGGCAGCACCACGCCGTGCTCCTCCTTGATCTGCACGAGCAGGGAGGCCAGCCGCCGCGCGGCCACCTCGAACCCCGCCGTGTCGACGATCTGGGAGCCGATGTGGGAGTGCAGCCCGACGAGGTCGAGCTGGGGCAGGGCCAGGATCCTGCGTACGGCCTCGGCCGCCGCCCCCGTGTTCAGCGACAGGCCGAACTTCTGGTCGTCGTGCGCCGTGGCGATGAACTCGTGCGTGTGCGCCTCGACCCCGGTGGTGACCCTGATCATCACCTTGGGCCGCTTGCCCTGCTGCTCGGCGAGGTAGCCGAGCCTGGCGATCTCGTCGTAGGAGTCGACCACGATGTGCCCGACCCCGGCCTCCAGCGCCTTGCCGAGCTCGGCCAGGGACTTGTTGTTGCCGTGCATGGTGATGCGCTCGCCGGGGAAACCGACGCTCAGCGCCACCGCCAGCTCGCCGCTGCTGGCCACGTCGAGCCCGAGGCCCTCGGCCTGCAACCAGCGCACGATCTCCTTGCACAGGAACGCCTTGCCGGCGTAGTGGACCTCGGAGCCGGCGAACGCGGTGGCGTAGTCGCGCATGCGGGAGCGCACGTCGTCCTCGTCGATGACGTAGAGCGGCGTGCCGTGCTCGCGGGCCAGGTCACGGACGTCCACCCCGCCGACCGTGAGCGCGCCATCGGCCCGGGTCGACGTTCGCGGCCAGATCGCGGGGTTGATCCGGTTGAGGTCGGCGGGCGCCAGCGGAGGGCGCTCGTGGGGCAGCATCTCAGCGTGCCGGTCCCCGGCGGGATGGGCGAATCGACTCACCCGATCGAGGCTATCGGAAGCGCTAGTGCGCCATGACCCCGTGACCACGTATCGAGACGCGATCACGCCCCAGAAGGGATATTTTTACGCTCTTTGGCCGTTTAGCCGGATATTTTGTGACACTTCACAATCGGTCAGGCCCTGGCAACAGTTTCCCCACCACCGCCGCCACCCGCACCCGCGCCGTGTGCACCGCCCCCGGCTCCTCATCCCCGACCGGAACGGCCGGAGCCCGCTCATGGGCGTCGTGGTAGGCCATCGCCAGCCGCACCAGATAGCTCTCCCACCCCGGCTCCCTGCTGACCCGCCGCCCCGGCAACTCCGCCAGCACCCGCAGGACCCGCCGATGCCAGGGATCATCGAGCAGTTCGCCCCGGAACCCGCCCTCGGCCACCCCCAGCTCCCGTGCCCACCTCCGCACGGCACAGGCCCGCACATGCCCGTACCGCACCACAAAGCCGGGATTCTCCCAGGTACGCGGAAAGTCCGGCCACTCCGCCTCGAAGGGCACCCGTACCGGCTCCTCCTCCACGAGCACGCCGGGCACGGCCACCACGATCCGCAGAAACCCCTTCCCCCGCACCTCCACGGAGGCCACCCCGTCGATCGCCCGCACCCGCTCGGCGAGCCCTTCGGCCGGCACCCGCCGCCGCAACGCCGCCGCCGACACGTACGACGCCTCCCGCTCCCACGTCCCCTCGGGCACCGCCGGCTCCCCGAGCACCCCGGCCAGCTCGTCGAGCGTCGTCATGCGACGACCCTATGCCGGTCCGGTTACTCAGATGAGCGCGTGCGGTTCCGCCGAGCCGTACTCGACCAGGTGGGCCGCGCCCAGGAGCCACCGATCCTCGTCGCGGACCCGTACGTAGCCGAACCGGTCGGCCGAGAACACCTTGATCCCGTCCGTACGGCACTGCCGCATCAGGACCTCGTCCCAGCCCTCGGTGAGGTCGGCGAAGCCCAGTTCGCGCAGGGCGTTGCGGCGGGCCAGGAGGGTGCCGCCGGTGATCTCCGGCACGTAGGAGTACTCGGTCTCCGGCTGCTTGAGCAGCGTGGCCTGGGGTTTGCGCAGGTGGGCGTAGAAGGCGGCCTTGCCCACGACGTCGGCCGTGCTGAACAGGAAGGCGCGGCGCAGGTCCGACAGGTAGTGAGGGCCGTAGACGTCGCGCGGGTCCATGACCGCCACGAGGTCGGCCTCGCACAGGTCGATGCCGGCGCCCAGCATCGCGCCCTCGGTCATCGAGGGCTGCGGGCGGCGGTAGATGATCTCCACGTCCGGCAGCACGTCACGGGCCCGCAGCTCGGCCTCGGGCGGGCCGATGACGATGAGCTGGTCGACCCCGGACTGCTTGGCCACCTGGGCCAGCGCGTGCTCCATCAGGAAGGGGTCGAGGATGGGCAGCATGACGGAGGTGTTGAGGGTGGGACGGGCGCTGGGCAGCCCGATCGCGTCGAGCATCTCGTCGATGCGCTCGCTCATCGTGCCCATCGAGTACGCCCTGCGCAGCGCCACGTGCGCGCGCCGCGAGTCCACCTCGGTGCCGATGGGCGTGCCGCAGGCGGCGATCTCGGCCAGCCGCCACTGCGGGGTGCCCGGCGGGCAGTCGGCGGCGGCGGGCCAGCGGTAGGAGGTCAGCACGTCGGGGTAGGCGAGGTGGCCGGGCAGGAGCTGGTCGAGCGTGAGCACCCGGTCGATGCGGCCCCCGGCCAGCGGCAGCGGGTTGTGCACCCGGGGCTGCACGCCGAACTGCAGCCGGGGCCAGGCCACGGTCAGGTCCGTGGTGAAGCGGTGCTCGAACAGCTCGGCGGCGGCCGCGTACGCCGACACCTCGCCCTGGGTGTGCCAGAACACCGTGCGGATGCCGCGCTCGGCGCACCAGGCCAGCAGCGCCCTGAGCTTCTCACCGGGCTCGCCGGTGATCTCCTCGACCCACGGGCCCTGCGTGACGGACTCGACGACCAGCAGGTGGGGCACCTCAAGGGGAAGCACCCTGGCGAAGTCGCGGGGCGTGAAGCCGGTGGTCTGCCGCCACTCGTAGCGCAGCAGCGCCTCGGCGTGCGGGTCGGCGATCACCGCGGCCGTCAGGTGCGGGCGGGTGTTGGGGCCGGTCGGCACGCGGTACGGCTTGAGCTTGAAGGAGGCGCCTTCGAGCGTCCTGGTCGTGTGGGTGGCCTGGAACGAGGCTCCCGGGCGATCGTCCTTGACCTTGACCCCGGCGGCCACGGGCTTGCGCTTGGGGGCGCTGGGGCGCTTGACCGGCTTCGCGGCGCCCCTTAGTCCCTTGGCCAGCCGCACGGGGTTGCTCTTGCCGCTCTTGATGGCGTCGCCGAGCCTGCTCCAGCGCGCGACCTTCATGGACGACAACTTCCACTGCGCGACCTCGGCCTGGAAACGCTGCTCCGCCAGCTCCTTACGCAGCCTGTCGGCGACGGCCTGCTCGGCCGAGAGCAGTTCCTCGGTCTCGGAGAGCTGCTCGGCCAGCGCTTTGGCCTCCTCCGCACTCTCTTCCGCCGCGGCCAGCTTCGCCTGGGCGGCGTCCAGCAGCCTGGCCAGCTCAGCAGCCCGCTCGGCCTGCGCGACCGCGTCACGCAACGCCCGCCTCGTGCTCTCCAGCTCCGTGGTCACCAGTCCTCCTCCGTCGGCCCGGTGACAAGACACTGCGTCTAATCGTTCACTCGCTACGCTCGCGAACCGGACCTCCGCTCTCGTAGCCCGGCAAAGGATACTCTTTTGCAAGAAGCGTCTCGAAGGGATTGAGATCCGGTGCAGTTCAACGTGCGGCCCTACGTCTGCGGCGCTCTCGGCCGGATCGACACCGCCCTGCTGGGCAAATTGATGGCCGCGGGGCCCAAGGTCAGGCCCGCGCTGCAGTCGCCGGACGCGGCGTTGTTCAGCTCCACGCCGCTGCCGCCCTACCACCGTGCGGGCGACTCCTACGCCTTCGCCTGGGGCGAACGCGGGCCGAACGCGGCCGAGGACGACTGGATCACGGTCGCGGAGACGTACGAGACTCCCGGGCTGATCGGCGACAGCCGCCGGGTGAGCCTGCACACAGGCGCGCTCGGCCTGGTGGACGTCTACTACGTGCGCCTGGGCGAGGCGATCTACTTCTCCTCCCTGATCCAGCCGCTGCTCAGCCTGGTGCCCGTGGCGATCGACTGGTCGGCGTGGGCCTCGATCCTCCAGGTGACCTTCCCGCTGGGCGAGGCCACCCCGTTCACCGAGATCAAACGGCTGCCGGGGGCCAGCGCGCTGGTGTTCGAACACGGCAGGCTGGCGACCGAGCGGCGGTTGCCGCGCTGGTTGCGCACCGAGCCGTACGAGGCGTGGACCAGCCCGCAGGAGATCGTGGAGCTGCTGCACCGGGTCTACGAGGACTACGCGGGGCGCAAGCTGCTGGTCCCGGTCAGCGGCGGGTACGACTCGCGGCTGCTGGCGAGCGTGGCCATGGCCCGCGGCTTCGACGTGGAGTCGTGGACGACCAGCCCCGACGACGGCACCGACACCGACATCGCGTTCGCCAGGTCGATCACCAGGGAGCTGGGCATCCCGCACCGGGTGGTCGGGCAGGACGCCGCCGCCTATCCGGCCGACGCGATGGAGGTGGCGCGCAGGCTGGAGTACCTGACGCCGCACCACGCCTGGTACGCCCCCTTCGCCAAGGAGGTGCACGGCGCGGGCCGGATCCTCATCGACGGCCTGGCCGGCGGGCCGCTGCTGAAGAACTTCATGGTCAGCGGCGCCGCGCTGGAGGCCACGACGCAGGCGGAGCGGTCGGCCGCCGTGCTGGGCTCGCTGTCGCTCGGGCAGCCCTCGCAGCCGTTCCTGTCCAAGGCGGCGGCGCAGTGGATGGAGGAGACCGTGCGCGAGCAGTTCGCGGCGGCCACGTCCATGCTCCACGGGCATCGCGCGGAGCTGCCGCTGTCGGTGCTGCACACCAGGACCGTGCGCGGCATCGCGCGCTCGGCGGTGAACCTCGTGGGCCCCGAGGCGTCGTTCGCGGCGCCGTTCATCCATCCGGAGTTCTTCGACGCCGCCCTGTCGGTCGGCGTGGCACGCAAGGACAAGGGCCGCTTCTACCGCGAGGTGCTGTACGCGGCAAATCCGCGGGTGGCCGCTCTGCCCTCGACGAACGTGATCAAGCAGCCGCTCCAGCGCATGCCGCTGCGTTCGACGGCGGCGCCGGCCCGGAGTTACGCCCACAACATGCTGGAAACATTGGCGACCCGGGTGCCCGGCCTGCTCTCTGACGAGTTGCACGAGGTGGTCGCCGGTGGTCCTGACGCGCTGACCAGGTTCAACGGGTGGAACGATCGTTTTTGGGTGCGCGGTCTGGTGCTGTTCGGGCTATATTTGAGCGACTTCGAGAACGATCTCGCGGACTTGACCACACCTTTTTCGTGAACTCTGGGTAACAGGGCGATTACATCCCGATCTCGTGGGTATTACAGGTCGCACAGCAGAAGCGGGTTCCGGATAGCCAACGGGCTGGTAGTGTTCGGCCCGTAAGCGCCGCACAAACGGGCACCAGATCACAAATCCGGTCCCGTTGAGGGCAGTGGAGTTCGCAGGGATGACGACTCCACGCGGCGCGGTCACCAGATAAATACGCCGGGGCAACCGGTGACTTCGTCCTGCCCACATCTCTTCCTGTGAGCGACATCATGAACAACGCATCCCCATTTCCAGAGCCGATCTCCGAGGCGTTCGTCTCGGAGGATCCTGCCTGGTACAAGCGGGCGGTGTTTTACGAGATCCTCGTCCGGGGGTTCAAGGACTCCAACGGCGACGGCACCGGCGACCTGCGCGGTCTCATCGAGAAGCTCGGCTATCTCGAGTGGCTCGGCGTGGACTGCCTGTGGTTGTTGCCGCTGTACGAGTCGCCGCTGCGTGACGGCGGGTACGACATTTCGGACTACATGAAGATCCTCCCCGATTTTGGGGACCTGGGGGACTTCGTGCAGTTGATCGAGGCGGCGCACGAGCGTGGCCTGCGGATCATCACCGACCTTGTGATGAATCACACCAGTGACCGCCACCCGTGGTTCCAGGCCTCCAGGCACGATCCCGAGGGGCCGTACGGGGACTTCTACGTCTGGTCCGACAACCCCGGCGCCTACCCCGACGCACCGATCATCTTCATCGGCGCGGAGGAGTCAAACTGGACCTACGACCCGGTGCGCAAGCAGTACTACTGGCACCGTTTCTTCCACCACCAGCCGGACCTCAACTATGACAACCCTGCCGTGCAGGAGGCCATGCTGGAGGTCCTGCGGTTCTGGCTGGACCTGGGCATCGACGGGTTCCGGCTGGACGCGGTCCCGTACCTGTTCGAGCGGGAGGGCACCGCGTGCTCCGGGCTGCCCGAGACGCACGCGTACCTGAAGAAGATCCGCGCGGAGGTGGACCGCCTCTACCCGGACCGGGTGCTGCTGGCCGAGGCCAACGGCTGGCCCGAGGACGTGGTGGAGTACTTCGGCGACCCCACCACGGGCGGCGACGAGTGCCACATGGCCTTCCACTTCCCGCTCATGCCGCGCATCTACATGGCGGTCAAGAAGGAGACCCGCGAGCCGATCTCCGAGATCATGTCGCGCACGCCCAAGCTGCCGGACACCGCGCAGTGGGGCATCTTCCTGCGTAACCACGACGAGCTCACGCTCGAGACGGTGACCGAGGAAGAGCGCGACTACATGCACAAGGAGTACGCCAAGGACCCGCGCATGCGGGCCTACCTGGGCATCCGCCGCCGCCTGGCCCCGCTGCTTGACAACGACAGGGACCGGATCGAGCTGTTCACGGCGCTGCTGCTGTCGCTGCCCGGCTCGCCGGTCATCTACTACGGCGACGAGATCGGCATGGGCGACAACATCTGGCTGGAGGACCGCGACTCGGTCCGCACGCCGATGCAGTGGAGCCCCGACCGCAACGCCGGCTTCTCCTCGGCCGACCCCGGTCGGCTCTACCTGCCCGCGGTCATGGACCCGATCTACGGCTACCAGGCGGTCAACGTGGAGGCCCAGCAGCGGCACGAAGGGTCGTTGCTGCACTTCACCCGCAAGATGCTGGAGATCAGGCGCAGGCACCCGGTCTTCGGCATCGGGGCCTACACGGAAATGTGGTCCTCGAACCCGTGCGTGCTCACGTACGTGCGCGAGGACAACAACGACGTGATGTTGTGCGTGAACAACCTGTCGAAGTTCCCGCAGCCGGTGGAGCTGGACCTGCGGCGCTTCGAGGGCATGGTGCCGGTCGAGGCGCGCGGCGGGGTGCCGTTCCCGGCCATCGGGGAGCTGCCCTACCTGCTCACGCTGCCGGGGCACGGCTTCTACTGGTTCGCGCTCAAGAGCAAGCCCGAGGACAGCATCGACGAGAGGTGACCGGGCAAGGTGCCGGGAGCCTCAGCGAGAGGTGACCGGCACCTGGGCACGGGCCGCGCGGCGCGCCGGGATGAGCGCGACCGCCAGGGCCGTGCCCACGGCGACCAGCACCGTCACCGTCAATGTCAGCGGCGACGGCGCGCGGCCGATGCCCGCGCCGACGCCGCTGGTGTGGCCCTGCAGGTCGATCAGCCAGGTGACGATGAACAGCCCCGCCGCCGCGCCCACGCCGACCCCCAGCACCACCAGCAGGCCGGTGCCGGTCACGAGCGTGGCCATGACCTGGCGCGGGGTCAGCCCCATGGCCTTGAGCACGGCCAGGTCGAAGGCGTGGTCGCGCAGGCCGAGCGCGCTGGCGGTGAGCAGGTTGGCCAGCCCGATCAGCGCCAGCACCGCGATCAGGCCCACGATCACCCATCTGATGATCGCCAGGCGATGCGCCGGGTTGACCGCCGCCTGCACGTCCAGGCCCTGACCGGTGCCCGCCTGCAGCCGGCCGCTCACCTCCGAGGGGTCGGCGTTGGGCCGCAGGGCCAGCGCGTAGTACTCCGGCGGCACCGAGTCCTTGGCCGCCAGGCTGTCCAGCCCCACCGAGAGCACCTCGCCGTCCTGCTCGGGCTCGACGGTCCTGCCGACGATCCTGACGATCAGCGGCGTGCCGCCCACGGTCAGCCGCACCCGGTCGCCGATCTTGACGCCGAGCAGGTCGAGCAGGCCCTGCCCGGCGACCGCCTCGCCCTGACGCCCGTACATGCGGCCCTCGACCACGGGGAACGGGTACGGGCTCGTCGAGCTGCCGATCGCCCGCACCCTGACCGAGCGGGCCTCGCCGGGGGCCAGCGCGTTCACGTCGGTGCCCGGGTAGAGCGCGGTCACATCCTTGTCCTGGCCGGCGATCCGCTCGGCCACGGCGGGCTCCAGCTTGCCCGGCTTGACGTAGAGGGCGGCGTGCTGGCCCACCTGTTCGGGGTGGGCCAGGAAGTTGTCCAGCGTGGCCCACACCCCGAGCCCGATGGTGATCATCATCATCGGCACGGCCAGGCCGAACGCGGTCAGGAACGCCGGCACCCGCCGGGTGAAGGCGTCTCTGGTGCCCAGGATGAGGGCGGGCGGCAGGCGTACGAGCAGGGCCAGCCTGGCCAGCCTGGACAGGTGCCCGCGCGGCGGCCCGGTGGGCACGTCGGGGATCGGCGGCGTGCGCCCGCCCCGCCAGGCGGGCACCCCGACGGCGGCCAGCACCGCCAGGGCCGTGCCCGCGATGATGGCCAGCACGGGGATGGGCGCCACGGAGCCGGCGCCGAGCACGGCCGCCATCACGCCCCAGCCCGCCAGGGCGCCGGCCGCCACGCCCAGCAGCCCCAGCGCGCCGTGCTCGACCAGGAGCAGCAGCGCGACCTGGCGCTTGGTGAAGCCCATGGCCTTGAGCGTGGCCAGGTCGCGGAGCTGGCCGAGCACCCGGCCGCCGGCGGCGTTGGCGAGCGCGAGCGCGGCGGCCACCAGCCCGACCACGCCGAACAGCGCCAGCAGCGTGCCCAGCAGCCGGTTGTCCAGCTCCATGGCGGCCCTGACCTCGCGCCAGGTGTAGACGCGCTGGAGGCGGTCCTCCAGCATGACGACCGCGCGCTGCGAGACGACCTGCGCCGCCTCGGGGTCGCCCAGGCGCAGCCCGGTCACCCATTCGCTGCGGCCCAGCATGGGCTCGATGCGGTCCAGCGTGGTGGGCAGCACGTAGGCCAGGCCGGGCGTCCACTCGGGGTAGAAGCCCTGCTCGGCGGTGTCGGCGATGCCGTGCACGTACAGGGTGTGCCGCTCCCCGCTGAGCGCGATGAGCGAGAGGGGCGCGCCGAGCCTGAGCCCCAGGGAGTCGGCGAACGAGCGCTCGACCACCACCCCGTCGGGCCTGGCGGGGTCCAGCCAGCGACCCTCGGCCAGCACGGGGTGCGCCACCGCGGGCAGGGTGGCCGGCATCGCGCGCAGCGCCGCAGGCTCCTTCTGGCCGTCCTGCGCCACGGTCACGGGAGCCGACCGGTACGGGCCGGCGGTCCGCGTCACGCCGTCGATGCCGCCCAGGTCCACCTGGGGGCTGTCCTTGGTGTAGAGCCAGACGTGGGCCCCGTCGGTCTGGGCCGACAGGCTGCGCCACGGGTTCGTGCCGTCCTCCAGCAGGGTCGCCGCGGTGATCAGCGCGGCCACGATCCCGGCCACGGCCAGCACAGTCAGCACTGCCTGGCCCTTCCTGGCCCGCAGGTCGGCCCTGATCCACCGGCTCCCGGCCAGAGCGGCACTCATCGGAGGTCGATCACCTCTCCGGCCGTGCGCGTACGCCGGCGCGCGATGCGCCCGTCGTCCACGATCTCCCCGTCGAACAGCGACACCAGCCGGTCGGCCAGGCTCGCCACGCGGGCGTCGTGGGTGACCATGACGATGGTCTGGCCCTCCTTGTGCACGTCGCCGAGCAGGCGCAGCACGTCGCGGGTGTTGCGGCTGTCGAGGTTGCCGGTGGGCTCGTCGGCCAGCAGCAGGCTGGGCTCGTTGGCCAGCGCCCTGGCCAGCGCCACACGCTGCTGCTCACCGCCGGACAACTGGGCGGGCGCGGCGTCGGCCCTGTCGGTCAGGTTGAGCGCGGCCAGCAGGCTCTCCCGCCGCTCGCGGGCCACCTTGGGCGAGGCCCCGGCCAGCAGCGCGGGCAGTTCGACGTTGTCGCCGACGGTCATGTTGGCGACCAGGTTGAAGAACTGGAAGACGAACCCGACCTTCTTGCGCCGCAGCAGCGCCCAGGCGCTCTCGGAGAGCGTGTCCACGCGCTTGTCGTCGAGCCAGATCTCCCCGCTGGTCCTGGTGTCCAGGCCGCCCAGCATGTGCACGAGCGTGGACTTCCCGGAGCCGGAAGGACCCATGATCGCGACGAACTCGCCCGGCTCGACCTGCAGGTCCACCCCCCGGACGGCAGGTACGGGGACCGCCCCATCCTGGTAGATTTTGACCAGATTGACCGTTTTCACAACCGAGCTCATGCCAGATCCTCCTGGCAACGCTCCAGCCAGTCAAGATCCGCCTGCAGGTGCAGCATGGCCCCCTCGATGAGCAACAACGCCACCCGATCGGTGTCCGGCGTGTGGGACTGCAGCTCGCGCAGATCGCCCATCAGCGACAGGTAATGGCGACGCTGGCGGCTGATCAGCGCCATCCGGTCCGCGATGCCGGTGAGCGGCGCGAGCACGAGTTTCATGAAGAACTCGTCACGCACCCTGGGGCCCTCGGTCGGCTCGTCCACCCAGGCCACGAGGGAGTCACGGCCCTTGGCGGTCAGGTAGTAGACCTTCTTGTTGGGCCGGTTGGACTGCTCCACGTCCACCGCCCGCACCAGGCCGTCCTTCTCCAGCCTGCCGAGGGTGACATAGATCTGCCCGATGTTGGGAGAGGGATAGGCGCTGCCGAAGGTCTGTTCGAGGGCCTGTTTGAGCTCGTAGCCGTGGGCAGGCTCCTTCGCCAGAAGCGCCAGCAGGTGAGGCCGCACCACTTCACCTCCCCGCCTGTTACGTATGCGTTACGGAGTCATCCGTTGACCTACAGATTACAGGTGTGCATAACATGAATGCATCTACCTAACACGAATGTAAAACCACTTGAACACGGAGGAAACAGGGTGCTTCGCTCGCTTTCAGTGCTGCTCGCCGTGACCCTGGCGGCCGGCTGCACCGTGGCGGGCGACGAGGGCCGCGGCGAGACGGGGACGGGCGGAACCGGGCCCATCACCTTCGCCACCGGACGCGACACCACGGCGTACCTGCAACCCTTGCTGGATCGCTGGAACCAGGCCCACCCGGCCGAGAAGGTGACGCTGCTGGAGCTGCCCGAGGCCGCCGACGAGCAGCGCGCCCAGATGGTGGCCAACCTTCAGGCCCAGAGCAGCCGGTACGACGTGCTGGGGCTCGACGTGATGTGGACCGCCGAATTCGCGGAGAACGGCTGGATCATCCCCCTGGAGCGCGGGTTGTTCCCGCTCGACAGGTTCCTGCCGCCCGTCGTGGAGACGGCGATCTACAAGGACAAGCTCTGGGCCGTCCCCTACACCAGCAACGCCGGCCTGCTCTACTACCGCAAGGACCTGGTCAAGAAGCCACCCAGGACATGGGCCGAGCTACGCGACCAAGCCCGCGCGATCACGAAAAAGCGCAACATAGAGGGCTATGCCGGGCAGTTTCTGGCTTACGAAGGGCTCACGGTCAACTTCTCCGAGGCCGTGCAGTCGGCCGGCGGGCAGATCGTCAGCCCCGACGGCACCAAGGTGGCCCTCGACCCGGTCAAGGGCGGGACCGCGCTCGAATTCTTTCTGCAGGGACTGCGTGAGGGCTGGATTCCCAAGGAGTCGCTGAGCTACAAGGAGGAGGAGTCGCGCCTGGCCTTCCAGGAGGGGCGGCTCGCCTTCGCCAGGAACTGGCCGCACGCGTACGGACCCGCCAAGGCCGAGCTGGGCGGAAACCTGGGCGTGACCAGGCTGCCCGGCCTCAACGGGCCTGGGTCCAGCACGCTCGGCGGCGCCAACCTGGCCATCAGCGCCTACTCCAAGCACCAGCAGACCGCGCAGGAGTTCATCCGCTACTTCACGAGCCTGGAGAACGAACGCCGGGTGCTCACCGAGGGCTCGTTCCCGCCGGTGTGGAGCGAGCTCTACGACGACCCTGCCCTGATCAAGCGCTTCCCGTACCTGCCCGTGCTCAAGGAGACCATCCTGGCCGCCGAGCCGCGGCCGGCGAGCGCCAACTACAACCAGCTGAGCCTGGTGATCGCCAGTTCGGTCGCCAAGGCGCTCGGCAACCCCACACCGGAGACCGCCGACGACGTGGCGGTCTCCATGAAGTCAGAACTCGAAGAGATCATCAGAACCCAGTGAGGCAGCCATGCGAAAAGGCAGAGCAGCAGCGATCCTGGCCGGGCTCGCGGTAGCCGTCGCCGCCTGCGGAAACGCGCCGACGACCACCCAGCCCACCGCGTCGGAGTCGGCCCCCGCCACCGGCGGCGGCGACAAGACGCTCCAGGGCGTGAAGCTCGAAGTAGCCGCCAAGTGGACCGGCGCCGAGCAGAAGAACTTCGAGCAGGTGCTGAAGGCGTTCTCCGACAAGACCGGCGCGGAGGTCACCTACGCCTCCACCGGCGAGGACACCGGCGCCTACCTCGGCCCGCGCATCCAGGGCAAGAACCCGCCGGACGTCGCCATCCTGCCTCAGCCCGGCCTGGTCCAGCAGTACGTGGAGCAGGACGCGCTCAAGCCGCTGACCCCGGAGGTCACCCAGGAGATCGACACCAACTACACGCCGTACTGGAAGGAGCTCGGCTCCGTCGACGGCAAGGTGTACGGCGTGCTGGTCAAGGCCGCGCACAAGTCGCTGGTCTGGTACCGCTCGCAGGCGTTCGACGACGCGGGCGTGCAGCCGGCCACGACCTGGGACGAACTGGTCAAGAACGCGCAGACCATCGCCGACTCCGGCACGCCGCCGTTCTCGCTCTGCGGCGCGTCCGGATGGACGCTGACCGACCTGTTCGAGAACGTCTACCTGTCCAGCGCGGGCCCGGAGAACTACGACAAGCTCTCCAAGCACGAGATCCCGTGGACCGACGCGAGCGTGAAGACCGCGCTGGAGAAGATGGCGCAGATCTTCGGCAAGAAGGAGCTCATGGTCGACGGGAACTCCGGCGCGCTGCAGACCGAGTTCCCGACCTGCGTGAGCGAGGTCTACAGCAACAACAAGGGCGCCATGATCATCGAGGCCGACTTCGTGGCCGTCGAGGCCGTGCAGTCCGGCGCCAAGGTGGGCGAGCAGGCGAAGTACTTCCCCTTCCCCAAGGTCGGTGACACGGCCCCGGTCGTGCTCGGCGGCGACGTCGCGGTGGCCATGAAGGACTCCCCCGGCGCCATGGCGCTGGTGCAGTTCCTGGCCTCCAAGGAGGGCGGCGAGATCTGGGCCAAGCTGCCCGGCTACCTGTCCCCCAACAAGAACGTCTCCCCCGACAACTACCCCGACGAGCTGACCAAGCAGCTCGGCCAGACGATCGTCTCGGCCGGCGACGCGGTCCGCTACGACATGTCCGACCTTGCGCCGAGCGCCTTCGGTGCCACCGACGGCAAGGGCGAATGGAAGGTGCTGCAGGACTTCCTGCGTAACCCGAGCGACGTCAAGGGCGCGCAGGACGCGCTCGAAGCCGAGGCCAAGAAGGCCTGGAAGTAAAGAGGTAAGGCCGTGACCGAACGGTTGGACGGCCGGCAGGAACCGCCCGTGAAGGAGAGCACGGGCGGCCCTTCCACCGGACCGGCTGAATCCCCCCGTAAGACGCTACGCCTCGGCCCCTCGCCGGCGGTCGCCATAGCCTTCCTCCTCCCCGCGGCGCTGCTGCTGGGCATCTGGGTGGTCTACCCGATCGTCTACTCCCTGTTCCGCAGCCTGTTCGACGCGACGGGCAACGGATTCGTGGGCCTTGGCAACTACGTGACGATCTTCACCGATCAGGGGATGCTCACCACCATCCGCAACAACCTGATCTGGGTGGTCATCGCACCGATCATCGTCACCATGCTCGGCCTGATCTTCGCGGTGCTGACCGAGCGCATCAGGTGGGCGACGGCGTTCAAACTGATCGTGTTCATGCCGATGGCGGTCTCCCTCATGGCGGCCGGCGTGATCTTCCGGCTCGTGTACGAGGAGGACCCGAACAAGGGCCTGGCCAACGCCATCCTCACCACCGTGCAGGACACCTTCTCCTCCTCCCAGGGTTACCCGGAGGCCCGGCCGCGCGAGGGCGACGAGTCGCCGGTCGCGGCCCAGGACGGCGCGGTCGTCACCAAGCAGCCCGCCCAGGCGGGGCAGCCGGTGCTGATCCCCATCGTCGGCGTCAAGCCGGACGTCATGCCCGCCAACGCCCAGGCCGCGCCGGCCAACGTGTCCGGCGGCGGACTGTCGGGAGTCATCTGGTTCGACTTCACGCAGGGCGGCGGCGGACGCAACAACGCCGTGGACACCGGCGAGAAGGGCCTGCCGGGCATGACCGTGGAGGCGGTCGGCCAGAACGGCCAGGTCGCGGGCACCGCCACGACGACGGAGAACGGCTCCTTCAGCTTCAGCGGGCTGCCCGAGGGCTCCTACACCGTACGGCTGCCGCAGTCGAACTTCGAGGCCGCGTACGGCGGCCTGACCTGGCTGGGCCCGACGCTCATCACGCCCGCGATCATCGGCGCGTTCGTCTGGGTGTGGGCCGGGTTCGCCATGGTGCTGCTCGCGGCCGGCCTGGCGGCCATTCCGCGCGACGCCCTGGAGGCGGCCCGCATCGACGGCGCCTCGGAGTGGCAGGTGTTCCGCAAGATCACCGTGCCGCTGCTGTCGCCGGTCCTGCTCGTCGTCTTCGTGACGATGATCATTAATACGCTGAAGGTGTTCGACCTGGTGTTCATCATCGCGCCCTCCTCGGTCCAGCCACAGGCGAACGTGGTGGCGCTGGAGATGTGGCGCGTGTCGTTCGGCGGCGGGAACAATCAGGGGCTGGGCAGCGCGCTGGCCATCTTCCTGCTGATCTTGGTCCTTCCCTTCATGATCATGAACATCCGGCGTTTCAGGAGGGGAGAATCATGACGTCCACGACCGCCACCGCGCCTTCCGGAGCGTCGTCGGGGCCGTCGGGGCCGTCGGGGCTGGAGACGGGCGCGCCGCGCAGGGGTGTGGTCGGCAAGATCGTCGATCGGCTGGGCAGCGGTGCCGTCCAGGTGGTCATGGTGGTGCTGGGCCTGTTCTGGCTGGTGCCGACCCTGGGCCTGCTCGTCGTCTCGATGCGTACGAACCAGGTCAACAACGCCGAGGGCTGGTGGACGATCTTCACCAAGCCGGCCGAGCTGACCATCCAGAACTACGCCAACCTGCTGGGCAGCGGGTTCACCGCGTCCTTCTGGAACACCATCCTCATCACCGTGCCCACCACCATCCTGGTGATCGGCATCGCGGCGATGGCGGCGTACGCGTTCGCCTGGATGGACTTCCCCGGCCGCGACCTGGGCTTCCTCATCGTGGTCGGCCTGCTGATCGTGCCCATCCAGATCGCCCTGATCCCGGTCGCCGCCCTCTACGGCGGCGCCCAGATCTTCGGCAGCATTCCAGGCGTGGTGCTGTTCCACGTGGCGTTCGGCCTGCCGTTCGCGATCTTCCTGCTGCGTAACTTCTTCGTCGGCATCCCGGCGTCGCTGCTGGAGGCGGCGCGCATGGACGGGGCGCCGGAGTGGCGGATCTTCGTGTCGGTGGTCTTCCCGCTGGGCAAGCCCGCCATCGCCTCGCTGGGCATCTTCCAGTTCCTGTGGGTGTGGAACGACATGCTCATCGCGCTGGTCTTCGCCGACACCGGTAACCAGCCGATGACCAAGTATCTGCAGTCTCAGATGCGACAGTTCGGGTCGAACGTGGACATTCTCTCGTCCGGCGCGTTCATGTCGCTGATCATTCCGCTGATCATGTTCTTCGCGTTCCAGCGGTACTTCGTGCAGGGGATGATGGCCGGCTCCGTGAAGTGAGCCCGCCTTGTCCGTGGTGAAGGGCGCCCGCCTTGTGCGGGCGCCCTTCCGTTGTAACAAGGCTTCACCTGCCGTCGATGCTTCTTCTTGACTACTCCCTGCCCTGAAGGACGGGGATTCCAGCCCTCGCGGGCTGGGGTTCCTGCTTCGCCGGCGACCGCACCCCGGGAGACCCGGCATGTCTGACGTCACCTCCACAGGCAGCTGCGGCAAGACCTGCCGCCAGAATGTTCTTGGCGGCGTTGACGTCCCGGTCGTGCCGGGTGCCGCAGGACGGGCACTGCCACGTCCGGGTGCCGAGAGCGAGTTCGGCGAGCAGGTGCCCGCAGGCCGAGCAGGTCTTGCTGGAGGGATACCAGCGGTCGATCACGATCAGGTGGCGGCCATGCCTGGCGGCCTTGTAGGCCAGCAGGGCGCGGAAGGTGCCCCAGCTCGCGTCGGAGATGGCCTTGGACAGTTTGCGGTTGCGAACCATGCCGCGCACGTTGAGGTCTTCGATCACGATGACGTCGTGGTCGCGCATCAGCCGGGCCGAGGTGCGGTGCAGGAAGTCCGCGCGGGACGCCCGGACCTTGCGGTGCGCGCGGGCCACCTTCGCCCTGGCCTTGACCCGGTTGGCCGAGCCGCGCCGGGTGCGGGCCAGGCGCCGCTGGTAGCGGGCCAGGTTGCGCTCCCGTCTGGCCAGGTGACGGGGGTTGGCGATGGTGTCGCCGGTGGAGGTGACGGCGAAGTTCGTGACGCCCAGGTCGATGCCGACCGCCGCGCTGACCGCCGGGCCGGCGGCCGGGCAGGCGGCCGGGCCGGGGTCGGGCGCCGGGCCGGGGTCGGGCGCCGGGCCGGGGTCGGGCGTGTCCACGGCGAGGGAGGCGTACCAGCGGCCGTCCGGGTCGCGGGACACGGTGACGGTGCTCGGGTCGAGGCTGATCGGGTCGGTGCCGGGCCAGGACCACACGAACGCCAGCGGCGCGTCCATCTTGGCCAGCCACAACCGCCCGTCGCGGTAGCGGAACCCCGACCGGGTGTACTCGGCGCTCTGCCGCCCGCCGCGCGCCTTGAAACGCGGATACCGGGCCCGCCGGGCGAAGAAGCCGGTGAAGGCGCTCTGCTGGTGGCGCAGGATCTGCTGCAGCGGCACCGACGACACCTCACCCAGCCACGCCAGCTCATCGGTGGCCTTCATCGCCGTCAGGTAGGCGCTGGCCTCGCTGAAGCTCGTGCTTGCCCGCTCGCTGCGATAGCGCGCCTGCCGCCAGGCCAGCGTCCGGTTCCAGACGAAGCGTACGCAGCCGAACGTGCGGTTCAGCACCGCCGCCTGCGCCGGGGTGGGGTACACCCGGACCTTGTAGGCCGTACGCATGTTCGGATCTTAACAGAGAGAAGTCATCCCATAACAGTCCGGCACCGTTCCGCGGGTTACCTCCCCGTCCCAAGGCGGGAGTATCCACACTCTCAAGGAGACCTGATGAAGCGTCTCGTCGCTCTCACCGCAGCAGCCTTCCTCTCGCTTCCGCTCGCTCCCGCCATCGCCACACCGGCAGGCACCCCCGGCGCCCCGGGCGCCGGGGACCCCTACTTCCCCGGCCAGGGCAACGGCGGTTACGACGCCGCCCGCTACGACCTCACGCTGGACTACGACCCGTCCTCCGGCCGCCTGTCCGGCCTCGCGCGGATCTCCGCCCGCGCCACGCAGGCGCTGAGCCGCTTCAACCTGGACCTCGTCGACACGCTCACCGTGCGGTCCGTGACCGTGGACGGCAGGCGCGCCACGCACGCGCAGAGCGGCTCCGAACTGGTGGTCACGCCCGCCAGAACGCTCCGCCGCGGCCGTGACTTCTCGATCACGGTACGGTACGACGGCCTGCCCGCCCACGTCATCGACCCCGACGGCTCCATGGACGGGTGGATCAAGACCGGCGACGGCGTGTTCAACGCCAACGAGCCCCAGGGCGCGATGACCTGGTACCCCGGCAACCATCACATGACCGACAAGGCCGCCTACCGGTTCACGGTGACGGTGCCGCGCGACCGGGTGGCGGTGGCCAATGGGGACCTGGTGGCCAAGGTGTCGAAGGGCGGGCGGACGACGTACGTCTGGAACTCCCGCGAGCCGATGGCCAGCTACCTGGCCACGGTGTCGATCGGGAGGTTCGACCTCACCGACCGCCGCATCGGCGGGTACCGGGTGACCACGGCCGTCGATCCCACGGTTCAGGCACCTGGCTTCCCCGAGCGGCATCCGCCGGTGCTCGACTTCTTCACCGGGCTCTTCGGGCCGTACCCGTTCTCCTCGACCGGCGGGATCGTGGACAACGCGCCGGAGGTCGGCTACGCGCTGGAGACGCAGACCCGGCCCATCTACCCGAGGGCGCCCAGCGAGTCGCTGCTCGCGCACGAGCTGGCGCACCAGTGGTTCGGCAACTCGGTGACGCCGACGTTGTGGCGCGACATCTGGCTGAACGAGGGCTTCGCCACCTACTCCGAGTGGCTGTGGGCCGACAAGCTCGGGACGCAGACCGTACAGGCCGCCTTCGACGAGGCGTACGCGCGCCCGGCCGAGGACGAGTTCTGGCAGAGCCCGCCCGCCGACCCGGGCGGCCCCGAGAACCTGTTCCACGCGCCCGTCTACGACCGCGGCGCGATGACGCTGCACGCGCTGCGGCTGGAGGTCGGCGACGACGCGTTCTTCGCGATCCTGCGGGCCTGGGCGGGCAGGCACAAGTACGGCAACGCCGACACCGCGGCCTTCGTCGCCCTGTCGGAGCGCGTCTCGGGCGAGCAGCTCGACACGCTCTTCGATGCGTGGCTGTTCAAGCCGGGCAAACCGGCGATGTGATCATTCTGGTACGGCTTGTCCCCGGGTTTGGGCCGCAAGCCGTACCAGACCTGACTAAGCTCAACGGCCATGGCCGGTCGTCCACTTAACGAAGTCGTCGAAGCGGGATGGGCCCGTGCCCTTGAGCCCGTCTCCGAGCAGATCGCCCAGATGGGCGAGTTCCTGCGCAAAGAAATCGCCGAAGGCAGGCAGTACCTGCCCGCGGGAGCGAACGTGCTACGCGCGTTCAGCCAGCCCTTCGACGACGTCAAGGTGCTGATCGTGGGCCAGGATCCCTATCCCACGCCCGGTCACCCCGTCGGGTTGTCGTTCTCGGTGGCCCCGGACGTGCGGCCGCTGCCCGGCAGCCTGGTCAACATCTACAAGGAGATGGAGACCGACCTCGGGCTGCCCCGCCCCGCCAACGGCGACCTGACACCGTGGGCCGACCAGGGCGTACTGCTGCTCAACAGGGTGCTGACCGTGATGCCAGGCAAGCCCGCCTCGCACCGGGGCAAGGGCTGGGAACAGGTCACCGAGCAGGCCATCCGCGCTCTCGTCGGGCGCGGCAAGCCGATGGTGGCGATCCTGTGGGGCCGCGACGCCCGCAACCTGGCGCCCATGCTCGGCAGCATCCCGCGCGTCGAGTCCGCCCACCCCTCCCCGTTGTCGGCGCGCAGCGGCTTCTTCGGCTCGCGGCCGTTCAGCCGGGCCAATGAGCTCCTCGTCCAGCAAGGCGCCGCACCGGTCGAGTGGAAGCTGCCCTAGCATCTTCGCCATGAAGGATGAACCCAACTACCTGCGCCTCACGGTCGAACTGACCGTGGAGGTGCTCGACATGGATGCGCTGCAGGCGGCGGCGCTCGCCGAGATCAGGCACCCCGACGCCGATCTCACCGAAGAGGAGCGTACGGAGCAGGCCGAACTGGTCGCCTCCGACGACAGCGGCGCCTCGGCGCTGCAGTGGTTGATCGAGCCGGACCACGTGCTGCAGCTCGTCGATCACATCAGCGAGATCGAGCCCAGGGAGGCCGTGCTCGGAGTGGAGCCGTCCGAGGGGCCGAGCGAGGAAGATGACGAGGAAGCGCACGACCACGCGTGACGTATGACGTACGGCGGTGGCCACGACGTTCGCCGAACGTCGTGGCTTTTCGCTGCGCGGCTGGCTTTCGCTGTGCTGCCTGCGATCCGCGCTCACTGACGATTTCCTTCTTCATTGATCGTCATCGTCGAGGAAGACCTCTTCGATCTTCAGGTTGAACGCCTTGGCGAGACGGAAGGCGACGGGAAGGCTCGGGTCGAACTTCCCTGTTTCGATGGCGTTGATCGTCTGCCTGGACACACTGATCCGCTGAGCCAGGTCGGCCTGCGTCCAGGCGTGTTCGGCACGAAGTTCCGTGATGCGATTCTTCATCGGTATCTGATCTTGCCGACCATGACGGCGATCACGTAGACGACTCCCATGGACGCGGGGAGGACCGCGATATTCACGTCATAGGCGACGAGATCGGCGGCATCCGCGACCACATAGGCGAATCCACCCACCCATCCCACTCCGAGGGTGATCGCCAGCGCGTCTTGCAGAATCTTCCGCTGCAGTTCGTCCTGCCCTTGGAGGAAGCGCGTGAAAGCGACGATCCATCCGATGCCGGCAAGCAGATTGACGGCGACTGCGGCCCAGCTAGCCAGCGGCTGCCCTGAACCCCACGACAGGTCTGGGCCGAACTTGGCTAAGGCAAGGGTCCCCAGCCAGGCAAGCGTCCAGAGCAGGAGCCGGACGGTTGTTCTGAGCGATTCCCGGTAGTCACCGGTCTGGTTGTGCGCTTGCACGAGTTGCCCCTTTCCGGAGCGTGATGTCAAGTACACTTGACACGGTACGAGGCACCCACACCAATGTCAAGCACACTTGACACCCCGCACCCCCAGCCCGACCACCGGCCCCCACCCGGCCGCCTCCCACCCGCAGGACCGCCACCGCCCGGCAACCTCCACCTGCAGGACCGTCACCGCCCGGCAACGTCCGCTCGGCAACGGCCCACCCACAGGACCGCAACCGCCGGGCAACGTCCACCCGGCAACGTTTGCGCGGCAGCACCGCGACCGCCCCCGGCCACCAAGGCTTGTCAGTCGAGTGGCGCTGCACGACCGGCGGCGAACTGCCCCCTCGACCCCCTGCGCCCTGGACC
Organism: Nonomuraea sp. NPDC050404; assembly: GCF_040655495.1. NCBI lineage: Bacteria > Bacillati > Actinomycetota > Actinomycetes > Streptosporangiales > Streptosporangiaceae > Nonomuraea > Nonomuraea sp. NPDC050404. The sequence continues at coordinate 335,833 of NZ_JBFAKB010000012.1, forward strand.
TCCTGGACCACGCCCCCGCGCGACCCGATCCGATAGGCGCGCTGCCTAAGATCAGAAACCTCTGGTCAACTCGACACGAGAAGAGGTTCTCTGATGATCGTCGCTTTCTCCATCACCCCGCTGGGCGTCGGCGAAGGGGTCGCCGAGCCCGTCGCCCGCGCCGTCAAGGTCGTCCGCGACAGCGGCCTGCCGAACCGAACCGACGCCATGTTCACCACCATCGAGGGCGAATGGGACGAGGTCATGGACGTAATCAAGCGCGCCGTGGACGCCGTGGCCGAGGTCGCACCCCGCGTAAGCCTGGTACTCAAGGCCGACGTACGTCAGGGAGTCACAGACGGCATGACCTCCAAACTGGAATCCCTCGAACGCCACCTTTCCTAACCCTTACACGATATATCTTGACCGCCTCCCGACATCCGACATATCGTGTCGCCCAACAGACGCGATATTACGCGTACCCGGAGGTGAGTTCAATGAAGCACGTCGAGCGCCACCCGGCCCAAACCCTCGACGCCCCAACCCCAGCGCCCCCGAACACCACGGACCCGAACACCACGGACGGCCGTCCCGGCAGCCCGGCTCCCCACGTGGCACTCGACTGGGACGGACAACGCATCTCCACCCTCGACCTGTTCGGCTCCGGGTACGTCCTTATGGCCACCAAACCGGGCGGGCACGCATGGATGGAGGCAGGCCGCCTCGTCAAGGACCGCCTCGGCATCCAGCTCACGCGGTTGCTGGTGAATGACGAACTGCTGGACGTGGACGGGCGCTTCCCAGAGCAGTACGGCGTGCGCGGGGGCGGCGCCGTACTAATCCGGCCAGACGGCTACGTGGCCTGGCGCTCACCAGACTCAGACCCAAACCCAGCAGCAACCCTGGAACACGTCCTCCGCCAACTCCTCAACCACTGACCCCCAACCCTCCTCCCCACCTCATCACCACCCAAGCCCAACCCCAGCCCCGCCCCTCGGCCCAACCCGAATCCAAAGCCCCATCCTCGTGGCCAGGCCGGACCCGTACCCAAAGCGCAATCCTCACCCCCGCCACCTCCTCACCCCAGGCGGCTCCTCACCCCAGCCAGACCCTCACCCCAGGCGGGGTCCCCCCACCCCAGCCGAGCTCCCCACCCCAGCCGGGATCGTCACCCCAGGGGGCCCCTCACCCCGGCCGGGCCCTCACCCCAGGCGGGATCGTCACCCTCCACGCGGTGGTCCTCAACCCCACGCGGTGGTCCTCAGCCCAAGCGCGGCCTTCACCACACGGGATCATCACCCCCGCGCGGGCGTCCTCACCCCACGCGAGCGTCCTCACCCACGCGGACGTCCTCACCCCGAGGCGGGGTCCTCATCCCAGGCTCGATCCCTGGGCCCGAGCGCGATCCCTGGGCCCCGAGCGCGATCCCTGGGCCCGGACGCAATCATTGGTCCCAAGCGACCCATACTGCCCCAGCCGGATCCGTCCGCCAGGCCAGACGCTTCCGCCAGGCCGGATGCCCCCAGAATTCCGCGCTCTAGGGCTGACGGCGCAAAGCCCTCCTACGGAGCCTCCCGCCTTCTCCTCTACGCCCGACCCCTTGCCACAAGCCCAACAGCCGCATTCTCCTACACCTGCCGCGGGACCAGCCACTCCCTCCCGTGCGCCTGCCGCCGGGACGAGTCACATCCCCTCGTGCGCCTGCCGCCGGCACCAGCCACATCCCCCGTGCGCCCCATCACGGGAACCCGAACCAATGCATCCTCAAGTGCCCTCTCGCTCGACCAGCCGCATCTCACAGTGCACTTGTCGCAGGGCCAGCCACCATCTCCCGCACCCGAGGCCCTGGCATACGACCACCAGCGGCCTTCTCTCGCACCCGGGACCGTGATGGCAGGACCAGCCGCCCTTCCTACGCTCCTCCTGGGGTCGCCACCTGCGGCCGCCACTTGCAGTTGCCTCTTGCAGGCGCACACCTGCAGTTGCCACTTACAGTCGCACGCCTGCAGTTGGACGCCTGCAGTTGCTCCCGCAGCTGCGTTTCAGGAAAGCAGTAGTTCCTCTCGCCGGGCGCGCAGCACGTCCCGCAGCCGTTCGAGCTCTCCGCGACGCTCCCCGAGCCTCTCCATGACCCCTTCGACTTCCCCCACACCGGTCCCGGCCGCCACAGTCATGCCCAGCGCCTCAACCTGCCGAACGAACCCGGCCACCGCCCCCTCCCGGTCGCCGTCATCGCCCAGCGCCACAAGCCCGGCCGCCCTGGCACGCTCCCCAGCCGGCAACTCCACTTCCAGCTCGGCCAGCATCCGCCCAATCTCCAACAATTCCGCACCCCGCGGGTCGGCCGACCCGGTCAGGCGACGCTCCTCACGTACAAGCAGTTCCTCGTAAAGCTCCCGCGCCGGCCCCACCTCGGCCAGTTCCCGCTCCACCCTCGCCAATCCGATCGTGTAGGCCCCCAGCCTGGCCTCCGCCACAGCCTCGCGCTCCTGATCCCACACCCCGGCGGCGTCGAGTTCCTGCCGCATCTCCCGCATCAGCCCAGTGATCGCCGTGCGGCTCTCGGTCAGCTCATCCCAGCGCCGCGCCCGCCGACGCGCCGTGCGCAGATCTTCGTCGATCATCTCAAACGGGATCACGTCACTTTGACGGCGGTACGTCCCCATTCGGTTCAGGACGACCTTGGACTTTTCCCACCAAATCAGTCCAGACCAACCCAACCCTTCCCAAACGCTGCCCCTCACCAGCCCTCACATGGTTTTCCACAGACCCTCCCCTTCCCACGAGCGCCATCCACAGAATCCCGTTCTAGCCCTCCGCCCCCACCACCCATCAACGATCCTGAGTGCCTCCCGCCCGACCCCAACCTCTAGCCCCACCACCACCCCGACCGACGTGACCCGACCGACGTGACCCCGACCCACCCAACCCAACCAACGTGACCCCGACCCGCCCAACCCGACCGACCGCATCAACCTGACCCAGCCGACCGACCCGAGCCCGATCCGACCCGCATGGAGGCCATCACCATGAAGATCACTCTCCCGCTGCCCGGCACCATGACTTCCTTGTTCGTCATCGCCATGGAGCAAGTGCCGTTCGATGTGGAGTCATTCGTACCCTGGCGCATCACCGGCCCGTACAAGAGGACCGCGATCAGCTCAGCAGCCAACGGCATGCTGGCGGTGACCCACTACACGACCCCATGGAAGCCGGCCGGAGTCAGCCTCTCGGACGACGAAAGACGCCGTCTACGCCGTACGAAACACCATGTCGTGGTGTCCTCCACCGCACCCCCGCACAAGCTCCCGTCGGTCATTCAGGCGGCCCGCGCCGCAGCCAGGGCCCTGACCAGGGAGTGCGACGGCCTGCTGATAGACCCGTTGATCGGCTCGGCCATCCTCACATGCGGCAGATGCGCCGGCGAGCCCACGCTGTTCCACCTCGACGACGACTGGCTGTCCTGGGACGTCCAGGTCCACGACGCCGCCACCTGCCCACCCTGGAACCCCGCCGACCTGGGGGTGTGCGACTGCCTGCGTGTCACGTCCCGGGGCCTGCGCCGCTTCGCTCTCCCAGAGATCACCTTGGACGGCGCCGCCTGCGCCCACAACCTGTGCGCGACCAACCTCCTGCGCACAGTGGCCAACCGCTTGCTGACGGACCACCTCGCCTACATCACCACCCACCCGGAGGCCACGAACCGCAAGATCGACGATTTCCTCCTGATCCAGCCTTCAGACCAGCCGGACGGCGGCCTCCCGTTCGGCGTCGGGCTCACGCCGTACGACACAGAAATGGGAGAACTGGGCCGCACCGGCAGCATCCGCCGCCTGAAGATCGGACCAACCCCCGGCACCGGCCAGGTCACCTGCCTCAAGGTCGGCCCACCGCCGGGCTTCACCGGCTCGCTGAACGACTGGCTCTGCGCCACGCAGGCCTCCCCGAACACCACCCTGACCTCGGTCGACTTCCGCCCACCCGACCTCGCCCAAGTCCTGGCCGCCTAACCCGCAACGCCCAACCCCACACCCGCCAACCCCGCACCCGCCAGACGCGCACCCACACCGACCCCACGCCCCCGCACCCCCGCCACACGTGTACCCACACCCACCGAACGTGTACGCACGCCGACCCTCACTCCCACCGGGCGCATCCTGTCCCGACCCCACATCCGCCAGACGCATCCCCCGCGCTCACCAGACGTGGTCTCGCACTCGCCAGACGCATCCCCGCACCGACCTAAAACCACCAACCCCAAAAAGACGCTCATCCCGAAAGGAATGCCGCCTCAGTGAACCCGTCCGTCCACGCGATGCAGACGCGACGAAAGCCTCGATCCCAAGTAGCGCCCAAGCCCGAAAGAGGCTTACTGCCAGGCGAAGGATCGACCAACCGGATTCAGCGGGAAGCGGGGCGGCTGATGACCATGGACTGGCCGGGCAACCTCAACCCTTCCTCGTCCGCCACCACCGGCTCGTCGGAGGCCAGCAACACCGTTCCGGGCGAGAGCGGCAGCGTCACCGACTCCTGCGAGAAGTTCACCGTCACCGCCAGTTCCCCCCGCCACACCAGCAGCCACTTGCCCAGCGGATCCATCTCCACCCGGACCCGGTCCAGCCGTGGGTCCGACAGTTCGGGCAGGGCCTTACGCAGGGCGATCAGGTCGCGATACCAGCACAGCAGCGACCAGTGCGCCTCCTCCTTCACCTCGCTCCAGTCCAGCTTCGACCGCAGGAACGACTCCTCGTCCGAAGGATCGGGCGCCTCCCACACGTACCCGAACCCATCGAACTCCCGCTCCCTCCGCACTCCCTCGGTATCGCGGAGTTCCGGCTCCACGTGATCGGAGAAGAACAGGAACGGCGTACGTGCCCCCCACTCTTCGCCCATGAACAGCATGGGCGTGAACGGCGAGGTCAGGAGCAGTCCCGCGCCGAGTTTGAGCGCCTGGAGAGACAGCCGGTCGCCGGCGGGCCGGTTGCCGATCTGGTCGTGGTTCTGCAGGCAGGCCACCAGCCGATGCCCCGGTACGCCCGCGAAGGAGCGCCCGTGCGCACGGGCGCGGAAGCTGGAGTAGGTCCCGTCGTGCATGACTCCGTGCGTCAGCACCTTGGCCAGGGCCGAGAGCTGGGCGAAGTCCTGGTAGTAGCCGTGGCTCTCGCCGCTGACGGCGCAGTGCAGAGCATGGTGTACGTCGTCGTCCCACTGCGCGGTCATGCCCAGCCCGCCGGCTTCGAGCGGCTGCACCATGCGCGGATCGTTGAGGTCGGACTCGGCGATCAGCGACAGCGGCCGGCCGACGAAGCAGGACAGCGCGTCCACCTCTTCCGACAGCGCGGCCAGCAGGTGCGTGGCGCGCTTGTCGTGCAGCGCGTGCACGGCATCCAGCCGCAGCCCGTCGATGTGGAAGTCGCGCAGCCACTGCAGCGCGTTCCCGATGAAGTAGCGCCGCACCTCATCGGACTCCGGCCCGTCCAGATTGACCGCTTCACCCCAGTAACTGCCATCGAATCCAGAAAAGTACGGGCCGAACGGCCGCAGGAAGTTCCCGGAAGGACCGAGATGGTTGTAGACCACGTCCAGGATGACCCCGATCCCGGCCCGGTGGCAGGCGTCCACGAACGACTTGAGCCCGTCGGGGCCACCGTACGTCTCGTTCACGGCGTAGAGGTCCACGCCGTCGTAGCCCCAGTTCCGCCCGCCCGGCACCGGCGCGACCGGCATGATCTCCACGAAGTCCACGCAGAGCTCGACCAGATGGGGCAACTTCTCGATGGCCGACGAGAACGTCCCCTCAGGGGTGAACGTTCCGATGTGCAGCTCGTAGATCACGCCCCCGCGCAGGTCACGGCCCTTCCAGTCATGGTCGGACCAGGTGAAGCGGGCGTGCTCGTACACCGCGCTCTGCCCGAAGATCCCCTCCGGCTGCCGCCGGGAGCGCGGATCGGGGTACGGCCCGTCGCCGTCCACCACGAAGGCGTACCGAGTGCCGTGCCCGGCACCCTCCACCTCCGCCGACCACCAGCCCCCTTCCCCGAGCGACATCACCCGGCGCCCATCCAGGACGTCCACTTCTACCGCCGTGGCCTTCGGTGCCCAGACCTTAAAGATCATGTCTCTCCAGGAGTGAGACCGGATACTGACCGAGCAGGTGCGCGAGCGGAATCCGCCCGGTGTACAGGCCGCCTGTGAGCAGGTCCCGCCAGGTGCCCGGGGGCAGCGTCAGTGTGGTGGTACCCCATCCCCCCGCCGCAGCCAGGCGTACAGGAAGCCGGGTCGCAACCACGACGGCCCGCACCCGAACCCCAGCATCGACCCCCGCCCACGCCCGCTCCCCGGCAACAGCACTCCCCGATTCCCGACCCCGCCCCGCGTCCTCACCATCGCCACGCGCCCGCAGCGCCTGCACGCCCCCATCGACGGCATCGCCAAGCCCCGACGCACCACAATCTTCGGCACCGCCATGCGCGTATCCATCACCGCCCGCCTCAGCTCCATGCGCGTGGACAACGCTGCCCGCCGCAGCGCCATGCGCGTATTTATCGCCGCCCGCCACAGCGCCATGCGCGTGGACATTGCCGCCCGCCGCAGCACCATGCCGGTGGACATCGCCGTCCATCACAGCGCCATGCCCGTGGACGCCACCGCCCGAAGCAGCAACACGTGTTCGGGCAGCACTATCCACGGCAGTATGCGTGTGGGCACCGCCACTTATCCCAGTGGCATGCGTGTGGGAGCCGACGACCGTCGCGGCGGCCCGGATCCGGGCATCGGATGACGCCTCCAGGGTCAGCGCGAGGCCACCTCCCGCTGCAACTCCCGGTCCGGCATCACCCTGAACGTCGGCATCCAGGCCGGCCACGCCAGCATGCGCCCCAGTTCCACTCTCCGTCCCGGTGTGCACTGCGGAGCTATCCTCCGTCCCAAGGCGCACCGCGGAACCATCCTCCCCAGGACGTACTGCAGAGCCATCCGCCGCCCCAGGACGCACCGCGAAATCACCCTCCTTCCCAGGACCAGGACGTACCGCGGAGCCAACCTCCGCCCCAGGACGAACTGCGGAGTCACCCTCCGCCCCGGGGCGACGTCCTGGGATGGCCTCTCCGCTGAGGGCCGGGGCGGTCTCGTTTTCTGTGGCGGTGTGGGGCCAGCTGGTGGTGGTTTCGGTGGGGTGGGGGTGGTCGGTGGGGGTGGCGGTGCTGCGGGCGAAGGCGATTACGTGGTCTGCGTGTTCGCCCTCGGCCCACAGCGGCAGGTACGGGCCCGCGCCCTCGAGTCGTCGGCGCAGTCGCAGTGCCTGAGTGGTGAGCAGGAGTTTGGCGGAGTCCCACGGGGTCTCGGGCTTGCTGGGGTAGGTCACCGGCCGTCGGTTGTCCGGGTCGACCAGGGAGAAGTCGGTGGTTTCGTTGCCCTGGTACACGTCGGGCACCCCCGGCATCATGAGCTGTACCAGCTTGGCCCCCAGGGAGTTGGACATGGCGTAAGGGTCGATGCGTTCGGTGAAGCCGCCGACCGGCAGGCGTACGGCGGCCTCGGCGAAGGCGCGCAGGCGTCGTTCGTAGGCGGGGTCCGGGTTGAGCCAGGAGATGGCGGTCTTGGCCTCTCGGGCGGCCTTGAGCAGGTAGTCGGTGAAGCGTTCGGCGGAGATCGGCCAGGCGGCCATGAGGTTCTGCCAGGCCAGGTAGTCGAGGTGCGGGTCGAAGCTCACCTGCGCCGACCACTCGGCCACGGCCGCCGCCCACTCCCCCGGCATCTCCGACAACACCGACAGCCGGGCCCGTACGTCCTCTGAGCGTTTGGTGTCGTGGGTGGACAGGGTGGTCATCGCGTACGGCGGCATCGTCGCGCAGAAGTCGTGGAAGTCCTCGACCGGCAACCCGAACGCGTCCGGCTCGCCGCCCACCTCGTTCAGGCAGGCCAGCGGGAACCACCGGTAGAGCGCCGTGTCCTCCACGCCCTTGGCCATGACCGGCCCGCACAACTGCTGGAAGCGGATGATCGACTCGGCGGAGCCGTGCAGGACCTCGCGGACCAGCGGCTGTACGGCGGGTGAGCAGGACTCGGCGGCCAGTTCGACGATCTCGGCCGACTCGGGCGGCGGCGGTTGCCCCGGCACCACGTACGCGCGGTAGACCGGCATCGCGGCGAGCAGTTCGCGTACGGCGGCGGGGTCGCAGGAGGCGCAGGTGGCCAGGCGGTTCACCTCGGCGCCGAAGAACAGGTCGAGTACCTCGTGCTTGGCCTGGGCCATGACCTGCCGGTACTCGGTCGGCTGCCCCGTCATTTCGGTGAAAGTCTTGATCAGAGGTGATTTGCCCGCAGGATCGACGAACAGGCCGTTGACCCGGTTGAGCACGTCGTAGCCGGTGGTGCCGTCGCACGGCCAGTCGCCGGGTAGTTGTTCGGGGCCGATGAGGATCTTCTCGACGACCGTCCACGCGCTGCCCACCCGGTTACGCAGCCGTTCGAGGTAGCGGCGCGGGTCGGCCAGCCCGTCGGGGTGATCGACGCGCAGCCCGTCCACCAGCCCCTCATCGAGCAGCCAGAAGATCACCTCGTGCGTGGCGAACAGCACGGACGGGTCCTCCACGCGCAGCCCGATCAGCGTCGACACGTCGAAGAAGCGCCGGTATCCGGGCCCCTCGCGCCAGTCGACCAGCCGATAGTGGCCCGGATGGGGAAAGGTGTGCTCGTAGTAGCGCAGCACGTCGCCGTCCACGACCGGCGGCGTGTCGTCGCCGAGCACGGGCAGCGCGACCTTCCCGTCCACCCAATCGATGTCGAACCAGTGCGCGTACGGCGAGCCGGGCCCGTCCTTCAGCACCGACCAGAACTGGGCGTTCACCGTGTTCATGTGGTTCGGCACGATATCCACCACGATGCCCAGGTCCTGGGCCGCCAACTGCTGCGCCATCTCCCTGAAGCCCGTGGCGCCGCCGAACTCCTCCCTGATCCTGGAGTGGTCGGTGACGTCGTAGCCGTGCTGCGACTCGGGCGTGGCCTGGAGGATGGGTGAGAGGTAGACGTGGCTCACCCCGAGGTCGCGCAGATATCCGGCGATCTCGGCAACCTGGGCGAACCCGAAGTCGGGGGTGAGTTGCACGCGGTACGTGGAGATGGGCCGCAGCACGGGGCCGGACGCCACAGCACCCCCGTACGGACGACCGGGCCCAAGGGATCGGTGGTACGGGCTCGGCCGGGATGACCCTCCATGCCCATACCGACCAGATCCGGAGGAACCGCCCTGCGGATCGGCCCCAGCAGACCGACCATGCGGACCAGATTCCGAGGAACCGCCCTGCGGATCGGCCCCAGCAGACCGACCATGCGGACCAGATTCCGAGGAACCGCCCTGCGGATCGGCCGCAAAGGAGCCTTCTGGCCGTCGGCCGGAGGAGGCACCGGTTGGATCGGCTGTCGTGGAATTGCTGAACGGAGCGGCCTTGGAGGCAGAGTTGCTGGGCGGAGCGGGGCCGGAGACGGGGCCGCTGGGTGGGGCAGGGCTGAAGGAGCGGCCGGAAGTAGCGGGGTGACCGGGAGCGTAGGAGCGGTCGAGGGCGGAGGAGTGGTCGGGGGCGGAGCCGCTGGAAGATGCTGGCCCAAGGGAGTAGCCGGCGCCGCTGGATGGCGTGGAGCTGGAGGAGTGGCCGGCGTCAGCGAGATGGCCGGAGACGGAGGAGCGGCCAGAGACAGCGGCATGGTCGGGGGTGGAGGGGCTGGTGGGGGTGGCGGGGTGGGGGTCGGGGGGGCTAGACACGGCGCAGCACCCGCACGCTGCGGCCCGGCACCGCGATCGCATCGCCCGCCTTGACCATCCGGGCGTCCAGCCTGATAGGCATCGCCGTGTCGATCTCGGTGTGCCACATCTCGCCATAATCCTTGGGGATCGTGAACTTGATCGTGTCGTAGTGGGCGTTGAACAGCAGCAGGAACGAGTCGTCCCTGATCGGCCGCCCCCGCCGATCCGGCTCGGTGATCGCGTCACCGTTGAGAAAGACGGCCAGCGACTTCGCGTACCCGACATTCCAGTCGCCGTCGTTCATCTCCTCCCCGGACGGGGTGAGCCACGCGACGTCGCGCAACCCCCGTACCGGCTTGCCGTAGAAGAATCTTCGCCGCCGGAAGACGGGATGTCGTTTGCGCAGCTCAGCCAGGCTCTGGGTGAACTCCAGCAACAACCAGTTCTCCCGCACGTCCGACCAGTCCACCCAGGTCAGGTCGTTGTCCTGGCAGTAGCCGTTGTTGTTGCCCCGCTGGCTGCGCCCCAGCTCGTCCCCGTGCGAGAGCATCGGCACGCCCTGCGACAGGAACAACGTGGTCAGGAAGTTGCGTTTCTGCTGCTCGCGCAGCGACTCGATGTTGATGCCCGCCGGCCCCTCCTCGCCGCAGTTCCAGGACCGGTTGTCGTCGGTGCCGTCGCGGTTGCCCTCCTTGTTGGCCTCGTTGTGCTTGTGGTCGTACGAGACCAGGTCCTGCAGGGTGAAGCCGTCGTGGCAGGTCACGAAGTTGATCGAGGCGGCGGGGCGGCGGCTGTCGTCCTTGTACAGGTCGCTCGACCCCGTGAACCGCGAGCCGAACTCCGGCAGCGTGGCCGCCTGCCCCCGCCACAGGTCGCGGATCGTGTCGCGGTAACGCCCGTTCCACTCCGTCCACCGGGACGGGAAGTTGCCCACCTGGTACCCGCCGGGACCCACGTCCCACGGCTCGGCGATGAGCTTGACCTGCGACAACACCGGGTCCTGCTGCACCAGGTCGAAGAACGCGCTCAGCCGGTCCACCTCGTGCAGCTCCCGCGCCAGCGTCGAGGCCAGGTCGAAGCGGAAGCCGTCCACGTGCATCTCGATGACCCAGTACCGGAGCGAGTCCATGATCATCTGCAGCACGTGCGGGGAACGCATGAGCAGGCTGTTGCCCGTGCCCGTGGTGTCCACGTAGTACCGTTTGTCGTTCTCGACGAGCCGGTAGTAGTTGATGTTGTCGATCCCCCGGAACCCGAGCGTGGGCCCCAGGTGGTTGCCTTCGGCCGTGTGGTTGTAGACGACGTCGAGGATGACCTCGATGCCCGCCTCGTGCAGCGAGCGCACCATCGCCTTGAACTCCAGCACCTGCCCGCCCCGCTGCCCCTGGCTGGAGTAGCGGTTGTGCGGCGCGAAGAACCCGATCGAGTTGTAGCCCCAGTAGTTGGACAGCCCGCGCTGCTCCAGGATGTGATCGGTGACGAACTGGTGCACCGGCATCAGCTCCAGCGCCGTCACGCCGAGCCTGGTGAGATGGTCGAGGATCTCGGGGTGGCCGAGCGCCGCGTACGTACCGCGCAGGTGCTTGGGGATCTTGGGGTGGCTGATGGTCAGCCCCCGCACGTGCGCCTCGTAGATCACGGTGTCGTGGTACGGGGTCGCGGGCGGCCGGTCGTGCCCCCAGCCGAAGAACGGGTTGATCACCACCGAGCGCGGCACGTACGAGGCCGAGTCGCGGTCGTTCCTGATGTCCGGCGAGCCGAAGCGGTAGCCGTAGACCGCCTCGTTCCAGTTCACACCACCCTCGATGGCCATCGCGTACGGGTCGAGCAGCAGCTTGTTGGGGTTGCACCGCAGCCCGTGCGCCGGATCGTAGGGCCCGCTCACGCGGTAGCCGTAACGCTGCCCAGGCCCGATCCCCGGCAGGTAGCCGTGCCAGATGAACCCGTCCACCTCGGGCAGCAGCACCCGCGACTCGACGTTGTCCTCATCGAACAGGCACAGCTCGACCTGGTCGGCGACCTCGGTGTAGAGCGAGAAGTTGGTTCCGGCGCCGTCATAGGTGGCCCCGAGTGGATAGGGGTCTCCCGGCCAGATCTCGATCATCGAGGCTCCCTTGCGGTCTCTCCCCATGTTCCGTTCCCCCGCTCCCCCCGACAACCCCGGGCCCCGCTGATCACCTTGTTCCTTCCCACACTCGGCATGTAGTTACTCCGTCCAAGGTCAGAGGGGGTGAACCAGACTTCGAGGCCGGGCGGGCCGCCCCCGACGGCGCGGTATCGAGGGCGACCCACGCACACAGCATGCGCTCTACCCCGTTTGCCGTCGCTATTACGGGCTACTTGCGGGTGTCATGGGCGGATTCAAGCAATTCATTTTGCGCGGCAACATCGTCGAGCTGGCGATCGCGGTGATCGTCGGCGCCACCTTCAGCGGCCTCGTACAGGCCCTCGTCCGCGACCTGATCACCCCGCTGATCGGCGCGGTGACCGGCGGCCGGCAGCCGAACTTCGCGCAGTACTCCTTCACGATCAACGGCAGCCGATTCATGTACGGGGACTTCCTCAATCACCTGCTCAGCTTCCTGATCATGGCGGCCATCATCTACTGGCTGGTCGTGGCGCCGATGACCCGGCTGATCAGCCTGCTCGACCGGAACAAGTCGGCCACGACCAAGCAGTGCCCCGAATGCCTGTCCGACATTCCCACCGAGGCCCGCCGCTGCGCGAACTGCACCGCCCAGCTGGTGCCGGATTCGGAAAAACCCAGCTAGGGGTGCGCGGCGCACGGCGCCGGTCAGTCAAGATGGACCGATGAGCGTTGAGTTGATGGTCTGGGACGAGCCGGTGCCGATCAGCAGGGACCAGGCGCGCGCGACGTACCTGGCGGTCAAGCGGAACCCGCCCGGCGCGGAGGGCACGGTCCCCGACGTCGCCAAGGAGTTGCCCGGCGAAGTCACGATCTACCAGGGGCACGTGCTGGTGACGATGGACCTGGACACGATGGACGAGATGTCGGCGCAGGTGTTCACGGTCGCGCGGGCGCACGGCCTCGTCTGCTACGACCCCCAGCGGGACCTCGTGCACAACGTGGCTCCGCTGGGAGTGTATGAGGGCATGCAGTTGCACACCGGTGACGGGATGCTCGTCCACGATCCCGACCTGGGGCTGGTACGTGACGTGCTGGGCACGATGTCGGCGCAGAACCCGTTCGTGGCGCTGGTGAACTTCGGGCAGCACTTCCTGCAAGTCTCGCCGGGATTCGAGCTGGAGTACAAGGAGGGCACGCTGGTCCGCGCGATGGTGACGGAGCTGGAGGAGGTACGGCAGGCGTTCAACGAGTACGCGACGGGCGATCGCTCGTTCCTCAACCGTTACGCCTGGTCCTGAGAAACGGCCCCGGTATTTCGATTCGCGCCCCTGGATGCGGCAGGATCAGGGCGTATGAGGACTCTGTACCCGCCCATTGAACCGTACGACTCCGGCCTGCTCGACGTCGGCGACGGCAACCAGATCTACTACGAGGTCTGCGGCAACCCCAATGGCAAGCCCGCCGTCATGCTGCACGGCGGCCCGGGAGGCGGGTGCAGCGCCAAGCACCGCAGTCAGTGGAATCCCGCCCTGTACCGCATCGTGCTGTTCGACCAGCGCAACTGTGGCCGGAGCCTGCCGCACGCCTCCGACCCGGCCACCGACCTGAGCTCCAACACCACATGGAATCTGGTGGCCGACCTGGAACGGCTGCGCGAGCACCTGGGCATCGACAGGTGGCAGGTGTTCGGCGGGTCGTGGGGCAGCTCGCTGGCGCTGGCGTACGCGCAGACCCACCCCGACAGGACGAGCGAGCTGATCCTGCGCGGGATCTTCACCCTGCGCCCGGAGGAACTGCGCTGGTTCTACCAGGAGGGCACCAGCCGACTGTTCCCCGACCTGTGGGAACGGTTCGTCGCCCCGATCCCCGAGGAGGAGCGGGACGACCTGATCGCCGCCTTCGGCAGGAGGCTGGAGGGGCAGGACGGCGAGGCCAGGCTGGCGGCGGCCAAGGCGTGGTCGCAGTGGGAGGGTGGCACGGTCACGCTGCTGCCCGATCCGGCGCTGGTGGAGGAGTTCGGCGAGGACAAGATGGCCGTCGCCTTCGCCAGGATCGAGAACCACTACTTCCGCCACGGCGGCTTCTTCGACCCCGCCGACCAGCTCATCAGGAACGTGGACCAGATCCGGCACATCCCGGCCGTGATTGTCCAGGGCCGCTATGACGTCTGTACGCCCATGGCCACGGCCTGGGACCTGCACCAGGCGTGGCCGGAGGCCGAGTTCCTCGTGGTGGACGACGCCGGGCACGCCTACTCGGAGCCCGGCGTCCTGGACCGGCTCGTCGAGGCAACAGACCGCTGGGGCAGCTCCACGCCATAAGGCTCCATCCCATAAGGCTCCATCCCGTAAGGCTGCGCCATTTGAGGAACGGGGGCCGGTCGCGGGGCGGACGGGACGCGTACCACCGGATCCGCCGCGTGAACGGCACCGGTCAGCCGGGCGCGCACCAGACGCACCGCAGGAGTGACCGCCCCCACCATCAGCAACGCGAGCAGCGGCGCCAGCGTAGCCCCCAGCGCGAACCCCACCGCCACGTCGTGCGGATAGTGCACCCCGACGAACACCCGCGAGAACGCCATGAGCGCCGCCAGCGGGAACACCACCCACGCCAGCGAACGCCACACCAGCACGAGAGTGGCCGCCGCGCCCGCCGCGATCACGGAGTGGTTGCTGGGAAAGGACCAGTCGGCCAGGGGCGGGCAGGCGGCGATCGTCGTCACCCCGCCCCGGCACGGCCGATCCTCCTGAACGAGCAGCTTGACGATCTCGCTGAACACGTACGTCAGCACGATCCCGGCCGGCCCCGCGATCACGAGCGCCAGGTCACGCGCCGGTGCCCGCCACGCCCGCAACGCGGCCACCACGAAGAGCGCCGCGAACACGAACAACCCGGCGTCCGTGCCCACCTCGGCGAAGGTGTGCAGCCACGCGGGCGTGGATAGGGCGAAGTCGACGATGTCCTGGTACACACGTGTCCAATCCGTGAACGATCAATGGACACGACTTTACGAACTGGACGCGTCAACCGCCTCCAACTATCGGCCGAAACTCCCGGAAAAACCGAAACTCTCAGGACAGGAACTGCCGCGCCAGCGCGGACTGCTTCATCTCCAGCTCGGCCCGGGTGATCAACCCTCGGTCGAACGCCTCGACGGTCGCGTCACGCTCGGCGACGTAGTACGCGGCCATGATCTCGCTCCGCAGCGGCGTGAACCCACGCTGCACACAGTCGGAGAAGACGGTGACCTTCTGCTCCAGGGCGTCCACGCCCACGGTGCAGGCCAGGTCCCGATCCTTCAGCTGCTGAACCGCTTCACGAAGCGTGACGGCTCCGGCGGACCCGTTGAAACGGGTATCAAGAGTGATCTTCACTTTTTTTGCGCCTCCGGACGTTTACAACGTTCGGATCAAGACCGCGTATTCCCAGTTCAGAGCGGGTAAGAGGGCATTTGTGATCGGTGCTCACGTGGTCGTCGGGTACGCGAACGACTCAGGCGGTCGTGACGCGCTGGCCCTCGGTGCCGCGATCACCCGCGTCACCGCCGGCGAGCTCACGATCGCCACGATCTACCCGCCGGGCAGCCCGGGGCTGGCGGTCGAGGCGCAGGCCAACCTGGCGCACGCGGCCGAGGAGCTGTACCCGATCCCGGCCGAGTTCCTCACCTTCGAGAGCAGGGGCACGGGACGCGGCCTGACGGTGCTGGCCAGCAGGATCAGGGCCGACCTGATCGTGATCGGCTCGGCGGCCGGCGGGCAGCACGGCCGCATCGCGATCGGCACCGCCGCCGACCACCTGCTCCACCTGTCCTCTGAGGCGGTCATGCTGGCGCCGGCCGACTACGTGCCGCCCGCCGAGCCCGACCGCCTCACGCTGGCCTACGTGCACCGGCCGCAGTGCGACGCGGCGGTCGAGCAGGTGGCGCAGGCCGCGCTGCGACTCGGCGTACCGCTCCGCCTGATCACGCTCGACCTGCGCACAGAGGACCAGAGCCTGCTGCGCGACGATCTCGCGCTGGCCGTCCGGCTGGCGTGGGAGACGACCGGGATCGAGGCGGATTCGGAGGTCGCCGAGGGCTATGACGTGGCGACCGCGCTACGGGACGTCGAGTGGCTGCCCGGCGAACTGCTGGTGTGCGCGGCCAGCGAGGACGCCCAGCCACACCGCGTCTTCCTCGGCGAACTGTCCATGAAGGTCCTACGAGCCTCCACCTGCCCGGTCACCGTCCTGCCCCGCGCGTTCTCCTGAACGCCAGGCTCATCGACCGCGCGTGACCTTCTCGTACAGTTCCAGGTAGCGGTCGGCCATCACCGATGGTGAGAAGCGGCGGCGGGCTTCGCGGCGGCATTCCTCCGGGTCGAGTTCGTCCACCCGCAGCACCCACTCCGCCAGTTCCTCCTCCGTGTCGGCCAGGAAGCCGGTGCGGCCGTGGTCGATGATCTCCGGCAGGCAGCCCCGCCGCAGCCCCACCGGCGGCACCCCCAGCGCCAGCGCCTCCACCACGGCCGTGCCCCCCGGCTCGTCCCACTGGATCGGGAACAGGGCCGCGCGGGCCGAGGCGTACAGGTGGTCCCGTTCCTGGCCGCCCACCGAACCGACCCATCTGACCAGCTCCCCGTCGAGGTAGCTGGACACCTGGTCGAGGTGGTAGCGCACGTCGGGGTGGCTGTGCAGCGGGTGGTAGGGGTCCTGGGCGACGACGTCCAGCTCGGCGGCGTTGTTGTGGCCGCTCACCGGGCCCGCCAGCACCAGCGGCAGGCCGAGCTTCTGGCAGATCCTGGCGGCCACGTGCTGGCCCTTGAGCCCGCAGATGCGGCCCATCACCACCAGGTGCTGGCCCCGTTCGACGCGCAGGTCCGCGTCCGCGAGCGGGGTGGCCAGGTGGATGGAGCCGAGCGAGGCGGCGCGCAGGGACGCGGGGGCGCGGGCGATCTGGGAGGCCGAGACGCCGTTGACGGCGATCGACGGCGGGAAGTCGCCGTAGAAGGCCGGATGTTTGTGCAGGTCCCAGTGGAGGGTGTGCAGGACGGGCGGGCCACCGTACGCCGACAGCACCGCCGGGCCGACCACCTCCACATGATCGTGGACGAGGTCGATGTCGTCGCGCCGGCGCAGTTCGCTCACCACCCTGGCCAGGTGCGCGTGGGTGATGCCCATGACCTGGTTGTACGGCTTCTGCAACTCGGCGAACTGCCCCTCGTCGTACGTGCTGATCAGCTCGTCCACCGCCAGCGTGCTGGAGCCGACCGAGGCCAGCACCACGCTCACCCCGCGCTCGCGCAGCGCCGGGACCAGGGTGGCCACCACGTTCTCGATCCCGCCATAGCCGGCGGGCGGGACCTCAAGCCACGGCCCCGCGTTCACCAGGACTTTCATGCCACATCCTCCTCAAGCACGAGGGAGACGAGCGGAGGTCGCTCCGCCACCGCCACGTCCACCAGGCCCGCCTGGCCTTCGAGTCCGAACTGCAGCAGCGTGTGCGCCGGGGGTTCCGACGCCAGCACGCGGCCCTGGCGCTCCAGGCGTGACCAGGCGGTGAACATGATCTGCCCGGCCATGCGGCCGAGCGCGGTCATCGACTGGTGGGTGTGCGTGCGGTGCCCCAGGTCCACCTGGGCCATCGCGTCCAGGCCGACGAGCTGGAGCAGGTCCACCAGGAGTCCGAACTCCACGCCGTACTCGGTGACGAAGGGCACCCGTTCGAGCACTTCGCGCCGTGCGGCGTACTCACCGCCGAGCGGCTGGGCGAAACCCGCCAGTTCCGGCCAGAACATGTTGAGCAGCGGCCTGGCCACCAGCTCGGTCACGCGTCCGCCGCCGCCCCGCTGGGCGATGCCGTCCGAGCCGATGTACGGCCGCTCGTAGGTTGCCTTGACGAAATGGGTGTCGCCGTCCACAAGAAGCGGACCGACCAGTCCCGACACATAGTGCGGGCCGAAACTGCGCAGGTCCGCGTCGACGAAGACAATGATGTCCCCCTTGGAGGCGGCCACCCCCTTCCACAGCGCCTCTCCCTTGCCCGTAAGGGGCGGCAGGTGGGAGAGCACCTCGTTCTGTGCCACCACGCGGGCGCCGGCCTCACGGGCCCGCTGCGCGGTGGCGTCGGTGGAGTTGGAATCGACGACGAGGATCTCATCGACGAGTGGTACGCGCTCGACAAGGTCACGGCGGATGACCGAGACGATGTCACCCACCGTCTCCTGCTCGTCACGTGCCGGCAGGACCACGCTGATCGTGGTCTCTCCCTTGGCCATCATTAAGGCGTCCACCGGCCACTCGGCTGCGGTGCTGGAGTGCGGACCGTACCACTCCTGGACCCTGGCCAAGGCTCGCATCTCTCTCTCCATGCATCAGCCCCGATCTCATAAGGTCACGGCTTCTGCCCGGTCTATAGGGGATCGAACATGTTTGTTTGATTCGACCTGGACGTGGCATATGCCGGGTTGTGTCCCCTATGACCCGAGTCGGCATCGTAGGTGCCGGAAATGTCGCCGTTCGCCATGCAAACGTCCTGTCCGGGTTCCCCGATGTCACGATCGCTGGAATCGCCGACACGGACCCCCAACGGGCCGGGGAGCTGGCCTCAAAGCATGGGGCCCCCGCCTATGGCGGCCATGCGGACCTGCTCAGTGCCGGCGGTCTTGACGCTGTCTACGTCTGCGTGCCTCCTTTCGCGCACGGTAACCCGGAACATGATGTTCTGTCGTGCAATCTCCCGATTTTCGTGGAAAAACCCCTTTCGCTGGATCTCAAAACCGCAGAAAAGATCGCGTCCGAAATCGAGCAGAGATCTCTGGTTTCCGCCGTCGGGCATCACTGGCGTTACCTGAACATCGTTCAGCAGGCCCACGACCTGCTCGCCGAACGCCCCGTACGCCTCGCGCTCGGCCACTGGCTGGACAAGGTGCCCCCGGTGGCCTGGTGGCGGAATCCCGATATGTCGGGCGGGCAGATCGTCGAGCAGGCGGTCCACGTCCTGGACCTGGCGCGGCTCCTGGTGGGCGAGGTGTCCATGGTGCACGCCGTACCGGATGGGAGCACCGTCGATGGCGAGGTCGACCAGGCCACGGCCGCCGTGATGCGCTTCGCGGGCGGGGCGGCCGGGCTGCTGGCCACCTCCTGCCTGCTCGCCCACAAACACCGGGTCGGGCTGGAGGTCTGCGCCGACGGGATAGCGCTGGAGCTCAGCGAGACGCGGCTGCTCGTGGACGGCGAACGCGTGATCGAGGACGACGGGCAGGCCAAGGTGCGGGTGGACCGGGAGTTCATCAACGCCGTACAGGGCAGGCCGGCCGATGTGCGCGTACCGTACGGTGAGGCGCTGCGCACCCACCGCCTGGCGCTCGCGCTCGCCCGGTCCGCCGCCGAACAGAGGCCGGTGATGCTCGATGACGAGTGAAGTCCTGAGTATCGAGAAGCCGGGCGAGGTCTGCCTGGTCGAGGAGAAGCTGCCCGGCGTGCCCGACGGCGGGTTCCTGGCGCGGACCGTCTACAGCGGGATCTCCGCCGGCACCGAGCTGACCTTCGTCAAGGGCACCAACCCCTACCTCTCCGCCACCTGGGACCCGGCGCTCGGGCTCTTCTCCGAGGGGGAGCCGTCGGTGTCGTATCCGGTGCGGGGCATCGGGTACATGCAGGTCGGCCGGGTGGTCGAGACGCGTACCCGGGCCGTGCGCGAGGGCGCGCTGGTCGCGATGGCCTACGGGCACCGCACGGCGTACGTGGCCGACCCGATGACCGACAGGTTCGTGGAGTTGCCGGGCGACCTCGACCCCATGCTCGGCATCTACGTCGCCCACATGGGCCCGATCTGCGCCAACGGCCTCCTGCACGCGGCACACGACCTGCACGGCCCTGCCGTGCGACAACTCGGGGACGGCGTACAGGGGCGGCGGGTCGTGGTCGTCGGCGCGGGGGTGGTGGGCCTGCTGACGGCCTCCTTCGCCATCTCCGGCGGCGCGGCCGAGGTCGTCGTCGTGGACGAGACCCCGGCCAGGCTGGAGATCGCCGCGGCGCTCGGCGCGGGCACGCTGACCGCCGGCGACGACCCGGCCGTCACGCTGAAGCAGCGCTGGCGGCACGCCCCGGGCGACCGCGGCGCCGACGTGGTCTTCCAGTGCCGCGGCCAGGCCAGGGCGCTGGCGCTCGGGCTGCGGCTGCTGCGCCCGCAGGGCACGCTCGTCGACCTGGCCTTCTACACCCAGGGCGCCGACGAGGTACGGCTCGGCGAGGAGTTCCACCACAACGGGCTGGCCCTGCGCTGCGCCCAGATCGGCCGGGTGCCGCGCGGCCTGGCCCACGCCTGGGACAGGGAACGGCTCTCGTACGAGACCATCGCCCTGCTCAGGAAGTGCGGCGGGCGGCTACGCGAGCACGTGATCACCGACGTCGTCGCTTTTTCTGACGGCCCCCGGTTCCTGACCGATCTCGCGGCACGACGGCTTCAGTCCGTTCAGGCTGTGCTCCGCCACGATGTCCAGGATGAGGGCGGCTGACCAGCTGAAGTCCCGGCAGCCGTGACCGCGCAACGTGAGCGGGTTGAAGTACTCGCGGAAGCCCGACAGGCACACCGCCCGCATGATCGAGTCGGCCAGCGTCCTGGCCAGGTCGGGGCGGCGCTCCCGCAGGCCCTGCCAGACCAGCCAGCTCACGTTGACCCAGCTCGGCCCGCGCCAGTAGCGGGCGGCGTCGAACTCGGGCGCGTCCGGGGCATAGCTGGGCAGCGGCATCTCCTTGATGCCGAACCGGTCGAGCGCGGTCCCGATCAGCGCGTCGGCGACCTCGGGCGACAACCCCGGCAACATGAGCGGCGTCAGCCCGGCGGCGCTACTGGAACGCAACACGGTGCCGGACGGCACATCGCGGGCCTGGAAGAGGCGCCCGTCGAACAGGTGCTTGACCATGGCGCGGGTAATGGCCGCGGCCTCGCGCTCGTGCGGCCCGGAGTCCAGGCCGATGACCTCGGCGATCTTGGCCAGCGTCGCCTCCGCCATCCCGTAGGCGGCGTTGAACAGCGGGCACTCGACCTGGAACGCGCCAGGCTCGCGGTAGCCGGACTCACGGTAGGCCTTGGCCAGCTCGATGTACTGGTAGTAGTCGCGGTCGGTGGGCCGCTCCTCGGCGCTGACACTGTCGAGGTCCCGGCGCACGAAACCCAGCGGCCCCGGCGTCACGGCCGCCAGCGGCAGGTCCCAGGCCGGGCTGTTGTCCATGCCCGACTCCCACGGGTGCACGATCGAGATCAGCCCCTCGGCCGAGCGCCTGGCGTCGCGCAGGAACTCCTGCTGCGCCACCAGCCGGGGGTAGATCCGGCGCAGGAACGCGGGATCGGGCTCGGCCAGGTGGATCTTCCAGGCGGCCAGCGCGTGCACCGGGGGCTGGACGATGCCGGAGGTGCTGACCCCCGACGGGGCCCGTGTCCGCCAGAACTCGGGCCCGGGGAAGTAGGCGCCCTCGGGGACCTCGGGGTTGAACACGATGTGCGGCACCCTGCCGTCATGCCACTGGGCCCCGAACAGCGTCAGCAGCTCCGACCTGGCCCTTCGCGGCGACCATCGGGCGTTGCCGATCGCGATGAAGGCGGAGTCCCAGCTCCACTGGTGGGGGTAGAGGCGACGGGAGGGAACCGTGTAACTGCCGTCCCAGTTGCTGACCAGGATGCGCACGGCGTCGCGGAGGATCATAGGTATTTCCTGACGAATGCTGCGGTTTGGGGAAGGACGATCTCGGGTTCGCCGCGGAGCCGGCACTCCAGGGCGAGGTAGCCGTCGAAACCGATCGCGTCGAGCGTGGCCAGTTGCGCGCCCCAGTCGAGGTGACCGGTGCCCGGCTGGTTCCTGTTGGACTCGCTGATCTGCATGTGCGCGAGGTAGGGGGCCGCCTCGACCAGCGCGCGGCAGGGGTCGTCCTCCTCGATGTTCATGTGGTAGGTGTCGCCGACGATCCTGATGGAGTCCATGGCGCAGTAGGAGACGGCCTCCGCGAGCGTGTTGACCATGTGGTTCTCGTAGCGGTTGAGCGGCTCAAGCATGATCAGCACGCCGTTGCGGTGCGCGTGCTCGCCGAGGATGCCCAGCGCCTCGGCCAGCACCTCGCGGTCCTCCTCGGGGCTGCGCGGCGGCTCGAACGGGGGCAGCCGGCGCGAGAACTGGCCCCAGGAGGCGGGCGTCATGACGCCGATGCCGCCCAGCTCACCGATCACGGTGAGCTGCGAGCGCAGTTGCTGGATGGCGTCCTTGCGCTTGGCCGGATCGAAGTCGCCGATGAAATGGGGCATGTCCACGCACACCGTCGGCATCACCACGCCGTCGGCCAGCGCCCTCTTGAGCTCCGTGAGCCGGCCCGCGAAGTGGAAGTCGCCCTTGCCGCGTAGTTCGATGGCGTCGAAGCCGGCATCGAGGGCGAAGGCGTACTTCTCCTGGAGCGAACGACCGGGCAGAAGCTGCTCCTGTGCGGCGAGCTTCACTGTGACTCCTCAAAGTCGAAGACGAGCTGGAGCACCTCGGACTGGTGCTTGTCGAGCAGGTCGAAAGCCTCGGCGGCCCGGTCGATGGGCATCACGTGGCTGATGAGCCCGGCGGCGTCGATCTCGCCGCGGTGCACGAGCCCCATGAACGTGCGCTGCAGGCGCTCGACGTCCCACCGGTGGGCCAGCCACGAGGCGACGCCGCCGATCTGGGAGGAGATGAGCTGGACCTGGTTGTGGTGGAACTCCTCGCCGAGCCGCAGCCCGATGCCGTCGCCCTGGTAGAAGCCGGCGGCCACGACCCGGCCGCCCTTGCGGACGGACCTGATCGCCTCGTGCAGGCCGAAGTGGCTGCCGCTGAGCTCGATGACGGTGTCGGCGCCCTCGACGCGCTTGCGCATGAACTCGGCGACCGAGCCGGCGGCCACGTCGAGCACCTCGGCCGCGCCGAACCTCCTGGCCAGCTCCAGCCGGTCGGGGATGGCGTCGGTGGCGACCACCCTGGCGCCGCTGAGCACGGCCAGGCGGGTGGCGAGCAGCCCGATGACGCCCTGGCCGAAGACCGCGACCTGGTCGCCGAGGTGTACGTCGGCGGCGTGCACGGCGTTGAGCGCGATGGCGCCCACCCTGGCGAAGACGCCGGTCAGGGGGTCGGCGCCGGGCGGCAGCACGTGGCCGACGAGCTTGTCCGCCGCGACGACGGCCTCGGTGCGGTGGCCCCAGATGCCCCACACCAGGCTGCCGACCGGCGGGTCGGCCACATCGGGCGCGGCCTCCACCACCTCGCCGACCTCCTGATAGCCCCACCCCGACAGCGGATATGTGTGCGTCTGCCCCTCGACGAAGAGCCGGCGCTCGGTGTCCCATTTGCGAGTGAGATATGGATTTGTACCGCGATAGGCGGTGAGTTCGGTGCCCGCTGAGACTCCTGAATAGAGAGTGCGAACTCGCACTGTGCCCGGGACCAGTTCGGCGGGCGACTCCAGGCTGACGCGGACATTGCCTGGCTCTTGGAAGGTGATGACGCGCATTCCCCACACTTACGCTTAATGATCAAACAAAAGTCAAAGATTTAGTGCTGGTTTGCACGCGATAGTTGCGCGCGTAACACTCTTAAGTCTACGACTTCCGTCGGAGGTGGCTGATGAAATTGGGGTTTCTGACTGCGTGTCTTCCGGAAAGTGATCTTACCGACATAGCACGCTGGGCCGTACACCTGGGATTCCAGGCTTTGGAGGTCGCCGGATGGCCATCTTCTGATGCCAGAAATCACATCAGAGTGGATCGTTTCGACGACGCTGAATACGCCCGAGTCGGGCGAATCTTCGCGGAGACCGGACTGACGCTTTCCTCGATCGCGTACTACGAGAACAATCTGCACCCGCAGGCTGGGGCGGAGGTGAACGCGCATGTCAGGCGCTGTGTGGACGCCGCCGCCGCGCTCGGCTGTCCCACGGTGGGCACGTTCGTCGGCCGGGATCCCGGGCGGCCGGTCAGCGAGAACCTGAAGCTGGCCACCGACGTGTTCGGCCCGCTGGTCGAGTACGCCAGGCAGCGCGGCGTCGAGATCGTCATCGAGAACTGCACGATGAAGAGCTGGCATCCAGATGGGTATCCGGGCAATCTGGCCTACTCCCCCGAGTTGTGGGAGTGGATGTTCACGCTGGGGCTCAAGCTCAACTACGACCCCTCGCACCTGGTGGCGCTCGGGATCGACCCCGTCGCGGCACTGGTGCCGTATGTCCGGAACATCGCGCATGTCCAGGCCAAGGACACCCAGATCCTGCCGGGCGCGATCGACCGGTACGGCTTCCACGGGCCGATCAGCGGCGAGAAGGGCTGGTACCGCTTCCGCGTGCCCGGACTGGGGCAGGTCGGCTGGACCCGGGTGATCGACACGCTCTATGAGGGGGGTTATGACGGTGTGGTCTCCGTCGAGCACGAAGATCCCGTATGGAGCGGAAGCACGGAGAGAGTACAGACCGGTCTCGGTATCGCCTACCGCACGTTGCGGCCTCTCGTCCACGGGTAAAGGCGGCATATTCCCCAAGCAGAGGAGCGTGCCATGCCGAAGAAGGTAACCGCCGTCCTCTCCGTCGCGCTGCTGGCCGCCGCCTCCCTGGCGGCCTGCGGCGACGGCGGTGGCGAGCAGCCGGCCACCAACGAGATCACGGTCTGGACCCTGGAGAACATCGAAGACCGGATGGCCGTGCAGAACAAGATCGTCGCCGAGTTCACCCAGAAGACCGGGATCAAGGTGAAGCTGGTCGGCGTGGACGAGGACCAGTTCAGCCAGACCCTCACCGCGGCCGCGGCGGCCGATGACCTGCCCGACGTGATCGGCGCGACCCAGCTGGCCTCCGTACGCGAGCTGGAGGCCAACGAGCTGCTCGACACCGAGACCCCGGGCAAGGTCGTCGACCAGCTCGGCCGCGACACCTTCTCGCCGCGGGCGCTGGAGCTGAACACCTCGGGCGGCAAGCTGCTCGCGGTGCCCAGTGACGGGTGGGCGCAGCTCATCCTGTACCGGAAGGATCTGTTCGAGAAGGCCGGGCTGCAGCCGCCGGACACCTACGAGGCGCTGGAGGCCGCCGCGGCCAAGCTCAACACCGGCGGGGTCGCGGGCATCACCCTCGCCATCGCGCCGAAGGACGGCTTCACCGCGCAGAGCTTCGAGCACGTGGCGCTGGCGAACGGTTGCCAGCTGGTCGACAGTTCCGGAAATATCACCCTTGATTCGCCGCAGTGCGTCAGAGCCTTCGATTTCTACTCGAAGCTTGCGAAGACCTACTCCGTCAAGGGCAAGCAGGACGTCGACTCCACCAGGGCCACGTACTTCTCGGGCACGGCGGCCATGATGATCTGGTCGTCGTTCATCCTCGACGAGATGGCGGGGCTGCGGAACGACGCGCTGCCGAGCTGCCCGGAATGTCGCAAGGATCCGGAGTGGCTGGCCAAGAACACCGGCGTGGTCACCGCGCTGAAGGGGCCCGACGGGAGCGCGCCCGCGCAGTTCGGCGAGATCGTCTCCTGGGTGATCACCCGTGACGCCGCCAAGGACCCGGCGGGCAAGTTCGTCGCCTACCTGATGAACGAGGGCTACGAGCGCTGGATCGGCATGGCGCCGGAGGGCAAGTTCCCGACCCGCAAGGGCTTCGAGGACAAGTGGAACAAGCTGCCCGCCGGCGTGGACGCCAAGAAGCCGCTGGCCGACACCTACCCGGCCGACGTGCTGGAAGCCCTGCGCAAGAGCCCCGACACCTTCGCCAGGTGGGGCATCCCGCAGGGCCAGGGCAAGCTGGTCGGCGCCGCGATGGGCGAACTGCCCGTGCCCAAGGCGCTCAGCTCGGTCGTGGACGGGTCACTGACTCCCCAGGCCGCCGCGGCCCAGGCCAAGGCGGACATGGAGAGCATCAAGCGCGGGATCAGGCAGTGACCACGGCACCCGCTCGTACGACGGGGCCGAAGCCACCGTCGCCGGCGCACCGGGCGCGGCGGGGACGGACGCTGCGGGAGCAGGAGGGGCGGGCCGGGCTCGCGCTCATCTCGCCGACCCTGATCATCACGCTGGTCGTGGTGGTGCTGCCGCTGCTGTGGGCGATCATGCTGGCGTTCCAGGACGCGCGGCTGATCAACATCCGGCGGGTGGGTGTCTTCGGGCACTACACGCTGGAGAACTTCACGTACGTGATGTCCGAGCCCGGCTTCTGGTCGTCACTGGTCAACACGCTCGTCTACACCGTCGCGGGGACGGCGTTGTCGATCGCGATCGGGCTGGTGACGGCGCTGGCACTGCGTGACAGGTTCGTCGGCCGCACCTTGATCAGGGCCTCGATCCTGATCCCGTACGTGGCCCCGGTGGTGGCGGTGGCCTTTCTGTGGGAAACGATGCTCAACCCGCAGTACGGCATCGTCAACACCTGGCTGAGCGAGCCGATCGCGTTCCTCACCCAGGCCCAGGGCGACTTCCTGGGCATCAAGGTGCCCGTGGCGCTGCTGACGGTGATCGCGTTCGAGGCGTGGCGGTACTTCCCGTTCGCCTTCCTGTTCATCCTGGCCAGGCTGCAGGCATTGCCGGCCGAGCTGGACGAGGCCGCGGTGGTGGACGGCGCCACGCCCACCCAGCGCTTCCGGTACGTGATCATGCCGCAACTCTGGCGGATCATCGCCCTGCTGTCGGTGCTGCGCTTCGTGTTCACCTTCACCAAGTTCGACGACGTCTACCTGCTGACCGGCGGCGGAGCCGGCACCGAGGTGGTCAGCGTGCGGGTCTACAACTTCCTGACCTCGCGCGACGACATCGGCGCCTCGGCGGCGCAGGCGATCGTGCTGGCGATCTTCCTGGTCGTCTTCCTGGTCATCTATCTGAGGTTCTTCGGAGGAGGTGAACGCGATGAGCAGGGATAGGTTCGAGCGGGGCCTGCTCGCGGTGCTCAGGCCGCTGGTGATCGCGTTCCTCTTCCTGATCACCGCGTTCCCGTTCTTCTACATGGTGATGTTGTCGGTACGCGACATCCAGGAGCTCATCCTGGAACCGGGTTCGCTGTGGCCGCGCGCCTTCACCCTGGACACCTACGTCAACGTGCTGACCAGGCAGGGCTTCCTGGACTTCCTGCGCAACAGCGCGATCATCGCGGTGGCCTCGGTGGCGGTCACGCTGCTGATCTCGATCCCGGGCGCGTACGCGGTCGCGCGGCTGCGTTTCTTCGGCCGGCGGCAGGTGCACTTCCTGTTCCTCGCGGTCTACCTGTTCCCGGCGATCGTGCTGGCCATCCCGCTGTTCGTGTTGTTCACCATGATCGGGCTGCGCGGGTCACTGGTCGGGCTGATCCTCGTGTATATCGCGCAAACGGTGCCTGTCACGGTATACATGCTCCGCAACTACTTCGAGACCGTGCCGCAAAGCGTGGAGGAAGCGGCCGCGATCGACGGGTGCACGAGGTTGTCGACCATCTGGCGCGTGGTGCTGCCGCTTTCCAAGCCCGCGCTGATGGCCACCGGCCTCTACGCGTTCATGATCGCGTGGAACGAGTTCCTGTTCGCCCTGCTCTTCCTGGTGGACAGGAGAGAGAACTGGACGGTTTCGCTCGGGCTCTCCCAGCTCGCGGGAAGTATAGAGATCCCGACGACGGTCCTGATGGCAGGATCGGTGGTGCTCACGCTGCCCATCGTGATCGTGTTCTTCGCCAGTGAACGGCTGCTGACGGAGGGCCTCACAGCAGGCGCGGAGAAGGGATAGACCATGCTCACGGCAGGCCAGATCCTCCAGCTCATCCGCAATGGTTCCTGCCGTACGCGCAAAGAACTGATCGAGTACACCGGGTTGTCCCGGTCGACGATCACCGACCGGGTCGACCGGCTGATCGACGCCGGCTACATCCACGAGTCCGGCGTCGGGACCTCCGGGGGCGGGCGACCGCCCTCGGTGCTCGACGTGGACGCCACCAGGCGCCTGATGCTGGTGGCCGACCTGGGCGCCACCCACGCCAGGGTGGCGCTCACCGACCTGGCCGCCCGCCCGATGGCCGAGGCGCGCACCGAGATGCGCATCGAACTCGGCCCCGAGGCGGTGTTGTCGTGGGTGCGCGACGCCTTCCAGCGACTGCTGGACCGGGTGGGGCGGCCGGCCGACGAGGTGTGCGGGATCGGCCTGGACCTGCCCGGCTCGGTGGATCACACCACGGGCCGGGTGATCAGGTCGTTCCTGATGCCGGGGTGGGACGACCACCCGGTGGGGCAGGCGCTCGGCGAGATGTACGACGTGCCGATCCTGGTGGAGAACGACGCCAACGCGATGGCGCTGGGCGAGTGGTGGTCCTTCTGGCGGGACACCGCCTCGCTGATCCTGGTCAAGGTCTCCACGGGAATCGGAACCGGAATCATCCTCGATGGACAGATTTATCGCGGCGTTGAGGAGGCTGCCGGAAATATCGGGCACGTGCGGCTACGCGAGACCGACGACCGCGTCTGCACCTGCGGCTCGCGCGGCTGCGTGGCCTCCCTGGCCAGCGGCCACGCCCTGGCCACCGACCTGGGCATGCCCTCCAGCCGTGAGGTGGTCAGGCTCGCGCAGGCGGGCGATCCCGAGGCCATCGCCTGCGTCCAGGAGGGCGGGCGCACGCTGGGACTCGTGCTGGCCACGGCGGTCAGCCTGCTCAATCCGGGCGTGCTGGTGCTGGCCGGGGACATGGCGGAGACCAGGGAGCACTATCTGACGGGCATCAGGGAGGTCGTCTATCGGCGCAGCCTGCCGTACACGACCAGGAATCTGGAGATCGTCACCAGTTCGCTGGGGGATCGGGCGGGGATCGTGGGGATGGCGGTGATCGTCATGGAGCACGTGCTCTCCCCCACCTCCGTGGACAGCGCCCTGGCCGACAAGACCGACGCGGTCAGCTGAGAACCCGCGTGTGGGTCAGCCGAGGGCCTGTCTCAGTAGGGCGGGGGCCTGTACGAGGGAGGGGCCGTACCAGGTGAGCAGGCGGCCGCTGAGCAGGGCGCAGGTCAGGCCGGGGAAGGACTCGGGGCCGTCGGTCGGGGTGAAGGCGTAGGGCTCGTCGGGCAGGACCACGAGGTCGGGGCGGCGCTCGTTCAGCTCGGCGAGCGGGATCTTGGGGTAGCGCTCGGAGTGGCCCGCGTAGAGGTTGTCCACGCCGAGGCGTTTGAGCACGTCCCCGGTGAAGGTGTCGCGGCCCACCACCATCCACGGGCGGCGCCAGATCGGCACGATCGCCGTCCTTCGCGGGCCGTCCCAGGGCGCGCGCCACGCCTCCCGCGCCCGCGACAACCACCCGGGCGCTTCCGTACGGCACGCCACGGCGAACATGCGCTCCAGCGACGCGAACGCCTCCTCCACCGTCTCGATCTTCGTGACCCAGACGGAGAGACCCGACTCGCGCAGGGCCTCGATGTCGGGCGGCCGGTTCTCCTCGGCGTTGGCCAGCACCACGTCGGGCCGCAGCCGCCTGATCGCCTCCAGGTCGGGATTCTTGGTGCCCCTGACCCTGACCACGTCGAGGTCCGCCGGATGCGAACACCAGTCGGTCGCCCCGACCAGCGCCTGCGGCACGGTCGCCGCCATCGACTCGGTCAGCGACGGCACCAGCGACACGATCCGCCGTACGGTCGGGGGGATCTTCACAGCCACACCGGTGTCATCCACAACCGCAGCTTAGATCTCCGGACGCTTTCGCCCTTTCGGAGGGGGCGGGAAGGGTCGAAGCTGGTGAAGACTGAAGACCGTCTTCTGGTCGGGGTGGTGGGCGGTAGGACCGAAGCATGGGAGCAGGCCGGCCGTACCTTGCGCGAGGTCGGCGGGAAGGACTGACGCATGAGGATCGGACTGGCCGTGCCGCAGTACGGCCGATTCGCGGCGCTGTCCAGCGTGCTGCGAGTGGCGCGCGAGGCGGAGCCGATGGGCCTGCACAGCCTGTGGGCGAGTGACCGGCTGCTGACGCCGCTGGCGCCGAAGGACCCCTATCCGGGCGGCGACGGGCACATGCCCGAGGCTTACCGGGTCTACCTCGACCCGTTCGCGGTGTTGTCGGTGGCCGCCTCGGTCACCTCGACCGTACGGCTGGGCACCAGCGTGCTCAACGCCTGCTGGTATCCACCGGTCGTCCTGGCGCGCTCGCTCACCACGATCGACCGCCTCAGTGGCGGGCGGCTCGACGCCGGGCTCGGACTCGGCTGGTCCTCCGACGAGTACGCCGCGGTCGGGGTGCCGTGGCGGGACCGGGGCAAACGGTACGACGCCACTCTCGACGCGCTGGAGGCGATCTGGGGCGCCGATCCCGTCTCGTTCGAGCACGAGCTGTGGACGATCACGCCCAGCAACATCCAGCCCAAGCCGGCCCGCCGCCCGCCGCTCTACCTGGGAGGCTTCACCGAGGCGGCGCTGCGCCGCGTCGGCCGCAGGGGCGACGGCTGGCTGGCGGCTCCGGTGCCGCTGCCCGTGCTCACGTCGATGTGGCAGGTCGTGCGCCGCGCGGCGGAGGAGGCGGGGCGCGATCCCGGCGGGCTGCGCATGATCGTGCGCGCCAACCCGATGATCACCGAGCACGGTACGCCGCCCGGCAGCGGATCGGTGGCCGACTACTGCGCCTACCTCGCCGACGCGGCGGAGGCCGGGGCCCAGGAGTTCATCCTGGACTTCCAGCAAACCGCCACGGACGACCAGCACCTGCTCGACCTGGCCGCCGCCTTCACATCCGACCTGAGCACGCGCCTCAAGTGATCCGAGTACGCACGCACCTCACGCGGCCCGGCGTATGGGTCGCGTGAGGTGCGGCTCTCTTGGACGGTGGCCGTGGTCGGCCGTCCGGGTGAGGTGCGGCTCACTTGGACGGTGGCCGTGGTCGGCCGTCCGGGTGAGGCAGGGTGATTACTTGAGGGCGGCCAGGGCGGCGTCGTAGTCGGGCTCGGTCGTGATCTCCGGCACGAGCTGCGAGTACACCACCTTGTTGTCCCCGTCGAGCACGATGACCGCCCGCGCGGCCAGCCCGGCCAGCGGCCCGCTCTCCTGCGAGACGCCGTAGTCCCCGAGGAACTCACGGCCCCGCATGAGCGAGAGCGTGGTCACGCTCTCGATCCCCTCGGCGCCGCAGAAGCGCTTCTGGGCGAAGGGCAGGTCGGCCGAGATGCACAGCACGGCCACGTCGGGGTGCTCGGCGGCCACCTCGTTGAAGCGGCGCACCGAGGCGGCGCAGACGCCGGTGTCGAGGCTCGGGAAGATGTTGAGCACCTTGGTCTTCTGGCCGAAGTCGTCGAGCGTGCGCTCGGCCAGGTCCGCGCCCACCAGGCGGAACGCGGGAGCGGTGTCGCCGGCCTTGGGGAAGGTGCCGGCCACGGTGATGGGGTTGCCCTTGAAGGTGACGTCGGACATGAAAAGCCTCCTGTTAACGATGTTTCCCAGGGGTTTTGATCCTATCGGCGTCCACCGTACGGCCTGGTCAGGCCCAGTCGTTACGGGCGGCGTGCCAGCCGAGCTGCACGCGGGTGCGTACGCCGGCCAAATCCATGAGCGCCCGCAGCCGCCGCTGGAGAGTGCGCAGCGACAGGTCGAGCTGCCCGGCCACGGACTCGTCCGTCAGGCCCGCGAGCAGCAGTCCGAGGATTTTCCTGTCCAGCTCGCCGATCACCGGCTCCCGCTGCTCCTGCAACTCGCCCCAAGCGGAGGCCCGCAGCGGGTAGGAGTGCCGCCACACCGCCTCGAACAGCGCCTCGACTCCGGCCAGCAACCCGCTGCGGTGCAGCAGCACGGCTGCGGGCTCTCCGCCGGGCTCGGTGGTCAGCGGGACCAGCGCCAGCTCCCCGTCGGCCATCATGAGCTTGATGGGCAGCTTGTCGGCCACCCTGACCTGCACGCCCTTGCGCACGGAGTCGACGATGCCGGCCACCACGCCGGGCGTGGCCAGCACCTCGCGCTCGATCACGACCTGGTACTCGATGCCGCGATCGACCCCCCGGTCCTCGGCGGTGTTGTCGCTCGGCGGCACCGCCACGAACGGCGCCGTGGAGAAGGAGCGGACCCGTTCGCGGGCCGCCCACTGGATCTGCAGGAACCGCTGGCGTACCGCCTCCACGCCGGTGACGACCTCGATCAGGTCGCCGGCGGCGCGGTCGGTGGCGGCCATCCGGTGTTGTTCGGCCAGCGCCACGATGGCCAGCTCGGCCGTGTGCAGTTCCTCCCTGCGGGCGGTGAGCAGGCCGCCGAGCGCCACGGACGGCGGGGCGGCGACGTGGCGTCCGCCGTGGTGGGAGACCAGGCCGCGGGCGATCAGGGCGGTGAGGTCCGCCTCCACCGAGGTGGGTGGCCGGTCGAGGGCCGCGGCGAGGTCGGCGGCGGCCGCGGGCATCTCGATGAGACAGCGGTAGACGGCCTCCTCGCCCGCCGTGAGACCCAGCGCCTCCAGCACGGTGCCCGTCTCCCTCTGCTCGGCCGGAACGCCGATAACGGCCGGATCGCCGATAAGTATGGGAGAGAAAATGGGGCCAAAGGCGACATAGCCGTCTTCGGCCCCGAATCGTGACTGCACGGTTATTCAGCTGACGAGCGCCCGGATGATCTCCTGGCTCACCGTGTTGCCCTTGTCGTCGGAGGCGGTGGCCTTCAGCGACAGGGAGCCGGCGCGGACGGCGGTGGTCCACTTACCCTTGCCGACCGGCACCAGCACGGCCGGCTGGTAGGTCTTTCCGTCGTCGTAGGAGACCGAGAGCGTGGCCCTGCGGGCCTTGCTGGCCGAGTCCAGCCACTCCTGCGTGGTCGCCGACAGGCCGATCTTGACGATCGGGCCGAGCGTCCTGACGTCGTAGTCGAGCTGCATCATCGGGATGTCCACCTTGTACGGGCCTTCGGGATCGACCGCGGCCGAGGTGAAACCCCACTCGGTGTGGGTGCGGGTGGAGGTGCGCCACCTGGCGGCGTCCCTGTTCACGTCGAGCGTGACCCGGTACGGCGCCGCCTCCTCGGGCAACCCGTCCCAGAACGACAGGGCGCGCCCCGCGGACTTCTTCAGCAGCTTGTCGCCCTGGTAGAGCGCGATCGACATGTTCGCGTACTCGTCGCCGCCGCCACCGGAGTGCCCCGGCGTGCCGTCGGCCACCGGCGGGATGTTGAACTGCATGCCGTTGCCGGTGTCACGGAACGGCCCCCAGTACTCGGTGCTGAGCCGCGGCCTGACGATCGGCGCGAACCACTCGTGGGTGACGTGCTGCCCGGCGCGGTAGGTCTGCGGCTTCTGCCGCATCTCCCAGTCGTCGTCACCGCCGATGAAGTGGTTCTCGTACCAGCTCTGGCCGGTCGTCCCGGTGGAGACCCATTCGGTGCGCGTCCCGGGGAAGTACTCACGCTCGCGGAACCCGAACGCCGGGCCCCAGCCCTCCATCAGGCTGTAGCGGAACCCGCCGCCCTCCTGGCCGGTCGTGGCCCCCCGGTAGACGCCGCGGACCTGGGCCAGGCCGCGGGCGCGGTAGGTCAGGTCACGGTCGGGGACGGCGTCCTTGTGCAGGTCGACCAGGTCGTACAGGTAGGAGGCGTACCTGCGCTGCTCGACCACGGCGAGCTTGCCCGCCAGCCCGGCCGCGGCGTCGCGGGTGACCAGCGCGACCGGGATCGGCAGCGCCTGGCCGTAGGACTCGTACAGGCGTCCCGGCTCGTTGTTGACGACCACCAGCAGCTTGGCGCCGGCCGCGACGGCCTGCTCGGCCCGCTCCGCGGCGGAGACCTCGGCGCTGCGGGTCACGATCACGGCCTTGCCCCTGGCGTCCACGCCCGCGTAGTCCTGCGCCGCGCCCTTGCCTGCGCTGACCGTGCGCAGCAGCGAGCGGCCGTCGGTGAGGGTGGAGCCGCCCTGCACGGTGGTGACCAGCTTGTCGCGGCCGGGCAGGTCCAGGGTGAGGTTCGGCTCGCCGACGCGCCAGCGGGTCAGGTAGTCGAAGGAGCCCTGGGTGACCTTCTCGGTGGGTGAGACGTACACGCTGTCGTACCAGATGGGCAGCACGTACCCGAGCCTGATCGGATCCTCCTGACCCGGCAGGGTCCTGGCGAAGTCGAGGTGGGTCTGGCGGCGTTCGGCGAGCTTGGGCGTGGTGGCGCGCACCTGCCTGGCCCGCGCCGCGTCGAGCACGATCTCCTTGTTTCCGTCCAGCACCGTCTCGGGGTCGACCAGCAGCGCCATGCCGCGCGCGTCGGCGCGCTCGCCCGTCACCTCCAGCAGCGAGTACGCCATGTACGCGCCGGGCGGCAGGCGCAGCACCCGCTCACCGTCCACCGCGTAGGGCGCCATGTTGCCGTCCGGCCCGGCCAGCACCACCCGCCCGGCGGCGGCCTTCCCCTGCCGGTCGCGCAGCTTCAGCGTCAGGTCGTACAGCTCGCGCTCCTTGACCGCGCCGAACGCGGTGCGCACGGACGTCTCCCCTGAGGTGGCGGTCACCAGGCCGGAGACCGTGGTGTCCGGGTCCAGCCTGGCCGGGTCGATGCTCAGCGTGACCTCGGCGGTGCCGCCGGCGGGCACGGTGACCCGCGGCGCGGACAGCGTGGCCGCGTCGGAGCCGCTGACCGCGAGGTCGAGGCTCACCTCGGCGTCGCCGTCGTTGCGGTAGGCGATCGTGCGGTCCGCCTTGGGGTCGTCGGCGGCGTGCGGCCAGTCGTAGAACGCCGAGGGCACCGAGCCGGTCGCGGTGATCGTGGCCTTGACGGCCGCCGCCACGTCGAGCCGCCCCGTCCCCTGCTCGAACGGCGCGTACGGCAGCGCCTTGGCCGAGCTCATCAGCACGTCCTTGACCTGCTGCCACGTCCAGCCGGGATGCCGCTGCAGCAGGATGGCCGCCGCGCCCGCGACGTGCGGCGTGGCCATGGAGGTGCCCTGAAGCTTCCAGTACGGCCCCGACGCCTCGGTGTTGTACGACGAGTGCGCCGCGTTGATGGCCACCCCCGGCGCGGAGATGTCCGGCTTGAGCCCATGCGTACGGTCGAGCGGCCCCATGCTGGAGAACCCGGCCCGCTCATCCTTCTTGTCCACCGCGCCCACGGTCAGCGCCGACGCGGCCGACCCTGGCGCGCCGATCGTGTACGCGTCATAGCTGTTGCCCGCCGCGATCACGAACAGCGCCCCGTGCTGCTCCGACAGCGCGTCCACGGCCTGGGCCATGGGATCGTCGCCGCCGTCGGGGACGTCGCTGCCCAGGCTCATGCTGACGACCTTGGCCCTGGCCGCCGCCCACTCCATGCCCGCGATGATCCAGGAGTCCTGGCCGTAGCCGTCGTCGCCCAGCACCTTGCCGACGAGCAGCTGCGCGCCGGGCGCGACGCCCTTGTTCTCGCCGCCCGAGGCCGCGCCGGTGCCCGCGACCGTGGAGGCCACGTGGGTGCCGTGGCCGTTGACGTCCTTGACCTCCTGGCCGGGCACGAAGCTGGTGGACTCCGCGATGCGGTCCTTGAGGTCGGGGTGGGTGTCGTCCACGCCGGTGTCCAGCACGGCGACCTTGACGCCCGCGCCGTCGAGCCCTTCTGCCCACGCCTGCGGGGCGCCGACCTGGGGCACGCTCTCCTTCAGCGCGACCCGCGACTTGCCGTCCAGCCAGACCCTGGCCACGCCCGATCTGGCGGCGGGGGCGCTCAGGGCGGTCCAGAACGGGCGGGGGTCGGCGCCGAGTCGCAGGGCCGCGCCCTTGACGCTGGGCAGCGCGCGTACGACCTGGGCTCCGGCCGTCGAGCGCGGCGTCGCGCCCTCGTAGGAGACGATCACCGGCGGGCTGCCGTGGTATCCCATCTCGGCCAGGCCGGTGACGTTGAACAGCCGCCGGTCCAGCCGCCGGTCCGCGATCAGCGGCTCCGCCTCGTCGGGGACGACGTAGACGTCTCCGCCCGACTGCTGGACCTGGACGCCGCCCTGGGCGCCCTCCGGCCGGTCCACGGTGACGGTGTCCTGGTCGCCGGGGCCGTCCACGTACCGGACCCGGTCGCCGGTGATGAGCGTGAGCTCCGTCTCGCGGAGCGCGGGATCCCGGGAGGTGCCGGTCTCCGCGTGTGCCGCCATGGGGATGGCGGCCAGGCCGGTCGCCGCCACGGCGACGGCGAGCAGGCTGACGGGTAACTTCTTGAGGGGCATGAACCGGATTCCACCGGTTCATGCCGACGCCGTGAAGGTCATCCGGCTGGCGAAAACCCGCCTTGTCACAACCCCGCCAGCTCTGTTCAGACGTTGCGCCTGTACTGGCCGCCCGCCTCGAACAGCGCCTCGGTGATCTGGCCGAGCGAGCAGTCGCGGGCCGCCTCCATCAGCGCCTCGAACGCGTTGCCCTCCGTCATCGCCACCTCACGCAGCCTGGCGAGCCGGGCGGGCGCCTGCGAACGGTTGCGTTCGTGGAAGGCGCGCAGGCGGTCGAGCTGCGAGCGCTTCTCCTCCTCGGTGCCCCTGGCCAGCTCCAGCTTGTGCGGCTCCGGCTCGCCGGTGTCGTCCTTGGTGAAGGTGTTGACGCCGACGATGGGCAGCGAGCCGTCGTGCTTGCGCATCTCGTACAACATGGACTCGTCCTGGATCTTGCCGCGCTGGTAGCCGGTCTCCATCGCGCCCAGCACGCCGCCCCGGTCCGACAGCCGCTCGAACTCGCGCAGCACCGCCTCCTCCACCAGGTCGGTGAGCTCCTCGACGATGAACGCGCCCTGCAACGGGTTCTCGTTCCTGGCCAGGCCCCACTCGCGGTTGATGATGAGCTGGATGGCCATGGCGCGGCGCACCGAGTCGGCCGACGGCGTGGTCACGGCCTCGTCGAAGGCGTTGGTGTGCAGGCTGTTGCAGTTGTCGTAGATGGCGATCAGGGCCTGCAGGGTGGTGCGGATGTCGTTGAAGTTCATCTCCTGGGCGTGCAGGGAGCGGCCCGAGGTCTGGATGTGGTACTTCAGCTTCTGCGAGCGCTCGCCCGCGCCGTAGCGCTCGCGCATCGCCACCGCCCAGATGCGGCGGGCCACCCGGCCCAGCACGCTGTACTCGGGGTCCATGCCGTTGGAGAAGAAGAACGACAGGTTCGGCGCGAAGTCGTCGATCTTCATGCCTCTGGCCAGGTACGCCTCCACGTACGTGAAACCGTTGGCCAGCGTGAAGGCGAGCTGGCTGATCGGGTTCGCCCCGGCCTCGGCGATGTGGTATCCGGAGATCGAGACCGAGTAGAAGTTCCTGACGCCGTTGCGGATGAACCACTCCTGGATGTCGGCCATCATGCGCAGGGAGAACTCGGTGGAGAAGATGCAGGTGTTCTGGCCCTGGTCCTCCTTGAGGATGTCGGCCTGCACCGTGCCCCTGACCGTGGCGAGCGTGCGGGCGCGCAGTTGGTCGTCCTCGTGCTCGTCGGGGTCGCGGCCCTGCTCGGCGCGGAAGCGGTCCCTGGCCTGGTCGATGGCGGCGTTGAGGTAGAAGGCCAGGATGGTCGGGGCCGGGCCGTTGATCGTCATGGACACCGACGTGCTCGGAGCGGCCAGGTCGAACCCGTCGTAGAGCACCTTCATGTCGTCGAGCGTCGCGATCGAGACCCCCGAAGTGCCGACTTTTCCGTAAATGTCGGGCCGCAGGTCAGGGTCGTGGCCGTACAGCGTCACCGAGTCGAACGCCGTGGACAACCTGGTCGCCGGCTGGCCCTCGGACAGCAGCTTGAAGCGCCTGTTGGTACGGAACGGGTCGCCCTCTCCGGCGAACATCCTGGTCGGATCCTCGTCGTCGCGCTTGAACAAGAACACCCCCGCGGTGAACGGGAACATCCCCGGCAGGTTCTCGCCGCGCAGGAAACGCAGCAGGTCGCCGTGGTCGGTGTAGCGGGGCAGGGCGACCCTCGGGATGCGGTTGCCCGACAACGTCTCGCGCCAGAGCGGGGTGTGGATCTCCCGGTCGCGGACCTTCACCACCAGCTCGTCGGCGGTGTAACGCTCCTTGATCGCCGGCCAGCCGGCCAGCAGCTCCCGGCTCTCGTCGGACAACTCCCGCCCGGCCCGCTCCATCAGCTCGGCCACCCTGCCGGACTCGCCCCCGTCCGCCGGCCCGCCGCTTCCCGCACCGAGCAGGTCGCGTACGGCGGTCAGCTGCTGGTGGCGGCGGGCCACCTCCGCCTGGGCGAGGGTCTCGGCGTGGTAGGCGCGCACGGTCTCGGCGATGTCGGCCAGGTAGCGGGACCTGGCGGGCGGGACGATCGCGGCCGACGCCGTGGACGTGCGGCCCTCGACCGGCGCGAGCAGCCCGGGGCTGCCGGAACCGGTCGGGAGCAGCGGCTTGAGGTGGTGGTAGAGGGCGGTGACGCCGGAGTCGTTGTAGCGGGCGGCGATGGTGCCGTAGACGGGCATCTCGTCGGGTGAGACGCCGAACGCCTCGCGGTTGCGTACGAGCTGGCGGCGCACGTCGCGCAGGGCGTCCTCCGCGCCGCGCCGCTCGTACTTGTTGATCACCACGGCCTCGGCGAAGTCCAGCATGTCGATCTTCTCAAGCTGGGAGGCCGCCCCGAACTCGGGCGTCATCACGTAGATCGGCACGTCCACGTGCGGCACGATGCCCGCGTCGCCCTGGCCGATGCCGGGCGTCTCCACGATCACCAGGTCGTATCCGGCGGCCCGGCAGACGGTGATCACGTCGTCGAGGCAGGCGGGCACCTCGTTGACGGCGCCCCTGGTGGCCAGGGAGCGGAAGTAGGTCTGAGGGCCGAGGCTGTTCATCCTGATGCGGTCGCCGAGCAGGGCGCCGCCGCCGCGCCTGCGGGTGGGGTCGATGGCGATGATCGCGATGCGCAGCTTGTCGTCGTTGTCGACGCGGAACCTGCGGACCAGCTCGTCGGTGAGCGAGGACTTGCCCGAGCCGCCCGTACCGGTGATGCCGAGCACCGGGGCGCGCCGCTCCGTGGCGAGCCCCTCCAGCAGCCCGGCGGGGGTGCGGCCGGACTCGATGAGGGTGATCGCGCGGGCCAGCGCCGCCTGGTCGCCGGAGGCCACGGCCTCCACGGACGGCGGGTCGCCCAGCTCGACGTCGCACTCTTCGATCAGTTGGTTGATCATGCCGGGCAGGCCGTAGCGCTGGCCGTCCTCGGGCGAGAAGATGCGGGTGACGCCTCGTGAGTGCAGCAGCTCGATCTCCTCGGGGACGATCACGCCCCCGCCGCCGCCGTACACCTTGACGTGCCCGGCGCCGCGCTCGCGCAGCAGCTCCACCAGGTAGGAGAAGAACTCCACGTGCCCGCCCTGGTACGAGCTGATCGCCACGCCCTGGGCGTCCTCCTGGATGGCGGCCGTGACGATCTCATCCACGGAGCGGTTGTGCCCGAGATGGATGACCTCGGCCCCCTGGGCCTGCAGGATGCGCCGCATGATGTTGATCGCCGCGTCGTGACCGTCGAACAGGGCGGCGGCGGTGACGAAACGGACGGGGTGTACCGGGACGTGCACGCCTGATCACTCCTTCGTGAGGCCTCACCTACGAAGATACTAGGACGTCCTACTATTTCCCAACAGCCTCCTGGGTAGGAGGCAGTCCGAGGGGGTGACGGCGATGCGCGCGCTGACGTTCGTGCCCGGTGTGAAGGGCACGCTAGAGGTGGAAGAGGTGCCCGATCCCAAGCCGGGCCAGGGCGAGTTGCTGGTCCAGGGGCTGGCCCTGGGCGTCTGCGGGACCGACAGGGAACTGGAACGGGCCGAGTACGGCTGGCCGCCGCCGGGCAGGGACCGCATGGTCATCGGGCACGAGTCGCTCGGCCGGGTGCTGGAGGTGCCGCAGGGCTCCGCGTTCTCGCCCGGCGACCTGGTCGTCGGCGTCGTACGCAGGCCCGACCCCGAACCGTGCGGAGCCTGCGCGCGCGGCGAGTTCGACATGTGCCGCAACGGCCGCTACACCGAACGGGGCATCAAGGAGATCGACGGGTACGCCAGCGAGTTGTGGACCGTCGAGGCCGCCTACGCGGTGAAGCTGGACCCGTCACTGGCGGCCGTCGGCGTGCTGGTCGAGCCCGCGTCCGTGGTGGCCAAGGCGTGGGAGCAGATCGAGCGGATCGGCTCGCGGGCCTGGTACGAGCCGCGCGTGCTGCTGGTCACCGGCGCCGGGCCGATCGGGCTGCTGGCGGCGCTGCTCGGGCGGCAGCGGGGGCTTGAGGTGCACGTGCTCGACCGGGCCGGACGCGGGCTCAAGTCGGACCTGGTGGAGGCGCTGGGCGGAATCTACCACTCGGCCTCGACCCTGGAGACGTTCGCCGCCGCCAAACCGGACGTCATCATCGAGTGCACGGGCGCGGGGCAACTCGTCATCGACTCCATGACCTGCACCGCCGCCGCGGGCATCGTCTGCCTGTGCGGGCTCTCACCCGGTGGGCGCTCGCACCGGGTGGACGCCGGGGTGATCAACCGGGACATCGTCCTGGAGAACGACGTGATCTTCGGTACGGTCAACGGGAACCTGCGGCACTTCCGCGACGCGGCGGCGGCACTGGCCCAGGCCGATGCGGAGTGGCTGCAGCGGATGATCACGCGGAGGGTGCCGCTGGCGCGCGCCGCGGAGGTCTTTGAACCGGCCGACAACGACATCAAGGCGATCATCGACCTGACGACCCAGACCTGACGACCCGGACCTGACGCCCGAGCCTCTGACTCGGCCCAGGACTCTGGCGCGGCTCA
The DNA here is from genome assembly GCF_040655495.1 of Nonomuraea sp. NPDC050404. NCBI lineage: Bacteria > Bacillati > Actinomycetota > Actinomycetes > Streptosporangiales > Streptosporangiaceae > Nonomuraea > Nonomuraea sp. NPDC050404. The sequence continues at coordinate 376,244 of NZ_JBFAKB010000012.1, forward strand.
GGACGGGTCGTAGGGTTTGCGTCTCTTGGGGGCGGGCCGGCCGGAGCCCGCCGGCACCCGCGCCGTCCGTTCATCGGCCGTTCCGTCGCCGGCCAGGGGGTTTCTGGGGGACGGGATTCTCGCGGGCGGCTGGGGGTCGTCGTGGGGGCGGGTGGTTCTCCAGGGGAGCCAGGACGGGCGGCGGCGGTGGCCGCGGCGGCGGCCCGTCACGCGGAGGGAGAGCAGGACGGTCATGAGCACCATCGCGGCGAGCAGCGCGGGCGGGGTGCCTAAGAAGTCCAGCGCCGAACCGCCGGTCTCCGAACGCGGCGGGCCCACCAACGGCCGCTCGGTCGAGCGGATCTCCTCCAGCCGGTCCACGTTCTCCTTGACCAGGCGCGGGATGCCGTACCCGACGACCTTGTCGGTCTCCCTGGTCTTGCGTTTGAGCCAGACGCGGTCGACGTTCGCCTCGATGGTGTGGATCTTCTTGCCGCTGACGCGTTCCACGACCCCGACGTGGTCGATGCCCTTGTAGCTCTTGCCGCCGCGCCAGTCGTAGAAGACCAGCGCTCCCGGCTCGGGCTTCTGCGTCCAGGCGCCCTGCTGGATGAACCAGGCCGCGTGCGAGGGCGTCCAGGCGAACTCACCGACGTAGTCGGACAGGTCCGCCTTGTCCGCGGCCCAGGCGAGGAACATGTCGCACCATGGCGCGTCGCGGTACTGGGTGTCTTGGACGCGATCCGCGTACCACTGGCCGAACTTGGTGACCTGGCCGTTCTTCTCCTTGTAGCCGAGTTCCTGCCGCACCGTCTTCAGCAGCTCATCCGCGATCGGGTCCAGGGTGACTCCTCCCAGAAAACCGACAAATCACGATGGACTGTAGTAGCGCCATCGCGAAATTGCGCGCATCGCCGGGAAAGTGTCTTGATATGAGCCGAAATATAGGCAGAGTGACAGATGTGACTGGTGTGACTCGCTACTACGCGTGTTAGGAGCCGGCGCCCACGCGGTAGACGCCCGCGTCCCCCGCGCCCGGCGCGACCACGTCGGCCACGATCACGGTCACGTTGTCGGGAGAGCCGCCTTCGTTGGCCAGATCGATCAACCGCTGGACTGCCGCCCCCGGGTCTGTCACCGTGGTCAGCACCTCGTGCAGGACCTCGGGCCCGAGCACGGTCGTGAGCCCGTCTGAGCAGAGGAGGTAGCGATCATCAGGCTCGGCTTCGCGCAGCGCCATGTCAGGCTCGGCCCTGCCCTCGCTGCCCAGTACGCGCAGCACCATCGAACGGCGGGGGTGCACGGCGGCCTGGTCCTCCGTTATCCGGCCTTCGTCCACCATCGACTGCACAAGTGTGTGATCCTTGGTCATCTGGTAGAGCGCACCGTCGCGAAGCAAGTACCCACGGGAGTCACCCAGATGAGCCAGGGAGAAGTGGTAGCCGTCCCACAGCATGGCGGTGACCGTGGTCCCCATCCCCCTGCGTGCGGGGTCGATGTCGGCCAGCTCGACCAGCCTGCGCGCCGCCTCGTGGACGGCGCCTTCCAGCGAGCCTTCCAGGTCGGCGCCCGTCTCGGGAAGCGTGGCATCCAGCTCGCGCATGACGGCGATCGCCGCCGAGCTCGCCAGCTCGCCGGCGGCGTGCCCGCCCATGCCGTCAGCCACCACGAGCAGCCGGCCGCTCGCGTAGCCGGAATCCTCGTTCTGCTCCCTGCGGCGGCCCACGTCTGATCCGGCGGCATAGCGGATGTTGTGCTTCATACCTTGCAGTAAATCATTGGTTGAAAGACTTCACAAGCAGATGCGCTGAAGACTCTTGTGAACTACTGTGGGCTTCATGAGCCACGACCCGACCGTGAACGCCGGGGACATCGCCCGGCTCGCGGGTGTCGGGCGTGCCGCGGTGAGCAACTGGCGACGTCGCCACGACGACTTCCCCCAGCCCATCGGCGGCACCGCCAACCAGCCGCTGTTCTCACTGCGGCAGGTCGAGTCCTGGCTGCGTCGCTATGGGAAGTCCTACCAGGTATCGCTGGGAGATCGTGTCTGGCAACGCCTGAAAGCCGCGGGCGATTTGCGCCTGGGCGAGCTGGTGGCCCAGGCCGGAGCCCTGCTGACCAGGGCCGCCGACGCCACGGGCGACGGCCTCGGCCCGGCCGGCCCCCAGGTGGACGGCTCCCGGCAGGACGGCTCACACCAAGCTGACGCCAATTCGGGCGAGCTCGACCGGCGACCCGGCGCGCCGGGCGGGCAGGGCGCGCCGGACGCGCTGGGCTCGCTGGATACATCGGGCGCGCTGGACGCGGAGCTGGCGGGGCTCGTGCTGGAGCTGGGTGAGCAGCACGGCGCGCCGGCCGCGTACGAGTTCCTGTGTGAGCGTTATCTCGAAGCCCACTCCCGCCAGCTCTCCGTCACCCGCGAGGACGTCGCCGAGCTGATGGTCCGGCTCGTGAGCGGCGATGGCGCGACCGTGCTCGACCCCGCCTGCGGCGTCGGCACACTGCTGTTCCCTCCTGCCGGTGCGGGCAAGGTGCTCGGGCAGGAGCTCAGCGAGACCTCGGCCGCCATCACCGCCGCCAGGCTGCGGCTGCGCGGCGTCGAGGCCAGGGTCGTGGCGGGTGACTCCATGCGCCACGACGGCTTCGCCGGCGAGCGGGCCGACGCGGTGGTGTGCGACCCGCCGTTCAACGAGCGGGCCTGGGGTTATGAGGAGCTGACCGGCGACCCCCGCTGGGAGTACGGGCTGCCGCCGCGCGGCGAGCCCGAGCTGGCCTGGGTGCAGCACTGCCTCACCCACGTCAAACCGCGCGGCCTGGTCGCCATCCTCATGCCGCCCGCCGCCGCCAGCCGCAAGGCGGGCCGCCGGATCCGCGCCAACCTGCTGCGCGCGGGCGCGCTGCGGGCGGTGGTCGCACTGCCCGGCTCCGACCTGTGGTTGCTGCGCCGCCCGGCGGCGGGCGAGCGCCCGCCGTCCGAGGTGCTGATCCTGGACGCCACGGCCGACCTGTCCGTCGTGGAGCCGGCCTGGCAGGCGTACCTGGAGGACCGTTCCGACCAGACCGTACGCATCATCGACCTGCTGGCCGACGAGGTCGACATGACGCCGGCCCGGCACCAGCGGCACGACGACGTGGGACGGGCCTTCGCCGAGGCGCGCGACCGGTTCCTGACCGCCGCCGCGGTGCCGCCGGACCTGAAGGTGCTGGAGCAGCCGCTCGACCAGCCCGCCACCACGCTGGGCGACCTGATCAAGGAAGGGCTGGTGGCCACCTCGCAGGCCCCGGCCAAGATGGCCGCGGACGGGGGCGACGTACCGGTCCTGACCTCCGACGACGTGTTCAACGGCGGCGCGCCGTCCGGGCACACCACCATGCAGCAGGGGCTGGTGCTGATCAGGCCCGGCGACGTGGTGGCCTCCTACTCGGCCGTGCGGGTGGTGGAGGACGGCGGGGGTGCGGCGCTGGGGCCCCACCTGACGTTGTACCGGGTGGACGCGCGCCGGCTGGACCCCGACTTCCTGGCCGGCTTCCTGCGCGCGGCCGGCGGCCGGGTGACGACCGGCTCCAGCAGGTTCGACGTGCGCCGTACGCGCCTGCCACGGCTGTCGCTGAAGGAGCAGCGGGCCTACGGCGAGGCGTTCAGGCAACTGGCCGTGCTCGAAGACGCCATCAGGGAAACCTCCACGCTGGGACAGACGTTGATCAGGCTGGGTCTCGACGGCCTGGCCGACGGCCACCTCCATCCGCCCGGTCACGGGCTCACCCCTTGAGGCGGGCTTGGTCGCCACATGCCGCCGCCCTGACGGTGTAACTTTTTCCGGTAGGCGTGGGAGGGGGGTCAATGGTTATCGGTGACCGTTATGACCTCGACGACCTTCCCCTCGGGCAGGGCGGCATGGGAGCCGTGTACGCGGGCCACGACCGCCACCTCGATCGCCGGGTCGCGGTGAAGCTGCTGCGGTTGCCCAGCGGCCCCGATCATGAGCTGGAACGCAGGTTCATCCGCGAGGCGCGCATCCTGGCCAGGCTTGAGCATCCCGGCGCGCCCGTGCTCTACGACTTCGGCACCCACGAGCAGCGGCTCTACCAGGTGATGCAGTTCATCGAAGGCGTCACGGTGGCCGACCTCGTACACGAGCACGGGCCGCTGCCGGTGTCGTGGGCGGCGGCGATCGCGGCGCAGGCGTGCGCGGTGTTGTCGGCCGCGCACGCGCTGGCGATCTGCCACCGGGACCTCAAGCCGACCAACCTCATGCTCTGCCCGGACGGCAGCGTGAAGGTGCTCGACTTCGGCCTGGCCATGTTGCGGGAGTCGGACGTCACGTTCACCCGGATCGGGCAGATCCTGGGGACGCCGGCGTACATGGCGCCCGAGCAGATCCAGCACGGCATCGCCGAGCCGCGCAGCGACCTGTACTCCCTCGGCTGCGTCCTGCACGAGATGCTCACCGGCCGGCAACTCTTCACCGGGCCCACCGACTACGTGGTCTTCGAGAAGCAGGTCAAGCAGCGCCCCCCGGTCATCCCCGGCCTGCCGGAGCCGCTGGGCGCGCTGCTGGCGCAACTGCTGGAGAAGAAGCCGGACGACCGCCCCGCGGACGCCGACGAGCTGTACGGGCGGCTCGACCCGTTCGCGGTCGGCCTGCCCATGTTGCCCGGCTTCCTGACCCAGGCCCCAAGCCCGGGCCGCATGTACGCCCGGATGGCCGGACGCGCCCTCACCGGATAGCCGGTCCGTGAACGCGCTCTCTTGGGTAACACGGATCGTTATTTAACCACCGTTGACACAGGCATGTGAACGCCGGGACTCTCGTGAGAGAGCGCTCTCTCATCAGTTCCACGACCGTGAACCCCAGGACGGTTTCCATGACCCCTCGCATCCGGCGGCTCGGCCTGCCCCTGCTCACCGCGTCCCTGCTCGCTCTGGCGACGGCGTGCGGTGGCGGCGGCGGCGGAGAGACCGCTGCCCAGTCGAGTGCCAAGCCCGGTGAGAAGATCAAGCTGACGATCGGCCTGTTCGGCGACTTCGGCTTCAAGCCGCTCTACGAGGAGTACAAGAAGACCCACCCCAACATCGAGATCGTCGAGAACGTCACCCAGTTCAACGACCACCACAGCAACCTGGTCAAGCGGCTGGCCACGAACGCGGGGGCGGGTGACATCGAGGCGGTCGAGGTCGGCTACATCAGCACCTTCACCGCCCAGCCCGGCAGGTTCACCGACCTCAAGCAGTTCGGGCTCGACCAGCGGCAGGCCGACTACCTGGACTGGAAGTGGCAGCAGGGCATGAGCAAGGACGGCTCGCAGGTGCTGGGCCTGGGCACCGACGTCGGCGGGCTGGCCATGTGCTACCGCAAGGACCTGTTCAAGAAGGCCGGGCTGCCCGAGAAGCGCGACGAGGTGTCGGCGCTCTGGCCGACCTGGGAGGACTACATCGCGACCGGCAAGAAGTTCGCCGGCGCGGACGTGGACGGCGCCAAGTTCACCGACTCCCCCGGTGAGCTCTTCCGCGCCATGGTCAACCAGGCCGCGACCGGCCTGTACGACACCCAGGACAACATCATCGTGGAGTCCAACCCCGAGGTGAAGAAGGCCTGGGACCTGTCGAACCAGCTCACCCAGGAGGGCCTGACCGCCAAGCTGGCGGCCTTCTCCCCGCCGTGGAACACCGGCTTCGCCAAGGGCTCGTTCGCCACGATCATCTGCCCGGCCTGGATGACCGGCTTCATCCAGGAGCAGGCCAAGGACGCCTCCGGCAAGTGGGACATCGCCACCGTGCCCGGCGGCTCCGGCAACAGCGGCGGCTCCCACCTGATGGTGCCCAAGCAGAGCAAGCACCCGAAGGAGGCGGCGGAGCTGATCAACTTCCTCACCTCGAAGGAGAACCAGGCCAAGGTCTTCAAGGAGGAGGGCACCTTCCCCTCCATCCCGGCCCTGTACGAGGACCCGTCGATCCAGAACTTCACCAAGCCGTTCTTCGGCGACGCCCCCATCGGCAAGATCTACTCCGACGCCGCCAAGTCACTCAAGCCGCAGCACCTCGGCCCCAAGGAGGGCGACGTGCGCGTGGCCATCGGCAACGGCCTCGGCCGCGTCGAGCAGGGCAAGCAGACCCCCGACGAGGCGTGGGCGCAGGTGCTCGAGGACGTCAAGAAAATCAAATGAGCACCTTCCCCATCGCGGTCACGCGACGGCGTAGGCGCAGCGTGCGGCACACCCTCGACGTGAGGGTGTCGCCGTACGCCTACGTGGCCCCGTTCTTCCTGCTGTTCTGCGCCTTCGGGCTGTTCCCGCTGGTCTACACGGCCTGGGTGAGCCTGCACGAGTGGACGTTGTTGTCGGAGACGCAAGAGTTCATCGGGCTGGACAACTTCTCCACCCTGCTCGCCGACGGCTACTTCTGGAACGCCACCTTCAACACCCTGTCCATCGGCGTGTTGTCGACCGTGCCGCAACTCGCGCTCGCCATCTGGCTGGCGCACCTGCTGAACCGGCGGCTGCGGTTCCAGACCTTCTTCCGGGTCGCGCTGCTGCTGCCCAACGTCACCAGTGTGGTGGCGGTGGTGGTGATCTTCAGCCAGCTCTTCGGCCGCGACTTCGGCATGATCAACTGGATGCTGTCGTGGTTCGGGGCCGGGAACATCGACTGGGCGGCGGGCACGGCCACCTCGCACATCGCGCTATCAGTGATGATCATGTGGCGCTGGACCGGGTACAACGCGCTGATCTTCCTGGCCGCGATGCAGGCCGTACCGCGCGATCTGTACGAGGCCGCGCGGCTCGACGGCGCGAGCAGCTTCACCCAGCTCCGCAAGATCACCATCCCGATGATCCGGCCGACGATCATCTTCGTGGTGATCGTCTCCACGATCGGCGCGATGCAGATCATCGCCGAGCCCATGTTGTTCGGGCAGAGCACCGGCAGCGGTGGCGGCATCGCCTCCGGCGGCCCCGACCGGCAGTTCCAGACCCTGGCGCTGTTCGTCTACGAGCAGGGCTTCGCCAGCGGCTCGTTCGACTTCGGGTACGCCTCCGCGGCGTCGTGGCTGATGTTCGTGGCCGTGGTGATCGTCGCCGGGATCAACTTCCTGATCACGCGCAGGGTGAAGGGCGGGCTGATTTGACTTCCTCCCCACGGCCGAAGCCGGGGGTCTCCAGCCTTAAGGAGTCAAGATGAGGCTGCGCTACCTGACCCTGACCGCGGTCGCCTTCTTCTCGGCCTTCCCGCTCTACTACAGCGTGGTGGTGGCCTCCCGGCACAACTCGGCGCTGGGCCAGGTGCCGCCCCCGCTGATCCCGGGCGGCAACTTCTTCGCCAACGTCTCCCGGGTCTTCGACACCGTGCCGTTCGGGCTGGCGCTGATCAACTCGGTCATCGTGGCCGGGTCGATCTCGGTCGCGGTGATGTTCTTCTCCACGCTGGCCGGGTTCGCCTTCGCCAAGCTGCGCTTCCGGGGCAAGAACATCATGCTCGTGATCACGGTTGCGACCATGATGGTCCCGGCGCAGCTCGGCATCATCCCGCTCTACATGCTCATGGTGAAGCTGGAGTGGACCGGCACCAACTACGCGCTGATCGTGCCCGCGCTGGTCAACGCGTTCGGCGTGTTCTTCATGACGCAGTACCTCTCGCGCGCCCTGCCCACCGAACTGCTGGAGGCGGGGCGGGTGGACGGGTGCACGACGTGGGGGTTGTTCTGGCACGTCGTGCTGCCGGCCGCGCGGCCCGCGGCGGCGGTGCTGGGCATGCTGACGTTCATGTCGGCCTGGAACGACTACTTCTGGCCGCTGGTCGTGCTGACCCCGGACAATCCGACTGTCCAGGTGGCGCTGTCCACCCTGGCCAGCGGATACGTCAACGACTACGTGCTGGGGCTGGCGGGAACGGCGATCGGGACCCTGCCGCTCGTGGCCGTGTTCGCCCTGTTCGGCAGGCAAATCATCGGTGGAATCATGCAAGGAGCTGTTAAGGGATGATCTTTCCCGAGGACTTCGTCTGGGGCGCCGCCACGGCCTCCTACCAGATCGAGGGGGCGGTCAAGGAGGACGGGCGGGGCCAGTCGATCTGGGACACCTTCTCCCACACCCCCGGGAACGTGGCCGACGGCGACACCGGCGACGTGGCCTGCGACCACTATCACCGCTACCGGGACGACATCGGCCTGATGCGCGAGCTGCGACTGGGGGCCTACCGGTTCTCGGTGGCCTGGCCGCGCATCCAGCCGGACGGTGAGGGCTCGATCAACCCCCGTGGCCTGGCTTTCTACGACAAGCTCGTAGATGAACTACTAGCCGCCGAAATTTCGCCGTATGTAACGCTCTACCACTGGGACCTGCCGCAGGCTCTCGAAGACCGGGGCGGGTGGACGAACCGGGACACCGCCTACCGCTTCGCCGACTACGCCCAGGCCGTCTACGACCGGCTCGGCGACCGGGTGGCCGACTGGGCCACGCTGAACGAGCCCTGGGTGGCGGCTTTTCTCGGCTACGGCAGCGGCGTGCACGCGCCGGGCCACCACGACGCGGCCCGCGCCATGCGCTCCTCGCACCACCTGCTGCTCGGCCACGGCCTGGCGGCGCGACGGCTGCGCGAGGCGGGGGCCCGCAGCATCATGCTGGTGGTCAACTCCGCTCCCGTGCTCACGCCCGCCCAGGTCAACGACCCGTCGGCGGTGCCCTCCGAGGCGGACGCGGCGGCCGTGCAGCGCATCCACGCGCTGCTGACCAGGCAGTTCCTGGACCCGGCCGTGTACGGCACGTACCCGGAGGAGGTCCTTGAGGCGGCGGCGCGCAACGGCGGGACCGGCCACATCCTGGACGGCGACCTGGCGCTGATCAACGCCCCGATCGACCTGGTCGGCGTGAACTACTACAACCCGTGCGTGGTCGAGTCCGGCCCCGGCCTGCCGGCCGAACCGGCGTGGCCGGGCTCGGAGAACGTCAAGTTCACCGCCGCGGACGCGCCGACGACGGCGATGGGCTGGCCGATCGTGCCCGACGGGCTCTCCCGGCTGCTCGTCCGGCTCTCGCAGGACTATCCGCAGGTCGGGCTGATGGTCACGGAGAACGGCGCGGCCTTCGACGACGTCGTGGAGGACGGCCGGGTGCACGACGACCAGCGGGTGGCCTACCTGGACGGGCATCTGCGCGAGGTGCGCCGGGCCATCGAGGCGGGGGCCGACCTGCGGGGATACCTGGTGTGGTCGCTGCTGGACAACTTCGAGTGGGCCGAGGGTTACCGGCGGCGCTTCGGGATCGTGCACGTGGACTACGGCACGCAGACCAGGGTGCTCAAGGACAGCGCGCTGTGGTACCGGGACGTGATCGGCAGGAACGGGCTGTAGATTCTTTCACGTGCTCTCCCAACAGGTGCGGCTCTCCCGGCAGGCACGGCCCTTCGGACAGGTGCGGCCCTTCCGATCCCGGCAGGTGCGGATATGAGACGCCCGACGCTTGAGGCGGTCGCCGCCCGTGCGGGCGTCTCGCGCGCCACCGCCTCCCGGGTGGTCAACGGGCAGACCACGGTGGCGCCGCACATCCGCGACGCCGTGCAGCGCGCGATCGACGAGTTGGGCTACGTGCCCAACTCGGCCGCGCGCAGCCTGGTCACCCAGCGCACCGACTCGGTCGCCCTGGTCGTCAGCGAGCCGGGGACGAGGGTCTTCTCCGAGGATCCGCTGTTCTCCACGGCGATCAGGTCGGCGTCGGTGGAGCTGGAGGCGATCAACAAGCAGGTCGTGCTGATGCTGGCCTCCTCCCCCAAGAGCCACGCCCGGGTGGAGCGTTACATCTCGGGCGGCCACGTGGACGGCGTGATGTTGTTGTCCATGCACGGCGCCGACCCGCTGCCGTCCGCGTTGTCGCGGTTGCGCGTGCCCGTGGTCTCCTACGGGCGGCCCGCCGTGCCGGTGGACATCCCGTTCGTGGACAACGACAACGTGGGCGGGGCCGAGGCCGGGGTCCGGCGCCTGGTGGAGACGGGGCGGCGCAGGATCGCCACGATCGCCGGGCCGCAGGACATGATCGCCGGCCAGGACCGGCTGGCCGGCTACCGCAACGTGCTGCGCGACTCCGACCGCCGCTCGATCGTGGCGGTCGGCGACTTCACGCGCGAGTCGGGGGCGGTGGCGATGCGCCAGTTGCTGGGCGACGATCCCGCGCTGGACGCCGTGTTCGTGGCCAACGACCTGATGGCGGTCGGGGCGCTGCAGTCGTTGCGGCAGGCGGGGCGGCGGGTGCCCGACGACGTGGCGGTGGTGGGCTTCGACGACATCGAGGCGGCGAAGTACACCGAACCACCGCTGACCACGCTCAGGCACCCGGTGTCGGAGCAGGCGGCGGCCATGGTCAAGCTGCTGCTCAACCTGTTCGAGGGTGGCCCGACCGATCCGATCATCCTGCCCACCGAACTGGTGATCAGGGAGTCCGCCTAGCTCACACCCTGAAGACGCGCAGTTGCAGGGCGAGTGTGGAGTAGTAGCCGATCAGCGTGGTCAGCTCGAACAACTCCCGCTCTCCCAGCGCCGCGTACTCCTCCTCGTCCAGGTCCCCCTTGGCGACCAGGGCGCGGGCCACGCCGAGCACCGCCGCCTCGGCCGGGTCGGCGAGGTCCAGGGGTGAGCCGTCGCGCAGGGCCTGGAGCTGGTCGTCGGTGAACCCCAGCTCGCGGGCGATCGGCTCGTGGGCCGCCCGCTCGAACGCGCTGTCGTGGTGGCCGGCCACCACCAGGATCGCCAGCTCCCGCGCCCGGTCGGTGAGCGTGGTGCGGTAGCGGATGGCGGCTCCCAGCTCCTGGAGCGGATCGCCGACCGGCGGGCTGAGCAACATCGCGTTGAACGGCCCCGTGAGGCCGCCGTCGCCATCGACCATGAACCGGCCGCGCGGGCCTGAGGTGATCTTGTCGTAGAGCGCCCGCGCGTCCGGGTCCAGTTCGTACGGAGGTGTCCTGCGCAGCCGTGCCATCCCGTGATCCTAGGAGATCTGGAACCTCAGGTGCGCGAACGGCGACGTCAGCTTGACCGCGCCCGGGTCCGGCAGCCCGTCGAACAGCCGCACGCCCGCGCCGAGCAGCACCGGGGCCACGTGGAGGTTGCCCTCGTCGATGAGCCCGGCGGCCAGGTACTGCCGTACGATGTCCGCGCCGCCCGCGATCCGCACGTCCTTGTCGCCGGCCGCATGCTTGGCCTGAGCCAGCGCGCTGTCGATGCCGTCGGTCACGAAGTGGAACGTGGTGCCGCCCTTCCTGGCCCACGGCTCGCGGGCGCGGTTGGTCACCACGAAGACTTGGTGGCGGAACGGCGCGTCCTCCGGCCAGCCGACCTCGCCTTCGTCGAACATGTTCCGGCCCATCACCGTCGCGCCGCTCCGCTCGATCGTCCGCCGGATCAGGGCGTCGTCCTCGGTGGCCGGGCGGTCGGTCGGGGCTCCGCCGATCAGCTCGGCGAAGGCCGCCGTGCGGTACATCCAGGTGTGCAGCTTGGGGCCGCCGTCGCCGATCGGGTTGCCGGGACGCGCGTTCGGCCCCGCCACGTAGCCGTCCAGGGACATGCCGAGGTCGAAGAACACCTTGCCCATGATGGTCGCTCCTGTCTTCGGGGGGTCTGTCACAGGAAGGTCGGTGCCGTGCCGCGCTTTTTGACATCCCCGGAGAAAGAGGCTTGACCCCGCCCCTGGGGCAGGGTTCGACGATGCTCTGCATGGAGAACAACCTGAAGCAGCAGATCACCGCTTACTGCGAGGCCAACCACATCCCCGGGTTCGTCGCAGGCGTGCACCACGCCGGCGAGCAGGTCATCGTCGCCCACGGCACCGCGAACGTCACCACCGGCGCGCCGATGCGCGAGGACACCGGGTTCCTCTTCGGCTCCGTCACCAAGGTCCTGACCACCACGCTGGTCCTGCGGCTGGTCGAGCGGGGGCTGCTGGACCTCGACGCGCCGGTGGTGAAGTACCTGCCGGACTTCGCGCTGAGCACGATCCTGGTCCGGCACCTGATCTCGCACACCAACGGCATCGACGCCGACCTGTACTTCCCCGACGCCAAGGGCCGCGACGCGCTGAAGACCTACGTCAGCGGCCTGGCGAGCCGCGGCACCCTGTTCGAGCCCGGCGAGCAGCTCAGCTACTCCAACGGCGGCATGATCGTCGCGGGCCGTCTGCTGGAGGTGGTGACCGGCCTGCCCTTCCCCGACCTGCTCGAACGCGAGATCTACGCGCCCGTCGGCATGAAGGACTCCAGCACCTCGGCCGAGCAGGCCATCCTGCGCGGCACCGCGATCGGCCACTTCCCCGACCCCGAGACCATGGCGCCCAGGCCCACAAACATGTTCATGCTGCCCGACGCCTGGGGACCGGCGGGCGGCACGCCGATCGGCACCATCGCCGACCTGCTCGCCTTCGGCCGCACCCACCTGAACGGCGGCGTGTCCCCCGCCGGCGCGCGCGTCCTGTCGGCCGAGTCGACCGCTCTCATGCGGCAGGTCTCGCGGGACCTTCAGACTCCGAACTCCCCGCCGATGGGCCTGGGCTGGGTGTTGTACCCGTTCGGCGAGACCACGGTCGCGGCCATGTCGGGCGCGTCGCCCGGCGGCGTGTCCATCCTGTGCGTCATCCCCGAACACGACCTGGTCTTCGCCGCCTTCGGCAACACCCCGGCCGCGCTCATGCTGCAGGACCAGCTCCTGGAATGGCTGCTGAGCGAGCATCTCGGCGTCCGCATCCCCACGCTGATCACCGAGGTGGAGCAGGACGTCGATCTGTCCCCGTACGTGGGCACCTACCGCTCCGACCAGCTCCGCATCGACGTCAGCATCGTGGACGGCCAGTTGGAGGAGCGGACCACGTACGAGCCGGAGGACGAGACGCAGGAGCGCATCTTCACCGAGTTCGCCGGCGGCAATACCTCGGCTCCGCCGCAGCGCTACGTGCCGATCAGGCCCGGCCTCTTCGCGCCCGCCGGCTTTCCGCTGGAGGCGTTCGACGGGTACGTGCGGCTGCTGCTGGTCTCCTACCACGACGTCCGCGACGGGCAGGCGCGCTTCCGCAACGGCGGCGGCCGCATGACCCGGCGTGCTTAGTTCGGCCGGGTGAAAGGATGGCAGGCGTGATCACGATTGGGCAGCTCGCGGAGTACGCCGGGGTGAGTGTCAAGACCATCCGCCACTACCACGAGCGCGGCCTGCTCGCCGAGCCCGACCGCGACTCCTCCGGCTACCGGCGCTACACCGCCGAGGACGCCATCGCCCTGGTCAAGATCAGGACCCTGGCCAGTGCGGGTGTGCCGCTGGCCCGCGTTAAGGACCTGCTCGACGCCGACCAGGACACGCTCACGGCGGCCATCGCCGAGGTCGACCAGGGCATCGATGAGCGCATCGCGCAACTGCGGCGGGTCCGCGGTCAACTCGCCCAGTTGCGCGGCGGCGACCGGCTCTACGTCTCCCCCGAGGTCGCCGACCACCTCGACGACCTGCGCGGGCTCGGGATCAGCGAGCGTCAGATCAAGCTGGAACGCGACGGCTGGATCCTCATGCAGACCGCCTCGCCCGAGGACGCCGCCGTGTGGATCGCCGAGAAGCGCGCGGCCATGGCCGATCCCGAGTTCCGCGCGCTCTACCTCGAACACGACGCCGCCTACGGCTGGCCGCCGGACGATCCACGCCTGGTCGCGCTCGCGGAGCGTACCCAGAAGTGGGTCGCCGGCCACCAGGGCCAGTCCGAGAGCCGCGCCGTCAACAATCCCATCATCGCCCGCCTGGCCGAGCGGTCCCAGCCCGGAGCCTCGTCCCCGGCCTGGGACATCCTGGTCCGGCTCATGGACGAGGAATGAGCCACGCCCCCCGTGCGGTGGCCGGGGGGCGGGACTCGCCGACGCCGGTTCGCGCCGGAGCCATACCGGTCAGCCTCCCGACAACCAGGCCGTGGTGTCGGAGGGCAGGCGGCCGTCCTCGATCGGGCCGCTGGCCAGCAGGATCTCGCCGGCGGGCAGCGGCACCGGTTCCGCGCCCAGGTTCGTGACGCAGGTCAGGCCCGAGTCGCGGGTGAAGGCCAGAACCTGCTCACCCATCGGCAGCCAGGTCAGCGTCCCGTCCCCGAGCAGTTCCCTGCGCAGGCGCAGCCCCGTGCGGTAGAGGTTGAGCATCGAGCCGAGGTCCGTACGCTGAGCCTCGGCCGTCAGCTTGCGCCAGCCCTCCGGCTGCGGCAACCACGGTGTGCCCGCGCCGAAGCCGAACGGAGGCTCCTCCCCCGACCACGGCAGCGGGATGCGGCAGCCGTCGCGGCCCGGGTTCGTACCGCCGGAGCGGGCGTGCATCGGGTCCTGGCGGACCTCGTCCGGCAGGTCTTCCACCTCCGGCAGGCCCAGCTCCTCGCCCTGGTAGACGTAGACCGAGCCGGGCAGCGCCATGGCCAGCAGGGCCGCGGCGCGCGCACGGCGGTAGCCCAGCTCCAGGTCCGTCGGGCTACCGTGCAGGGCGCCGCCGTGGGCGAAGGTGGTGTCGGCGCGGCCGTACCGGGTGACCGGGCGGGTCACGTCGTGGTTGGACAACACCCACGTCGGCGGGGCGCCGATGGGGGTGTGCGTGGCCAGCGTCAGGTCGATGGATCTGCGCAGGTCCGCCGGGTCCCAGGCGCAGGACAGGAAATCGAAGTTGAAGGCGGTGTGCATCTCGTCGGGGCGCAGGTAGAGCGCGAAACGCTCCTGGTCGGGGAGCCACACCTCCCCGATCAGGATGCGCTCGCCGTACTCGTCGGCCACCTCGCGCCACCGACGGTAGACGTCATGGACCTCGTCGAGGTCTTCGTAGCCGGTCTCCGACTTGATCAGCAGCGCGGCGGAGTCGACGCGCACGCCGTCCACGCCCCGGTCCAGCCAGAAGCGCAGCACGTCCTCGAACTCCTGGCGGACCTCCGGGTTGGCCCAGTTGAAGTCCGGCTGCTCGGGGGCGAACAAGTGGAGGTACCACTGGCCGTCGGGCACCTGGGTCCAGGCCGAGCCGCCGAAGATGGACTGCCAGTCGTTCAGCGGCTCGTCGGCGAACCAGAAGCGGTCCCGCGCGGCCGGGTCGGCCAGGGCCTGCTTGAACCAGGCGCTCTCGGTGGAGCTGTGGTTCGGCACCACGTCGATGATGACCTTGATGCCCAGCTCGTGCGACTCCTCGATGAGCCGCTCGGCCTCGGTGAGCGTGCCGAACACCGGCTCGATGTCGCGGTAGTCGGCCACGTCGTAGCCGCCGTCCGCCATCGGCGACGGGTACCACGGGGTGAGCCAGATCGCGTCGATTCCGAGATCCTTCAGGTACGGCAGGCGAGATCGCAGCCCTGCGAGGTCACCCACGCCGTCGCCGTTCCCGTCGGCGAAGCTGCGCGGGTAGACCTGGTAGATCGCGGCCCCCCGCCACCACGTTTGCGACATGCGTTATCCCTTGATGCTTCCGGCGGTGAGCCCCGCCATGATGTGTCGTTGGAAGATGAAGAAGACGATGACCATGGGGATGCTGGTGATCAGCAGGCCGCCCATGACCTGGTTCTGGGTGACGGCCCCGGCCGTCTGTGACAGGCCCACGCTGATCGTCATCTTGTCGCTGTCGGTCATGACGAGCAGCGGCCAGACGAAGTCCTTGAACGAGGTGACGATCGTGAAGATCGAGACCACGCCGAGGATGGGCCTGGAGATCGGCAGGACCACCGAGCGCAGGATGCGCACCGGGCCGGCCCCGTCGATCTGCGCGGCCTCGATCAGCTCCCGGGGTATCGAGTCGAAGAAGCGCTTGAGCAGGAAGATGTTGAACCCGTTGGCCGCCGCGGGCAGCCACAGCGCCCACGGGTTGTTGAGCAGGCCGAGGTCCACGACCGTGACGTACAGCGGGATGAGGATGACCATCGCCGGGATCATCAGCGTGGCCAGCATCATGCCGAGGATGACGTTGCCGAACGCCGGCCGCAGCTTCGACAGCGCGTACGCCGCCGAAACGTCCACGGCCATGCAGACGGCCCAGCCGCCCAGCGAGTACCAGACGGTGTTGACCAGCAGCGTGCCGATGTCGAACAGGTCCCACGCCTCGAAGAAGGCGTCCGGCGTCGGGTCGGCGGGGAAGAGCGTCGGCGGCATCTGCGCCAGCTCCTCCGGCGTCTTGAGCGCGCCGGTGGCCATCCAGTAGAGCGGGAAGACGAAGGCCAGCGTGAACAGCACGAGCACCGCGGCCAGCACGAGCCAGTAGACGCGCCGGCCCCACGGGCTGTTGAGCTGGTGCGGGGAGACGATCGTGCGGAACTGCACCTCGATCGGCTTCGGCGACCGCTTCCTGCCCCGTCTCCGCCCGGCGGTGGCACGGGCGCCGACCGAAATCATGCCTTGTCCTCCCTGGTCAGCCGGAGCTGGAAGGCGGCGAAGACGAGCAGCACGATCATCAGCATCATGCCGAGCGCCCCTGCCGACCCGTAGTCCTGCAGCGTGAACGCGTTCTGGAACATCAGGTACGCGACGGTGACGGTGGCGTTCTCCGGGCCGCCGCCGGTGAGCATGTACGGCTCGATGAACACCTGCATGGTGGCCACGATCTGCAACATCAGCATGAGGAGCAGGATGAGCCGGGTCTGCGGGATCGTGACGTGCCTGATGCGCTTCCAGATGCCGGCCCCGTCCAGTTCGGCGGCCTCGTACAGTTCCGGCGAGATGTTCTGCAGCGCGGCCAGGTAGATCAGGGTCGCGCTGCCCATGTTCATCCACGTCGAGACGATGACCAGCGAGATCAGCGCGGTGGATGAGCTGTCGAGCCAGGCGGACGGCGGCAGCCCGAAGGCGCCGAGCACCTGGTTGAACAGCCCGGGCCCCGGATCGTAGAACCACCTGAACAGCAGCACCGCCACGATCGGCGGCAACATGACCGGCAGGTAGACCACGAACCGCAGGTAGGCCCGGGCGTGGCGCAACTCGTTGAGCACGAGCGCGACGACGAACGGCACGGCGTAGCCGAACACCAGCGCGAGGAACGTGAACTCAAGGGTGTTCAGCCACGCCTCGCCGAAGGCCGGGTCCTGGATCGCGGTGGTGAAGTTGTCCAGGCCGACCCAGATCGGCTCGTTGATCAGGTCGGTCTTCTGGAAGCTCAGGATGAACTCCCTGACCATGGGATACCAGGCGAACACCGTGAAGCAGAACAGCGCGCCGCACAAGAACCCGTAGGCCGTCAGATTGCGCCTCAGGAAAGCCATTGAGGTCAGCCCTTGGCCGCCAGCACCGAGTTCGCCTTCGTCTCGGCGTCCTTGAGCAGCTGGTCGATGCTGGCGTCCTTGCGGCTCAGCACGCCAGACATGGGCACGTCGAGGATGGCGTACAGCTCCTGGGCGAACAGCGGCTCGGCCTTCGGCGGCACCGTGCCGGCGGCCTGCACGTAGGACTCGTAGTTGGTGACCGGCAGCGAGGCGTTCTTCACCCGGTCGGCCTGGATGGCCTGGCCGGTGGGCGAGTCGCCGAAGACGGCGTTGTCGGGCACGCCGACGGGGTTGCCCAGGCTCTTTCCGCGGGCGAAGTCGAAGCGGCCCTTGCCGACGGTGTTGTAGCGGAAGTCGATCCACTCCAGAGCGGCCTTGGCCTCCTCGGGCGTGGCCTTCGGGTTGATCATGAATGCCTCGCCGCCGCTCAGCGACGCCTTGGCCTCGGGGAAGCCGGTGATGCCGTAGTCGTCCACCTTGCCCTTGAACTTGGTGACCACGTCGGTGACCACGTCCGGCGCGCCCAGCATCATGCCGACCTTGCCGCTGCCCATGGCGACCATCAGCGACTCCCAGCCGACCAGCAGCTTGGTGCCCATGCTGTTGTCGGTCCAGCGCATGTCGTGCAGGGCCTGCAGCACGGCCTTGCCCTCGGGCGAGTTGAAGGCGGCCTGCTTGTTGTCCGGGGTCAGGACGCTGCCGCCGCGGCCGTAGAGGGCCTGGGTGAAGTGCCAGCCGCCGGTGTTGCCGCCGGAGTACTCGCCGAACCCGACGTTTCCGCCGCCGAGCCCGGCGATCTTCTTGGCCGCCTCACGGACCTCGGCCCACGTCTTCGGCGGGTTGTCGGGGTCGAGCCCGGCCTTGGTGAACAGGGCGCGGTTGTAGACCAGGCCCACGCTGTAGTGCACGTTGGGGACGCCGTACACCTTGCCGTCCTTGGTGACCAGCTCCTTGTGGTCGGCGCGCAGGTCGGCCCAGTTCTTGATGACGTTCGTGTACGCCGTGATGTCCAGCGCCTGGCCCTTGGCGATCACGTCGTCGTAGTTGGTCACGGGCACCATGAACGCCGTCTCCAGCTGGCCGCCCGCCAGCTTGGGGCCGAAGGTCTTGGGGTCGAAGCACGGCTGCTGGTCCGTGCTCTTGACCGTCACGCCGGGGTGCGCCTTCTCGTACGCGGCCACGTCGTCGTCCCAGGCCTGCCGCTCCTTCGGCGCGGACTTCGCCGGTTGGCAGGCCACCGTGATCGACACGGCCTTGGCGCCGCCGGAGGCGGACGGGGTGGCGGGCTCGCCCGAGCCGCACGCTGCCGTGGCGGTGAGGCTCAGGGCGGTTACGAGCAAGAGTCCGGTGGATCTCTGCATGGTCTGACCCTTCTAATGCGAGGTGCCCACACCATAGGATCAGCGACCAATCAGCGCAATATTTCGACTTCATTTTGCAAGATAACGACTGAGTTACGCCGCGCTGGGGCACCTCAAACCACGGAGCCGGGCAACTTGGGCTCGCGTAACGGCGGGCCACCACTGAAGGGATCAGAGGGCGTTTCCTGGAGGGCCATCAGCCGGAGTAAGGCGAGTGGCGGGCCACGGCAGCGCGTAACAGAAGGACATCCCGAGTGTGGCGGGCGGCGGGCCATGGCACCGCGTAAATTATGGGACCCTCGCCGTGGAGGCGCGGACCACCAGTTCGGGCTCGAACAGCAGCTCGTCGGCGGGCACGACCGCCTTGTCGATCTGCGCCACCAGCAGGTCCACCGCCGCGCGCCCCATCGCGTCGATCGGCTGCCGCACCGTAGTGAGCGGCGGCTCGGTGCAGTTCATCAGCGCCGAGTCGTCGAACCCGATCACCGACACGTCCGCCGGCACGCTCAGCCCCGCCCGCCGGGCCGCCCGCACGGTCCCCAGCGCCAGCAGGTCGCTGGCGCAGATCACCCCGGTCACCCCCCGCTTGACCAGCCGGGCGGCCGCCGCGTGCCCGCCCTCCAGCGAGAACATCGTGTGCTCCACCAGCTCCACGTCCCCGCCCGCCGCCTGGAACGTCTCCAGCTTGCGCCGCGACGGCATATGATCTTTCGGCCCGAGCACCATGCCGATCCGCTCGTGCCCGAGCGCCCGCAGATGGGCGATGGCCATCTCCGCCGCCACCACGTCGTCACACGACACCTGCGGAAAGTCCAGGTGCCGCACGGCCGCGTTGACCAGCACCGTCGGCAGCTTGCGCTCGTGCAGCAGCTCGTAGTGCCCGTGCGAGGCGTCGGCCTGGGCGTACAGGCCGCCGGCGAAGACCACCCCGCTGACCTGCTGCTGGAGCAGCAGGTCCACGTAGTCGGCCTCGGACACGCCACCGACCGTCCTGGTGCACAACACCGAGGTGAAGCCCTGCTGGGCCAGCGCGCCGCCGACCACTTCCGCGAAGGCGGGGAAGATCGGGTTCTGCAGCTCGGGCAGCACCAGGCCGACCAGCCGGGCCCGGTCGCCGCGCAGTTGCGTGGGCCGCTCGTAGCCGAGCACGTCGAGCGCCGTCAGCACGGCCTCGCGGGTCGCGTCGGACACCCCCGGCTTGCCGTTGAGCACACGGCTCACGGTCGCCTCGCTCACTCCGACTTTCTTGGCCACCTCTGCGAGTCGTCGCGTCATGCGCAAACTATACGGCCTTGAGCGCAAGCGCTTGCAACGGCTTACGTGGATCGGACGTCAGGGCTTGCATCGCGTTCGTACGGACTTCCCGCCCATCTCCGCACCCTGACCAGCGCAGAAACGCGGCGGGATCTGATCGAAGCCAGTCAACTGTTTGCGAAATGCAGTCGAAATATTGCGGCTATCTGCTCGACATCTTATGGTTCGGCCATCCGCCTTACCCGAAGGGCCACCCCCATGAGAGCTCTGTTAGCCGCCCTCACATTACTGCTCGCCTTTCTCATCGCCCCGCCCGCGCAGGCCGCCGCCGAGGTCAACCTCGCGGCCGGCAAGGCCGCCACCGCCGGCAGCTTCACCGACGTCTACCGCGCCGCCAACGTCACCGACGGCAACCAGGCCACCTACTGGGAATCGGCCAACAACGCCTTCCCGCAGTGGATCCAGGTCGACCTCGGTGTGAGCGCGAGTGTGACCAGGCTGGTGCTCAAGCTGCCCACCGGCTGGCCCAGCCGTACCCAGACCCTCACCGTGCAGGCCAGCGCCAACGGCTCCACCTTCACCACCCTGGCCGCCTCGGCCGCCCGTACCTTCAACCCGGCCGCCACCATCACCTTCCCCGCCACCACCACCCGCTACCTGCGCCTGCACATCACCGCCAACAGCCAATGGCCCGCCGGCCAGCTGTCGGAGTTCGAGGTCTGGGGCAGCGCCCCCGACAATCCCGGCGGCACCAACCTGGCCCTCGGCAAGACCATGACCGCCTCCGG
>NZ_JBFAKB010000013.1:0-279934 GCF_040655495.1 Nonomuraea sp. NPDC050404
CGAAGTGCTCTGCTTCCTCGCCTCGCCACGCGCCAGTTTCATCACGGGCGCCGTGGTCGCGGCGGACGGCGGGTTCACCGCGGCCTGAACGGCACACCCATCGAGTACCGGACAACAGCTCGTGTGCGTACGCCGCGATGCCCGGGCCGGTCGCGGTCGCGGCGGCCTCGGTCCGCTCGGTCAGCGAGGCCGGCGCGGTGACGGCGGTGTCCTGCTCACCACACCGGACCGCGGCCTCGACCGGCTCGGGCAGGGAGAATCCGGCGATGAGAAGGTCCCCGAGCGCGACCGCCCGCCAGCCCTGCCCGCCCAAAGGCATGGAGCATGACCGCACCACATCGTCGGCTGCGAGCGATCAGGCCGGTTGCAGGATACGTATCTCCGCTCGACAAGAGTAGGCAGTTGATGCCGAGGCGATGCCTCGCGACACCCGACAAGCTCGACGGCATGGCAAAGACAACCAACAAAGTGATGCGCGGCGTGGCAGTCGTGGCGGTCGGCGCGGCGGTCTCGCTGAGTGTTCCGTCACCGGCGACCGCGCAAGGAGCCCACCAGAGGTGCGGGCGAGTGACCGTTGACAAGAAGGCCCCAGTGATCGCGCGGGCCAGCGTCTTCGTGAAGGCGTCACCGCGGCGGATCTGGCAGTTGCACACCGCGATCGACCGGTGGGACACCTGGATCCCGGAGATCACGCCGGCGAAGAAGCGGACGCCGGGCCCGCTGCGGCGGGGATCAGTGTTCGACTGGTCCCCGCAGAACATGAAGGTCACCTCGACGGTCATGCGGGTCGAACCGCTGCGCTGCACTGCGTGGGGCGCACCGGTGAACGGTATCGACGGCGTGCACCTGTTCACCTTCAAGAAGGCCCGAGGCGGCGTGATCGTCACAACTGAGGAGTCCTGGGCGGGAAAGACAGTCGAGGCGGATGTCCCCAGCTTCCAGAAGCTGCTCCAAACAGGTCTTGACGACTGGGTGCTACGGATCAAGGACACCGCCGAAGGTGTGTAGCTCGTCTTCCGGCTGAGAGTAGGTCTCCTGACTCGTCGGCGGAGCAACCCATCGTTTCAGCTCAGCGTCAGCCTCCCTGCTGTCGAGGCCGGGCTTCCTTGGCCGGCCGTGTAGGGCGGCAGCGGGTGGTACCAGCTCGGCAGAATCGCCTGGCCTGCGGGGACCACTCGATCATCGCCTGGCGTCATGACAGCACGAACACCCCGGGAGATGACGGATGGATATCCAGGGGCCGATTCGCCCAGCCGACAGCGAGCGTCAACGAGAAGACGACCTTCGCGAACCTCACCTGTGACCGCAAGGCTGACTATGTACTCCGTGATCCCACGGAGTCCAACCAGTTGATCAGCTGGGCGAACGCGGACGGGCTCGCGTCACTGTGGGGCACGAGCCGACCCGTAGCCGGAAGATGAACCGCGCTCGCTGAGAACGGTGGTCGGGTAGGAGGGCGGAGGGCTGGTGGGCGGTCAGCCAGCCCTCCGCTTCTTCCACTGGTATCTCTGACGGATCTGGCCCACGAGTATCTCGTAGGTGCCGACCAGCGCGAACGGCGGCCACGCAGCGGCCATTCGGCCTGGTAGCCTGGTCCGCTTTCAGACCCAAGAAGAAGCTGGGCGGCGCCCGACGTGCGGTAGCAGTCCCTGTCCCGGCAACCTGGCGCGGGTGTTCCCGATGTGCTTGCGCTCCAAGGGCAGGTCCAGAGGCAAGCCCTGCGGCCCCTGCCTCATCACACAGGCCAAGTTCGATAGGGGAACTGGCGGCGGCCGTGGTTGACGGAGATCCATTTCTGGGTGGTGAACTCGTGCAGGCTCCAGTCGCCCTTGGGGCCGCGCCGAGCGAGAACCTTCCTGTGGGAGACGGCATCTAACAATTCGTTCTGCGACCATCCCAACACAAGGAGCGAACATATGGCTGTCCTCCCGTCCAGCCTCACCCGTCTGACGGTCGTCGCCGGCGCGTGCGCGGCCCTGGTACTGACGACCACCGCCCCGGCCGCTGCCTTTCCCCTCCCTCCACAGGGCGTCAATCCCGATCAATGGCACTGCGGCGAAGAGATCAACAACTTCGGTGACCGCCTCTGCCTGAAGCTGAACCAGGTCGTGGGCTGGTGGACCGGCTTCAACGCCGAATACCACCGCAGCCTCGACCAGGGCCCCGAGCCGATGCACGTCAGATTCCACTGGTTCAGCAGCGCCGGCCAGTCCGGCTCCCTGCCCACCCGAGGCCGCGAGTTCGCGCTCACGCGCGGCGCTGTCGCCCGCACCGACAGCTGGGCCCATCTGCCGAGCCACACGTGCCTGCAGGTGCAGGCGGAGGTGCGTCATCCCGACGGCTTCACCTACCACAGCCCATTCACGGTGGTGTGCCGCGACAACTGACCTTCCTGGCCACGGCCATCCTCGACCGACTGCTCCACCACGGGCGATGTGATCCATCAAAGGTCCACGGGCTTGTCCCGGGCCGACGCGATGGCCTTCGTGCCGGGCGAGGTTCCCGACGGAGTGAGCAGCGTCGCCGACGTTGCTGCTCTGAAGAGGCGCTACTTGGCATCGCGGGTCCGCTGCGCGGCCGGTGGTGGGAGGACGGCGCGTACGGAGGGCAGGGCCAGGCAGGCCACGCCGGCCAGCACACAGGTCACCGACGACAGGACGATCACGGACGTCGCGGACATGCCTTCGAGCAGCAGCCCGCCGAACGCCGCCCCCGACGGTGAGGCGATGACGAGCGGGGCCTTGCGCGCGCCGAAGACCGCCCCGTGCTGGGACCTGGGCACGCGCCGCTGCACCACGCTGACCTCAGTGGCCACGTAGGGAGCCCAGACGAAGCCCGCGACGAAGAGGATCAGCATGGCCGCGGGCAGCAGGCCGTGGGCAGGTCGGGCTCCTTGCGGCGTACATGTAGTTCAGGGGCTGATGTAAGCATTCGCCTCCAGCGGATTTCGGGTTCTGGTGATCGCGCTGTGTGATCGACCCGGGGCGTGCGCGCGTACGGCCGCCCCGGAGGATCAGACCGTTGGTGGGTCGGGTGGCATCCAGTGGTCACCCAGGAGCGCGTCGCGCAGGACCGTCATGGTGTCGAGGCCGTGTTTGAGCGCGGTGGACAGGTAACCGCGCACGGCGTAGCGCTGCTCGGTGGCCTTGTCCGAGCGGAGCGCGGGTGTCGGCCGGTTGCTGATCGGTGGCGGTGGTGCGTCCGGCCGGCGTCGTCGGCGGCCGGGAAGGGTGGTCGCCGGATGCCAGGTGCTGGTTACCGGCAGGGTGGCCGGGTCGCTGGTGGCGACGGTCAGGCGGCGGCTCCGGCCGGGCCCGTAGCGGCCCAGCGGCCCATGTCGCCGCCGACCCAGGACAAAGCCCCCGGCGGCGACGCCGCCGACGGTAGCCGATGACAGGCCGCAGGTCGTGGCGGAGGTGAGCGACCAGGCGCGCCGTCTCCGAGAAGAAGTCCAGACAGCAGGCGAGCTGGGTCGCGACCACCGTCACGATGAGCCGCGAGTCCGCCCTGGGCGCGGCAAGGGAAGCGGCGTGGCCAGTGTCACGGCACGAAAGGTAGCCAGACGAAACTCCCGGCTTCCGGATCAGGTCACTTCCGGTTCCGGTGGACGATCTCCTTGTCGCCCTTGCCCGGGTACGCCATGATCAGCAGCCGCTGCCCGCTCTGCGCCTCGCCCTTCCAGGGGAACCAGGCGTAGTGCACACGGATGCGGTAGTGCCCCTTACGCCCGTTGAGGGCAAGGTTGGGCAGCTCGGTGCCGCTGAGGCTGTCGTAGAGCACGATCTGGCCGCCCGGGCTGTGGTAGCCGACCTCGACCACCTTGTCCCTCGTACGTGACGGCGCGCTCCGGACGGCCACAGTCGTGTTGGGGACCCCGTAATACCTCACGGCAGGGCGGGGCACGCATGAGTGAGGCTTTGCATCCGTGGGTGAGCTCGTAGTTCTGCAAGACGGCGATCGCCTTGCATAGCTGTCCTGCCTTATGCGGACAGCAGTCGTGGGTGTTGCCCGGCAGCGAGCCGGAGGTCCAGATGGTCGTGCCGTCTGGGGAGGCGATGACTTGGATGTTCATCCCATGCATGCGGTGCTTGGCCGAGTAGTACGGCCGGTCGGCGCGCACGCGGTCGATGGGCGATCAATCACCTTCAAGATGCAATTCTGTAGCCGATTGGCTCTCGCATTCACGAGCCAGCCGGAGAATTTCTTGCAGGAGATACTTGACATCAGAGTCGTGCGAACTTCCGAACCCTTCTTCAAGCTCCGAAATAAACTGCTCCATTTCTTGCGAGGTCAAAATAAGCGTTCCATAGGGGTCCACACGACTCAACATCGGCAAGGTGCTCGACGAGCAAAGGCGAGCGAACCTGTCGCCACGATCGGGAACAACGTCCACCTGAGTTACGCGCCTTTTCCTGGAACTGGTTCCCCGTTGGTCCACGCGCATAAGCACTACGTCTACACCCATAAAACCTCCCTATTTCCGGGCCTGAATCTACGGCAGTGCACCTATGTTGGCTCATCGCAGCCAATCGGGGAGGGAGATTTATAATAGTGGTGCCCGAGGAGAGGGTGAGCAGGTTCGTGTCCAGCGCGGAGAGCTGGCGGTCGAGCTCGGCCTCCGGAGGAGGACGAGAGCCCGACCACTCCGACCATGGCCGCGATGCCGATGGCGATGCCCAGCGCCGACAGGAACGCCCGCAGCGGGCGCGGGCGCAGGCTCCTTCTGGCGCTTCTCCTCTGCGGACCATCCTCACCGGCCGGCGCCGGCCGCGGCCTGGTTGCCGGTCCCGCCGGACGTCGAGGCCGCATCCGTTCCGCCCCCGTCGGCGGAGCCGCAACCGGTCAGGAGAAGGGTGAACGCGAACGGTGCCGTGGCCGGCGCGCAGCGGAATCGCCCTCGCACAATGCTCTCCTTGACTCGCGGTTCAACGGCCCGGGCAGAGGACGGCCTCCGCGGCCTTGCGTACCGCATCGCCGACGGCGTCGGCCTTCATGTTGTCGATCTTCAGCGTGGTGGCCACCGCGAACTGGACGCGGCCGTCGGCCGAGGAGAAGGTGGTGGAGTTGATCCCGGCCCCGCTGCCCGAGGCCGAGGAGACCGTGCCGCCGCACAGCTCGGGCATCGGCCGCGGCAGCTCCCGCTGCTGCTCCGCGGGCACCAGTTTGTTCTGGCTGAGCGCGCGGTAGAAGGCGCTGACGTCGTGGGCGGTGGAGATCGCCCCTTCGACGCCATAGGTGGTGGCGTTGAGCCGGTCGACATCGCGCGGCACGCCCTTGCTGCCGGGGTGGTAGCCGTGCCCGTGCGGCCCCTTGATCCGGTCGGAGACCTTGGTGGCCAAGTAGGTGTGATCCATGCCGAGCGGGGCGAACAGCCGCCGCTTGAACTCGGCGGCCCGGTCATGGCCGGTCACCCTCTCGATGATCATGCCGAGGAGGACGTAGTTGGTGGTGGAATAGCGGTACTGTCCCGGGTCGCCCTCGCGGGGCACGGTCCGTGCGGCCCTCACCAGGTCGATCGGCTTGTGGGCGGTGGTGAAGTCGAAGACGTCGAACTTCCCGCTGTCGATGAAGTCGGGAATGCCGGAGGTGTGCCGGATCAGGTCCCGTACGGTGATCTCGTCGGCCCGGTCCACGTAGTCGTGTGCGGCCATCTCGGGCAGGACGTCGCTCAGCTTGTCGCCCAGGGCGAATTTGCCCTCTCCGGCAAGCTGGAGGATGACCGTGGCCTCCATCAGCTTGGTCTGGGACGTGATGCGGTAGCGGGAGTCCGAAGGGATGCGGCCGCCCTTGCCGCCGAGCAGGCGCGACCCCGCCGTCCCCCGGCCCACCCGCTTGCCGTCGACGTACACCTCGCCGATGGCGCCCACCACGCCCGCCGTCTTCGCGACGTTTCTTATCGCCTGCCGTACGTCTCCGAGCTCGACCTGGTCGGCGGCGGCGGTCGCGGGTGCCGGGACGCTCAGCGTCAACAGCGCGCACGCCAGCCCGGCGGCCATGCCAAGGGCTCGCCTCCGCCGCGTTGCCGGGATGTGCGTGGTCGTCATGGTCGATCACCTTTCTGACAGGGACTTGAACGGTGATCACTTCTACCGGCGGGCACCGATGGGCGACCGATCGGCGGACCATATGGGGTCCATATCCGGGCGTTGCGATACTGCTCCGATGCGTGTGCTCCTGGTCGAAGACGAACAGCCCCTTGCCAGGTACATCGAGGCGGGGCTGCGCAAGCACGGTTTCACCGTGGACGTCGCCCTCGATGGCCGGAGCGCGCTGGACAAGTGCGAGCTCACGCCGTACGAGGTGGTGGTGCTGGACCGCGACCTGCCGCTCGTGCACGGCGACGCGGTGTGCCGCCGGCTCGCCGAGCGGGGCGAGTCGCGGGTGCTCATGCTGACCGCGTCGCATGCGGTGGAGGACCGGGTCGGCGGGCTGATGCTGGGCGCCGACGACTACCTGGGCAAGCCGTTCGCGTTCTCCGAGCTGGTCGCGCGGGTGCACGCCCTGGTGCGGCGCAGCGCGCCCGCCCGCCCGCCGGTGCTGCGCGCCGCCGGCGTGAGCCTGGATCCGGCCCGCCGCGGCGCCGAGCGGGACGGACGGCTGCTGCGCCTGACCCCCAAGGAGTTCGGCGTGCTGCACCAACTGCTCGCCGCCGACGGCGACGTGGTCAGCGCGGAAACCCTGCTGGAGAAGGTGTGGGACGAGCACGCGGACCCGTTCACCAACGCGGTCCGGATCACCGTCGGCACGCTGCGCCGCAAGCTCGGCGACCCGCCGCTGATCGAGACCGTCACCGGCGCCGGCTACCGGATCCGCCCGTGAGACCGACCGCCCGCGCCCGGCTCGCGCTGCTGCAGACCGCCCTGGTCCTGGTCACCGGCGTCGCGCTGACCGGGCTGACCTACCTGCTGCTGCGACGCCGTACGCGCTATGCCCACCTCGAACTGTCCGGCTCCGACCCGCAGAGCACCCTTGAGCCGACGCGCGCCCTGGTCCACCAGGTGCAGGACGACACCCTGTCCGCGCTGCTGCCCCAGGCCGGCCTGGCGCTCATCGTGGTGACCGCTCTGGCCGCCGTGGTGAGCTGGGCGGTGGCCGGCCGCGTACTGCGGCCGATCCGCGTCATCTCCGCCACCGCCCACCGCCTGTCGGCCGAGAACCTCACCGAACGAGTCCCCATCACCACCCCCGCCGACGAGCTGTCCGCACTGTCGAGCACGGTCAACGACATGCTGGACCGTATCCAGCGCGGCATCACGGAACGCGACCAGATCCTGCACAGCCAGCGGCTCTTCACCGCCAACGCCGCCCACGAGCTGCGCACTCCGCTGACCACCGCCCGTACCGCGATCGACGTCACCCTCGACGGCCGCCCCACCCGCGCCGACCTGCTCGCCATGACCGGCGACGTCCGCGACGCCGTCGAGCACATGCAACGCGTGCTGGACGGCCTGCTCCTGCTGGCCCGCAGCCAGGCCGGGCTCACCGCACGCGCGTCCGCCGACCTCGCCGCCCTCACGGCCGCCGCCCTCGACGCCGTCGAGGACCGAGCCGCCGCCGCGGACATCACGATCCGGCCGGAACTGCGCCCCGCACCCGTCACCGGCGAACCCATCCTGCTGGAACGGATGATCGGCAACCTGGTCGACAACGCACTGCGCTACAACCAGGCAGGCGGTCACCTCACCATCAGCACGAGCGCGGCGGCCGGGCGTGCCGTCCTGCGCGTCTCCAACACCGGCCGCCGGATCCCGCCCGGCAGAGCACGGGAGTTGCTGGAGCCGTTCGTGCACGGACAAGGCACCCGCGTCCGCAATCCGGAGCCGACCGCATCGCAGGTGCGCGCGTGAGCTCGCGAACAAGGACTTCCGGCCGCCGGGCACGTTGCCGTTGGGTCGCTCGGGGCCGTCGAGCGGCCCCTGAAACTCAGGCCCGTCTGGGCCGCTCGCGTCGAGCCAGGTGAGGAAGGTCCAGAGCCGGGAGTCGTAGGCGCGGCGGGTGTCGCCGTCCAGCGGGACGCGCGACGGTGCTACTGGTTCCGCTCAGCCTCGCGCTGCTGGTAGTCGCGCGGAGACAGTCCATGGAAGCGAGAGAAGGCGGCGCTGAACGTGGGCAGGTGGGCGTACCCGATCCGGCGCGCGACGGTGCTGGGCGGGGCGCCCCCGGCGAGCAGGTCGCGAGCGATGCGCATGCGGGCGGCATAGCGCCAGCGCCCCAGTGTCATACCCGTCTCGTCGCGGAAGGCACGGTGGATCTCGGCGCGGACATCGACGTCCTGCGTCCCGCCGGGCTCGCCGATACGACGCAGGCACTCCATCGCGACAGCACGCGCGTGCGGATTGACGGGCATCGGCACGGACAGCGCTCGCTGCGCGGCGACCTGTTCCGCGAACAGGTCGAGGATGTGGCGGGGGTTGTGGTCGTCGGGACGCAGTACGGACCGGGCGCTGATCGAGCAGAACATCAAGTAGTCGTCCCACGCGGGCGGGAACCGCACCTGCAGCGGCGCCGTCAGCTGAAGGTCGCCGGTGCTCGCGTTGCCCAGCGGCAGGGAGACGGAGTTCTCGCGGAGGCCGGTGACATGGTCCAGTTCCGCGGGGATCCAGGTCGCCACCCCTCGCTCCCGCTCGTAGCGCCGCTCGCCGATGTCCAGGTACCCGCTGCCCCGATACATCCAGCTGAGGACGTGGATGTCGTTGGTGTGCGACGGCGTGCTGGCCGCGGGCAGCAGCTCGGGCGCGGCGGGAGTGTCCGTCCTGCGCATCATCCGGATCAGGTCGTCGGTCTGCCGTGCCGCCGCTGCCCGTTGCGTCAGCCCACCGGCGCCGGGCCGGGCGGAGAGCTCCCGTCCGAACTCGTGGGGGGTCAGTCCGAACCGTCCCTTGAAGGCCCGCGTGAGACCGTTGCGACTGGCGAAGCCGACTCGAGCGGCCACCTGGTCCACGTCGTAACCGGCGGCGAGGAACTCCACGGCGGCGCCGAGCCGGCAGAGCAGCCGCCACTGCTCGAACGTGAGCCCGGAGTCGGCGAGGAAGTCACGGCGAAGGGTGCGCGCGCTGGAGAGCACCCGCGACGCCCATTGCTCGACCGTGAGGTCAAGCGCGGGGTCGCGAATCAGCTCCTCGGCGACCGCTCTGGCGCCGCGGGCTCGCGGCATCGCCGGCGAGGCGAATCCCTCCGAGGTCGGATGTCGCCCGACCTCGACGGGCGCCGACGAGCGCGGGCCAGGACGCCGCAGGAGCTCCTCGATCGCCTCGGGTGCGTACCCGCGGCCGTTGAACGGAGTGACCTGCAGGTTGAAGAGCTGGATCAACCAGTCCTGCCAGCCCCTGGGAACATCGAACCGCGTCGGTTCCGACGGCCCCCACGCACCGACGCCGGCGTGGGGCCACAGCGGGAAGGCGACAGTGCCCGGCTCAGTGGTGATCGTCCGCTCGGCCCAGCCAGCTGCGGGAATCCAGACGCCCTCGCCGGTCTTGAGGTGGAGCGCCGGCCCGCCGTCGAGACGCACGTGCGCCGCGCCGGTGCGAACCCAGAGCAGCAGCGGCCGTACGGGCGCATCCGCCGTGCCCAACCGCGCGCCCGGAATCGGCGGCGGGTCGCCGGCGCCCGCGGCGAACGACGAGGGCACCACCACGTCCTAACCATTCGGCAGTCTGCGCACACCATAGTAGGTGAGGTATGCCTAACCTTACCAGTGCGCGCCTGCCCGATAACGGCGCGCGGCTGCTGCCCTCGAAACGATCGGAAAGTTCGGTTCCCGTATGCCCAGGACCTCGCGCCGGCTCACCGTGCACCCGCCGACCCTGCGTGAGGTCGAGGTGGTCCGGACCGTCGACATCACCCCGGGGATGCGGCGGGTCACGCTGAGCGGTGCACAGTTGCGCGCGTTCACCACCGCGGACGGCATCGTACGGCCGGCCTTCGAGTCCTCGGGCTTCGACGACGACCTCGCGTTCTACTTCCCGTACCCGGGTCAGCGCGATCCGGCGCTCCCGGTCCAGGGCGAGGCCAAGCTGATCGTGCCCAAGAATCCTCGACCGCTGTCGAGGGCGTACACGGTTCGCCGGTGGGACCCCGAGGCCGGCGAGCTGGACGTGGACTTCGTCAAGCACGGGGTGGGCGCCGGAACGACGTGGGCCTATCGCACCCAGCCGGGTGACCGCATCCACCTCAGCGGCCCGAGCACGTCCAAGGCGTTCCCGGTCGGCCTCGACTGGTTGCTCGTGGCGGGCGACGACACCGCACTCCCCGCGATCGGCCGCCTGCTCGACGAGCTCCCGCCCGATGCCCGGGCGCAGGTGTTCATCGAGATCGCCGAGGACGCCCACCGCCAGGAGCTGCGCGAGCTGCCCGGGGTGGACGTGACGTGGCTGGTCCGCTCCGGCGTGACGGCCGGGACCGGGTCGCTGCTGACCGAGGCCGTCCGCGGTGCGGAGTGGTGGCCGGGCCAGGCGTTCGCGTGGCTGGCCGGCGAGCACACGGCCGTCCGGGACATCCGCCGGCACCTGGTCGAGGACCGTGGCGTGCCCAAGGAGGACATCGACTTCGCCGGCTACTGGCGTCGCTCCCGGGTCGTCGCCCTGGAGAGCGACGGAGCGGTGCCCGACCCGGAGAAGACGGTCACCCCGTTCCAGAAGCTGCACGATCTGACCGAGCTGGTCGCGCCGATCGCGATCCGCACCGCCGTCGAGCTGGGCGTTCCCGATCTGGTCTCCCGCGGCGTGAGCAGCGTGACCGAACTGGCCGCCAAGGCCGGCGCCGACGAGCGCGCTCTGGGCAAGCTGCTGCGTTACCTGCACACCCTGGACGTGGTGACCGAGACGGAACCGGGTCACTACGCCCTGACGCCGGTCGGCGATGTCCTCACGCTCGAGTTCATCGCGGACCGGCTCCACTCCGCCGGGGTGGTCGGCCGCGAGATGCTCGGGATCCACGGCCTCACGGAGTCGGTACGCACCGGCCGGCCCGCCTACGCCTCGGTCACCGGCCAGACCTTCGCCGACGTACGAGCCGAGCAGGACTACGAGGACCGTCACCTGGAGCGCCTGGCGAAGTTCCAGCCCGCACTGGCCGGACCGATCGCCACGTCCGGCCTGCTCGCCGGAGTCCGGCACCTGGTGATCCACTCCGGTGGTGCCGGCGCCCACGCCCGTGAGTACGTCGCGGCCCACGAAAGCCTGCGCGTGACGATCTGCGCCCTGCCCGCCCAGGCCGACTGGCTGCGCCGCGACCTGCCCGCCACGATTCCCGACGAGCGGCAACGCACGCGGGTCAGCGTACTGGAGCAGTCCGTCTTCGAGCCCGGCCCGGCAGCCGACGCCGTGCTCATCAGCCGCGCCTTCAAGACCCTGCCCGACGCCGACGCCGCTCACGCGCTACGCCGGGCAGCCGAGAACCTCGCCCCCGGGGGGCGGGTGCTGCTGATCGAGGAGGTCTTCGACACCGACGACCTCGACGAGCACGACGGCGAGGAAGACCTGATCGGCCTGGTCTGCCACGGCTCCGGCCTTCGCACCGCGGCGGAGCTGGACGCCGTCATCGCCCGGGCCGGCCTCACGCGCGGGTCCGCGCACACCGTCGGCCTGGGCACCACCGTCCACGAACTCCACCGGCTGACCCCCTCCACCAGAGAAGAAGAGAACGCCCATGAGCAACATCTCCCTGACTAGGCGCGGCGCCGCCCTTGCCGCCGCGCTGATGAGCGCGTCGCTCGTCCTCACTGCCTGCGGCGGCGCCGGCGACGGCACCGGCGTCAAGGCCGCGGAGGCCCCCGGCGTCAAGGCCGCCGAGACCCGCAGCGTCAAGGCCGAGAACGGCACCATCGAGGTTCCCGTCAACCCCCGGCGGGTCGTCACGATCGGCAACACGAACCTCCCCTTCATCGATCTGGGTGGCAAGCCGGTGGGCGTCACCGAGGCGTCCGACTCCGAGCTGGGCGTGCTGCCGGCGGAACAGAAGGCCGTTTACGAGGCTGCCGAGATCATCGGCAGCAACGGCGGTGAGGTGGACCTCGAGAAGCTCGCCGGCCTCAAGCCGGACCTCATCCTGGTCCAGTTCCACTCGAGCGACTGGGACAAGGTCGGCAAGCGGCTCGAGGCGATCGCCCCGACCGTGCTCTGGGGGCTCGACACCGAGTGGAAGGCCTTCGCCGACGCGATCGGGGAGGCCGGCAACGTCACGGACGCGCTCAGCCGGCAGAAAACGGAGTTCAAGGACAAGGTCGCCAAGATTCAGGCGACCTACGGAAAGATCATCGACGGCACCTCGTTCGTCGACGTCTCCCGCGGCGACTGGAGCGATCCCGGAACGTTCTACATCGCGGACATCGGTTGCTCCGAGATCGCCCGGGACGACCTCGGCCTGGACCTCCCCGAGGCGGCCGAGGGCAAGGACCCCCTGGCCTACGAGTCCTTGCCGTTCGAGCAGATCGGTGAGCTGTCCAAGTACGACGTAATCACCTACCCCGTCGACGCCCAGGGACGGCCGACGGCGCCCTTCGCGCCGGTGGTCGAGACCAACACCTGGAAGGCGCTGCCCGCCGTGAGCTCCGGTCGTGCGCTGGGAGTCTTCTGCCCCGGCAACAACTCCTACGGGCCCGTCATCCGATACCTGGACTCGCTCGGCAGCGCGCTGGCGACCCTCCCATCCCAGAAGTGACCGCCCTCGCCCTGCGGCAGGACGGTCAGGGCACCGAGACGGTGCCCGGACCGCGTCGCCGTCTGCTCGGCCTGGTCGTCGCGCTGGTGGTGCTGGTGGTCCTGCTGGTGCTGAGTGTCATGATCGGGTCGACGGCGATCGCCCCGTCAGTGGTGTGGGACGCGCTGTTCCGCTCCTCGGCCGACATCGACCAGTTCGCGATCCGCGACTTCCGGCTGCCGCGCACGATCGTGGGTCTGGTCGTCGGCGTCGCACTCGGTTTGTCGGGCGCGTTGATCCAGGCCCTCACCCGCAATCCCCTGGCCGATCCGGGTGTCCTCGGCGTCCACGCCGGCGCGTCCTTCGCGGTGACGGTCGCCGTGGGCGTGCTCGGCGTCCGCGACGCCCAGGGCTACATGTGGTTCGCGTTCGCGGGGGCACTGATCGTCACGCTCCTGGTGCTCGCCCTCGGGTCGACCCGGCAGGGTTCCTCGCCGGTGTTCATGGTGCTCGCCGGGGTCTGTGTCGGCGCCGTGCTCGGCGGCGCCAGGGAGGCGCTCCAGCTGACCAGCCCGGACGCCTTCGACGCGATGCGGTACTGGAACGCCGGGTCGATCGTGGGTCGCCCGCTTGAGGTCGTGTGGCCGGTCCTGCCGTTCTTCGCGGTGGCGCTCATCCTGGCCTTCGCGGTGTCGGGCCCGCTCAACGCCCTGGCTCTGGGTGACGAGCTGGCGGTCGCCCAAGGGGTCCGGTTGGTACGCACCCGTGTGCTCGCGGTGATCGCCCTCACCCTCCTCGCCGGTGGCGCCACCGCCATCGCCGGACCCATCGGATTCGTCGGGCTCATGGTGCCGCACGTGGCCCGCTGGATCGTCGGCCCGCACCAACGCTGGATCTTCGCCTACAGCGTCCTTCTCGCCCCGAGCCTGCTGCTGGTCTCCGACATCCTCGGCCGCATCGTGATGCGACCCGGCGAGATCCCCGTGGGTGTCGTCACCGCCTTCGTCGGCGCTCCCGTTCTCGTCGCGCTGGTGCGGCGGAAGAAGGCGAGCGGCCTGTGAGCACGCACATTCCGCGGGTGGACTTCGGGCGGCGGGTGCTGGTGCTGCGGCACCGGCGGATCGCGGTACGGCTCCAGTGGCGCTCGGTCGTCGTCTGCGCGGTGCTCGCGGTCGCGGTCGCCGGTACGGCGGTGCTCGCGCTGATGACCGGCTCGTACGCGCTGGACCCCGGGCAGGTGCTCTCCGCACTGACCGGCCGGGAGACCGGCATCGTCCACGACATCGTGGTCGAGTGGCGGCTGCCCCGGGTGGCCGCGGCGGTGATGTTCGGCGCGGCTCTGGGGGTGAGCGGGGCGGTCTTCCAGTCACTGTTGCGCAACCCGCTCGCCGACCCCGGCATCATCGGGTTCTCCCAAGGCTCCTACACCGGCGCGCTGATCGTGATCCTGGTCGTCAACGGCACCTACGCGCAGCTGGTCGGCGGGGCGTTGCTGGGCGGGATGGCCACCGCCGTGGCCGTGTACGTGCTCGCCTACCGACGAGGCGTGCAGGGGTTCCGGCTGATCGTCGTCGGCATCGGCGTCTCGGCGATGCTCGCGTCGCTCAACACCTGGCTGATCCTCAAGGCCGACCTGGACCAGGCGATGTCCGCGGCCGCGTGGGGCGCCGGGTCGCTCAACGGCGTGTCCTGGGACCAGGTCGTCATCGGCGGCGCCTGCGTCGCCGTACTCCTGCTGCCGGCCGGGATGTTGAGCCGGCCGCTGCGGCAGATGGAGCTGGGTGACGACGCGGCCGCCTCGCACGGGGTACGGGTCTCGCCCGCACGCCTCGGCCTGATCCTGGTGGGAGTGGCGCTGACGGCGACGGTCACGGCCGCGTCGGGGCCGATCGCGTTCATCTCCCTGGTCGCGCCGCAGATCGCACGCCGGCTCGCCCGCACCGCCGGGATCACCCTCGCCCCCGCCGCCCTCGTCGGCGCGCTGCTGTGCCTGGCGTCGGACTACCTCGCCCAGCACGTCGCCCCCACCCCGCTGCCGGTCGGCGTCATCACCGTCGTGCTCGGCGGCGGCTACCTCGGATACCTGCTGTTCACCGAAGCCAGGAGGCGCCTGTGAGCGTGACCCCGCCCGGCGCCGCGCGCCTCCGTGTGGAGTCGGCGACGATCGGCTACGACAAGCGGATCATCTCCGAGCACCTCTCGGTGGCGATCCCCGACGAGTCGTTCACCGTCATCGTCGGCCCGAACGCGTGCGGCAAGTCCACCCTGCTGCGCGGCCTGTCCCGGCTGCTGAAGCCGTCGGCCGGGCAGGTCGTCCTCGACGGTGCCGACATCAACTCCTACAAGACCAAAGAGGTGGCGCGGCGGGTCGGGCTGCTGCCGCAGACTTCGATCGCCCCGGACGGGATCACCGTCGCCGACCTGGTGGCCCGGGGACGCTACCCCCACCAGGGGTTCATCCGGCAGTGGACGGAGGACGACGAGCAGGCCGTGCTCAGGGCGATGCACCAGACCTCGGTCACCGACCTGTCCGGGCGCCTGGTGGACGAGCTGTCGGGCGGGCAGCGCCAGCGCGTGTGGGTGGCGATGGCGCTCGCGCAGCACACCGGCGTCATGCTGCTCGACGAACCGACCACCTTCCTCGACATCACCCACCAGATCGAGCTGATGGAGCTGTTCACCGACCTGCACCACGTCGGCCACACCCTGGTCGCTGTCCTGCACGACCTGAACCACGCCGCCCGCTACGGCACCCACCTGATCGCCATGAAGGACGGCGCCGTGGTCGCCGAGGGCACCCCGGAGGAGGTCGTCACGGCCGAACTGGTCGAGGAGGTGTTCGGCCTGCGCTGCCTGGTGTTGCCCGATCCGGTGGCCGGCAGCCCCCAGGTGGTGCCGCTCGGCCGCGAACGAACCCGGCCGAGGCCCGCTGACAACGCCGACGTGGAGAGCGCGAGAAATGGCTGATCCGTTCGTCGAGAAGCTGTCGACCGGTGAGTGGAGCCCGGAAAGGTTCAGACGACATCTTGAGGAGACGGGTGCACCGCTCGTCGAGCGGGTCTCCCCGGACGAGGTGGAGGTGACGTTCGTCGACGAGCCCGGCGACGACACGACGGTCACCCTCTCGGTGGTGATCGGCCCCAGAATCGGCTTCAACCCGATCGGCACGGAGTTCGCCTCGGTGGCGGGGACGCCGTTCCGCTTTCTCACCCTGCGGATGCGTTCCGACCTGCGCTTCTCGTACGTGTTCTCACGACGTGGGCCGACTGGACGGGTTCCGGACCCGTTCAACCCGCCACCGAGGTTCTCGGAGTGCTCGGTGGAGCGGTTCTCCGATGCCTCGGTGGCGGTGCTGCCCGACGCGGTGCCGTTGCCCTGGCTCGATGAGGCCGAGGCGCGGCCGGCACCGGCAGTGGAAACCGCCGTGCTGGCGAGCGAGATCCTGGGAGGCGAACGCCGTATCTGGGTCTCGATGCCCCCGGGAGAGTTCCCGGACGAGAGCGCGCTGCCCTTCGTGATCCACCTGGACGGGACGCCGGACCACAGCGCGCCGAGCGTTCGTGACGCCCTGGTCCGGGCGGGACTGGTCCGGCCCTGCGTGGTGGTCCTCGTCGGTCAGCCCGCGCTGCGGCGCGACGAAGAGCTGCTCTGCAACCCGGTGTTCTCCCAGATGCTGGTCCAGGAACTGCTGCCGTGGCTCCGTCACCGTTATCCGCTCTCGCGGGATCCCGGTGACGTCGCGCTGGCAGGCGAGAGCTTCGGCGGTCTGTGCGCCGGCTGGACGGCGCTCCACCACCCGACGACGTTCGGCAACGCCATCCTCCAGTCCCCATCCTGCGGGTACCACCCTGACCTCACGTGGGGCACCGGCTCGGGTGAGTTGCTGCGCCGTACCCCCGTACCGACACTGATCGCCGACTATCTGGCCGCGGAAACGGCACCGATCCGCATCTTCCACGACGTCGGTGAGCTGGAGAGCTCGAACACCCACAGTCGCTGGCTGGACCACGTGCTCACCGGGAAGGGCTACGACACCCACTACAGAGAGTTCGCCGGCGGACACGACTACGCCTGGTGGCGAGGAATCTTCGCCGACGCCCTGCTCTGGTGCTTCCCGCCCAGGAGCACGGCATGAGGAACTCCTCGCGTTTCTCGGGCGCCGACACCGCAGGACTGGGGCGAGGACCGCTGACCCGCTGGCTGCCGGTGCTCCTGCCCGCTCCCGCCGAGCCGCTCGATGCCCGGCCGTTCGAGACTGGGCCGGGGACCACTCCGGGCCGGTTCCTGCTGCGCGTGATCTTCTCGGTGCGGCGGGTCAGCGTTCCCGCGATGTTGCTGGCGATCGTGTGGCAGGTGGGCGAGTCCGCGGTGCCCGTGGTGATGGGACTCGCGATCGACCGGGCCCTGGCGACCGGGGATGAGGGACAGCTGGTTTTGTGGCTCGGCGTGCTGGTGGCCCTCTACGTCGCGCTGACGTCGGCGGCGAGGCTCTCGCTGCGGCTGACCGCCTATGCGGTGCAGGTCCTGCAGCACCGGCTCCGCGGCACCCTGTCCAGGGGTGTGCTGCACCCGGTCGGCGGCACCGCCCGGGCGCCGGGCGGCAGCGTGGTCTCCGTGATGACTAGCGACGTCGCGCGCCTGTCCAACGCGGTGATCCTGACGATCATCCCGGTTTCGAGGATCACGGCCATCGCCTTCATCGCGGCATCGCTGCTGGCGGCGCACTGGCTGCTCGGACTCGTGGTGCTGCTCGGGGCGCCCGTCGCGGTCTGGTCGATGGGCGTGCTCAGCGAGCGGCTCTCCCGGGACACCCGCGAGTACCAGGGGCTGCTGGCCTCGACGGCCGGACGGGCCACGGACCTGGTCGCCGGCTACCGGGTGATCAAGGGCGTGCGTGCCGAGGCCGAGGCGACCAGCCGGTACCGGCAGGCAAGCCAGCAGACCCTTGCCGGCGCCAGGCGCAACGCGGGCCTGCTGGGCAGGTTCCTGGTGGGCTCGGGCGTGGTCAGCGGCACGTTCGTCGCCGCGGTGATGGGGCTGGCGGGCTGGTTCGCCGTGGACGGACAGCTCAGTATCGGCGGGCTGATCACCACCGTCGGCCTCACCCAGGCACTGCTGCCGCAGATCCAGGCCATCGCGAGCACGTCCATCCCGAACCTCGCCGGCGCCCGCGCCTCGTCCTCGCGTGTCCTCGACGTGCTGCGGGACAACGCCGCGCCGACCGCCGGGCCCGATGACGCGACCCGGCGGGAAATCACCGCGCCGCCGGAGCTGGACGTGGTCGTGCCGAGCCTCACCGGGCCCGGCGTGACGATCCGGGTCGAGCCCGGCGAGCTCGTGGGCGTGCGCGCCGGCGACCGGACCGCCGCCCGTGTCGTCGAGGCGCTGCTGGACCCGCGGGCCGAGGCAGGGATCGAGGCGCGGCTGGACGGGATCGCGGCGCGTGAGCTGTCCCCGGTCGAGTACCGCTCCCGGGTCACCGTCGCGCCGCACCGCGCCACGCTGTTCAGCGGCACCCTCCGCGACAACGTCACCGTGATCGCGGGCGCGCCCGAACGGGTGGACGCCGCGGTGCGAGCCGCCGCCTGCGACGACTTCGCGGGCGACCTCGACGTCTCTGTCGGCGAGGACGGAAACCGGCTCTCGGGCGGCCAGCGCCAGCGGGTCGCGCTCGCCCGCGCCCTGGCGAGCGACGCGCCGGTGCTCGTGCTGCACGATCCGACCACCGCGGTCGACTCGGTCACCGAGCACACGATCGCAGGCCGGCTGGGCGGTGTCCGGGCAGGCCGCTCGACGCTGCTGATCGCCTCGGCCCCGGCGCTGCTCGCCGCCTGCGACCGCGTCGTCGAGCTGCCTGACGACGTACCCGTGCCCTCAAGGACGGCGCGGTGAGCGGCGGCTCCGCCGTACCCGAGACCGCGGCCTCCGATGCCGGGCTGCCGGTCGCGGGCGGCCGCGCGACGGTCAGGGAGGTGTGGCGGCTCAGCCACGGATACCGGCTCCGGCTCGCCGCGACCGGGGTCCTGGGGATCGTCAGCACCGGCGTCGACCTGATCGTGCCCGGGGCGATCGGATTCCTCGTCGACCGCGTGCAGGCAGGCACCGCGGACCTCGCCACGGTGCTGACGGTCACGGTCGTCATGACGCTCTCGGTGGTCCTCGGTGCCGCGGGCACCGCGCTGACGATCGTGCTCGCCACCCGCGTCTACCACTCCATCCTCGCCGCGCTGCGCGAGCAGCTCGTGGGCCACGCGATGACGCTCCCCCAGCACCTCGTCGAGCGCGCCGGCACCGGAGACCTGATCTCGCGGTCCAGCGACGACGTCACCGCGGTCGCCGACGCCGCCCCCGCCGTGATCCCGGTGCTCACCGTCACCGCCTTCACCATCGTCGTGTCGCTGGGCGGGCTCGCGGCACTGGAATGGCCCTACGCGGTCGCCTTCGCCGTCGTGCTGCCGGTCTACGTGCTGGCCGTGCGGTGGTACCTGCGCATCGGACCGGGGGTCTACCGCGCCGAGCGCACGGCGATGAGCGCGCGTGCCCAGCAGATCCTGGAATCCCAGCGCGGCTACGCCACCGTGCTCGGCTTCGGGCTCGCCGAGCGACGGCACCGGGCCGTGATGACGGACTCCTGGCGCGTCGCGCGGCAGTCGCTACGCGCACGCACCGTGCTGAGCATGCTCAATTCCCGGCTCAACCTCGGGGAGTGCCTGAGCCTGGCCGCCGTACTCGTCGTCGGCTTCGTCCTCATCGACCACGGCGCATCGTCCGTCGGCGGCGCCACCACCGCCATGTTGCTCGTGCTACGCCTGCTCGGACCGGTCAACCAGCTGCTGCTGGTCGTCGACACCCTCCAGTCCGCCCTCGCCTCGCTGAGCCGCATGATCGGGGTCGTCACGATTCCGTTCAGCTCGTCTGATGTCCCAGCGCAGGCCGCAGGCAGCGCCGTACGGCTCGACGAGGTTTCGTTCCGTTACGGCGAGGGGCCGCTGGTGCTCGACGGCATCACCCTCGACATCCCGTACGGTCAGCGCGTGGCCGTCGTCGGCGTGTCCGGGGCAGGCAAGACCACGCTGGCCCGCGTGGTCGCCGGCACCCACCTACCGGAGGCCGGGAGGGTGACTCGCCCCGGCCGTACCGCGATGGTCACCCAGGAGGTCCACGTCTTCGCGGGCACTGTGCGCGACAACCTCACCCTCGCCGCCCCCCGGGCCACCGATCGCGACCTCCATGCGGCGCTCGAAGCCACCGGC
Organism: Nonomuraea sp. NPDC050404; assembly: GCF_040655495.1. Lineage (NCBI taxonomy): Bacteria > Bacillati > Actinomycetota > Actinomycetes > Streptosporangiales > Streptosporangiaceae > Nonomuraea > Nonomuraea sp. NPDC050404. The sequence continues at coordinate 19,890 of NZ_JBFAKB010000013.1, forward strand.
GCCGCATCGATCCTCGATGTGCTCCCGGACCGGTTGGACACCCTGATAGGTGTCGGCGGACACCCGCTCACCGACGCACAGGCGCAGCAGCTCGCCCTCGCCCGCCTGCTGCTCACCGACGCCGATCTGGTGATCCTCGACGAAGCGACCGCCGAGGCCGGCTCCACCTACGCCGGACAGCTCGACCGCGCTGCCGATGCCGTCCTCGCCGGGCGCACCGCGGTCGTCGTCGCGCACCGCCTCTCCCAAGCGGCGGCCTGCGACCGGATCATGGTGATGGAGCACGGCCGGATCATCGAGACCGGCACCCACGGAGAGCTGGTTGATGCCGGTGGTGTGTACGCCGGCTTGTGGACGGTCTGGGAGGCCGCTCAGTGACAACGGCACGGCCAGGCCAGGATTGGCAGGCCAGTTTCCGCGAACGCCTTCGCAGGGTCAGCGAAGCGCGTTCAGCTCTTCGAGGGCGCGATGGCCGCGCTTGACCACCCCTGGAACGGCATCGTGGCGCCCGTGGCGGATGGGGATCTCGAGCATGTGGAGGGTCTGTGCCGCTGCGAGCACCGCCGCGTCCTCCCAGCCGATCAGGTCGAGGATTCTCCTCCACAGTCGCCTTCGGACACCGTCCAGCAGCGGATCCTGGAAGGTGTACCACACGAGGGTGGTGAGATCGGTCGCCCGCGTGCCGCTACCCGCGTTCCCGATGTCCACGACCGCCACCACTGCTCCGTCACGGACCAGGACATTGCTGGCGGTTGAGAGATCGGCATGGACCATGTCGGGTGCCTCTCGTGGTGGTGGGACGTCGGCACACACGAGCCGCAGGCGCTCGACCAAGGCCGACACCACGGAGGAATAGCCCGAGAGCCCGGCCATGGACTGGCGGAGACGCGATTGCTCGGGCGTCTCGTCGAGATCCGGCCCGGAGACAGCCGGATCCTGACCGGTGGCCACCCGCCAGGCGTACGACCAGTGGTCGTAGGGCTCGGAGGCTTGGCCGGCCTGGAGTTCGATGATCTCCGTCAGCTGCTCGACGAGGGACGGGGTCAGCTCTGGCGCGGGAGCAGCGTCAACGAAGTCCATCAGATGCCATACATGAGTGGCTGTGGCCCCCACTCCGAGCCAGGCCGGGGTGGGATAGCCGCCCCCACGCATGTGCTCGACCACCCTCTGGGCCCGCAACGTCTCATCCAGGTGGCCGGGGTGGGCCCTGGGCACTGCTTTGAGCACCGCATGTGACCTTCCGGCCAGCTGGACGCGCACGGCACCCCCATTGACGCCTCCGGGTAGGCGACTGAGAAGAGTGACCTCTGCCCCGACCACGCCGGCCACGTCATCCAGGACCTCGGCCGGCAGCTCTTCGGGACGGGTGCCCTGGTTCATCGGCCCGACCTCGAGATTTCGGCGCATGCTGCCTGGCACTTGGTGGCAGCTTCGGGAGTGCCGGGCCGTGAAGCTGGTGCCCCTGGCTGGGAGTGTTCGCGGCGGCGGGGGCTTCGAGACATCAGATCATGAAACAGGTCTCGGCCCGGCGTGTCATCCGAATTTCTTCCCCTCGGGTGATCGTTACGCTCGCCACCTGCGGAGCGCTACGGCTACCACCTCCCCGGCACTGCGCGGGAGCGACGGGCGCAGGCGGAGAGGCGGCCTGGAGCCGGCGCACGAGCAAGGAGGAGAAGTCCGCCCTGTACGACCGGGACGGCCGGGATGCTCGACGAGCACGCCGAGCGTTTCGAGGCCCTGCGGGAGACGAACGCACGCCTGCTCGCCAAAGCGCGGCACGTCCTCAGCCGGGACGCCCGGCCGCACCGGACGTGAGCGTCGCGGCCGGGCGCCGCCGGTGGGTCTCCGGGCTGCGGTACACGCACCACAGGGTCAGCAGCCCGGTCAGCGTCACGAACCCCGCCACCAGCCACGGCGTGCCCCCCGCCGTGCTCAGCAGCGAGGCGGCCACCACCGGCGTCAGCCCGCCCACCACGGCCGAGCCCTGGTAGGCGATCGACAGGCCGGTGTAGCGCACGTTGCGGCCGAACAACTCGGTGAAGTACGTCGCCTGCCCGGCGAACATCAACGTCGGGCCGAAGATGTACATCGCGATGAGCGCCAGCCAGATGAGCGCATCCGACTTGGTGTTGAGCAGCATGAAGAAGGGGAAGGTCGCCAGGGTGACGAACGCGGCCCCGGCCAGGTAGATCGGCCGGCGGCCGAACCTGTCGGTCAGCGAGCCGAAGACGGGCGTGGCGACGATGCCCAGGGCCGAGGCGACCAGCATGCCGTTGAGCGGCACCGATTTGGCGACCATGAGCTGCGTGGAGATGTAGGAGATCGCGAAGGCGTTGCCCACGTTGGACGAGACCGCCTCGGCGACCCGCGCCCCGAAGGTGAGCCCGACGACCTTCGGCTCCTTGAACACCTCGACCAGAGGCCGCCTGGCGACCGTGTTCTCCCGCTTGAGGCGCTCGAATTCGGGCGTCTCGCCGACCTTGGCCCGGATGAACAGGCCGACGACCAGCAGGACGGCGCTCAGCAGGAACGGCACCCGCCAGCCCCAGCTGAACAGCTCCTCGTCGGGCAGCATGCTGACCAGGGCGAAGATGCCGGTGGCCAGCATGATGCCGGTGGAGGCGGCGGACTGAGGGATCGATCCCCAGAAGCCGCGGCGGTGGGGCGGGGCGTGCTCGACGGTCATCAGGGCGGCACCGCCGTACTCGCCGCCGAGTCCGAAGCCCTGGATCAGGCGCAGCAGCACCAGCAGCACGGGCGCGCCGAGACCGATGGCGTCGTACGTGGGCAGCAGCCCGATGAGGAACGTTGAGGCGCCCACGATGCTCAGCGTGGCGATCAGCGTCTTCTTCCTGCCGATGCGGTCGCCGAAGTGGCCGAAGACGATGCCGCCCAGCGGCCGGGCCAGGAAGCCGACCCCGTACGTGGCGAACGCGCTGATGGTGCTCACCAGGGGGTTCCCGCTTGGGAAGAAGAGCGGCCCGAGCACCAGGGCGGAGGCGGTGCCGAAGACGAAGAAGTCGTACCACTCCATCAGCGCTCCGGCGAAGCTGCCGAGCGCGACCTTCGTCATCTTGGGCTGGTGCCGGGTGGGGGATGGTGATTGATGGGACACGGGATCTCCTCGATGCGGGAGCGGCGCGAATATCGGGGTCAGGCGGGGTCGGGCCAGCTGATGAGGACCTTGGTCTGCTCGGGGTCGGCGGTCGCGGCGAAGGCGTCGGCCGCGCGTTCCACGTCGTACTCGGAGGTGATGAGGCGGGTGATGTCGTCGGGGCGGGACGGGCCGGCCAGGAAGGCGAGCACCGCGTCGAGGTCGCGGTCCAGGTACAGGCCGGTGCCGCGGATGTCGATCTCCCAGCGCTGCGTGCGCGCGAGCGGGACGCTCGTGTCCCCTGACGGCACGCCGACGACCACCAGCGTGCCGCCGGGCACGGTCGCGGCCACGGCGGAGGCCAGCGTGGCGGGCGCCGCGACGCAGTCGAACGCGGTGTCCACCTGCCGGGAGGCGGGCAACTTGCCCGGTGCGAGCACCTGGTCGGCGCCGAACGCGGCGGCCAGGGCGCGCTTGGACGCGACGGGCTCGACCAGCGTGACGTGGCCGGCGCCGCGGGCCCGTACGGCGAGCAGCACGGCGAGCCCGACCGGCCCGCCGCCGACGATCAGGACCCGGTCCAGGCCGGGCGCCCGTCCTGCGGCGTGCCAGCCGACCGCCAGCGGCTCGGTCAGTACGGCGGTCCTGGCGGCTACGCCTTCCGGCACCCGATGGCAGAACCGGCCGGCCACGACGACGCGGTCCCTGGCCAGGCCGGGCAGCCCGAAGCCGAGAACCTTCGCGTTGGGGCACTGGTTCGCCACGCCCTCGCGGCACCGCTCGCAGTGGCCGCAGCTGATGAGCGGGTTGACGACCACGAGGTCGCCCGGCGCGCAGGAGGTGACGTCGGGGCCGGTGGCGATCACCCGGGCCACGCACTCGTGGCCGGTCACGACGGGCGGCGCGATGAACGGGTGCGCGCGGCGCAACACGTGCACGTCGCTCCCGCAGATGCCCAGGTGGACAGGGGCGAGCAGGACGTCGTCCCGAGCTTGCACGGCGGCGGGCGGCGCCGCTTCGAGGTGTACCGCGCCGTCCGTGCCGAGCACAACCTGGCGGCCGTGGGCGAATGCGTTCATATCGTGATCACTCCTTTGGCGATCGCGGTCAGTCCACCGGCCGCGGCCAGGGCGAGCACGGCCTGGCGGACGCGGCGGTGGTCGATGTGCGGGCTGACGAGGTGGCCGGCGAGGACCCCGCAGAGGGTGCACAGCACGACCAGGGCGACGGTCGGGAGGGGCAGCTGGGGAAGGCCCTTGACCGCGACGGATCCGGCGTTGATCAGGATCGAGTAGACCTGCATGGTGGCCGCGAACGACCGGCTCTCCCAGCCGGTGGCGGTCGCGTACAGGGTCATGGCGGGGCCGCCGAGACCGGCGGTGACGTTCATGAGCCCGGAGACGGCTCCCGCGCCCGCCGCCCCGGCCCGGCCGCTCATCCACGGCGCGCCCGTGGACCGGCGCAGGACCAGCAGCGCGGCGATGACCAGCACACCCTCGGCGATCAGCAGCGGGCCGGAAGGGAGGGCTGCGGCGAGCCACGCCCCGGCGGGCAGCACCGCGAGGGCCGGCACCGCCAGGCGCAGCGCCCGGCCGAAGTCCGCCTGCCGCCACACGGCCGGCAGGGCGATCAGGCAGGCGGTCAGCGACAGCAGGTTGACCAGCCGGACGCCGTTCACGGGGTCGAGCACCATGGTCAGCAGCGGGCCCGCCACGAGGGCGAAGCCCAGGCCGGTGACGCGCTGGGTGCCGGCTCCGACGAGCACGGCCAGCGCCATCGGCACGACCAGGGCGGCGGTCAGCTCTGCCGGGACCACCAGGGCGGCGGTCATCGCGGTCAGCTCTGCCGACACGACCGGGGCGGCGGTCATCGCGGTCAGCTCTGCCGACACGACCGGGGCGGCGGTCATCGCGGTCAGCGGGCGGCCATCGCGGCGTCCACGATCTCGCCCAGTTCGCGCAGCCGCGGCACGGCGTAGCGGCTCAGCGCGCCGGGGATGTCGGTGGCGCCGATCACCTGGCGCCAGACGGCCCGCCCCGCCAGGAACCCGGACGCGCCCTCGGCGCAGGCGAGTTCGACCGCGCGCGGATACAGCTCGTGCGGCACGCCGCTGGACAGCACCACCCAGGGGCCGTCGATCGCGCCGGTCAGCGCCGCGCAGCCGCGCCGGACGTCGTCCTCGGGGGCCTCGCAGTGCAGCGGCATCTCCGCCTTGTACAGGTCCTGGCCCAGCGCGCCCAGCTCCTTGGCGGCGGCCAGCACCCCGGCGTTCCACTCCTCCGGAGTGAGGGCGGGCCCGCGACGCGAGGCGCGCGCCACCGGCTCGACGATGCTGATCAGGCCGGCGGTCCGGCAGCGGGCGACGAAGTCCCTCACCATGGCCACCCGGCCGGCGGGGTCCTCGTCGGGCCGCCACAGGACCAGCAGCTTCATGGCCACGCCGCCGATCGACCTGACCCAGGCGCCGGGGACGTCCTCGTCGATGCGTACCTCGGCGACGAACTCGCGCTCGTCGCCGGTGAAGTGGTCGGCGGCGGCGATCAGCCCGCAGCCGGGCGCGATCACACCGGCCTTCAGGACGGCGTCCAGCGCGAACTGGCGCTCCAGCAGCACGCCGGAGGCGTACGGGGTCAGGGCGCGCACGGCCTCGACCTTGAACGCGGTGATCTGCTCGTCGGTCACCGGCGTGTCCTGGTGCTCGGCGAACATGGCGCGCAGCGCCTCGCGCTGGTCCACGGCCAGCATGGCGAACCCGCCGGACGGGCGCGCCAGGGCGGAGAGGTCGGGGGCGGCGGTGGACGATGCGGTCACGATGCTCCTTCTGATGTCTGGTGAGAGGTGATGCCTGAGTGCTGAGGTGATGCCTGGGTGCCGAGGTGATGCCTGGGTGCCGAGGCAATGTCTGGGGATGAGGTGGTGTCTGGGCGATGAGGTGGTGTCTGGGCGATCAGGTGATGTCTGGGCGATCAGGTGGGCTTCTTCGATGCGGTCATGGCCGGGATCCGGGGGCTGGCGGTGCGGATGCCCAGGGCAGCGGCGCGGCCGGGTGCGCGGTGGCCGCGGCGAGGGTCTCCGCGTGGCCGGGGATGCCGCTGCGGCCGTCCAGCCCGCGGCAGGACAGCGCCGCCGCGGCATTGGCGTAGGCGAGCGCGGCCGGCAGGTCGAAGGTACGGGCGAGGGCGGCGACGAGGGCGCCGTGGAAGACGTCACCCGCGCCGAGCGTGCTGCGCACCTCGATCCCGGCCAGGCCGGGCACCCGCCAGCAGCCTCCGGCGTCGGCGGCGTAGGCCCCGTGCGGCCCATCGGTGGCCACGACCCGCACCCGAGGGGCACGGCCGGCAGGGTCCGCGATTCCTGGGCCACCGCCGACCGGGTCCGCAGCTCCCGGACCGCCGCCAGGGTCCGCGGCTGCAGGCCCGTCGCCGGCAGGGTCCGTGGTTGCAGGCCCGTCGCCGGCAGGGTCCGTGGTTGCAGGGTCGCTGCGGAGGGCGGCGCGTAGCAGGTCGGCGGGTTGCCGGCCGTCGTACACCTCGCGCAGCACGTCGAGCGTGGGCACGTACACCTCAACTCCCGCCGGCCGTGGCCCCGGCAGCAGGTTCCCGGCGTCGTAACAGACCACGGGCCGCCGGGCGGCGGCGGGCAGCGCGGCGAGCAGCGGCGCCACGGCGGGCCAGCCCACGTGGTCCACGAGCAGCAGCGGCGCGGACACGATGGCGCGGGCGGCCTCGCTGCCGGGTTCGACGCGCAGCTCCGGGCCCGGCCGCACGCAGATGGCGCGCGAGGCCCGGGGCCGGTCGATGAGGACGACGCAACTCCCCGACGGCTGCCCCGCGACGGTCCGCACGCCGCCGACGTCGACGCCCTCGTCGGCGAGCCCGTCGGCGATAAGCGTGCCCTGCCGGTCGTCGCCCACCGCCGCGACCACGGCGGCCCGCAGTCCCAGCCGGGCGAACGCGACGGCGGCCGTCGCCGCGGGTCCGCCTCCGGCCCACACCATGTCCTCCGCGACGACGCGACCGTCGGCGGGCGGAAGGCAGGGCAACTGCGCGACGGTGTCCCACGTGGCGACCCCGACGAACACGGCATCGGGCGACGGCGCCATCACTACCTCACAAAGTTTGTTGATTTGCTAACATTCATTGTGCGGAGGTTAACAACACGAGTCCAGCAGGTCAACGGCCCGCTCTAACCTTTTCTGCCAGATCGCAGGCACCGCCGAGGCCCAGGGGTGATGCGGCACGGGGCAGGGGATGGTAATTTTTCAACAACCGCACGACTGGAAGGAGGGCCCGTGAGTTCGAACGCCATGCGGTACGACGCAGCGCCCGCGCGGCGCCAGGCGATCCTGGACCGGGTGCGCGCGGCGGGGTTCTGCTCCATCGCCGACCTGGCCGAGGCGCTCGCCGTCTCCGACATGACGGTCCGCCGCGACGTACGCCGCCTTCACGACCTGGGCGAGGTCCGCGTCGTGCACGGCGGCGTCAGCCTGCCGGAAGGGCACGAGTTCAGCGCCCGCGAGCACGAGAACGCCGGCTCCAAACACGTGATCGGCGCGGCGGCCGCACGGCTGGTCAAGCCGGGCGACACCATCGCGGTGGACGCGGGCACGACGGCCCACGCCCTGGTCACCGCGCTGCCGCCGGAGTTCCGCGGCAGCGTCGTGACCCATTCGGTGCCCGTGATGCAGTCCCTGCTCGACTCGCCGCACATCGGCTGCGTGGGGCTCGGCGGCGACCTCAACCCGTCGAGCAGGGCCTTCGTCGGCCCCGCCACGGTTGAGGCGGCGGTCAGGCTGCGGGTCCGCTGGTGTTTCCTGGGCGCCGCCGCCGTCGACGACCGCGGCTGCTACGGCGTCTACGACCTCGAACGTCCCACGAAGCAGGCGCTGATGGACATCGCCGACTTCGTCGTGCTCGTCGCCGACGCGGGCAAGTTCCACACCTCCGCGCCGGTGCTCCTGACGCCTCTCGACCGGCTACACGCCATCGTGACCGACGCCGAGCCGCCCGCCCGCTTCCGCGCGGCCGCCGAGGAGCACGGCGTGCGCCTGATCATCGCCGGGCGGGCGGCCTCGTGAGCCTGACGATCGAGTCCATGTCGGTACGCGTGTTGCGGGCGCCGCTGCGCGATCGGGTGCCGATGTCGTTCTCCTCGCTCACCGCGCGCCATTCGGTCCTGGTGACCGTGGGCGCGGGCGGGGTCACGGGCACCGGTGAGAGCTGGGTCAACTATCCCGAGTGGGGCTGGCGTGAACGGCTGGCGACGCTGGACGGGCTGCGCCCGCTCGTGCTCGGGGCCGACGCCGACGATCCCGCCACCCTGATGGCGGACCTGGCGGCGCGCCTGCGGGGCGTCGCCCGCCAGTGGGGCGCGCCCGGGCCGCTGTGGCAGGCGCTCAGCGGCATCGACATGGCCCTGTGGGACCTGCTCGGCCGCGTCCGCGGGCTTCCCGTGGCCGCCCTGCTCGCCCGTACACCGCCAGGCGACGCCTCCCCCACGACAGTGCGGGCGTACGGGAGCGGCGTCGGACCCACCGACGTCGCGCTGCTCACCGAGCGCGCCCTCGGCCTGGGCCTGCCCGCGGTGAAGATCAAGGTCGGTTTCGGCGAGGAGACCGACCTGGCCACGATCCGGGAGGTGCGGGCGGTCGCCGGAGCCGGGCTGGAGGTGTTCGCCGACGCCAACCAGGCGTGGGACCCGGACACCGCCCGGCGCATGTGCCGGCTGCTCTCCGAGTACGGCGTCGCGTGGTTCGAGGAGCCGCTCGACGGTGACCGTACCGAAGACCTCAAGGAGCTGGCCGAGAGCACCGGCGTCGCGCTGGCCGGCGGCGAGAACGTCTACGGCGCGGAATCCTATGCCGAGCGCCTTGCGCTGCCCGCGCTCGCCCACATCCAGCCGGATCCGTCCAAGACGGCCGGGATCAGCCTGAGTGACGCGATCGGCCGGATGCCGGGCACGGCCCGGCTGAGCCCGCACTGCTACGGCGGCGCCCCCACTCTGGCGGCCGCCGCCCACCTCGTGGCCGCCGCGCCCAGGCCCGGCTGGGTCGAGCTGGACCTGCGCGACAACCCGCTGCGCACCGGCATCGCCGCGCCGATGCCGCTCGACGGCGACGGCCTCATCCACGTGCCCACCACGCCCGGCCTCGGCGTCGACTACGACGAGCAGGCCCTGGCCCACTACACCCATGCCGCCCTCGACGGGCGGTCCGTCTAAGCCGGCATTCGGGAGGATCACCCATGTCAACCATCCCCTCCGCACTCGGTACGCCCCTGCCGGGCGCCTGGCTGCCCGATCCCGAGCCCGGACCCGTACGGCTGGAGGTGGTCAATCCGGCCGACGGGACGACCGTGGCCGAGGTCGTGGGAGTGGGCGCCGAAACCGCGCCGCGCGCCGTGACGGCCGCCGCGCGCGCCCTGCCCGGCTGGGCCGCCGCCCCCGCCGGGACGCGCGCCCGGGCGCTGCGCGCGATCGCCGACGACCTGCGGGCGGCGGCGGACGACACAGGACCCGGCAGCCTGGCCCTGCTCATGACCCAGGAGACGGGCAAGCGGCTGGCCGAGTCGCGCGCCGAGATCCTGTTCTCGGCCGACTTCTTCGCCTGGTTCGCCGAGGCCGCGCCGCACGCCGCGGCCGAGGAGCCGCTGCTCGCGGCGGGCCGTGACTTCCGCGTGCGCCGCGTGCCCCTCGGCGTGGTCGCCGCCATCACCCCGTGGAACTTCCCGCTGTCCATCCCGGCCCGCAAGATCGCCGCGGCGCTGGCGGCGGGGTGCACGGTCGTGCTCAAGCCCAGCGAGCTCACCCCCGTCTCGGCCGCGCGGCTGACCGAGATCTGCCTGCGGCACCTGCCGCAAGGCGCGCTGACCTCCGTGGTCGGCGACCCGATCGGCCTGACCGCGGCCCTCACCGGCGACGAGCGGGTGGCCGCCGTCACCTTCACCGGCTCCACCCGCGTGGGGGCCATCGTCGCCCGGCAGTGCGCGGCCCGGTTCCTGCCCGCGGTGCTGGAGCTCGGCGGGCGCGGGCCGTTCGTCGTCGGCCGGGACGCCGACTTCGGCACCGCCGTGGACGCGCTGGTGACGGCCAAGTTCCGCAACAACGGCGCCTCCTGCATCGCGGCCAACAACGTGTTCGTGCACGAGGACCTGTACGCGCCGTTCATCGAGCGGTTCGCCGAACGCGTGGCGGCCCTGCGGCTGGGCGACCCCGCGGACGCGAGCACCGACCTCGGCCCCCTCATCACCGCCGGCCAGCAGCGCCGGCTGACCGGCCTGGTCGAGGAGGCGCACGCGGCCGGCGCCCGGATCATTCCCGGCCCGCCCGCCCCCGGCCGGGGCTTCTTCGTCAGCCCCGCCGTGGTCGAATGCCCCGACGACTCCCCCGCGCTGTGGTCGCAGGAGATCTTCGGCCCGGTCACGGCCACGCGTTCCTTCACCGACGAGGACGCCCTCGTCGAGGAGATCAATGGCTGGGGGTACGGCCTGGGCGGCTATGTCTGCGACGAGCCCGAGCGCGCCCGGCGGCTGGCGTCCAGGCTGCGGATCGGCATCGTCGGGGTGAACAACGGCGCGCCCAACAATCCCAGGGTGCCGTTCGGCGGGTTCGGGCAGAGCGGTCTCGGACGCGAGGGCGGCCTGTCCGGCCTGCTGGCGTTCACCTCGGAGCAGACGCTGAGCCAGGCCGTGTGACACGCGGCCCCGGGGTTCGGATCGCCGCCGCCCATCGGAGCCGAATTCCTCTCCGCAATTTCCTCTTATATCCACATTCTGGCGTTTGTTGACCCGTCGCAATCCCCAATTCTCGGGATTTCTGTATCCGTGAGCACGCTGCACATTTGGGAGGACAAGCAAAACCGGCGGAGACGAATTCGAGAGCGAGACGAAAAGGCGAGCCATCGCCACTCGATCCGATAATTCCCCATTCGCCGCAAGTCTCACGGAGGCAGACATGAGGATCTCAACCAGGCTGACCATGACGGTGGCGGCCTCCGCCCTCGTCGCCGCGGGCGTCTTCACCCTCTCAGGGGCGACGGCGCAGACCGCGTCCGCGGCGCAGTCCGCCCAGCGGGCCGCGGCGGGAACGATGTTCTGGGCCAAAGTGGCCGCGAACGGAAACCTGCTCGCCGCGTCGGGCGTCGGCAACGTCAACAAGTTCGGCCAGGGGCGGTACAACCTGACCACGGACGCGGACATCAGCCGCTGCGCCCTCACCGGCACGATCAACACCAACGGCGGCGGCGACCCCGGGCCGGGAAGCGCGTCGATCCTGGTCGGCGCCGTCAACGGAAGAACGCTCTTCGTCCGCACGGCCACCCCTTCGGGCCCGAGCCCGAGGAGTGTCGACGACGACCGGCCGTTCTCCCTCCTGATCGCCTGCTGACCCACAGGCAACCCGCGATGCTCCCCGCCCGCCGAACGGCGCCGTCCCGGTGCGCGGGCGGGGAGGTCACGCGTTGAGGGAGGCGATGAGTTGGTCGCGTCCGCTCGTGCCCGTCTTGCGGAACAGAGCCTTGAGATGGTCGCCGACCGTGTAGACGGACAGGTCGAGCACGCGGGCGATCTGCTTGGGCGCCGACCCGTCGTAGAGGTGCTGCATGATCTGCCGTTCGCGGGCGGTGACCCCGTACCAGTCGCAGAACGAGGGCATCAGCGCCTTGCCGCTCGCGCGCTGGATCATGACCGCCACGTCGCCGTCGTCGCCGAGCCGCTGGGCCTCGATCGTGGTCCACCAGCCGCATCCGACCGAGGGGACGCACAACCGCAGGTGCCGCGGCTGCTCGCGCGCCACCACCGCCAGGCACGCGAACGCGCAGTCGGCCAGCCACTGCGGTACGTCCAGCGGCACCCGCAACGCCTCCAGCCACGGCCGCGCCTGCGGCGTCATCGTCCTGATCCGGCTGTCGGCCCCGACGATGAGCATGCCCGGCCGCGGCTCGGGCGGAGCGGAACTGGCCGGCGAGGCCGTCACATAGGTGCGGAACGCGGCGACCAGCACGGGCCCGACGCCTGCCAGCCGTCGCGCGTCGGCCTCGTCGAACGGACGGCGGTCCGCCGCCCGCATCAGGCAGAGCACGCCCCACACGCCCCGCGCCGACCGCAGCGCCAGGCACAACTCCTCGCCGGCGCCGTGCTCGTCCAGCAACCGGTCACGCAGACCCGGGCGCCGCCGCAGGGTCACCTTCACCGGCAGATGCTGCCCCGCCAGCCGGGCCAGGTCCCGCACGCACGCTCTCACCCGGTCCGCCCTGAGCAGTTCACGGCCGAGATCGGCCGTGTATCCGTGCCAGAACGCCAGCGTGGACAGGCCCGTGCCGGACGACGGACTGTTCGCCCCGCAGCGCAGCGCGTCGTGCGGCACCACGGGCGCGATCACCCGTGACAACTCCGCCGCCACCGCCCCCACCCCCGCACCGGGTGCCAGCGCCGCACACAGATCCCGATACAACCGGCTACACTCCGTCATCACCTTCCCAGTGTGCGGCGGAGCGTCCCACGCCGGCCAGCGAATTTCCGCCGGCGAGGTCGCCGCCTCGACCGGCCCGGGAGGCCGATCGCCGGACGTGGACGGTCCTCGCCCAGGCTCAGCCTGGACGAGGACCGGCCCACTTCTCGCGACGGGTCAAACGGGGGGCGCTTCAGCCGTGCGAGTCGACGGCACCCGTACGCTTGACGGCCACGTCGTCATCGCCGATGGAACAGGAAGGGCCGTTCGGGCCGCCGAAGCGGACCGAGTCGAAGAAATCGCGGAAGTCGATGTAGAAGTTGCCCTTGCCGCGCGGGCTCGTGACGGCCGTGCAGCCGCCGTAGTCGGGCTCGGAGTAGAGGTGGATGAGCGTGTCGGTCCGGTTCCAGTCGGACTTGGCGCGGTCGCCCATTCCCAGCGCCGCCAGGCTGCCCGTGCTGCCCTGGAGCTGGACGATGTCGCCGGTGCCGTCGAGACCGGAGAACAGGCAGTAGTGGCCCTCCTGGCAGCGGTCGTACCCCTCGGCCGCCTGCGCCGGGGTCGCCAGCGTGGTCAGGGCGGCGGCTACCGTTAACGCCAGGACATGAAACTTCTTACCCATCGTTCCTCCACAGAAGAAACTTTCCTTCGCCCCCTGAAGATACCCAGCGAGATCGACTTGCACCAGACCGCCGAGGGGATCGGCTTCGCGGCGCCCCGTCTGAGGACGGGGACTCTGTCTGGCTTTTGGGTCTTGCGTAAGTTTTGCTGTCAAATTAGTCTGCGCCACAAGTTAAGAAACTTTCCTAACCGGTCGGGTAAAGGCGGCAGTTCGGTGCTGGAGTCGCGGTCACGCCGATGCGCCACCTGACCGTCCACCCAAGGAACGGGAGTCGTTTCGTGAGGCGAAGCACAGTAGCGAGGATCTTGGCGGTCGTGGCCGCGATGGCGCTGCCGCTGGTGGCGCCCTCCGCGGGTGCGGCCACGGCGCGACCGGCGACGACGACGGCCGCGACGCGACCGGCGGCGGCCGATCCCCTGGTGTCGCAGGGCAAGGCCGTGACCGCCTCCTCGGTCGAGGCCGCCGGCCTGGAGCCGGGCAAGGCGGTGGACGGCAGCACGTCCACCCGCTGGGCCAGCGCCGAAGGAGTGGACCCGCAGTGGATCCGGGTGGACCTCGGCTCCGCGCACAACCTCTCCCGGGTGCGGCTGACCTGGGAGGTCGCCCACGCCACGGCGTACCGGGTGCAGACCTCGCCCGACGGCTCCACCTGGAGCGACGTCTACTCCACCACCTCCGGCGACGGAGCGGTGGACGACCTCACGGTCAGCGGCACCGGCCGGTACGTACGGGTGCACGGGACGCAGCGCGGCACCCCGTACGGCTACTCCCTGTGGGAACTGGAGGTCTACGGAGCTCCCACCGGCGGCGGCAACGGCGGCACACCCGTGCAGGCCAACGGGCAACTGCGCGTGTGCGGCAACAAGCTCTGCAACGAGAGCGGCAAGCAGATCCAGCTACGCGGCATGAGCAGTCACGGCATCCAGTGGTACAACCAGTGCCTCAACACCGCCTCACTCGACGCGCTGGCCGGCGACTGGAAGGCCGACGTCCTGCGCATCTCCATGTACATCCAGGAGGGCGGCTACGAGACCAACCCCCGGCTGTTCACCGACCGCGTGCACTCCCTGATCGAGATGGCAACTGCCCGGGGCATGTACGCGATCGTGGACTGGCACATGCTCACCCCCGGCGACCCCATGTACAACCTCGGCCGGGCCAAGACGTTCTTCACCGAGATCGCCCAGCGGCACAACAACAAGAAGAACGTCCTGTACGAGATCGCGAACGAGCCGAACGGCGACGCCGTCACCTGGTCCGTCATCCGCGACTACGCCCACCAGCTCATCCCGGTGATCAGGCAGCACGACCCCGACGCCCCCGTCCTGGTCGGCACCCGCGCGTGGTCGTCGCTCGGCGTCTCCGGCGGCGGCGACGAGAGCGAGATCGTCAACAACCCGGTCAACGCCGCCAACATCATGTACACGTTCCACTTCTACGCGGGCACGCACGGCACCGAATACCTGAACACCCTGTCCCGCGCCGCCGACCGGTTGCCGATCTTCGTGACCGAGTTCGGCACCCAGAGCGCGTCCGGCGACGGAGCGAACAACTTCACCAGGTCGCAGCAGTACCTCGATCTGCTGGCCCAGAAGAAGATCAGCTGGGTGAACTGGAACTTCTCCGACGACTTCCGCACGGGCGCCGTCTTCACCACCGGAACCTGCCCGAACGGCCCGTTCGCCGGCACCGGGAACCTCAAGGAGGCCGGAGCCTGGATCCGCGACCGGATCCGCACCGCCGACGATTTCTGAGGCGGACATCGCCCGAAGCCGGCGACCGGCCCGCCTCGCGCGTTGCGGGCGGCGCTGGACGGCGGGCCCGTCTCGCTGTGGGTCACCGCGTACGACTCGGCGGCGGCGCGGTCACGCAGACGATCAGCGCAGCGCGGGCGCGGCACCCCCTCAGGCGATCTTGGCCGGTTTTGGACACGGTGATCCGCCCGTCACCGAACGAGAACGGGCGAGGTGACCGGCGGCGGCCGGAGGCAGGGCGGGGCGCCTTGACGGGAAGCGCTTACACAAGTGCGCCCGGAAGTCTGGACAGCAATCTCGCATTCCTGTTTCCTGATGGCGAGTGATCACTCGCGCACCTCCGCGGCCATGCACAGCAGCAGCACTCCCCTCCATGCCGGCTGTCGATGACATGCCATGAGACAGCGGCATATAACGCCCTGTTCTGGGGGTTCCGGATGCGCCCGATCCGTCGTCTTCTCATCACGGCCGTATGCCTGGCCGTGGCAGCTTCCTCCTTACAGGGAGGCGCGCGGTCCGCCGCCGTCTCCTCCTCCCACATCCCACTCACCGGCTCTGACACGTGCGCCCCCGCCGGCGCCCCCGCCGGCGCCACCACTGGCGGCGCCACGGCCCGCCAGGCGGCGGCGCCAGCCTTCCGCACGCCCGCCCGCCCCGGCGCCGCCGCCGGCGTGACCCACGCCGGCGCCCGCCTGGAGATCGGCAAGGGCGCCCTGCGCGCCGCGACCGACATCGGCATCACCCCGCTCAGCGAGACCGAGCTGCCCGCGCTCGGCTCCGGCATGGACAACGTCACCATGGGGCCCCAGCGCGGCTACCGGTTCACGCCGACGCCGTTCACGTTCGCCGAGCCCATCACGGTCGAGCTGCCCTACGACCCGGCGGCGCTCACGGCCGCGGGGATGACGCCGTACGACGTGCGCACCTACTACTTCGACGTGCCCGGCGGCTGTTGGCGCGCGCTCGAACGGGCCGGCGTGGACGAGACGCGGCAGGTCGTCGTCTCGCGCACCGACCACTTCACGGACATGGTGAACGCCGTCGTGACCGCGCCCGAGGCGCCGGAGCAGGTGTCGTTCGACCCCACGCGGATCAAGGGCATGCAGGCGGCGAACCCGGCGACGGGCGTGAACCAGATCTCGGCGCCGGTGGCGCAGAGCACGGGTGACGCGAACCTGTCGTACCCGCTGGAGCTGCCGAACGGGCGTGCGGGGCTGCAACCCGCGCTGGAGGTCGTCTACTCCTCCACCGCCGGCAACGGCTGGCTGGGCGTGGGATGGGACCTGGCGGCACCGGCGATCAGCGTGGACACCCGGTGGGGCGTGCCGCGTTACGCGACCGGCACCGAGACCGAGACCTACATGGTGAACGGGGAGCAGCTCACTCCCGTGGCGCACACCGGGCCGGCCCGGGAGAGGGTGGCCGACCGGGTCTTCCACAGCCGGGTGGAGGGTTCCTTCGCCAAGATCGTCAGGAAGGGCGGCTCGCCCAAGACGTACGTGTGGGAGGTGACCGACAAGTCCGGCAAGCGCTCGACGTACGGCGGCGAGGGCGCGGTGCTCGCCGACGACGAGGGCAACGTCTTCACCTGGGCGCTGCGTGAGGTCCGCGACCCGCACGGGAACACCGTCCGCTACCGGTACGCGGTGCAGCAGGACCCCGGCGTCGCCGGCGGCGGCGTGCCCGGGCGCAACCTCTACCTGACCAAGATCAACTATACGGGCCGGGGCGACAGTGACGGGCCGTACTCGGTGACGTTCACGCGGGACCGCGAGCTGTCCGAGGCCCGCCGTGCCGACGTGACGATCGACGCGCGCGGCGGATTCAAGCGCGTGGTCGCCGACCTGCTGCGCAAGGTCGAGGTCAAGCTGGGCGACCAGCTCGTCAGGCGCTACGAGTTCGGGTACAAGGAGGGCGCCTTCCGCAAGACGCTGCTCACCTCCGTCACCCAGTTCGACGCCAACGGCCGGGGCTTCGCCGCCCACGAGTTCGGCTACTTCGACGACATTCGCGACGCCGCGGGCGCGTACGACGCCTTCGCCCGCGTGCCTTGGACCTCCCCCGCCGACGGCCTGGGCAACGACGTGGTCAACGGCATCCGCCAGGGCGCGGGCGACGCCAGCGCGCTCGGCGGCACCGTCTCCTCCGAGACCGGCGGCCACCTCTACGTGGGTGTCGGCCTCCGGCGCTCCAAGTCGGGCTCCATCGGCGTCAAGGCCGGCTTCGCCAGCGGCAGCGACGAGGGCCTGCTCGCGCTGGTCGACGTGGACGGCGACACCCTGCCGGACAAGGTGTTCAAGACCGGCGACGGCATCTCCTACCGCAAGAACCTCTCCGGGCCGAACGGCCGGCCGGCCTTCGCCGATCGGGCGGTGCCGCTGCGCGGCCTGCCGGGCGTGCTCGGCGAGAGCTCCAGCACGCGCACGGCCGGCGTCGAGGGCTATCTCGGCGGTGTGGCGGCCCAGCTCGACTACATCGACGCCTTCACCACCACCGGCAGGTACTTCTCCGACGTCAACAGCGACGGCATCTCCGACCTGGTGGACGGCGGGAACGTGCGGTTCGGCCGGGTCGGGGAGGACGGCGTGCCCGTCTACGGCTCCGCGGCCGACACGCCGGTGCCGATCGGGTCGAGCACCGTGGACCCGGACGGCATCCTGGCCGACTACCGGGCCGACAGGGAGCGGCGTGAGGAGTCGTTCCCGCTGGTGGACAGCCTGCGCCGCTGGGAGGCGCCGTTCGCGGGCACGGTCAGCGTCACCGGCGCCGTCACCCTGCCGCCCGGCCAGGGCGAGCAGGCCGACCCCGGCACGCCCGACGGCGTGCGGGTGGCGATCCAGCACGAGGACCAGGAGCTCTGGTCGGCCAGGATCGCCGCCGACGACCACGGCGAGCACGCCCCCGCGGGCGTCGACGCCATCCAGGTCGAGCGCGGCGACCGGCTCTACTTCCGGGTCGGCTCGGTGTACGACGGCACGGCCGACCAGGTGTCGTGGAACCCGGTGATCACGTACGCGGGCCTTCCCGACGTGCCCGACGCCAACGGTCTGCCGCAGCACCGCTACACCGCCTCCGCCGACTTCACGCTCGCGGGCCGCGCCACCACCGTGACCGCGCCCGTAGACGGGACCCTGCACCTCAGCGGCGCGCTCACCAAGAAGGCCGCGACCAGCGACGACATCACCGTGGTCGTGACGCGCGGCGACGAGACCGTGGTCGAGAGGCGGATCCCGGCCGCGCAGACCGGGGCGGTGGACATCACCGCCGACATCCCCGTGACCAAGGACCAGGAGCTGAGCTGGCGCATCCGGGTGGACTCGCCGGTGGACCTGGCCCAGATCTCGTGGGCGCCGCAGGCGCGCTACACCTCCACGGAGTCGGAGCTGACGTTCAGGCCCTCCTTCGACGTGGACACCTACTCGGTGAACGACGCGGCGGGCCCGGTGCGGCCGCACGTCGTGGAGGCCGGCGGCACGCTGACCGTCACGCCGACGCTGACCGTCGGCGGCGGCAGCGGCACGGTCGTCTTCACGGTCAAGAAGGCCGGGGCGCTGCTGGCGAAGAAGGCGATCACGGTGACCGACGGGCAGGTGCCCGCGGACACGCAGGTGCAGGTCGAGACGTCGCCCGGCGACGGGCTGTACTTCGACTTCTCCGTCGCCGACCCGGCGTTCGCCGGGCAGGTCACCGGCCACCAGGTGAACGCCGGCGGCGTCGAGGTGCCGGGCACGCTGCACCGGGCGGTCGCGGAAGGGGTGTTCCCGCGGTCGTACCGGGGCTGGAGCGTGATCGGCTACAACGGTAACAAGGACCGCGCCGAGCAGCCGGTCAAGCAGGCGGATCTCGCCGTGAGCGACGACTACGCCGACCAGTTGCCGAAGTCGGTGGACCCGCAGCGCGACCGTGCGGCGTTCGAGGCCGATCCGCGGATCAAGCCGCCGAACGTGATCGTCTTCGGCCCGCAGCCCGAGCAGGGCAGGTGGGGCTCCAGCGAGTTCTCGTTCGTCGCGGCAGGATCGGTGTCCAGCTCGCGGCTGGGCGGGCCGTCCATCGGGCTCCCGGCGGCCGCCGACCTGGAGGACGTGCGCGCGGTGCCGCGGATCTCCCGCTCCCGGCAGATCTCGCTGACCGGCGGCGTCGGCGGCGGGGTCGGCTCGGTGGGCGGCAGCATCGCCGACGGCACCAGCACCGGCGAGCTCGACTACCTCGACATGAACGGCGACAGCTTCCCCGACGTGGTCGGCACGGAGGGCATCCAGTACACCGACCCGAGCGGGGTGCTCGGCGCCACCCGCGGCGACCTGCCCGGTGACGGCGTACGCTCCTCGCGCAACGTGGTCGGCAACGCCAGGGCCGGCAGCGCGGCCAGGACCATCACCACCGGGCGCGGCCAGGCCGCCCCGACCGGCTCGGGCTCGGCGAGCACGTCGAAGTCGGGCAACGACATGCCGCCGCTGGGCATCGGCGGGTCGCTGGGCAGCGGCACCTCCGACGCCGAGTCCGACCTGCTGGACATCAACGGCGACGGGCTGCCCGACCGCGTGTACGAGGACGGGCGCGCGGCGCTGAACCTCGGCTACCGCTTCGCCGCGCCCGAGCCGTGGCCCGGCGGCAAACTCAACGCGGGCGAGACCGAGAACAGCGGGCTGAACATCGGCTTCGAGACGGACTTCTACGGGTTCGGCGGGGGCGGCTCGTTCGGCAACGGCGCGTCGAAGGTCAAGGAGTCCCTGGCGGACGTCAACGGTGACGGGCTGGCGGACCGGGTGTTCGCCGGATCGCCGATCAGGGTCGCGCTCAACACGGGCGCGGGGTTCGCCGCTCCTGTGGAGTTCGGCGGGAGCCTGGCGGGGTTGAACGCGGACGCGTCGGCCAAGGTGGACGCCGCCGGATATTTCCGGATTTCTCATTGCTTCATAGCCGTTTGTGTGATCATCAACCCTGGTGGGCACACCGGCACCGGAACCGGCCGCCCCGAGCAGGCCCTGCGGGACCTCGACGGCGACGGCAACGTCGACCACGTCGCCTCGACCAAGGACAACCAACTGACCGTCGCGGCGAACCGTACCGGCCGCACCAACCTGCTGCGTACCGTCCAGCGGCCGCTCGGCTCCACGATCGAGCTGGACTACCGGCGTGACGGCAACACCTACGGTCTGCCCGAGTCCCGCTGGGTGCTGGCGTCCACCACCACCCGCGACGGGCACCCGGGCGACGGCCCCGACGCCCAGCGCAGCTCCTTCACCTACGCGGGCGGCGTCTACGACCGCCTGAACAGGGAGTTCCTGGGCTACACCAGCCTGGTCGCCTCCGACGTGGCCGAGGACGGCAGCCTCTACCGCTCGACCGCCCGCGAGTTCGAGACCGGCAGCTACTACACCCGCGGCCTGGTCAGGCGCGAGCGGGTGACCACCGGCACCGGCGCGATCTTCAACGAGTCCACCAACCGCTACGAGTTGTGGGACGTCGGGGCCGAGCGCGTCGTGGACGGCAAGAGCGCGTCGGCCAGCATCTTCCCGCGCCTCGTCCGTACGGACCGCGCCTGGTACGAGGGACGCGACGCACCGGGCAAGACGACCTATACGGAGATGTCCTACGACGCCTTCGGCAACGTCGTGCGATCGCTGGACCGCGCCGACGCCGGCTCGATCGACGACGTCGAGACGACCATCTCGTACGTCTCCTGCCCCGACACCTACCTCGTGGGCATCGCCACGAAGGTCCAGATCGAGGGCGGCGGAGCCGTCATGCGCCAGCGCGAGTCGGAGGTGGACTGCGCCACCGGCGCCACCACCAGGCACCTCGCCAAGGCGACCGACGGCACCACGGCGATCAGCGACTACACCTACTTCGACACCGGCATGGTCAAACAGCTGACCGGGCCGGCCAACCACAAGGGCCAGCGCTACCGGCTCACCTTCACCTACGACCCGGTCACGGGCAGCTACGTGACCTCCACGACCGACAGCTTCGGGCTGCGCTCGTCGTCGGCCTACGACCTGCGCTTCGGCCAGCCCACGACGCAGACCGACCTCAACGGCCAGGTCATCCGCTACACGCATGACGCCGTCGGCCGCATCGCGTCCGTGACAGGGCCGCACGAGAGCGGCCAGGAGAAGACGATCACCCTTGAGTACCACTCCGACGCCGCCGTGCCGTACGCCGTCACCCGCCATCTCGACAGGGCGGCGACCGGCCACGTCAAGCCGGACACGATCGACACCATCACCTTCACCGACGGCCTC
This sequence comes from Nonomuraea sp. NPDC050404, assembly GCF_040655495.1. Lineage (NCBI taxonomy): Bacteria > Bacillati > Actinomycetota > Actinomycetes > Streptosporangiales > Streptosporangiaceae > Nonomuraea > Nonomuraea sp. NPDC050404. Next base: position 41,049 of record NZ_JBFAKB010000013.1, read on the forward strand.
GGCCGGGTCATCCAGACCAAGAAGGACGCCACCGTGGACGGCGTGGCGGTGATGACGGTGTCCGGGCGGAGCGTCTTCGACGCCTTCGGCCGCGTCGTCCGCCAGCACTACCCGCTCACCGAGCCCAAGGGCGCCGCGAACACCACGCTCAACCCGGCGTTCGACCCGGTGCCCCCGACCGTCGTCACCTACGACGTGCTCGACCGCACGACCAGCACGGTGCTCCCCGACCAGACCAGGACCACCAACACCTACGGCTTCGGCGACGACCGGGCCGGGATCCAGCGCTTCGAGTCGGTGACCAGGGACGCGAAGGGCAACGAGCGGGCCAAGTTCGCCGACGTCAGGAACCTGGCCACGTCTGTCAAGGAGCAGGGCGGCATCTGGACCGCCTACGCCTACGACGCGCTGGGCCAGCTCGTCAGGGCGACCGACCACAAGAACAACAGCACCCTGGCGACGTACGACCTCCTCGGCCGCCGCACCTCGGCGACCATCCCCGACGGCGGGGTGACCCGCTGGTCGTACGACCTGGCGGGCAACATCACCAAGAAGGCCAACCGGTCGGAGGTCACCTACACCTACGACTTCGACCGGCTCGTCACCATCGACTACCCGGTCTTCACCGGCAACGACGTCCGCTACACCTACGGCGGCCCCGACGCCACCGCCAACGGCGCCGGCCGCATCATCAAGATCGAGGACGGCGCCGGCGAGACGTTCAGGAAGTACGGCCCGCTCGGCGAGGTCGTGGAGGAGAGCAAGTCGCTGCCCGGCAACGGCTCGCACGACGACTCCTACACCACCGCCTACCGCTACGACGCCTTCGGCCGCGTACTGAAGCTCACCTACCCCGACGGGGAGGTGCTGTCGTACACCTACAACAGCGGCGGCCTGGTCGAATCGGCCACCGGCGCCAAGAAGGGCTACACCTACCCCTATCTGAAGCGGCTCGACTACGACAAGTTCGACGAGCGGGTGCTGCTCGTCGCAGGCAACGGCACCGAGACCCGCTACGCCTACGACGCCGAGGACCGGCGCCTGGCCAGGCTCCAGGCCACGCTTCCCGGCGGGTACGCGTTCCAGAACCTCGCCTACGGCTACGACGAGGTGGGCAACCTCACGTCCGCCAAGAACGAGACGCAGCCGCCCGGCCCGTCGGACCAGTCCCGGCTGGGCGGGCCCACCAGCCAGACCTTCACCTACGACAGCCTCTACCGCCTGACGGGCGCGCGGGGCGAGTACCAGGTCGCGGCGAACAAGACCGACTCGTACGAGCTGTCGATGTCGTACGACCAGCTCCACAACCTCACGTCCAAGAGCCAGCGGCACGTGATCAAGGTCGGTGACGGCCACGAGCAGGTGCAGAAGGACACCACCTACAGCCAGACCTACGACTTCACCTCACGGCCGCACGCGCCGGAGACCATCGGCCAGGACCGGCTGCGCTACGACGCCGACGGCAACCTCGTCGACCGTGTCACGCAGGTCTCGGGCGGCCCGCGCAGGCAGCAGATCTGGGACGAGGACAACCGCCTGGCCTGCGTGCACGACCACGCCAAGAACGAGACCATGCCGCAGACCCCCGCGTCCTGCTACCAGCCGGGCAAACCGCCCACGGTCCGTTTCCTCTACGACGACCAGGGCACCCGGGTGGTCAAGGACGGCCCGCAGACCGTCCTCCACCCCAACCAGCACTACACGGTGCGCAACCGGACGGAGTTCAAGCACGTCTTCGTCGGCACCACCAGGCTGGCGTCCAAGACCGCCAAATCGGGCAGCTCCTACGAGAAGGACCAGTTCTACTACCACGCCGACCGCCTCGGCTCCACCGGCTTCGGCACCGACGCGGCAGGGAAGCTGGCCGAGCACGTCGACTACTTCCCCACCGGGGAGACCTGGGTCGACGAGCATCCCGGGGAGAAGAACCCGTACCTGTTCTCCGGCAAGGAGTTCGACGAGGAGACCGGGTACTACAACTACGGCGCCCGCCAGTACGACCCCAGGTCAAGCCTCTGGCAGTCCGCCGACCCGGCCGACCCGCTGACCGACAACGAGCCGAAGAACCTGTCGGCGTACTCGTACGCGCACAACAACCCGACAGGCTTCATCGACCCGGACGGCCGGCAGGCCATCGACACCCGGCGCCTGATGGGCCTGGCCAGCGCGCACGGCATCTACCGCGACAGGCACGCGGTGATGGGCAGGCACTTCGAGGCCGCGGTCATCCGCTCGATGAGGCTGATGAACGTGCTCGGCACGGTGAAGAACACCGAGTACTTCCTGTCGCCGCAGCGCGCGACGGCCACCGGCGGCTCGTTCACCCGTGTGGTGCCGGACATCGTCGGCGGCCTCCTGGTCGGCAGGATGGTCAACGGTGTCCCGACCGGGGGGGACTTCATCACCCGGTACACCTTCTACGAGGTTAAGGCCGTCAACCGGCGCATCGGCCTGGACTACAGCGACCACCAGATCCGCGGCCTCATCGACGCGGCGGCCATCCGCGGTCAGGAGGAGAGCCACCGCACCGACTTCCCGCCGTACGTCGTGCTCATCTCCACGAGCAACAGCGGCTTCTCGGAGAGGACGCGCTCGATCTTCGACCTGTTCATCTCCCCCAGGCAGACCCCTGCCGACTACGCCGACCAGCGGGGCGTGGCACTCTGGCACGCCATGGTCTACGAGGTCGGCGGCGACCGCAACAACCCGACGATCGCGGTCGGGCCGATGACCCCGGCGAACGCGGTCGCCCGGGGCCTGGTGGCGCGGGGTGCGGGGTTCCAGCCGGTCCTGCCGCTGGGCGGCCCGGTGCCCTTCTTCGAGCAGGGCCCGGGTAACACCATCCTCCCGCCGCCGCCCGACACCGCCGGCGATCCCGATCCCGCGATCGTCGACGATCCCTCGCAGTTACCCTGACGGAGAGGCCTGCCCTCCGGGGCAGGCCTTCTCCTTCATCTGCGACTTCATCTTCAGGTGGTCCTGCACGGTGTACGACGACACGTGCAGCCGACCGGCGATCTGCTTGCCGTAGGCATCGACCATCAGGGGCGCCATCTCGGCCGGGCGAGCAGCTTCCAGCATCACCGCGACCTGCGCTTCCGGGCCGTCATTCAGCAGCGAGCCCCGGACGATCAGCCACCGGCCGGCCCGGGTGCGCGCTCGGGCCCTCTTCGTCCTGACCCACAACGTCCCGGACGACCGGCCACCGGGCAGCGTCCGCTACGTCACCGACGTACACACGTGCGCCGCACAGGCCCGCGCGGCAGCCGGGGACGGGGAGGTGATGGTGCACGGTGCCGGGGCGGCGCAGGCGCTGCTGCGGGCGGGGCAGCTCGACGAACTGGAACTGCACGTCGTACCGGTCCTGCTCGGGCAGGGACGAAGGCTGTTCGACAACCTGCCCGACCACGAGCCGCTGCCCGGCGGTCAACGAGGCGGTCGGCGGCGCGGAACGCCGGTTTCACCGCGCCCGACGGTAGATCGTGACGAGCACCCCGTCACCGTACGTCGTCGCCTCGGTCAGCCGCCACGCCGACTGGTCCGGGGTGTCCGCCCACAGTTTGCGGCCGTACCCGAGGATGACCGGAAATGTCATCAGGTGAATCTCATCGACCAGGTCATGCGCGAGCAGCCCGTGCGCGAGCCGGATGCTCCCCGCCACGGACACGTCGCCGTCGATCTCCCTTTTGATCCGCGCCACGCCACCGGGCAGGTCGTCGCCGGGCAACACAGTGGTCTCGCCCCACGCGGGCTCGGTCAGCGTGCTCGACACGACGTACTTCGGCATGCTGTTGTACTTGTCGGCCAGCTCGCCCTCGTACTGCGGCCAGGCCGACGCGAACCCCTCGTAGGTGTGCCGGCCGAGGAGCAGCGCCGCCGCCCCCAACGCCTCCTGCTCCTTGAACTTCTCCCCATCGGGCCCACGATCGAACGCGAAACTCCAGTCCGGGTACTTGAACTCCTCCCCGCCGGGCGCCTCCACCACGCCATCGAGCGAGACGAACTCCGTCAGCACGATCCTGCCCATCTGGGATCTCCTTCATGACGCCGCCCACGATCTCGGCACCAGCCTAGGAAAGGGCGGCCTCGCCGGGCTTGTACAGAAGCGACATCGGCTCGCCCCGCCTCACCGCAGCCGGCGCGCTGTTCGGCTGCGGGGGCCGTCCGGGTCCTGTCATTGGGAGCAGGTGTCCTGGTAGGGCAGGGTCGAGAGGTAGCGGGCCCACTGGTCGCGATCCAGGCCGCCGCCGGTCACCAGGCAGGCGGTCTCGTCGAGGTGAGCGCGCAGTTCGTACGTCGGCCGCAGGTCCCACAGGACGACGTCGCCCCTGACGCCCGCGGTGGCCAGTAGTTCGCCACCGGTGGAGAACACCATGTGCCCGACGGTGTCCAGGTTGTCGGCCAGTGCCGTGCCGAGTCTTCGGGGCAGGATCCGGTTGCCGAGGTCCCACAGGTAGGCGTTGCCGTCGATGCCTCCCGTCGCCATGATGCCCGTCGATGGAGCGAACGCCATGTTGATCGACATGAGGCTGCCGTGCGGGGTGAGCGGATCGCCGAGGCGCCGCACGTGCGCGGGGTCCTTGGCGTCCCAGAGTATGGCCACCCCGTTCCGGTCACCGGTGACGAGCAGGTCGCCCGCCGGTGACAGTGCCGCGCTCTGCACCGCGGCCGCGTGACCGACGAGACCCGGGCCGAGGCGGCGGGGACGGCGGGGGTCGGTGAGGTCCCACAACCGGGCGCCGTTCGGGTCCCCCGGCCCGCCGGTCGGCTGGGGGCGTCCCACCGCCGCGGCGTCCTGGCTGCCATCGGTCCGCGTGGGCGAGATCGTCGGCTGGACGGCGGTGGTGGTGGGCGTCGAGTACGTCCCGGACCCGCGGACGACGGCCAGCGTGCGGCCGTCGCTCACCTGCCGGATGGCGAGCACGCCCTCCTTGTCGAGGAGGTGTGCGATCTGGCGGGGCCGGGCGGGCTCCCGGACGTCCCACAGGATCGTCGCCTGGTCGCCGGCCACGACGAGTGTCCGGCCGTCGGCCGAGAACAGGATGGAGCGGATGATGTTCGTCTGCCCGCTGAGCGTGGCTTCCAGGCGGCGCGGATGGGCGCGGTCGGTCAGGTCCCACAACAAGACGTTCTGGTCGACGTCGCCGGTGGCCAGGAGTTTGCCGTCGGGGGCGAAGGCGACACCTTCGATCCCCTCGCCGGTGTGTCCTTTCAGCACGGCCAGCCGGTGCGGCCGGGCGCGGTCGGCGATGTCCCACACCTCGACGGTGGCGTCGCGGCCGCTGGTCGCGATCATCGTGGCGTCGGCCGACATGGCCAGGCCGTAGATGTCGCGGTAGCGGCCCTCCTGGTGCCCGACGAACGGCGGGCCGAAGGCGCGCGGGCGGCCGGCGCGTCCCAGGTTCCAGAGAGTGACGCGGCCGTCCTCGCTCCCGCTGGCGACCATGCGGCCGTCCGGCGAGAACGTCATGGTCATGTCGTTGCGCCCGGCGGTCAGCCGTTCGGTCCGGCCGGGGAAGTCGGGGTGGGTGACGTCCCACAGCAGCAGGCCGGTGTCGCGGCCGCCGGTCGTGGCCAGTGTGGCGCCGCGCGGGGAGAACCGCACCTGGGAGCCGTATTGGACGCGTATGAGGTCACGGGCGGTCTGCGGGTGGGCGGGGTCGCGTACGTTCCACAACGCGATGCCGCGAAGGGTCCCGCTGATGGCCAGCACATTGCCGTCGGGCGAGAAGGCGAGATTGTCCACCACATCCTTCGGCGGGGACGGGATGCGGCCCAGTAGCCGCGGCGCCGTGCGGTTGCCGATGTCCCAGAGCGTCACCGGGTTCTTGTCGCCCGCGGTGGCGGCGATCGTGGCGCCGTCCGCGGAAAACGTCAGGGCAGAGACATACCGGGCGGATGCCTGCCCGGCGGTGACGTCGATCGCACGTCCGAGCCTGCGGATCCGCCCGGGCTCGCGCAGGTCCCAGAGCTGGAGCCGGGGCTGATCCTTCCAGGAGGTGGCCAGCACGGTCCCGTCGGGCGACATCCACGTGCCGCCCTGCCGGTACCTCTTGCCCGCCACCGGTGTGCCCAGCTTGCGGGGCCGTGCCGGGTCGCGCACGTCCCAGATCACGACGTCGCCGACGGTACTGGCGGTGACGAGCCGGCTGTGGTCGGCCGAGAAGGTGACGATGGCGGGGGACTCGAACGCGATGAAGGGCGAGCCGATCTGCCGAGGCCGCAGCGGGTCGCGCAGATCCCACAACATGATCGTGCCGTTGATGAAACCGGCGGCGAGGTAGCGGCCGTCGGAGGAATAGTCCAGCGTATAGATCCGGTCGCCGACGCCGGTCATCTGCCCGGCGTACGGCGTGGTGGTGATCGCCTCCTGCAGCGAGGAGTAGGTCTCGGCGTCGGGGTGGACGCGGTGGGCGGCGACCATGAGCATCAGCGCGGTCCGGGGGTCGGAGTCCAGGGCCGCCTCGGCCTTGGCCACGAGCTGGCGGGCCAGGGCGACGCGCTGCTGTTCCTGGGCCACCGTGCGCTGCTGGCGTGCCGCGTTCCCCTGTACCAGGGCGACGTTGGCGAGCAGGAGGGCGGCCAGGAGCAGCGCGGACAGAGCGATGAGCGTGAGGCGCCGCTGTCGCCTGCCGCGGCCCTCCGCGCGGAGGCCGGCGTCCAGGAACAGGCGCGGGGCGCCGGCGAGCGTATCGGCCTCCCAGCGCGATCCGGCGTGCAGGACCGCGGCCAGCCGCTCGCCCCGATACAGGTAGGAGGGGTCGCGGCCGTTACGGTCCCACTCCTCGGCATCCTCCAGCAGCTGGCTGCGCAGGGCGTGCCCGGTGAGGTCGGCCTCCAGCCATCCGTGCAGGCGAGGCCAGTGCTGCAGAAGGGCGTCATGGGCGATGTGCACCGCTCCCGCATCGATGACGATCAGGCGGCGCCGGGCGAACACCTCCACTACCTCATCCAGCGCGGCGCCGCCCTTCATCTGCGTCAGCGTGGTGCGGGCCACCGGACGGCGGGCCAGCCGCACTTCCGCCGAGACGGTGGTCAGCCGCTGGAACAGCTGGCGGGCCAGCTCCCGCCGGGCGGGCTCCAGTCCGTCGTAGGCGGCTTCGGCGCTGCTGGTGACGGCATGGGTGACGCCGCCGGTCAGGGCGTAGCCCCGGTGGGTCAGCCGGCGGCCTTCGCGGTGCTCCCAGACGGTCAGCATCGTCTGGGACAGCAGCGGCAGCACACCCGCGTCGAACGTGCCGGCCGAGGAGCGCAGCTCACCGAGGATCGTCTCGGCCAGGCCGGCCTCGATGTCCAGCCCGGCGGCGTGGGCCGGCACCGTGATCGCGGCCCGCAGCTCGGGCTCGGTCATCGGGCCCAGGACGAAGGGCCCCTCCCGTAAGGCGGCCACGAGCTGCGGGTGGCCGGCGCACTTGTCGATCACGTCGCCCCGTACCGCGATCAGCACGAGCGCGGCGGGAAGGCCGGCGCCACCGGCCGGAACGGTCGCGGCGGCGTGCAACGCGGCGACGAACGCGGCCCGCTCGGCGGCGGCCTCCTCGCCCTCGGCCGTGAACACCTCCTCGAACTGGTCCACCACCAGGATCAGCCGGCAGCCGGCGGCGACCTCGGTGGACAGCTCCCGCCTGCGGGCGTCGGTGTCCACGGCCTGCCGGACCAGCAACGCCGCGTTCTGCGGGGCGTGCTTGAGCGCCTCCAGCACCGTCGGGGCGTCCACCCCGGCCAGCGCGGCCAGCAACGAGGCCAGGACGGACAGCGGCGAGCGGGTCGGCCGGTCCATCACGTGCCGTGGCCAGTGCCGTGCCTGCTCCGACAGGTCGCCCCGCGCGATCGCCGCGAACAGCCCGGCACGCAGCAGCGAGGACTTGCCCGCTCCGGACGCGCCGGTCACCACCACCGGGCCGGGCCTGGCCAGCCGCTCGGACAAGGTGCTGACCAGCTGCGCGGTGAGGACCTCGCGTCCGGCGAACACCTCGGCGTCCGCCTCCCCGTACGTGGCCAGCCCCTTGTACGGGCTCCCGCCCGACCAGCCCGGCCCATCGGGCTCCTCCGTCGCGTCCGCCGGCCGCGTCCGCCTTTCGATCACCGCCAGCCGTTCCAGCAGCAGCCGGGTGTCGGTGGCCTGCCGGTACTGCAGGCCCACCGCCACCTGCAGCTGCGCCCGCTGCTGGTCCACGCCTTCGCGGATCGACCTCAGCCGGTCATCGACCTCCGAGAGCACGAACGCGAACTCGGCGAACTCGGCGCCCAGCTCGGACAGCCCTTCGGTCAGCGCCGCCTGCAGCTCTCGGTTTCCGGTTCTGACGGCCTCCTCGATCGCCGCGCCGACCAGCCCGTGCTCGCGCAGCAGTCGCGCGATCTCGGCGCGCAGCTCGGCGGCGTCCGGTCCACCGGCCTCCAGCGCCACCCGGATGCGGCGCTCCAGCTCACTCTCAAGATCCTCCCGCGACGGCTCGCCGTCTTCGCGTCCAAGGCTCTCCAGACCGGCCTTCACCACGTCGGTCAGCAGGTTTCCGCCGACCGCGGTGACCGCCCCGATCGCCGCCACGGCCAGCGCCGACCCGCCCAGCGCCGGAATGAGCAACGGCGCGAACGCCCCGGCCGACAACACCGCGAGCAACATCGGCGGGGTCCACCCCCGTGCCCGTTCCCTGGCCGAACGCACCGACCGGGCGACTCCACCGCGCATCGACGCCGAGGGATCCGCTGCCTCCTGCTCACCGTTCACATATCGGATATCGCGTCCGCAGCCGTCATCATCACGCCGCAGGAACGCCGAATGTCGGCCATCGTGCGGTTTCCGAGCACCTGGACGGCGGCCGGCCACCTTTCACAGGTGGCGCATGCGCTCTTCGTAGGTGGAGTCGCGCCTCTGACGCGATCGCCGTTCCGCTACCGTACGGGCTCATATAATTACGCTGTGTTGTCGCAGGTGGTCAGTGCCCGGGCCGAGCCCGTACGGTGGCCGTCACGGCTGCCCGCCGCCGCGCTGACCGCCGCCACCGTCGCCTTCGCCGGCTGCGCGATCGCCGTGATGGTCACCGACGATGCTCTGGGGTTGGTCGCCGACACCCGGACCTGGCTCGCCCGCAGCTTGGGGCTGGGCGCCGGTCTGGCCGTCGCCGCCTGGACGGTGCTACGGCGCGATCCCCGGCACGGCGTCGGCCTGGTGCTGCTGATCGCCTCGGCCGGCCTCAGCCTGGCGGGGCTCGGCCAGGCGCTGCGTGAGCTGGGCGAGGGCGCGGGCGCGTTCATGGCGGGCGGCCCGCTGGCGGTGCTGCGCGGGGTGGCGATCTTCGCCCAGCACGGGGCGCTCGCCGTGCTGCCGCTGTTCTACCCCGGCGGTCGGCTCACCCGCCGGCGCCTGTGGTGGGTCCCGATCGGCATGGCCGTCGTCCACGCGCTCTACCTCGCCCCGCTCGCCTGGTACGGCCGCGACCGGTATGATCGGCAATGGACCTCACAAGCCATGGCCGCCGAACACCCGTGGTGGGGAGCCCTGGGCGAGCCGGTCATCTGGATGCCCAGGATCGTGGCCGCCGCGGCGGCGTTCGCCCTGGCCCGCCGGGCCGCCCGTACGCAGGGCGCCGAGCGGCTGCGGATGCGGGCCATGGTGGCGTGCCAGGCGTACTACTGGACGGTGGCCACCGTCTACGCCATGTTGCCGCACGCGAGAGGCCTGGACACCCGCTACTGGCCCGACCTGCTCATCCAGGGGCCGAGTACGCTGGGCATCGCCATGATCGCGATCGTGGCCGCCGCCCCGGCCCGGCTGAGCCCGGTGATCCGGGTGGCACGGCTGCTGTTCGTCCTGGAAGGGCTGGCGCTGGGCCTGTGGATCACGTACCGGGCGCTGGCCCTGACGATCGAGCAGCTGGCCCCCGCAGCGGGCCCCGCACCCGCCGCGGCGGTGGCCGCGCTGCTCGTGCGCCCGCTCGCCGGCCTGCTGTGGCGGGCCACGAACCTGCTCTTCTACGGACGCCGGAACAGCCCGGACGAAGCCGTCAGAGCGCTGGCCCGCCAGCTGCGCGATCAGCACGACTCCGGCGAGGTGGCCATGATCGTGTGCCGCACCGTGGTCGAGCGGCTGGGCCTGCCGGCCGCCGAGCTGACCATGCCCACGCGCAGCGGGCCGCGGACCCTGGCCAGCGTGGGTGAGACCGGCGACGGCGCCGCGCTCGGCTTACCGCTGTACCACCGGGCGCGGCACGTCGGCACATTGACGATCACCGCCCGCCCTGGCGAGGCGGCGCTCGACGCCCGTGACCGCGCGGCGATCAACGACCTGGCCGCCCAGGCCGCGCCGGTGATCGCGGCGCTCCGGCTGCACGCCGACCTGCTGGCCAGCCGCGAGCGGATCGTCACCACCCGCGAGGAGGAACGCCGCCGGCTGCGCCGCGACCTGCACGACGGGCTCGGCCCCTCGATGGCGGGCATCGGGCTGCGGCTCGACGCCGCCCGCCGCACCCTCGACGCCGGCTCACCCGTCGCCACCATTTTCGGCGAGGTGTCGGGGGAGATCACGCGGTGCCTGCGCGAGATCCGCCAGATCATCGAGGACCTGCGTCCACCGGCCCTCGACGACATGGGCCTGCCCGCCGCGCTGACGCACCTCGCCGCCGGCTTCGGCGCCGACGTACACACCAGTCTGCCCGCCGCGCTGCCCGCGCTCCCGGCCGCGACCGAGGCGGCGGCGTACCGCATCGCCGCCGAGGCCCTGACCAACGCGATACGGCACAGCGGCGCGGACCGCATCGACCTGACCGCCGCGATCGCGGGCCCGTGGCTGGAAGTACGCGTCGCCGACGACGGCGCCGGCCTGCCCGCGGTCCCGGCCCGCGAAGGCGTCGGGCTTCGCTCGATGACCGACCGGGCCGAGGAGATCGGCGGCACCCTGACGCTCGGCCCGGGGCCGGGCGGCGGCACCATCGTCCGCGCCCGCCTGCCCCTGCACCTGCCGTGAGAGGACGCCGCCCATGCCCGATGAGCCGTTGACCGTACTGATCGTCGATGACCACCCGATGTTCCGCCAAGGGCTGCGGCACGTCCTGGACACCGATCCCGGCTTGCGGGTGGCCGGGGAGGCGGGCGATCTGGCCACGGCGTACGAGCTGGTCCGGCAGTTGCGCCCCCAGGTGGTGCTGATGGATCTCTGCCTGCCCGACGGCTCCGGCATCGAGGCCACGCGCCGCCTCACCACCGACGCCGACGCCGCTCCGGCTGTGCTGGTGCTGACGATGTCCGACACCGACGACACGGTCGTGGCGGCCCTGCGCGCCGGAGCGCGCGGCTATCTGGTCAAGGACGCCGGCGCCGAGGACATCCTGCGCGCCGTGCACACGGTCGCCCGTGGTGGCGCGAGCCTGGGCCCGCGTACCGCCGAACGGTTGTCGGCGTTCTTCACGGCGGTGCACTCCGTCCCCTGCCGGGAGGCCTTCCCCACGCTGACCGCCAGGGAGCGGGAGATCCTCGATCTGCTGGCCCGCGGCTTCGACAACCGCCGCATCGCGCGCGCCCTGGTGCTGTCGGAGAAGACGATCCGCAACAACGTCTCCAGACTGCTGGACAAACTCCACGTCCCCAACCGCGCCCAGGCGGCGATCCGGGCGCGCGAGGCCGGCCTGGGCGGGTGAAAGGGCGGCGGCTCAGACGAAGGGCGTACACGCGGTGACGGTACGGCCTCCGTAGCTGAAGTCGGCGCAGCCGCGCGACGGCGGGGTCACCGCCCGGTTGTGCGAGCGCATGTCCTGGTGCCGGACGTTGGAGAAGTTCACCGAGTTGAAGCGGACGCCGTCCTTGCGCTCGACGTAGACGTCGGCCGACCAGGTGGCGGTGCGGCTCTTCTTGAACGACGTCCAGACCCAGAGCTGGGCGTACTCGGTCGCGCCGCAGTCGTAGTCGTTGACGGTGGCGGCGCGTACCCCGTCGGCGTACAGCGACTTGGCGCCGACTTTGACGCAGCCGCGCCGAGCCTGCTCCTCGGCCGCCTGCTCCTCGGCCGCCTGCTCCTCGGCCGCCTGTGACGCGGTGGCCTGTGACGCGGTGGCCTGTGAGGCGGTGCTGATCAGGCCGCCGGCCAGCATGGCGACGGCGACGGTGAACGCGGCAGCGGTGCGGCTGACGGGTGATGCGGACATGGTGATCTCCTCGGTGTCGATGGCGCGGGGCCGGTGTCCGGTCCCGCTGGACACGTCCCACTGTCAGCCGCACGCCGTCCCGGGCGGCAGGGCAGAAAGGCCCGGCCCTGTCCCGGCTCCTCCCGGGACAACGAGGCGCAGTCGATTGACCCCATCGAAGGAGGGCATAGCGGTCTCAGGATGGTCGGTCCGGGCAGGTCAGACGGTCCGCAGTGCCTCGGTGGGTCGCATGCGGGCCGCGCGCATGGCGGGAAGCAGCCCGGCGATGGCGCCGATGGCGATGGCCGCGCCCAGCCCGCCCGCCCAGGCCGGCGGCGGCACCACCGTGGCCCAGCCCTTGATATGGGCATAGATCGTGGTGGCCAGAACCCCCAAGGCCGTCCCGGCGGCACCGCCGAGCGTGGCCGGCAGGATCGCCTCCGACAGGAACTGCAGGCGGATGTCCCCTCTGGTCGCGCCGAGGGATCGCCGCCCGCCGAATTCACATCCCCCTGCGCGTGAGCAGCTTTGTCGCCTCTGTTATAACTTGTGCCGAGTCAGGCACGGGAATCCGGTGCGAATCCGGAGCTGTCGCGCAGCGGTGAGGGTGACTGGCGAGGTAGGAGACCACTGGGCCGCCAGGCCTGGGAAGGGACCTCGTCGGAGTGAACCCGAGTCCGAAAACCTCCTGACTCGCATGTCGCCGTACCGGCTTCGCGATTGAGCCGCAGACGAAAGCAGTCGGGTATGCCACGTCTTCCCACGACCCCGGACGGTCGTGTGCCTTTCGCCGCTCTGCTCGTGACCCTCGTCCTCGCCACCGCGGCCAGCGCCGTCGTCTCTCTCGCCTTCGGATCGGAGCCGTTGCGGCTGGGTGGCGTCCTCGACGTGCTGGGGACCCGGCTGACCGGCTCGCCGGCCCCGGACCGGATCTACGACACGATCGTGTGGGATCTGCGTGGACCCCGGGTACTGATGGCACTGATCGTCGGCGCGGGGCTGGCGCTGGCCGGCGCCTGCATGCAGACGCTCGTGCGCAACTCCCTGGCCGACCCCTATCTCCTGGGCGTCTCGGCGGGCGCCGGTGTCGGGGCGACGGCGGTGATCGTGCTGGGGGTGCTCGGCGGCCTGGGCGTCTGGGCCCTGTCCTTGGGGGCGCTGGCGGGGGCGTTGCTGGCCGCGGTGCTGGTGTTCGGGGTGTCGGCGGCGCAGGGCGGGCTGACCCCGCTGCGACTGGTCCTCACCGGGGTGGTGATGTCGGCGGCGTTCTCCTCGCTCTCCAGTTTCCTGGTGTTCTTCACCGACGACCCGAACGCGACCCAGTCGGTGCTGTTCTGGCTGCTGGGCAGCCTGTCGGGGGCGGCGTGGCCGCAGATCATGCCACCGCTGCTCGTGGTCGTCGCGTCGGGCGCGGTCGCGATGGGCGTCCATGCCTGGCTGGATGCCCTCGGCGCCGGGGCGGACGTGGCGGCGGGGCTGGGTGTGCCGGTGCGGGGCCTGCGGATCGGGTTGTTCGCGTTGACGTCCGTCCTGGTCGGCGTCCTGGTCGCGGTGTCCGGGGGGATCGGTTTCGTGGGCCTGGTCGTCCCGCATCTGGCCAGGCTGCTGGTGGGTGCCCGGCATCGGGTCGTGCTGCCGGTGGCGGCGCTCGGCGGCGCGTTGTTCATGGTGTGGGTGGATGTGGTGGCGCGGGTGCTCGTCCGTCCGCAGGAGATCCCCCTCGGCGTGGTGACCGGGCTGGTCGGAGCTCCGATCTTCCTCGTCCTGCTCGGCCGCCGCCATTACACCTTCACCGGCGGCCGGTGATGCGGCTGCGGTGCCGCGGCGTGCGGTGTGAGGTCGCGGGGCGCACCATCCTGTCGGATGTCGATCTCGACGTGGCGTACGGGCGGATGCTCGCGATCGTCGGAGTGAACGGCAGCGGCAAGACGACGTTGATCAGAGCGTTGACCGGCCTGAGCCGGCCGGCGGCCGGCCAGGTCACGATCGGCGGACAGAACGTCGCCGACCTGCGTGCCCGGCGGCGGGCCGCGCTCATCGCGTACGTCGCCCAGGAGGAAACCCCTTCCGAGGACCTGCTGGTGGGCGAGATGGTGGCGCTGGGCAGGATTCCGCACCGCCCGCCCTGGGCGCTGGGCGGGCGGTCCGAGCGCCGGATCGTGCTGGACGCGCTGGCCGCCGTCGGTCTCGCCGAGGTCGTCGACCGGCGGTGCGGCCGGCTCTCGGGGGGCGAGCGGCGCAGGGTCATGCTCGCGCGTGCCCTGGCCCAGCGATCGGAGCTGCTGGTCCTCGACGAGCCGACCAACCACCTCGACATCCGCCACCAGGTCCAGCTGCTGCGGACCGTACGCCGCCTCGGCAGGACCGTGGTGGCCGCCGTCCACGACCTGTCCTTGGCCGCCACCTGCTTCGACGAGGTCGCGGTGCTGCACGCGGGCACCGTGCTGACCGTGGACACGCCTTGGCGCGCGCTCACGCCCGACGTGGTGCGGAAGGTCTACGGCGTCCCTGCCGCGCATGTCACCGACCCGGCCACCGGACGGACGCATCTCGTCCTCGGGGACGGCTTCGATCCGGATGACCCCACCAGGAAGGCATCACCATGACGCAGAATCCCGCTGAATCCGTTCGTCACCGGCCACGGCCCGCCATGAGCCCGCTCTCCGCCCGTATGTGCAGAATTCTCGCCATGCCCGCCGTTCTCGCGCTCATGGCGACCGGCTGTGCCGGCGGCGGCCAGGCAGCCGGCACCGCGACCGGCAAGGCGGCCGCCTCCACCGTGACCGTCGCGTCCTGCGGCAAGGACGTGCGGTTCCCCGCCGGTGGGCAGCGGGTCTACGTGGACGCCTGGCGTGGACTGCTGTCGATGACGCTGGCGATCGGCGCTCAGGACCGCATCGCCGGGTACGGCACCTACGACGGTGACCAGCGGCTGCTGCGTGCCGTCCACGGAGACGCGGTGATCGACGGTCTTCCTCGGGCGCGCAAGGGCGACGCGACGGTCGAAGCCGTGGTCGCGTCGGGCGCGAACGTCATGGTCACGGCGGCCGGTCAGGTGGCCGACGCGGCGTCGAACCGGCAGATCGCCGTGTACGCCTCGGCCGACACCTGCCCGGCACTCGTTGACGGAGGCACCGCGTCCAGCTGGGACACCCTGTACGGCGACCTGAGCAACCTGGGCAAGATCACCGATCATCGGCAGGACGCCGACACGGCGATCAACGCCATCAAGAAGCGGCTCGCCGCCCTCGAAGCGGCACCCCAGGCGGCCACGCCTCCCACGGTCTTCCTCTTCGACCGCGGCGACAAGAACGTCTACTCCAGCGGGTCGGCGGGCCCGGTGGACCGGATCATCTCCGCCGCGGGGGGCCGCAACGCGCTCCGCACTCTGAAGACGTCTTGGACGAGCGTGTCGTGGGAGAAACTCGTTTCCTCTCGGCCCGACTTCATCGCGTTCTCGGACTACCCGGGACAGACGGTGGCCCAGAAGATCCAGGTGCTGAAGAGCAACCCGGCGACCAAGGACCTGCCCGCGGTCAAGGAGGGACGCTTCCTCAGCCTCCCCGTGGTGACCTGGGTGAGCAGCCCGCTGAACGCCGACGCGGCCGAGCATCTCCGCAAGTCGCTGGAGAAGTGGAAGCTGGTTCCCGCGAGCGACCTCGAACCGGCACATGCTCTGGAGCCCTGAGCCGCAGGACAGCCTGGCGAGCCAGGTTGTGCACAGCAGGTCGCGGGCCACCCGTTCCCGTGCTGCTCCTGGCGGGCGTCGCCTGATATGCGCGCGTTCCCGCGACTGGCGCTAGTGTCGAGATCAGGTTCTCGCGAGAGTTGTCGCTCGCGGTCTTGCGTCATGTGTGAAGTCGGAGGTGATCACGGTGCACCCGGTGTAGCGACGGCCCCAGCCCGGGGCGTCACGGAGCCGAAAGGTGACCGTATGAGCAAGACCGACAAGACCCGGCCCTGGTGGGTGCGGATGGCCGACGCGCCACTGACAACCTGCGTGCCCGTACATGATCATCGTTTCGAGCCGTGCACCCTGCCGGACGAGATCACCATCGACAGCGCGAACTGGCGCCGGAGCGGCTGTTACTGGGGCCTGCCCGGTTACCACGTGCTCGTCCGCAAATCCAAGGGTGGGCACCGGGAGTGGACCTACATGTGCCGCGAGGAGCGCCGCCGCAGCCGTCGTCGGGCGCGCCGTGAGCTGCGCGCCTATGACCTCACCGACCAGCGCGGAGCCTTCGTCGCCCACCTGGATTGATCCTGCGACCTTGTTTCGTGGGTGCCCGCGATCCCTCGGGCACCCACGAACGTCCTCTGCCATGCGCCCGCTCCGGGGCGCGGTGAACAGTCCTTGCCGATTCGTGTTTATACGACCTCGTCGACATCGAGGATCAGGGCGAACGGATTGTCGTACGCGCTCCAGACGTCCGAACCGGCCACCGCTTCCTCCCGGGTGAGCAGGCACGAGTCGAGCAGGTCATGGATGCGTTCGCGATCGAGGTCGGGACCGACGAAGGCAAGGTGCTGAACGCGGTCACCCATGATCGGATTCCAGTCGAGGGCGGCGGCAGCGCGTCGAGCCGGCGAGACCGCGTCCCAGGCCGCGGCCGGCGACGCCGCCAGCCACCGCCCCGCATCCCACACCGAGATCTCCCCCGCCACCCCGTCCCAGCCGAGCAGCCGCTCATGACGGCTGGCCAGCCAGAACCGGCCCCGGCTGCGCACCGACCAGGCCGCCAACAGCTCCGCGGCGTGGAACAGGCGCAGCGGATGCAAGGGGCGTAGCCGATGCCAGACGACCGTGGTCACCTCGCCGGTACGGCACTCGCACGGCAGCCGGGCCGTGGCGGGATCGACCCGATCGGCCAGTTCCCGCGTGCACAGCGCCGGACCGCTCACCACCGGCAGGCCGTCGCACCAGTGGTGAATCGGGGTGCAGAAAGTGAGATGTCTGAGCACCGCCGCCGACAACTCCACGTCCTCGGCGTCCCCGCCCGCCAGGACGAGGTCCGTGGCGTATTCGATCTGCCGGGCGAGGACCTCGGCCACATGCCGCTCGTCGGCCCCGGCCGAGGCGGGATCCACGCGATCGCCGCGGGCGATGTCGATCGGCAGGTGCCGGGCGTCCACCGCGGTGACCACGGCGGTCAGGCGCAGGGCGCTCCGGACGGCGTCCCGGTCGATCAGCTCGGCGACGGGGCGAGGTTCCGCATGGGCGCCCAGGTCCACCACCAGCACTGTGGCGGCGGGCGCGTGCCGTACGAGCCGCCGCAGCAGTTCGTGCCCTTCCTCCGCCGGTCGCCGGATCGCCAGAGATCCGGGGTGTTCGGCGAGCAGCCGGTCGACGGTGAGCGTTCGCGCGGTGTCATGCAGGCCCGCGACGAGGACGACGGGAGTGGACACGCGAGTTTCTCCATCCGCTGCGAAAATGGTTATCAATATCAGGATATATGCCGCGTAAGGGCAAGCGGCTCCCCATGGCATTCATCACGCCGCGACACGCTGCTGGTGTGACCGGGAGCCGTAGCTGGTCCTTCTGACCGGTAGTCGGCCGGTTCTCCGGGGAAGGTTCTTCGGATAATCCGGGAGGCGGTGTCGGATCGGAGCCGTGTTGTTCGTAGCCAGGGTGAGAGGCCGCCTACGATGGCGCGGTCACGACCACAGGAGATGCCGACGATGTCGCACCCGCGGGCCAAGATCCACCGTATGTTCGAGCTGGTCGAGCCGATCGGGACCATCACCTTCTCCGAGGTGCCGAACGAGGCGTTCCTGGCTCTCGGCATGCGCAACTACTGGGATGGATACTTCGCGGGCCGGGCCGCGCCGCTGGGACTGGCACCGGCCGAGGTCGTGCACGCGGTCTTCTACAACTTCGCTGACGGCGAGGTGGCGCGCCACATCCCCTGGGTCTGGGGCAAGACCACCCCGCAGGAGGCGATCGCCGTACGCGAGCGGAGCAGCGCCGCCGCTCTGCGGCAGATGATCGGGGAGCTCGCGGACTCCCCCGGCCTGGTGCGGGTCGCCGACCTCGCCACCCGGGCAGCGGTCAGCGCGCCAACCGAGGGCCGAGCGCTGTACGCCGGGCTCCGGGCGCTCGACGTGCCCGAGGAGCCGGTCGCCAAGCTCTGGCACGCGGCGACGCTGCTGCGCGAACACCGCGGGGACGGCCACAACGCCGTCCTGGTCACCCACGGCATCAGCGGGACGCAGGCCCATGTCCTCGTCGCTCTCTCCCTCGGGATGAGGGCGGAGGAGTTCGGCCGGATCCACCACCTGCCCAAGGCGCAGCTGGACGCGGCCGTCGACGGGCTGCGCGGTCGTGGTCTCGTGGACGGCAACGGCGAGTTCACCGACGCGGGCCGCCGGATCAAGGAACGGATCGAGGACCTCACCGATGAGCTGGCGGCACCGGCGTACGACGTGCTCGGCGCCGACGAACTCGACGAGCTGATCGCGGGGCTCGAACCGATCGCCGCCGCACTACAGGCCGCCTCCGACTGACCGGCACCGGCGGTTGGAGAAAACCCTTCGATGTGGCGGATGACCTGCCGTCTCGCCTTGGCTCGGGTGGCGCAGACGAAGTAGCCGAGCTCGACGAACGGCGCGAGGTCCGCATGGCATCTCCATGAGTGGCGTTTTGACGCGCCGTACGGATAGCCGCTATCTATTGGCTAACCGTTAGGGGGTGCCGTGCAGGACGCAGTGCTGGCGATGCTCGCCAAGGAGCCGTCGCATGGGTACGGCCTGCGCGCCCGGCTGCGCCGGAGCCTGGGCCCGCTGGGCGAGTCGATGAATCCCGGCCAGATCTACGTGACCCTGTCCCGGCTGGAGAAGGCCGGGCTGGTGGTCTGCGAGCGCGCGGACGGCCGGCCCGAGCGGCCGGATCGCAAGGTCTACGCGCTGACGCCGGCCGGGCAGCAGCGGGTGGCGGTGTGGCTGGCCGAGGTTGGCCGGCCCAGGCCGGATCTGGCGGAGTTCCATCTCAAGCTGGTCGCCGCGGCCTCGGCATGGCTCGCCGACCCGGCAGACCTCATCGCGGCGCAGCGCCGTGAGCTGCTGCGCCGTCTGCGCGAGGGGCAGCAGGCGATTATGGCCGAACCGGCGGGCTCGAAGGCCGTACTGCTGCTGGAAGGGGTCGTGCTGCGGTTGCGGGCGGACCTGCGCTGGCTGGAAGCCTGCGAACGAGTCTGGTCCGGCGCCGGCACCCCGCGAGCCGATCACAGAGGTGAGGGTGTGTGAACGAGCCGAGTGCCGTGGTCCAGGTCCGTGACCTGGTGAAGGAGCACGGTCAAGGAGAGAGCCGGGTACGCGCGGTCGACGAGGTCGACCTGGACGTGCCCGAGGGGCAGATGCTGGCGGTGATGGGCCCGAGCGGTTGCGGGAAATCGACCCTGCTGCACCTCATGGGCGGCCTGGAGCGACCGTCCGGCGGGGAGGTGTGGCTGGCCGGGCAGCGTATCGACCACCTGAGCGAGCGGGCTCTGGCGCGTATGCGGCGCCGGTCGGTCGGGTTCATCTTCCAGGCGTTCCACCTGGTGGAGGAGCTGTCGGCGGCGGAGAACGTGGAACTGCCCGCGCTGCTGGCCGGGCGCTCGGCGCGCCATGCCAGGCGGCGGGCGGGCGTCCTGCTGGAACGGGTCGGGCTCTCGGCGCGCGCCCGGCACCTGCCGTCACAACTGTCGGGCGGGCAGCGCCAGCGGGTCGCCATCGCCCGCGCGCTGGCGAACGAACCGCTGGTCATCCTGGCCGACGAGCCCACCGGCAACCTCGACAGCACGGCCACGATCGAGGTATTGAGGATCTTCGAGGAGCTGCGGTCCGCTGGGCAGACCCTGGTCATCGTCACGCACGACGAGCGGGTCGCCGCCACGTCCGATCGACTGGTGTCGATGCGCGACGGGATGTTCGTCGACGACACCCGCCTGGCCGGCGCCCACCCGCGCGGGCTCGGCGGGCTGATCGGGCTGGAGGGCTGAACGGCATGGGCTCCATCGTGCTCGTCGTACGCCTGGCGCTCGCCGACGTGCGCCGGCACCCGTCCCAGGTCGCGATGCTCCTGTTCGCGGTGACCACCGCCACCGCCACCCTGGCGCTGGGCCTGTCCCTGGGCGGGACGAGCCGGACGTTGTACGAGCAGACGCGCGCGGCCACCGCCGGCCCTGACGTGGTGGCACTGGTCGGCGATTCGGGCCCCGCTGTGACCGCGGCCATGACCGAACTGGCGGACGACCCCGACGTGGTAGCGCACCATGGCCCCTATCGCATCGCCTACACCGACCTCACCACGCGCGACGCCAAGGCGTCCCCGGTGGTGGTGCACGGCTTCGCCGAGACGCCCGGCGCGCTCAACCGGCCGCTGGTGACCTCCGGTCAGTGGGTACGTCCCGGCGGCACGGTCATCGAACGCGGCTTCGCCACCGCGCTGGGCGTCGGCGTCGGCGACCGCGTCACCATCGCCGGCCGGCCGTACCCCGTCGTCGGGATCGCCGTCACCGCCGCCACCTCCGTCTACCCCTGGGCGGCCCAGATCGGCCCGGGCGGCGGCGCCAGTGACTACACCGGCCTGGCCTGGATGACCCGCTCCGACACCCGCGACCTGGCCTCCTCCCACGACCTGTCCGTGACGACGGCCCTGGACCTCAAGCTGCGCGACCCCGCCGCCACCGAGGCCTTCCGTGAGGCCCACCGCGGCTCCGGCCTCAGGGTCAACTTCCACTCCTGGCAGTTCAAGGCCGAGCAGGACGCCGTCATCCTCAGGGGAACCCAGCCGATCCTGGTCCTCGGCAGCTGGCTGCTCAGCTTCCTGGCCATCGCCGGGGTGGCGGCCCTGGCCGCGGGCCGCGCCGTCCGGCAGACCCGGCGGGCCGGGCTGCTCAAGGCCGTCGGCGCCACCCCCGGCCTGATCGCCGCCGTCCTGCTCACCGAGTACCTGGCCGTGGCGCTGCTGGCCGACGTGCTCGGGCTGGTGATCGCACGCCTGACCGTACCCGTCATCGCCAGCCCCACCGCCAGCAGGATCGGCGACATCGGCGGGCCGACCGGCGCCGTCATCGCCACGACGACCGTACTGGCCGTGGCGGTGGCGGTGCTGTCGGCGCTGCGTCCCACGCTGCGGGCCCTGCGCACCGCGACCGTCGCCGCCCTGGCCGACACCGCCCATCAGCCCCGGCGCCGCCCATGGCTGACCGCGCTGTCCGCGATGCTGCCCACGCCGTTCCTGCTCGGGCTGCGGCTGACCGCCCGCCGGCCGGGCCGGATGGTGCTGCAGGCGTGCTCGACCGCCACCACGCTGATCGCGCTCACCGGTCTGCTGTCCCTGTCCACCGATACGTCTAGGGGCTATGGCCTGAACGGCTCCACCGCCCTGCCCAACCTGCGGGCCGAGAACTCCGGCCACCTGCTGATCGCGGTCTCCGCCCTGCTGATCACGCTGGCCGTGGTGAACATCATCGCGTTCACCTGGACCACGGCGATGGAGGCCCGGCCGAGCCTGGCCATCGCGCGTGCGCTCGGCGCCACCCCCGGACAGGTCTCCGCGGGCCTGTCCATCGCCCAGCTTCTGCCCTGCCTGCCCGGCGCGGTCATCGGTATCCCCCTGGGCATCGGGGTGTTCTCCGCCATCAGCCCCAGGAACGCGGTCCTCGCGCCGTTCTCCTCGATGCTCCTCGCCGCGCTCGCGACCCTCCTGGTGACGGCGGCGCTCACCGCCCTGCCCGCCCACCTGGCGGCCCGCCGTCCCGTGGTGCCGGTCCTCAGCACCGACGCGGCGTGAACGGCCGGCAGCGGCGCGCGGGATTCTCCATGAATCGGATTGATCAACACAAAGGAATCACGACGTGACATCTAACGCGGCCGGCGCTCGCCGCCTCATAGCCGGCACGAACGAGCCCCGGGCGTGGGTGCCTCCCCGGACAGACCTGGTGACGGCGCTGCTCGGCATCTGGTTCGGGGCCGGCCTGATGATCGACACCTGGGCGCACGCCAACCTGGCCGAACTGGAGACGTTCTTCACTCCCTGGCACGCGGTGTTCTACTCCGGGTTCGCCGTCGTCTCCGGCTGGATCATCTGGCAGGTGTGGCGCAACGTACGCGCCGGACGGCAGGGGCTGGCGGCCGTACCCACGGGTTATCTCGCCGGGCTGGTGGCGATCCCGGCGTTCGCCGCCTTCGGACTCGCCGACCTGCTGTGGCACACCATCCTCGGCATCGAGACGACCCTCGACATCTTCTTCAGCCCGTCCCACCTCGGCCTCATCGTGACGATGATGCTCATCATCACGACCCCGCTGCGCTCGGCGTGGAACGCCCCCGACGTCGGCGCCCGGCCGCGGCTGGGCCGGCTGCTGCCCGCCCTGATCGGCCTCGCCTTCGCGACCGCGCTGGTGTCGCTGTTCCTGTCGTACGGCGACGCCCTGCAGTACCGGCCCCAAGCCATCGTCCAGGCGCTGTCCATGGGACAGGACCCGGGCGTCGCGCCACGGGGCGCCGGTCCCCGGCCTGTCGCCCTCGGCGCCGACCGGGTGGCCGTCGCGATGGTCGTCACCAACGTCGTGACGCTCAGCCCGGTGCTGTTCCTGCTGCGCCGCTGGGCTCTGCCGTTCGGGTCGGTGACCCTCATGTACGCCGTCGTCGCGCTCATGCCGGGCGTGCGGACGAGCTTCGGCAACCCGCCGATCCTGCTGGCGTTCCTGGCCGCCGGGCTCGTGAGCGACCTGCTGATCCGCCGGCTGCGTCCGTCGGCCGACCGGCGGGCCGCCTACTGGGCCTTCGCCGGGTTGTCGGCCTTCGTCACGTGGTCGCTGTACATCGCGGCCGCCTCGGCCACCGGGGGCGGCCTGCCCGCCGTGCCCGAGTTGTGGACCGGCGCGCCGATCGTCGCCGGACTGGTCGGGCTGGCGCTCGGTGCGCTGTTCCTGCCCAACGCACAACCGGCTCCGCTCCCTACCAGCCGCGCCTGATCTTCCACACCCCGCGCCCGGCAACCGCCCTCGTGCCGACGCCGGCCTCCCCCGCAGTCACGCACACCGTCACGGCGAGGACCGACCTGCGGATGGCCCAGACCATCGCCGACGCCGTGGTCCTGTCCTCGTTCATGGCGGAGAACGTCGGCTCGGTGGGTGAACCTGCTGCGATGGTCATGCGCCAGTCGGTGAGGTGGCCCAGCGACGGCGGGGCGTCCAGGCGGGCCAGGGCGGTGATGATCTGGCGGGACCGCAGCTATGAGCGTGTGAGCAGGGCGTTCATCTGCGTATAGCTTACGAGTGCAGGGGTTTCGTCATAGGTGCCTGTGGTGTGGAGGGCACGTGCGACTCGCAGCGCCGCGGAGTAGGCCGCTTCCGCCACGCCGGCGCCGAGGCTGATGCGGGCTGCGCCCTGTGCGGCGAACTGGGCGACGGCGGGTGCGCCGGGCCCGGCCATGACGTTGATCGGGCCGCCTGCCTTGCCGGCGACGGCCGCGAGGGCGGTCAGGTCGATCAGACCCGGGACGAACACGCCGTCGGCGCCCGCTTGAAGGTAGGCCTGGGCCCGAGAGACGGTTTCCTCAAGCAGCACGTCGGGACTCTGGCCGGTTGCGCGAAGATAGGTGTCGGTGCGCGCGTTGATGAACAGCGGGAGGCCGCCGGCTTCGGCTGCCTCACGCGCGGCGGCGATCCGGGTCGCCTGGTCCTCGACGGAGCGCAGGGGCGATGGTCCCTCGTCGTGGGCGTCCTCCAGGTTGATCCCTACAGCGCCCGCCTCGATCACGGCCTGAACCGTGTCCGCCACCCCGGCTGTGTCCTCGGCGTAGCCGGTCTCGATATCGGCGCTCACCGGCACGTCGACGGCTTCGACGATCTGGGCGACGAGCCGGATGGCGCGGTCTCGATCAAGGGCGCCATCGGCCACCCCCAAGCTCCAGGACACGCCTGCGCTGGTGGTGGCGATCGCCTGCGCGCCGGCCCGCTCGACGATCAGCGCGCTCGCGACGTCCCAGGCGTTCGGCAGCAGCAACGGTTTGCCGGGGACGTGGTAGGACCTGAAGAGGCGCGCTCTTTCCAGTTGCGTTGACATCGCACCAGTGCACCAGTTCCTGCTGCCGTGGCACTGGCGGATTCCTGACTTCACCGTCGGGCGCAGGTCGCGGCACCTGTCGAACAAGTTCTGGAGGGAACTGGCACGGCAGGGCGCAGCCGAGCGCGTCCTGCTCGTTCAGCCCCGCGTCGGCCATGCCTCCAGACGACCAGCTCCTCCTTGGAGCGGATGTAGCGGTAGAGGGCGTTGCCGGTGAGGCAGGTCGGGCACCCGCCCGCCGACCAGCACATCGGGATGCCTTGCCCGGCGGCGGATTCTTCGGGCAGAAGGCGAGCGGCGAGCCAGTGGAACAACCTCGGTTCGCACGACACCCCGCGGCTGCCCCCTGACGGTCCTGCCTTCTCCGTCTGGTAGCTGGCGACGTGACGTCATGGTCTCGTCGGTGTCAGCCGGACGACCGTCGAACGACAGGGCGGATTGCGAGGATAAATCTTTGGTTGATCTCATCTCGACATAGGGGGCCATCTCTTGATGGGTAAGAAAATGATCGCCAATGCGCTTCTTGGCGCGTCGTTCCTGTCGATGCTGGGCGCCTTCGGGGCGCAACCGGCGTTCGCCGCCGCCGGATGCGGTGACTCCAGCCGACGGGTCATCGATCCAGACGTCCCGGGGGTCGTGCAGCGCACCAGGACCTGCACCGTCTACCGGCCGACCTTCATCTTCCTGGAACCGATCACCGCACAGCCCACCGGCAGCCTGACGGCCGGCCGCCACTGGTTCATCTGCCAGCGACGAGGCGGCGACAACCCCTCCGTCCAGCAGAGGTCCGGCCGGGTCGCGCGCAACAACTGGTGGCTGCGGACCCTGGGTGACCGCGGTGGCTGGGGCTGGGCTCCGGCCACCCACGTCTCGGGAGGCCAGGACTTCGAGGCCGTACCGGGACTGCCGAACTGCGCTCAGGGACCGTTCCGCGCGTAGCCCTACACCACCACGGCCTGATCACGACGGAGGTTCGCTCACCCATGAGCGCCGCCGACCTCGCAATGTTCTCGCCATATCGCGATGCTCACCGCAACGAACTTTCCGGTCATTGGCCATCTCCTCATCAGGATTCCCCGACCAGCATGATCATCGTAAGGATCGGCTGGTTTCGTCTCCTTGTCGGATCGCTGTCGCGCCGGCGGCCGATTCGGCTGCTGTCCAGCCACTTTGCCGCTTCTGACCGTCATGGCCGGCCGGGCCCGAAGCCGGGCGGGCGCGCGGGCGGTGGCTGGTGGGATTCAGCCGTGCGTGCCCGAGGAGTTTCCGGCGACGTCATCCGAGCGATGCCCATCATCTGGATTTCGGCTGTCCTAATTGCGCAGGCTCGCGCTCATGTTCGCAGGAAATGACCATGACGGTAACCATGGACGACAATCGATGAGGCGGACCTCGGTCGCCGCCGTGCTGGTGGCCCTGATGGCCGGAGCCGTGCTGGGGGCGCCGCCCGCGCTGGCCGAGGCGGGCGGTCACGAGGTGCGGTTGCGGGTGGCCACGTACAACGTTCACGCGGGCGCCGGCCAGGACGGGCGCTTCGATCTCGCCCGCCAGGTGGAGGCGATCCGCGCGCTGGACGCCGACGTCATCGCGTTGCAGGAGGTGGACGTCCACTGGGACCCGCGCAGCGAGTGGCGTGACCTGGCCGCCGAGCTGGCGGGCGCGCTCGACATGCGGGTCTTCTTCGGCCCCATCTACGACCTGGACCCACCCGCGGATGGCCGGCCCCGCAGGCAGTACGGCAACGCGATCCTGTCCAGGTACCCGATCACGCACGCCGAGAACCACTCGATCGCCCGGCTCTCCACCCAGACGCCTGACCCGGTGCCCGCCCCCGCGCCCGGCTTCCCCGAGGTCGTCGTCAACGTCAAGGGCGCCCGCGTACAGGTGTACGGCACTCATCTGGACTACCGCGCGGACCCGCAGGTACGGCGGCTCCAGGTCGCCGACACCTTGAAGATCCTGCGGGAACGGGGCGGACGGGACGCGCAGGTCCTGCTCGGTGACCTCAACGCCCTGCCCGGCGCGCCCGAACTGGCTCCGCTGTGGTCCCGGCTCACCGACGTCATGTCGGGCAGCCCCGGCCTGACCTACCCGGCCGATGCGCCCGACCGGCGCATCGACTACGTGGCGGTCTCGCGGTCGGTACGCGTGCGGGATGCGCGGGTGCCGCGGACCCTCGCCTCCGACCACCTTCCGGTGGTGGCCGACCTCACGGTCAGGCGGGGCCGATGATGCGGCGCAGAAACCTGATCGGCGGCCTCCTCGCCGCCCCCGCCCTCGCCGCCCCCGCCGTTTCCGGCACCGTGGCGCGGGCCGCGACCGGTGGCCGGGTGACGACCGGGCTGGAGGCGCTGATCGCCACCGGCTACCGAACCCTGCGCGGCCAGCGGGTCGGCGTCATCACCAACCCCACCGGCGTCCTGCGCGACCTGCGGCACGAAGTGGACGTCATGGCCGCCGACGACCGTATCGACCTGGTGGCGGTCTTCGGCCCGGAACACGGCTTCCGCGGCACCGCACAGGCGGGCGGCTCGGAGGGCTTCTTCATCGACCCCAAGACGCGCCTGCCCGTCTACGACACGTTTGAGAAGACCGGCGACGAGCTGGCCGAGATCTTCAGAACCGCCCAGGTCGACACGGTGCTGTTCGACATCCAGGACGTCGGGCCGCGCTTCTACACCTATGTCTGGACCATGTTCGACTCCATGGTGGCCTGCGCGAAGGCCGGCAAGCGCGTGGTCGTGCTCGACCGGCCCAACCCCATCACCGCACGCCAACCGCTCGGCCCGGTGCTGGACCCCGCCTTCGCCACGCTGATCGGCCGGGAAGCGATCCCGCTGGTCCACGCCATGACCGTGGGCGAGCTGGCCCGGCTGTTCAACGCCGAGTTCCTGCCGAAGCACGCCGGCCACGCCGTCGAGCTGGACGTGGTGGGCATGCGCGGCTGGCGGCGCGACCTGAGCTGGGAGGAGACCGGTCTGCCGTGGGTGCCGCCGTCTCCGAACATGCCGACCGTGGACACCGCCTACGTCTATCCGGGCACGTGCCTGTTCTCCGGCACCAACATCTCCCAGGGACGCGGAACCACCCGTCCGTTCGAGATCGTCGGCGCGCCGTACATCGACCACCGGTGGGCCGAGGCACTCAACGACCTGCGCCTGCCGGGTGTCCGCTGCCGCGAGGCGTACTTCCAGCCCACCTTCTCCCTCTACCAGGGCAAGTCGTGCGGCGGCATCCAGCTCTACGTCGAGGACCGCCGCCGCCTCGACGCGGTCAGGCTCGGCATCGCCGTCCTGGCCACCGCCAAGAGCCTGTATCCGGACGGATTCGCCTGGTCCGACGTCGGCACCCCGGGGTCGCCCAAGTACTGGATCGACAATCTCACCGGTTCGACCTGGGTCCGTACCGCGCTCGACGCGGGCAAATCCATCGACGAGGTGATCAACGGCTGGCAGACGGACCTCGACCGGTTCCGCCCTGTACGCGAGAAATATTTGATGTACCGCTGACTTTTTGTCCTGCGCGAAAGTCGCACGAAAGTGATACGACATCGGCCGGTCGATAAAATCGCTATCCCCATCGCACATCTTGCCGCGACTTGTTTTGACACAAAGGTGAACCGATGTTTGACTCACCCAGTCAAAGTTGCGGGTCTCTCAAGCGACCGGCCACCCTGTTGAAAGGCTTATCCCAGCGTGCGCATTTTCACCTTCGCCCGTCCCGTCATATACGTTCTCGCAGCCCTTTCCGCGCTGTCCGCCTGCGGCGCGGGAGGCACCACGGGCGGGACAGTCGACAAGGCCGCCCTGATCGCCACGATGAAGAAGGAGTCCGAGATGAAGGACGCCCCCGATGCCATGCTCGATTGCATGGCCGCCGTCATGATGAAGCACGGCGACCAGGCCACCCTGCAGGGCATCGTCGACGGCAAGGTGATGGTGAAGGACAACTTCAAGGCCTTCGGGGCGAAGGAGAAGCAAGTCCAGGACGAGGTGTGGAAGTGCGCGTGAGGCGCCGGACACCGCCGGTCGTGGCAGGTCGGCGACACGGCGGGCCTGAAGTCTCACGATGATGTGCGCCCGGCCGCCGGAGAGCATCGGCCGGGCGCACGGCGAAGGCCCCTGACCACCTGGGTCAGGGGCCCTCAATGAGGATGCCGTTTTTGACGGGGCCGGTTACCCGACGCGGGCGGAGCTGGTCCTGACACCGGAATCGGTGACGAAGTTGCTCGGGCCGTCGAACGCCGGCCGCTGCCAGACATTGCTACCGGTGTAGTTGAAGCCGTCATAGCCGTAGGCGACGCGAGGCGAACGGTTCCACACCGACCGGACGTTGTTGTCGAGGCCGAACCTCCGGAGGTCCGGGGCGCCGACCTTGAAAATGCCGATCGTGCCCGTGCCGTCCGCGCCCGAGAACAAACACAGCGAGCCGTGGGGGCAGCGATCCCACGGGGTGGCCGCGGTGGCGGGAGCCGGCGCGCTGACCATCGCCAGGAAAGCCGCCGCCGCCAAGATACCGGCGCTGCCGAATTTGCGGCTGGTGCGCATTGTTTCCATATCAATCCTCTCTCGTGCAGTGACATGAACAGGCTAATGACCCCCCTCTCTCATCAGCCCGACGTTTCGCTGTCATTCAAAGCGCCCAACTTCCCGGTCACAGCCGCAAATTAAAATCCCGCGACGCTTCATGTTGCCGAAAGCATCTGCACATCACGCATTAACCTGAACGGCGGGAGCCGGGTCGGGTGGCGTTCGGCCGATCTCGCACCACACCCTGGTCTGCGTGCCGTCCCGCACCACGCCCCAGCGGCGGGAGAGGCTGTCGACGATGAGCAGCCCGCGCCCGCCGGTGGCCTGCGGATCGTTACGTCCCACGGTGGGGCGCTCCGGCCCGGTGGTGTTGCCGACCTCGATGCGCACGGCGCCGTCCGCGTGGGCAAGGCTGACGGTGAACACGCCGCTGCCCGCCGCGCCCGAGTGCTGGACGGCGTTGGCGGCGAGTTCGGAGACCACGATGGCGGCGTCGTCGGCGCACGGATGACCGGCCAGCAGGTCCGTGACGAAGTGCCTGGCGTGCGGAACCTCCGAAAGTGCGGTGGCGAACTGCCGTACCTGGGTCGCTTCTGTGGTGAGCGTCAGCATGATCGGCTCCCTTCTTCCGGCCGGTGGGCGTCGGTGCCGGGCCGTCGCGGCGAAGAGCCAGCTGGGGGGAACCGAACCGTGAAGCGCGCACCGCCCAGATTCGAGCGCCCGACCTGGACGTTTCCGCCGTGCGCGGTGACGATCGCGCCGACCAGGGACAGCCCGAGGCCGGTGCCGCCCTGGTCACGGCCGCGAGCGGCGTCCAGCCGGGTGAATGCCTGGAAGATCCAGCACCGGTCCTGCTCGGCGATCCCCGGCCCGTCGTCTTCGACCGTCAGCTCGGCTCCGTCGTCGCCGCGGCGCACCCGCACGAGTACGGCGCTTTCCGCGTGCCGCAGGGCGTTGTCCAGCAGGTTGCCGACGACCCGGCGGAGGTGCGAAGGCACCGCGTCGATCAGCGCCCCGGACTCCAGCCGCGCCCGCACCGTACGCCGCCCGGACAGGTGCGGCAGTTCTCCGCGTACCAGTTCCCCCAGGTCGACGCGTTCCCATCCCGCCGAGGTGCCGGCTTCCGCCTCGGCCAGCAGGCCGAGGTCGGCGACGAGCGTCTCAAGACGGTCGAGATCTCGAAGCGTGCTGGAGAGCAGTACGGGCAACTCCGTCTGATCCGGGTGCAGCCGTGCCTCCTCCAGCTGCGCCCGGAGCCCGGCGAGAGGCGTGCGCAGCTCATGCGAGACGTCCGCGGCGAAGCCGCGCTGCCACTCATGCGGTCGCTCCGCGTGACTCATCGGGAAGCACCGCGCGATCTGGTCCACTGCCGCCGTCTCGTGCCGTCCCCACACCCGGCAATACGAGCGAGTGTCCATGATTTTCCCCGTCCTGTTCCTTCGCCTTTCATGTGCAACCGTAGGTTCGCGGGCTCCGGCGGTATTGAACGGAATTAACCGCCTTCGGGCGCAGGCCGCAAGGGTAAAGAAAAGCTCGGACAGAGACCATGGAACGGTAATGCGAACAGAAAGAATGGTCACACGAATACCTGCGGCTTGCGCGTACGAAGACTAAAATCGGATGGGTGGAGGGGGTGTGAACAATGTCTGCACGGATCGCCACGGATTTCGAGCAGGCCAGGGTGCCGGAAGCGGTCGGCCTGTCACACCCGTATCTGCGTTCGCTGCTGACCGGCAAATACACCGGTTACAGCGGCGGCGCGGCCCATGGCGACCACCTGCTACGGCCGGCCACGGCGGCGATCTCGCTGGTGCTGAAGGTCCGCGACTCGCCCCGCCGCCCGCCGGCGTTCGTGCACGGCTCGCACAGCGGTTACTCGACGATCGAGGGGGCGTGCGCGCCGTCCTACCTGGAGGTCCGCCTGGCGCCTCTGGGCGCCTACGCCGCGCTGGGCGTGCCGCTGGACAAGCTCAACGCGGGCATCGTGGACCTCAACGACATCATCGGTCCCGAGATCGAGGCGCTGGCCGAGCGGGTACGTTCCGCGCCCACCTGGGATCGTCGGTTCCGGCTGGTGGACGGCTACCTGCTGCGCCGGATCGAGGACGGTCCCCGGCCCTCGCCGGAGGTCGCCGAGGCCTGGCGGCGTCTCATCGCCACCGGCGGCGCCGACTCCATCCGGGCCATCGCCGAGGAGACCGGCTGGAGCCACAAGCACCTCATCGCCAAGTTCAAGCAGCAGGTGGGGCTCGCGCCCAAGACGGTGGCCCGGCTGATCCGCTTCAACCGGCTGCTCGCGCGCCTCAGGGAGGATCCGTTGCCGCGCTGGGACGAGATCGCCGCCGACTGCGGCTACGCCGATCAGGCTCACCTGACGCGCGACTTCCGGGACTTCACCGGAACCACGCCCGGTGGCTTCGTCGACGTCCGGCATCCCCATCACGAGGCGACTCGCCTCGAAGAGGAGTTCGTCCCGGCGGATGATGGCCGGTCGGTCTGAGGTCTGACGCGGCCTTGGAGACCGTTCCGGAAAACATGGCTCGGGGCCGGGCGAAGCGGGATGTGGCGGAACCCGGTGAGTGTCACGCCGGTGAACTCGCGAAGTTCGCGCAGGTTCCTTCGTCGATAACGCACGGTCTTCCTCTTGCGAAACCATTCAGAAAAGCCAGCGAAAATCGGGAGCCTCGTCGGAGCCTGATCACAGGTTGACGATCTCGTCGATCGGCAGTTCTCCGTGGGCGCGGATCATGCGAGCGCCGTCGGCGTCCCGGATCAAGGTGCCCCAGCCCGTCGGGAGCAGCAACGGCCACCGGCCGTGCTCACGGGGCGCCAGGCTGAGTCGCCGGCTCGTGGCGTCGTAGGAGGCGCCCGTCAGGGCGTCGAGCACCGACCACCCGGCCATGGCGCGCACGTAGTGGTCACCGCACTCGACCTGGTTGTACGGGTTACGCCGGGTGCCGTCATAGCGGCGCCAAAGGCCGTGCAGGATCATCCAGGCTTCCTCCTCCAGCCCTTCCCAGAGGCAGTGCGCGGCGACCTGGTACTCCGTGCCGGTCCACACCTCATCGCAGTAACGCGTGGGGACGGCGGGCCGGCCGCCGGACGGCCAGGTGCACATGAGCAGCCCGGTGTCGTCCTCGTCGGCGAAGACCCGGTAGGCGTGCTCGAAGTCGCGAAACCCCGTGCGCAAGTTGTGCCGGACGATCGCGCGCAGCGCCGAGACGACGTGTTCACGGGGCAGCAGATGGCCGAGGCCGAGCTGATGCGCCCACCACTGGCCGATGAGCTGGTCGCTCAGGCAGCCCTCCAGCCACTGGTAGTCGGTCGAGTCGCCGTGCTCCAGCACCTGCACGTAATAGGAACCGTTGAACAGTTCCCGGTCGTAACGGGCGCTGCCGCGGGTGAACAGCCGGCGCAGCTCCGCTGCCAGGTCCGGCTCCGCGGCCAGCGTCGCCATCTCCTCCGCGGCCCGCAGCGCCGCCAGCCAGAGCGTGCCCATGAACGGGTTGATCCCGCACAGGTCGATGTCGTGCGTGGACGGCTGCACACCGTGCAGCAGGCCGCTGTCCTCGGGATCCCAGGTCGCGCGGATGTGAGCCAGCAGGCGTTTCACCCCGCTCCAGTACGGCTTCAGGTCGGCGCCGTGCCGCACCTCGCGGTAGGTCTTCAGCACCGCCCCGAGCATGCCGTCGAGCGCGGGCTCGGCCGGGCCGCCGATGGGCTTGTCCCACAACTGGCGCAGGTAGGTAGGCGCGATCACGCGATGCGGCAGGTACCCCTCCGGCGCCTGCATCACCTCGAATTCGGTGGCGCGCATGCTCCGCTCCAGCGAGGGGAAGAGTTTGGCCACCGCCTGCGCGTAGTTCCAGACATGGGTGCAGTTGAGCGGGCAGGAGCCGCCCACGTCGCCGGTCCACATCACGGTCGAGGCGCCGAGCACCCCTTCAAAGCCGAAGAACGCCCCGTCGGCCGAGCGGAAGCAGGAGGGGCTGCGCAGGATGGCCGCCTGCGCGGCCAGGTGTTCGACCGCCGTGCGGGGCAGGCTGCTGCCGGAGAGGCCGTCCAGCCAGCGCAGTGAGGTGTCGCGGAGTTCCGTCCAGCGTTCGCGTACGCGGGCCGTCACGTCGAGGGCGTCGGCGAAACGGGTGGCGTAGGCGTTGCCGAGCCAGAACCTGGTCGGCCCCCACTGCGGGTTCGGCGGGCCGAACTGCACGAAGTTCGCATAGCGGTTCGGAAAATGCCAGGCCAGGCACAGCCGTACCTGACGGGTCTGTCCTGGCCGCAGGACCATCGGAGCGACCAGGCCGCCGTTCCAGGTCTGGCCGGCCGGGCTCGGCCCGAACGCCTGCTGCGGCCCGCTCGCCTGGTAGTCCGCCTGCCAGGAGGTGTGCCGGGCCTTGCCGGGGTCGCCGTAGACCGCGCGTCCGGCCAGGAAGGCGAGGAACTCATCGGGATGTGTCCACTGCGGCAACGCCGCCGCGTCGGCCGCGTCCACGCTCAGGACCGCCTGCCCGGCGCCGGGAGCCGCCGGATCGATCGCCGCGTTCTCCATGACCAGCGAGGTCCACCCGCCCGCGCGGCGGACCCTGTTGGTGTTGCCGCCGTAGCCCAAAGCCCGTACCCCGTCGATGGGGGTGGTCCCGTCGTGCCCGACCGGGTTCTGCACCGCCGCCGCCAGCCACACCTGCAGCGGCAGCGGCCCGGGGTTGGTGAGCGTGAAGGTGAACAGTGCGGCCGGCAGCGAGCTGTCGTCCACGTCGAGCGGGATCAGCGGGTTGAAGGCCTCCAGTTCGAGTCGCAGGGGCAGCCCGTGGTACTCCAGGTGCGCGAAGGGGTACAGGCCGCGGAAGGTCGTCGCGTCCACGGCCCGGCGGGTGCGCAGCAGGTCCTCCTGCCATGCGGGCACGTGGTCGTCGTTCACCAGCGGTGTGGCGGGAGCGTGCGGCGTACGGGCCTGCAACACGAACAGGTCGTCGGCGGGCGGCTCCCAGGTGCCGGCACGCAACGCGAAGAAGGTGTAGGGCAGGTCGCCCCGGTGGTTGCCGGAGTTCTGCAACTGCCATTGGCGCAGTCCGCCGTCGGCGCAGATGGCGAGGTTGCCGGTGCCGATGCCGCCGAGGGGCATGGCCACGTGCCGGCCGTCCTGGTGCCGGATGGGTCGTGCGGTGAGGTGGCCGGTGTTCATTTGAGTCCCGACAGGCGGACGCCGCGGATGATGTGCCGCTGGAAGATCAGGAACAGGATGATGACGGGCAGGGCGGCCAGCGTGGAGCCGGCCATGAGCAGGGCGTGCTCGCTGCTGCGCTCGGACCGGAACGTCGCCAGGTACTGCTGGATCGGGAACAGTTCCGGATCGGTGATGGTCAGCACCGGCCAGATGTAGGAGTTCCAGAACAGCAGGAACGAGGTGGCGCCGACCACCACGAACGCGCCCTTGGACAGCGGGATGAAGATGTGGCGGAAGATGCGCCACGGTCCCGCCCCGTCGAGCTGGGCGGCCTCCTCCAGCGCCGTCGGCACGGACAGGAAGAACTGGCGCAGGAAGAACACCTGTACGGCCGCGGCCGCGCCGGGCACCACCAGCACGGCCATGCTGTCGAGCATGCCCAGCTCGGTCACCACGATGAAGGAGGTCAGCATGATCGCGATGCCCGGGATGAACATCGTGGTGAGCACGACGACCCAGATGGTGCGTTTGAAGGCGAACTCCAGCCGGGCGAAGGCGTAGGCGCCCAGCGCGTTGACCACCAGGCTCAGCGCCGCGAACAGGGTGGCGCCGAAGAAGGTCACCGCCAGCGAACGCAGGAACGCCTCGTCGGCCAGCAACTGGGCGTAGTTGTCCCAGCGCCACACCTCGGGGAAGAGCTGGAACGGGGTGGCCACGACCTCGGTCTTGGCCTTGAACCCGGCGATCACGAGCCAGGCCAGGGGGAACAGCGCGGCGGCGATGAAGATCATGGCCAGGCCGTACCGGAGGGTCCGGCCGAGTGCGCGCCTCATGCGTCCATCGCCTTCTCCGATCTGACCAGCCGGAAGATGAGCGCCGACACCGCGCCGAGCACCCCGAACAGCAGCAGGGCGGCGGCGATCGAGTAGCCGACGTACAGGTCGGTGTTGAAGTGCTGAAGGATGAACAGGTTCGGCAGGTTGGTGGCGTTCACCGGACCGCCGCCGGTCATCAGCAGCGGCAGGATGAGGAACTGCAGCGACGCCGCGAAGCCGGTGATCAGGAGGAACAGGATGACGTTCTTCATGAGCGGAAGCGTGATCCGGAACATCTTGGTCCATGGGCCGGCCCCGTCGAGTGAGGCGCATTCGTAGTAGGTCTCGGGGATGTCGAGCAGACCGGCCAGCATGATGAGGGAGGCCACGCCCATGCCGATCCAGATCGCCGGGACCGCGATCGCGGGCAGTGCGGTGAAGGTGTCGCCGAGCCAGGGGATCGCCTCGATTCCGAACAGGTCGAGGAACCAGTTGAGCAGCCCGCCGCGGTGGGTGTAGATGAGGGTGAAGACGATGGCGGCGATCACTTCGGAGATGACGGCGGGGACGTAGATCGTCACCTTCATCACCGTCGCCATCCGGCTGCTGACCGTCTTGACCAGGTTGGCGAAGACGAAGGCGACCGTGACCTGGACGGGCACCACGATGGCGGAGAAGATCAGGCCGCGGGTCACCGCGCCGGCGAACTCCGCGTCGGTGAGCACGTTGAGGTAGTTCTGGAACCCGACGAAGACGGCCGGATCGTAGAAGCTCCAGGTGAAGAAGCTGATGTAGACCGCGTGCAGCAGCGGCCAGATCACGAACACGCCGAGCAGGACCAGCAGCGGAGCCAGCATGATGAGGGCCGCCCGGTTGTCCCGTCGTGGCCGCAGGCCCGCGCCGGCGTGAGCCCTGACCTGTGTGGCCCGCAGTGAGGTGACGGCCAATGGGGCACTCCTTTCTCCGCCGCCGGTGCGGCGCGCACCGGGCGGCGGGTCGTACGGATCAGGATCCCTGTCCGGCCAGGTTGTTCTTGGCGATCAGGTCCTTGATCTCGGCGTCGGCGGCCTGGAGGGCCTGGTCGATGTCCTTGCCCTGCAGGGCCTTCTCGATGGCCTTGCCGAAGGCCAGGCTGATGGCCCAGTCGTAGGCCGGTTCCGCCTTGGCGTACCGCACGACCTGTTCTTCGATGGTCTTGGCCCACGGGTTCTCGGTCGCGGCCGGGTCCTTGGCGAGCGCCTCGGTGACGGCCTGGCGCGGCGAGTACTTGGACAACATGGTGTTCTTGAAGAACTCGACCAGCAGCGTGGTGTCCCCGGCCAGCAGCCAGGAGACGAAGTCGGCGGAGGCTTGGGCGTTCCCGGACTTGGCGTCCACCACCAGGGTCCAGCCGCCGAGCGTGGCAGTGGGCTTGGTACGGTCGCCGTCGAAGGAGGGCAGGGCCGCCACGCCGATGTTGCCGACCTGCTGCGGATAGTCCTGCAGCAACACGCCCGCCGCCCAGGACCCGCAGACCATCATCGCGGTCCTGCCCTGGCCGAGCGGATTGGCGTCGGCGTAGGGCGCCAGCGGCTGCTTGGGCATGATGCCCTCCTGGTACAGGGTCTGGTACGCCTGCAGCAGCTGCCTGTACTTGGGGTCGGTGGCCCGCGGGGCGGACCAGTCGTCGGTGATCGGCAGGTGTCCGGCCGCGTTCCACTGCAGGCCCCAGGTCGACCAGGCCATGTCGATCTGGTTCGCCGCGGTGACGACGCCGGCGACGTCCTTGGTGGTCAGTTTCCTGCCGTAGTCGATGAGCTCCTGCCAGCTGGCCGGCGGCCTGGCCGGGTCGAGCCCGGCTTGGGTGAACAGATCCTTGCGGTAGAACAGCACGGCCGACGGCTCCACCAGCATGGGGTATCCGTACTTGCGCCCCTTGTGCTGCACGGAGGCGAGCACCGGCTCCTGCAGGCCGGTCCACTTGCCGGCCGGGATGAGCGGATCGAGCGGCTGGATCACGCCGGTACGGGCGAAGCCGGGCACCTTGCTGTAGTTCACCGTGTAGACGTCCGGAGCCTTGCCCGCCGCCTGGGCGGCCTTCATCTTCTGGTCCCAGCTGTCGGCAGGGACGATGACGTGCTTGAGCCGCACCTTGTTCTGGGCCTTGTTGAAGGCGGCGACCGCCTTGCGGTACCAGGCGTCCTCCTGGTCGGTGAACTTCTGCTGCCAGAGCGTGATCTCGGCCCTGCCGCCCGCCGATGGCTCGTTGCCCGACCCGCAGCCGGTGGCCAGGACCGTCGCGGCGGTCAGGGCCGCGATCAATCGGATGAGTGAGGTGCGCACGTCGCCTCCTTGGATCACACGATGGGCAGCCGGGCCCGGACGGGTGGCAGGGTGAACGGCCGGTGCGGCAGTTCCTGGTACCAGTAGGCGACCGAGGACAGGTCGTCCTGCCGGCGGTTGGCGTGGCCGTGCTCGATGGTGACCTTGATGGAGGTGGTGAAGGGCACCGGGTCCTCGATGTGGAAGCGGTACATCGAGATCTGACCCGACCAGTTCTCCCCGCCCGGCAGCGTGAGGCCGTGGTAGGGGGCATGGTAGGTCTGGCTCGGGCACCAGGCGGTGTTGAAGTAGTCCTCGGTGCCGGTGCCGTGCAGGCTCGGCGGGAAGGCCTCGCCGTCGATGAAGATCATGTCGTCGCCCTCGCCGTACCAGTTCCAGTCGGAGGTATGGCGCAGGTTGGTGACGTTCAGGACGCAGCCCACGTAATGGCCGCGGCCCTCGGCCTCGAGGATGACGTAGTTGCCCGCCCCGTCGGTGTTGGCGCCGCCGAACAGGTATTCGGCGTTCGGCATCGTGCCCTGGTCGAGCCCGTCGGTGGGGTTCTCCCGCCGCCACTGCGCGTGGAAGCGGCCCAGCCCCTCCCCCAGTTCGTCGAACTCGTCGTAGTCGATGTAGTAGTAGAACCAGAGCACCTCCTCCTCGCACTCGCTGGTCAGCTCGAATCTGGCCCGGCTGCCGAAGGGCATGTGGAACCAGCAGTTGAGGGCCTTGCCGTCCTGCGGGCTCATCTGCAGCGGCGCCGAGACGAAGTTGGCGGTACGCGCGTGGCCCATGCCGAAGAAGTCGCCCAGCGGGACGAGCACGCTGGGGTGCTCGTTGTCGTCCCAGAAGACGCGCAGGACGAGCTTGCGCAGGAAGTCACGGTCGGGGGTCTGTGGCGTGCCGGGATCGCGGGGCGCCACGGTCATCCAGATGTGGTTCACCGAGCCGGCGCCGCGGATGTCGGCGAGGGTGATGGTCTGTCCGGGCGCGAGCGTGACCCGGTCGTCGTTGCCGCCCGACCGGTCCCAGCTCGACACTCTCCTGCGACGGTGCGAGCGCAGGCGCGGCAGGTCGCGCAGGCTGCTGCCGTACGGGCCGTACGTCAAAGTGCTCCTCCTGGAAATCTGTTTCCCGCGGTCACGACTTCACCAGGGCGAAGTCGTCGAACTGCAGCCACATGTCGCCGTTGTCGGTCCAGATCCCGGCGAAGATCTCGACCGCGCTACGGTTTCCGCTGTTGAAGGTGACGGCCTGCTTGGTCCAGGCGCCGAGCGCGCGGAAGTTGAGCTCGGCGAACGGCGTGCCGCCCGGGGCGCGGACGCCGAAGAAACCGTTGTCGTTGTTGGGTGAGGTGCGCAGCCACCCGGTCAGGGTGTAGGTCGTGTTGGGCGTGACCTGGACGACCTGGGAGATGTCATGCCAGCCACGGTTGTGGCGGACGAAGGCGTTGCGGTCGGCGGTGAAGGACCAGGTGCCGTGGTCGATGCCGCCGTTGCCGCGCACCGACCAGGGTGCGGCGACCGCCGCAGTGGTCTGGCGTTCAAAGCTCGGGTCGCTGACCAGGTTCGGGTTGGTGATGGTGGCGTCGGGGTTGAGCTGTACCCGGATCAGGTAGACGTTGTACGGCGTCCACTGTGACAACGCCAGGTAGAGGTCGTTCCCGGACGACCAGGGGTGCATGTAGCCGCCGTACAGTCCCGGATAGTCGGCGTCGGCGGCCACGACCGCCGGGCCGCTCCAGGGGCCGGTGGGCGAACTCGCGCTGCGCAGCACGATGTCGCCGCCCCGCAGGTAGGTCATGAGCCACTTGCCGGTGTGGGCGTTGTACTGCACCGACAGTTCCGCCACCGGTCCTTCGACGATCGGCGCGGCGAGCGTGTCGGCCCCGGACTGCCAGGCGCTGCCCGTCCAGTACTGGTAGGCGGACTTGGTCAGGACCGCGTTCTCGGGCACCCGCGACAGATGGGCGGCGCCCTGGCGGCCGTTGGGCGTGCCGAACATGTAAACAAAGCCGTCGCGGCGCACGAAGGCCGCCATCTGGAAGTGATTGGCGCCGCCGGGGTTGTCCCAGCGGGGGCCGCCGGTCATCCAGGTCTGGCCGTTGTCGTCGGAGTAGGCGATGGAGGCGTAATTGGTGTCCCAGAGGCCGGGCGCGCCCCAGCGCCGTACCGACATGTAGGCCAGGTACTGGCGCTTGCCGACGGATATCCCGGCGGTGGGGATCACGGTGATCTCGTCACCGTCGATCTTCTTGCTCGGGATCAGCTCCTTGGCGTGGCCGGGTGCGTCGGTGGCCGCGCTCGCGAAGGACATGCCGTCGGCGAGGTCGCGGTCGGTGCTGCGCAGCAGCACCTGGCTGCGCCAGTCGCCGCCGTTGCCGCCCGGAGGCTGCCAGGAGTGGCCGAAGGTGTCACCGAAGGCGGCCAGGATCTGGCCGCTGCCGTTGTCCCACATCACGCCCAGGTCGGTGGCCTGGATCTGCCAGGTGGTGTCGGTGGCGCTGAGCGAGCCGGCACCGGTCATCTTGCTCACCACGACGGCCGGAGAGTGCGCCGTCGAAGCCTGGGCGGGCCCGGCGAGGGCGAGGCCGAGGAGCGGGATGAGCGCGAGACGTAAGGGTTTCATGGGGCCCTTTCAGGAGATTCCGCACAGGTGTACGCGCATGCCGAGTTCGGCGAAGGCGGCGGCCTTGGCGGCCAGCGCACGGTCGGCGCCGGCCGCGTCGTCGGCGTAGGCCACGTTGAGGTGGTTGGCCCGGTGGCGGGCCATGAACTGGTCGCGGGTGACGCCGTGCAGCACGGCGTGCATGATGGGCCACTGCGGGGTGGTGGCGTCGAGCCTGCGCCGGGTCTCGGCTTCGGGCAGTTCGATGACGGTCGCGCGGCCGAGGTCGGCGTGCAGCGCGCCGTCCATGACGAACACGCGCGACCAGACGATCTCGCCGGGCCTGGCGACGCCGCTGAGCGTGCCGCCGCCGAGGGGGAAGTACATCGCGGGTTGCCGCATGCTCCAGGAGCGGTGGTAGCCGCCGTGGTGCGAGGCGGGGGCGGAGCCGGAGATCTCGAAGACCCAGACGAACCGTCCGTCGTAGTCCTCGCCCCAGCGCACGTCGTGCAGCGTGGTGGCGGGGTCGAGGCCCATGGCGGTCCAGAGCCGGTTGGTGATCAGCGCGTCCACGGCGGCGCCCTCGTCGACCTCGTTGAAGTGCGGCAGTGCCCGGCCCGCGTAGAGCTCGCGGGAGCCGCCGCGGTCGCGCACCGGTGGCCGGGAGACGTTGTTGAGCAGCCCTTCGGCCAGGTCGCTGGCCGGGACCACGTCCTTGAGGCCCTGCTGGTACTGGATGCCCACGGCGTCCAGGCCGAAGTCGTCGGCGATGCGCAGTGCGGCGATGTACATCTTGAACTGGCTGGTCAGCTGCGCCTCGGTCAGTTCGGTGGCCTCGTCCTCACCCAGGTGGAAGGTCAGCCCCCGGTCATCGAGCCAGGCGCGGACCTGCCGGGCCTCCTCGTCGCCCACCCTGAGCATCTCGGCGACGAGCGCGCTCTGCGACAGGCGTTCCTTGTAGATGCCGAGGGGGTTGAGCAGCTCGTCGTCGATGATGGCGTTGTACATCCCCATGCAGCCCTCGTCGAAGACGCCGAGTATCGCCTTGTCGGAGACGAGGTGTCTGGCGACGGCCGCGCCCAGGGCGGCCTCCGCGCTGTCGGCCGCCGGCTGGTACGCGGTGACGTGGCTGATGTCGTGGTGCAGCTCTCCGCTGTCCAGCCACGCTTTCAGGTTGGCTCTGGACCGGTCGTCGGTGAAGTCCTCACTCCACAGCAGCGAGTACGGCCGCCCCGCCTTGGTCAGGCTCCCGGCCAGATTGAGCAGGCCCACCAGGCCGGGCCACCGTCCGCTCCAGTTGGCCACGACCAGGATCGGGCCGCGATGGCCACGCAGCCCGGCCAGCACGTGGTGGCTGTACTGCCAGACCGCCTCGACCACGATGAGCGGCGCCTCGGGCGGCAGGCGCTTGAAGACCTCGATGCCGGCGCGCTGGCTGTCGATGAAGCCGTGGCCGGCGACCTGGTCGACCTGGTGGCCGCGCCGTACCGACCAGCCGAGCTCGCGCAACGCCGCGGACAGCTCGGCCTCCAGCTTCTCCTGGGCCGGCCAGCAGGTCTGGTTCGCGTTGTGCCGCAGGTCGCCGCTGGCGACCGTGTAGACCACGCCGGGTTCGGCGGCGGGCCGTTCGATCGCCTGGGGGAATTGGTACATGTCTGCCCTTCATCGATGCTGCCGTAAGAGGCGCCGACCTGGGTGTCCCGGACTCCTGCGTCCGGGGGGCCGCTTCGCGGGCCGGCGGATGTCGCCGCCTGGTTCGTGATGATCGTGGCGTACGGCGAAGCCGGTCGCCTCCGGCGCGGCCCTGTGCAGGTCGCCGCGGGGGTGTGTGCGAGGGTGAGCCGGCGAGCCCCGGGGTTCGTGATCGGGGTGCGCTCGCCGGCTGAACATGCCTCGTCTGGGCAGGTCGCGGGCTTAGGTGTGGATTAGTGGGTCCTGGGGCAGGCGCCGGATGTACGGCCGATGCGCCTTCGCGTTGTGGTCGGGCTCGGCTTCGGCGGGCCATGCGATCTCGGGGGCGGCACGCCCTTGCTGCCGGAGTTGACGCCGAGCACGTACATCGCAACCCCTGAGAAATCGATTGCTGATGTCCGCAGACGCTAATGAACACTCCTCACAGAGTCAACAGCTTGACGGTGCGGACTCTTGCCAGGGACGAGACCGCCAGTAATCGATTGCCAAGTGAAAAGGCTCGTTCTCCCGCCGGGCGGATCCGTCCGGTCAACGCCGGAAACAGATGTCTTGCCACCCGGACGTACTGGGACGGTCATGCCGCTGCCGTCGGGCGGACACCTTGGCGGTTCAGGATCGTGCGCGCCCTGAAGATCCTTCGGAAAGGACCAGCATGCTCGCACGAGACCGCGCCGCCGAGCCCTCCCGCCGTCCAAGGAAACCATGGTTCGTCCTGGTCACCGCCATGGCGACCGCCCTGGCCGTCACCATAACGCTCCTGGCCACCGCCGGGCCCGCGTCGGCCGGCGACGCCCGGGTCCGCGTCATGACCTACAACATCCGCTACGCCTCCGACACCCCGCCCAACGCGTGGCCCGACCGGCTCCCGGTGATGAAACGCCTTCTGCGTGAGCACCGCCCGGACCTGATGGGCGTCCAGGAGGCGCTGTGGCGTCAGATGCGGGACATCGAGGCCGCGTTCCCCGAGTACGACTGGATCGGGATGGGGCGGCAGGGCGGCACCCGAGACGAGTTTTCGGCGATCTTCTATCGTAAGGACCGCTTCGAACTGCTCGACTTCGACAACTTCTGGTTGTCCGACACTCCCAACGTCATCGGGTCGGCGACCTGGGGCAACCAGATCACCAGGATGGTGACCTGGGGGAGGTTCCGCGATCGGCGTACCGGCGAGGACTTCTACCACGTCAACACCCACTTCGACCATCAGTCGGACAACGCCCGGGTGAAGAGCGCCGAACTGGCCCTGCAGCGGGTGCGTGGCTTCGAGGCGGGCCGTCCGGTCGTCTTCACCGGAGACTTCAACGCGGCCGCGGAGAAGTCGCAGCCCTATACGGTCCTCACCGGTGAAGACGCCTTCGCCGACACGTGGCGGACCGCGCTTCGCCGCGGGCCTGCCTACAACACCTTCGGCGGCTGGAAGCCACCCGTCCCCGATGGAGACCGGATCGACTGGATCCTGTCCCGGGGTGACGTGGAAGCGCTCTGGACCGAGATCGACCCCTACGAGCGCAACGGTCAGTACCCCTCCGACCACTACCCGGTGATCGCACATCTGAAAATCGGCGCTTCCGTGTAACACACACGCCGCGGCCTCGCCTCCGTGAGCCGGGTCGGGCTCACGGGGCGGGCGCGGGCGGGCACACCCGCGCCCGGGACCGCAGCCGCCCGGCCATGTGCGTGACGGCGAAACGCAGGTAAGACGACAGGGCAACGTGCTGCAATAGCCTGCGTAAAAGCCGCCACATGGGTTCGGACCCGGTCTTCCGCATAACCCTTTCTCGCATTCCGGCTTTCTCTCCTCAGACGAGCCCTGCGATTGCGCGGTTCTGCGGTGCGGGAATCCATGTGCCACGAAAGGAACGCATTGAGAAAGCAGTTAGTCGCCGCACTGATGGCGGGTCTCGTTCTCGTGACCGCGCCACCCGTCGAGGCCGCCGCACAGCCGGACGCGCCGGGCGGGCGGGCGGCTTCGGCCGGAGCGTCCGCGTCGATCGACTGGGCGGAGTGCGGCACCACCTTCAAGGGTGAGTGCGCCACCGTCAAGGTGCCGGTGGACCATGCGAACCCGTCCGGCGCCACGCTGGACCTCGCCATCGGCCGGCTCAAGGCGCTGGACCCCGCACGACGCCTCGGCGTGCTGATCGCGCATCCCGGAGGCCCGGGAAGCTCGGGGATCAACTCCTACATCACCGGCCGTGGCATCCCGGACGACAGCCCGCTGCGCCAGTACTTCGACATCGTGAGCGTGGATCCGCGTGGAGTCGGCCGGAGCAACCCCGTGCTGTGCAGCGCGGACCTGGTGCACGGCACGCCGGCCGACTATCCGGCCGGCGAGGCCGACTATCAGACCTGGCTGGCGTTCAACTCCAAGCTGTCGCAGGATTGCCGCGAGCACACCGGAGCGCTGTTCGACCACGTCAGCACGACCGATGCGGTCCGGGACATCGAC
Organism: Nonomuraea sp. NPDC050404; assembly: GCF_040655495.1. NCBI lineage: Bacteria > Bacillati > Actinomycetota > Actinomycetes > Streptosporangiales > Streptosporangiaceae > Nonomuraea > Nonomuraea sp. NPDC050404. The sequence continues at coordinate 84,779 of NZ_JBFAKB010000013.1, forward strand.
GCGATCCGGGTGGCGCTCGGCGAGCGGGAAATCAGCTTCTTCGCGATCTCCTACGGCACGCAGGTCGGGCAGCAGTACGCCGAGTTGTTCCCGCAACGCATCCGGGCGATGGCGATCGACTCGAACATGGATCACAGCATCACCTCGGCCTATGAGTACCTCAAGACCACGACGGAGGACTTCGAGGGCTCCTTCCTGGAGTTCGCGAAGTGGTGCGGCGACACCTCTGCCTGCGCGCTGCATGGCCGGGAGGTGACACGGGTCTGGGACGGGCTCCACGACCGGGCCGAGGCGGGCCGGTTGATCGACCCGGGCACCGGCCGGGCGATCTCCGCCGAGGCGCTGCGCATCGAGTTGTTCAACGCCCTGTACAACCCGGCGCGGGACTGGTTCGCGATCTCCTCGCGGTTGAAGGCACTGGCCGACGGCGAGCCCGCTCCCCAACCGGCCACCACACCGGCGACCGCCGAGACCACCGGCTACCCGTATCCCGCCATCTGGTGCTCGGACTGGAAGTGGAACGTCAGCGGATTCGCCGAACTGGACCAGTACAGGCAGCGGCTTGAGTCGCTCGCCCCGCACACGAAGATCTCCCCGTTCTGGTTCGACGTCCTGACCTGCCTCGGCTGGCAGGGCAAGGTGTCCAACCCGCAGCACAAGCTGAAGATCAGCGGAACACCGCCGATGTTGCTCGCCAAGGCCCGTTACGACGTCGCGACACCTGCCGCGTGGAACTACGCGGCGGCCTCGCAGATCCCCGGATCGACGGTGCTGGAGTACGACGGTGTGGGACACGGCCAGTTCCGCAACAGCCGGTGCGCCCGCACGCACATCGAGGCCTATCTCATCAATCTGAAGCTGCCGGCCCCCGGCACGCGCTGCGCCGCCGAGTATCCGGTTCAGCAGCCCAAGGCGGTCGAGCACGCGCCCGAGTCTCCGCTCTCGGTGATCGGCCGCCCCCAGCACGGCCGCTGATTCAATCAGAGTGGCGCCCGGGCGCCACTCTGATTTCTGCCGGATAGATGAGACAGGCACATGACCGCAAGACGACAGTATCGTCATGGTTTCATATTTACGCCATTGTCTTCGGCACTCTTACGAAAGGCGACGAAGAATTGCGTAAACCAATTTCCGCCAGGACCGCGACGGCCGGCATAATGCTCGCTCTACTATGCCTCGGTACGCCGAACTCCGCGTGGGCGGACAGCCCGACTCCGAGCGAAGCGCCGCACAGCCGGGCGTCGGGCGACGTACAGATACAGGATGAAAGAGACAATTGCCGTAGCTGGTACACCCCGTGGGACCCCGATCAGGGCGCGGCCGCAGCGGGTTCGTACTGCTGGACGCCCTATAGGGCGCTACAGCACCAGGTCCTGCTCCTGTGCGACATAGGCGGGTGGTCCTGGAGCCCCTGGACCTACAATTACCAGGAGTCTTGGACCACCTGCGTCTTCGGCAGCGGCGCTTCCGGCGCCAGCCTCAACCTGATCTACTGACGATCAGGCATGTCGCTCGAACGGAAGGCACCGCGTACGCGAGCCCCGTGGGTGGCCGCACTCGCCGGTGCGGTCACCGCCCTGGGCCTCGTGGGCTGCGCTGCCGTTGACGGGAGGAAAGAGCCTGACGCCCAGCCGGCAAGGCCCTCCGTCCCGGCCGTGCCGGATCCCGGCTCACTCCGGCTCCCGGTCGACCGGTACCTTCTGGACGACCGGCAGCTGATCTTGCGTGCGAAGGCCGGCCAGAGGTTCCTGAGCCGCTGCATGCGCGGATTCGGGGTGGACTTCCCGGAACACCTCACCTCGCAGCCGGCGCGTCCGCGAGCCGCTCACGTGGAGCGGCGTTATGGGCTGGCGGACCTGCGACGAGCCGAGCGCACAGGCTATGACCTGGACGATCGGGCCACGCCGCCGAAGCCGTCGGCGACCTTGACGTCGGACCAGTTGACCGTGCTCGGCGGGTCCGCCAAAGGCGCGGCCCACCGTACGGTGAAGACCTTCCGGGGGAAGAGCCTTCCCGAAGGCGGATGCGCCGGCGAGCTCTCCCGCCTCTTCCGCGACGCACACGTCGACAACAAGCTGCTGCAGCGAATCGATCTGGCGGGATTCTCCAGTATTTCCCGGGACGCCCGTGTCAAGAACGCTCATGCCGCCTGGTCGGCGTGCATGAAAAGGCGCGGATTCTCCTATGCCGAACCTCTGGAACCGGCCAAGCGTTTCATCGGCGCCGGGACGTCGCCGGGCGAGGTGGCCACGGCCACGGCCGACGTGACCTGCAAACAGGCCACGAACACCGTCGGCATCGCCCATTCGGTCGACGTCGAGACGCAAACCGCGATGATAAACCAGAACCTTGGCCGGCTCGAAGAGACCGGGGAAATCAAGAAGGCCCAACTGGAGATCATCGACAGAATACTGGCTCGATGATGCTTCCCGGGGTGGCGTATAACGTAACCGGTGTTGATCGCCCGCCGTTGTGGCGATCAACACCGGTTCGGCATGTTCAGCCTCGGGCGTGCAGGCGACGGTGCAGCGCGCGCACCTCGCCGGCCAGTTCGGGGACCGGTCCCTCCACGGTCAGGCCGGGTGCGATCTCGTTGATGGGCAGCGTGCGGACGGGTGGCGTGGGCACGCCGAGTTCGGTCAGCCAGGAGGCGAGTTGCCCGGACGACGTCGCGTACACGATGCGTCCGAGCCCGGCCCAGGCGTGCGCGGCGGCGCACATCGGGCAGTGCTCCCCCGAGGTGTAGACCGTGGCGGCCGCCCGCTCGGCCGGCGTGAGGTGCGCCGCCGACCAGCGGGCCAGGGCGAACTCCGGATGTTGCGTACGGTCGCCGCCGGCCACCCGGTTGTGGTCCTCGGCCAGGACGGTGCCGTCCGCGGAGACCAGCACCGAGCCGAACGGTTCATCGCCCGCGTCGAGGGCCTGCCTGGCCAGTTCGACGCAGCGACGCAGGTGCACAAGGTCCGATTTTCCGATCATCGTACTTTCTCGTCATCGTGATGTGGACGGCGGTGCCCTCGACGTCAGGCGAACATATGGTGCCCGGGGCTCAGCAGGTGGCCGGGGTCGAAGCGGGTCTTCGCGTCTTCGACCGTCGGCCACAGCCGGCCATAGTGCGCCTGCCAGTCGGCCTGTGTGAGCGCGACGGCGCTGACGGGGTAGAGGTAGCCGCCGGCGCTCCGGACCCGCTCGTAGATCGCGCGGTTGGCCACGACGAGCTTGTCGGCCAGAACGGGATCGTCGGCGGGGAACCGGATGAAATTGCAGACGAAGGCGACGTCCTCCTCCGGCAGGCGCATCAGCGGAGTGCGGGCGCGACCGGGCACGATCGGGTAGAGCAGAATGCGCCCGAATTCGCCCAGTTCGTGCGCGGCCACCTCGGCGAGCAGCTCCGTCATCACCTGTTCGGCGGTCGAGTCCGGGAGGAAGGTGTTCAGCCAGGGGTGCGCATGGTGCCACGCCCCCACCTCGCGCAGATGGGCCTCCAGCTTGCTGAGCCGCTGGTACAACTCGCCGAACGACAGGTCGACGGTCTCGCCGTGCGTGCACTCGTCGCCCGCGTCGGCGAGGGCCGCGTCGTCTGGTCGCGAGTCCGCCCGGCATCCGACGGCTGCCTCCACGACGTACTGCCAGCCCGGGCCGTCGGGCCGGATCGCGCCCTCCAGGTAGTCGACGCGGTCCGCGGCGAGCAGCCGCCGCTGCGCGGCCATCATGGTGCGGATGTCCGGGAAGTACAGCGTGTGCAGGCGAACCCGCTCAGGAGCCGGGATGAGCGGCACCACGGCCTTGGTGATGACGCCGAACTGGCCGTGCCCGGCGCGTACCGCGTGGAAGAGCCGGGGGTGCCGGCTCGCCGAGCAGGTGACGATCTCGCCGTCGCCCGTCACCACGTCCAGTTCGAGCACGTTGCAGCTCTGGAAGCCGTGGCGGAAGGTCGCGCCGCCCAGGCCGCCGGCGGAGATGGTCCCTCCGACGGAGAGCCGGACATAGTCGGTGAGCGTTGGCGGGGTGAGGCCGTGCGGCAACGTGGCGTCGAGTACGGACTGCCAGGTCGCACCCGCCTCGGCGACCACCCGATCGGGTCGCGTCACATGCACCGCGTGCAGCGCGCTCGTGTCGATCACGAGGCCGTCCTGTACCTGCGCGCGGCCGTAGACGGAATGGCCCTGGCCCCGTACGGCCATCGGCATCCCGCGGCCGGCGGCCCAGCGCACCGCGTCGGCCACGCCCCGGGCGGACTTGGGCCGATGGACGGCCGCGGGCCGCCTGCTGATCAGGTGCCCGAAGTCCTCGGCCGCGCGCTCGAAGCTCTCCTCGTCGATACCGGGTCCTGTGGTGGTGGCCTGTGGCCGGTTTTCGCTCATCGTCGCCCCCGAAGTTGCTTGTCATACCCTCTGAGCACCGTAGGGCCGGCCATCGCGCCCTGTCTTGAACGCAATTAACCTCTGCCCAGCCGGCGGAACGTGGTCGAGGGGAATGAGATGGTCCCTGACGTCGTGGGCGCGATCGGCGGGACGGCTGCCGTCGACGAAGCCGGTGGGGGTGGTGCCGGTGAACTCACGGAAGTCCCGGGCGAGGTGGGCCTGGTCGGCGTAGCCGCACTCGGCCGCGATCTGGTGCCAGTCGGGCAGCGCGGAGCGATCCAGGCAGGCCAGGAGCCGGTTGAAGCGCACCAGCCGGGCGACCGTCTTGGGCGGCAGGCCGGCCTGCTGCCGGAACTTCGCGATCAGATGTTTGTGGCTCCAGCCGACGTCCGCGGCGATGCTCTTGATGGGGACGGTGCCGCTGCTGGTCAGCAGCCGCTGCCAGGCGAACGACACCGCGGCGGCCGGTCGCGGCCCGTCCTGCGCCCGCCGCAGCAGGTAGCGGTCGACGGTCTGGAAGCGCCGGCCCCAGGACGGCGCCGCGCGTACCTGCTCCAGCAGCCGGTCGCTGTCGCCGCCGAGCAACTCGCCCAGATCCACCAGCCTCGCGCTCACCTCGCTCATGGGCACCCCCAGGATGGTGTACGCGCCGAGCGGCGCCAGCCGCACCTCCAGGTAGGAAGGCGCGCAGGGTCCTTCGATGACGGCGCACCGGTCATGGCCGCCGTTGACGAAGGCGGGCGGCCGGAGGGCGGAGTCACAGATCTTGAGTATCAGCGAGACGGACGCGGTCGCGGGGCGCACCATGTGATCGTGCGGCGCGGCACCGGCGTCGTAGCCGGAGTATCCGCGAGCGAGGAGAGGGCGCAGCCCGGGATGCGGCGCGCCGACGACGCGCGGATTTCGTGCTTGTTCGAAAGCTGCGGCGATGTGTGCAGACATTGCTTCTCTGAGAAGAATACGGATCGTGCGCAGTCAGTACCTTCTTTGTAGTCGACGGTTCGAGCCGGCCGCAATCGCTTTTCAGTAGTCGTGGAGGACCTCGACGGTCGTGTCGGGGATGTTCAGCACGGCGTCGAAGGCTTCCAGTACGGGCGTGTGCAGGTAGGAGCCCTGCAGCCGGATGCGGTCGGGGGGACTCTGCGGGTTCGGCGATGCCGGGGACAGGTCGGCGAGGCTCAGCCCGAGCCCGGCGTCGCCGAAGGCGGCCTCGATGCTGCCCTCCTCGGGCGGCTGCAGGTCCGTGGGGTGCACGGTGAAGCCGAACCGGGCGTTCTCGTCGAGGCTCATCTCGGCCGTCTGCCCCGTGGTGCTGGTCAGGCCGAGCGCGAAGTAGTCCGCGCCGAGCAGGTCGTGCAGATGCTGGCCCATGGGCAGGGTGGTCAGCCTGCCCCCGTACGCGATCGGGGTCTTCTGGATGTGGGCGTTGTGCGCCGCCAGCACGATGCGGGTGCCCGGCGCGGAATGCCGCAGGTGCCAGAGCACGGAACCGGCCATGTAGATCTCCCTGGCCGACGTGTCACCGGGCAGGCCCTTGGCGGCGAAGAGGTCCGCCATCGCGCGCATGCTGTATTCCCCGTGGCAGGCGGCCTCCAGGCGGCGTAGCGCGATGTCGTACTCAAGGTGGCCGCCCCGGGAGACGTACACGGGTTTCATCGAGTGGAAGCGGAGCAGCAGGCGCATCAGCACCGCGCTGAGCGCGTCCTGTTGAGCGGAGCCGAGCCGTGCCCATTTGGGAACGGCGCCCGCGCCGGAGGCGTCGGCGAAGAGCGCGGCGGTCTCGATGGCCCGCTCGGCCAGGCGCGCGGTCTCGGCGTCAACCTGCCGCAGGTAGTCGTGGACGGGCTGGAGTGCGGGCAGCAGCGAGCCGCCTCCCTCGGAGATGTCGACGCCGAGGAAGTCGGCCTGCCGGTCGGGGGTCTCGTTGTGCTCACGCAGCCAGCGCAGCGGTTCGGCGAGCCCGACCGGCAGCGCGACATCGTGGTAGCGCGCCAGGTCCTCCTTGGTTCCGGCGCCGTGGACCCAGGAGTTCAGGGTGAGTCCCTCGCTGAAGCCGAACTCGTAGGCCAGGGCGGTGAAGCCGCACCGCTGCACGAGGAAGCGCAGGATGCGATGACGCATGAGTGCGAACTCGGTGATGAAGTGGGAGCTTTCCCCGATGGCGACGACCCGGGCGTCACCGATCAGGGTGCGCAGCGGTTCCAGGTCGTCCTGTGGCGCCGCTGGATCGACGTGGGTCAGGGTGACCGCGTGATCGCGCAGCCGGTCCGCGAACGTCCGAGAGGTGGTTGACATGCTGGAGACTCGATTCTCGATGGCGCGGTGAGAGGAGCTCGTGCCTCCGGGCCGAGCTCCGGCAGTGGCGGAGAGACCGGCGCGCAGCGCTGTACGAGCGCCGGTCTCTCCCGAGGTGTCAGCGGAAGTAGCCGTGCGGGCCGTCGAGGGTCCAGCCCGGCTCGTCGCGGCGGATGACGTCCGCGTGCGCGGCGATGGCGATGCGCCACTTGGACTCGTGGTCGAAGTGGAAGCGCCAGATGCGCTTGGCGCTGTCGCCGGTGCGGCCGATGAAGCCGACGACGCCCTCCTCGATGAACCTGGCCGAGTCCTTGAGCTCCGCGTACTCGTCACGGTCGGAGGTCAGGATGTAGGACGAGGCCGAGGCGACGCGGAAGCGGTACAGCGGGACGCCTCCCCTGAACGGCCGGGTCGCGACCTGGCCGAGCGGGGTGGTGGTGCGCTTGAAGCCCATGCGCTCGGCGGTGGCCACCTCCGTCGCGCAGGCCGTGTAGAACACGCCCTCGCTCTTGGGCGTGGTCATCTCGACGAGGCGCGCGGTCGGGGCCACCGACCGGCAGGCGTCGGTCGTCGGGTCGGGCACGACGCCGGCCGTGGCCGCGGGCGCGGGCGCGGCCAGCAGCAGCCACCCGGTGACCACCGCGGCGGCAGCGGCCAGGATTCGTGTCGTACGCATGGAGTCTCCAGTCACGGTTGATAAAGGGTGCATCGGTGCGAGGTCGGTGATCGACTCGATGAGTCCGTGCCGACGGCGTGATTCAGTCTGACGAGCGGCCCGGTCCTTACGCTGTCGCATGGCCGTCGCCGAAACGGGCGCCACGGTGTCACCCGTGGCAGGCCAGGGCGGGTGTGTCGAAACCCGTCACCTCGTGCGCGAGTTCGCGGGCGAACAGGCGCACCAGGGCAGGCAGCCGGTAGAGCCCGGCCGACGCCACTTCGACGAGATGAGCGCCGGCGAGCTGGTCGAGGGCCAGCTGCGCCTCCTGCTCCGTCAGCCCGGCCAGCGATGCCGCCACGGACGGGTCCGTACTGGTCAGGTCCCGGACGGCCAGCAGCCGCAACAACCGCGTCGCGACGACGCCGTCCGCGACCGAGTCCAGGGCCCGGTAGCTCACCATGAGCATGGACCGCACGCCTCCGCCGTCGTCGTCGGACAACATCGGCAACCGCTGCCGCTCGTCGCCGAGCTGAGCGGCCAGCGCCCGTACCGGCAGGTTCGGCCGGGCGGCGAGCCGGCGTGCCGCGACCCGCAGGGCAAGCGGAAGGCATTCGCACAGGTGCGCTATCTGCGTCAACGCGTCCAGGTCGGAATCGGCGCGCCGCGCGCCGATGAGCGTGCGCAACATCGCCACCGCCTCGGACAACAGCAGCGGATCCAGCCGTTCGACGGCGCTGACGTCGAGAGAGGTGAACGCGCGGCGGCTGGTGATGAGGACCCGCGAGCCGGGTCCCGCGGGTAGCAGCGGATGCACTTGAGCGGGATGGGAGGCGTTGTCGAGCACGAGGAGCAGGCGTTTGCCGCTCGTGAGAGAACGCAGCCGTCCGGCCGCCTCTTCGACATCCGAGGGGATCGTCGAAGGGTTCACGCCCAGCGAGCGCAGGATGCGGCCCAGCGCGTACCGCACTGTCGCGGGATGGCTGTCGAGGGTGGAACCGCCCAGATCAACGTAGATCGAACCGTCGGGAAAGTGCTCGGCGGCCCGGTGAGCGGCCCGGATCGCCAGCGCGGACTTCCCGACGCCGCCGGCACCGGTGATCGCGATGACACCGCGGCGCCGCTCGGCGGTCAGCAGGGCATGCACGCGTTGCAGCGGGGCCGACCGTCCGGTGAACGCGTGCGGAACGGCCGGCACCTCGGCCGGGGTCGGCGTCAGCTCGGTCAGGAGCTGGAGCAGTTTGGCCATTTCACCGGACAGGGACCTGACCTCGTCCGGGCGTTCGGCGTGCTCGGTGCCGCTGCTCGTGACGCGTGGTTCCGGGCCCGCGCGCGCGTCCTGCCGCAGCACGAGCAGGTAGGTCTCGCGCAACTCGGCTCCGGGCTCCACGCCCAGCTCCTCGCGCAGCAGTTCCACGACGATCTTGTACGCCTCCAGCGCCTCCGCCTGCCGCCCCGACCGGGACAATGCGAGCATCAGCTGCGCGGTCAGGCGTTCGCGCGTCGGATTGTCCATCAGGGCCGCCTTCATCTGCGTGATCATCTCGTCGTAGCGGCCCAGCCGCAGCGCCAGTTCCCCCCAGCGTTCGAGCGTACGCAGGCGCTCCTCGACCAGCAGCGGAACGTCGATCGCGTGCAGCAGGTGGGAGCGCACGTTGGACAGCGGGGTCGGCCGCCACAGCGCCAGCGCGGCGGCCAGCGCGTCCGCCTCCTCCGCCGCCCGGCCCTCCTTTCTCTCGGTGGCGGCCAGATCGACCAGGTGGCGGTGCCGCATCAGGTCAAGCTCGTCCGCGGCGAACTCGGCGATGTAGCCGAGTTCACGTGTCTGGATGAACTGCCGGACCCCCTGGTCCGCCAGCGTTCGGCGCAAGCGCCCGATGTGCGTGTGTACGGCGCCCCGCCCGGGTGCGGGCTCGTCCCCGTCCCACATCCGTTCGATCAGCTCGTCGACGGAGACGAACTGGTTGGGCCTGAGCAAAAGTGTGGCCAGAATGATCCGCTGTTTGGCTGCGGGAATGGAGATGATTTCCCCCCGGTCCGCCACCTCCAGCGGGCCGAGAACGCTGAAGCGCGCCCGGCAGTTTCCCCTCGTCATGGTGGTGATCGCCCAATGAGTCTTTCGGGTTATAGAACCCAAGTGATCGTAGGGACGACACCGCCGGCATGTCTTGAACGGATTTAACCTCGACGAGGCCGGGCGGGTGTCACCGCTCCTTCGGCGGTGGCGCGAGCCAGTGGCGGGTGAGGTCGCGGACGGCCTCCAGCCAGCGTCGCGGTTGATCGCCGGCGGCGATCGCGTCCGCGGCGCCGTGCAGGACGGTGAACAGGATCGTGGCCGCGATGTGCGGGTCCACGGGGCGGAACGCGCCCTCGTCCATGGCGCGTCGCAGCGCCCTGGCGATGGCGGCGATGATGTCCGGATCCTCGTCCACGGGTACGAGCGCGGAGCTGGAGTGGAAGACGGCGGCGTGCAGCCCGCCGGGCCGGGAGATGGTGTCGATGGCCGCCGCGCATTCGGCGTCGAGTGTGGCCCACCAGTCGATCGGCTCGGTGGTTTCGGCGAGCCGGTGGAACCGGTCGGCGTACTCCCGCAGCACGCGCTCCCGTACCGCGGCGAGCATCTCCTCCCAGGAGGAGAAGTAGACGTAGAACGTGCCCTTGGCGGCGTCGGCCTCGGCGGTGACGGCCTGGACCCAGTTGGTCACGTCCTGCCCGGAGTCCAGCAGCCGGATGGCGGCATCGAGGAGCTCACCGCGCCTCGCCTCAGGAGAGAGCCGGCGCCGGCTCCTGGAGGTGACCATCGCACCAGGCTAGCCGACCGTGCGGGCCGGGCGGGCGCGGCGTGCCCGGCCTCCCGGCCCGCGCCTCACCTGGTGATTCCCGCGTGGGAGATGAGCAGTTCGCCGACGCCGCGCAGGTTGATGTGCTCCCGGTACGGCGGCGGGTCGGCGACGAGCCGGGGCTCGCGGACGCGCCGGGCGAAGGCGGCCAGCGCCAGCCGGCCTTCGAGCCTGGCCAGTGGGGCGCCCAGGCAGAAGTGCGGGCCGAAGCCGAAGCCCAGGTGCCGCACCTGCTCGCGGCCCGGGTCGAACCGGTCCGGGTCCGGGTTCGCCGCCGGGTCCCGCTGAGCCGCGGCCAGCAGGAGAATGACCAGGCCGCCCGCGGGCACCTTCGCCTTCCCGACGAGCAGGTCCCGGTCGGCCACCCGGGCGGTGAGCTGGACGGGCGGGTCGTAACGCAGGGTCTCCTCGACGACCGCCGCGGCCGTGCCGGGGTCGGCGCGCAGGGCGGCGAGCTGGCCGGGGTGCCTCAACAGGGCGAGCACGCCGTTGGCGATCAGATTGACCGTCGTCTCGTGCCCCGCCACCAGCAGCAGCACGATCGTGGAGACCAGCTCGTCATGGCTGAGCACGTCGCCGCCGTCCTGTGCGGCGAGCAGCTCGGAGATCAGGTCGTCCCGCCGCGGGCTCCTGCGCCGGTCGGCGACGAGCTCGTTGACGTAGCGGTGCAGCTCGACCGTGCCGCTCACCCACTCGGGGGTCTCGCCGTTCCCGTCGTCTGGGGCGGAGAAGCCGTCTAGCAAACGGGTGAGCCGCGCGGACCAGTGGTGGAACAGCCGCTCGTCGGCCTGCGGAACGCCGAGCATGCGGCAGATGACCGTCACCGGCAGGGTGCCGGCGAGGCCGGGCAGCAGGTCGAACGTGTCCCGGCCGGACGCGCGGTCGAGGAGGTCGTCGACCAGTCGCGCGACCGGGGCCTCCATCCGGGCGACGGCACGGGCGGTGAACGCGCTGCTGACCAGGCGCCGCAGCCGGGTGTGGTCCGGAGGGTCCAGGGACAGGAACCACGGCCGCCGGACCGAGGGCGGAGCGTCCGGGGGGTAGGGGTCGGCCGCCTGGTCATCCTGGAAGAACCGCCATCGCTCCGCGCTGAGCCGCGGGTCGCGCAGCAGCGTCTCGCAGTCGCGGTACCCCGTCACCACCAGGGTGGACATCTCCTCGACCCATACCGGGCCGCGGGCACGGAACTCGGCGTAGAGCGGGTACGGGTCGGCCCTCGACACGGGGTCGAGCAGCTTGCCGACCAGCTCGAAACCGGACATCTCACCATCCGTCCTCCTCGGAACGCACACTATTGACCTCAGGTCATTACTAATGACCTGAGGTCAATATGTCAACCGTGACTGTGTCGTTTCCAGAGAACGAGGATGAGGGCCGGCTGCGCTGGTGAGCAGGTCGGCGCGTTTTAACGCGTGGGGTGGGCCGGCTGGGTGGCCGCCAGGCTGGCCAGGAGCTTGAGCCGCTCTTCCGAGGTACTGCCCGGTTCGGCGGTGTAGATGGTGAGGCCGTGCCTCGTCCGGTCGGAGATGGGCAGGTCGAGGGACTGGTAGGTCAGTTCCAGCTCGCCCACCTGGGGGTGCCACAGCCGCTTGCCGCCGTCGTGGCGGATACGCACGTCGTGGGCGGCCCACTGGCCGCGGAACTCGGTGCTGAGCGTGGACAGCTCACCGACGAGGTCGCGCAGGGCCCGGTCGTGGGGCTCGCGTCCGGCCTCGGCGCGCAGCAGCGCGGCGCTGATGACGGCGGCCTCGTCCCAGTCGACGAAGAACCGCCGGGAGGCCGGATCGAGGAAGACGTAGCGGGGGAGGTTGGCGCGGCCGTACCGCGTGGTGGCGGGGCTGTCGAAGACCGGCGCGAGCAGGGCACGGGCCAGCGCGTTGCAGGCCACGATGTCGGCGCGGCCGTTGCGTACCCACGCCGCCGACATCGTCATGGAGTCCAGCAGCCACTGGACCCGCGGCGGGACCTGGACGTCCTTGCGGCGCGAGGGGGCGCGGCGGGCGGGCCGCGCGGCGCGGGCCAGGTCGAACAGGTAAGTACGTTCGTCCTGGCCCAGGCGCAGAGCCTGGGCCACCGCGTCGAGCACCTCTTCCGACACGCCGCCGATGTGGCCCTTCTCCAGCCGGGTGTACCACTCGGTGCTCACACCGGCCAGCACCGCGACCTCTTCGCGGCGCAGCCCGGGGACCCGGCGCCGGCCGCTGGTGGGCAGCCCGACCTGCTCCGGAGTGAGCTTGGCGCGCCGGGTGGCGAGAAAGTCCCGGATCTGCGCGCGGTGGTCGGGCCGGTGGTCCATGCCCTCCACGGTAACCGCAGGTGCCGGCGGTGAGGGGGGTTGAGCTTGTCCCCCTATAAGCGCGCTCTGCCTCGCCTGCGGCCAGGCGGATTTCATGGCGTCGGCGGACTTGAACGGCGCTCCTTCATCGCAGGCCGCCGTCCCTAGGCAATTTTCAGGAGGATGACCATGACCGGTAAGACCGTACTGATCACCGGCGCGACCAGCGGGATCGGCGCCCACACCGCGCGGTTGCTCCTCGACCGCGGCCACCGGGTGGCGGTCACCGGCCGCGACGAGGGCAAACTGAAGACCTTCCTCGACGAGGCCGGTCACCCCGACCGGCTGCTGGGTCTCGTCGCGGACGCGGCGGACTGGCAGGCCACCGAGTCGGCCGTGACCCGCACCGTGGAGCATTTCGGCGCCCTTGACGCGGCGGTGGCCAACGCCGGATTCATGTCCGGCGACTCGATCGGGGCCGGCGACCCGACGCTGTGGTCGCCCATGGTCCTCACCAACGTGCTCGGCCCCGCCCTGCTCGCCCATGCCGCCCTGCCCCACCTTGAGTCCACCGGCGGACGACTGGTGCTCATCGGCAGCGTCGCCGGGCTGAAGAACTCCCCCGCCAATCTCTACTCGGCCACCAAGTGGGCCACCACCGGACTCGCCGAGAACCTGCGCCTGCACGCCACGACCCGCGGCATCGGTGTCACTCTCGTCAACCCCGGCATGATCGACACACCCTTCTGGCAGGGCGCCGACGCGCCCCCCTTCGCCCTGCCTCCCCGGCCCATCGCCGAGGCCATCTGCTTCGCCCTCGACCAACCGGCGGGCGTCGACCTCAACACCCTGACCATCCGGCCCATGGGCCAGCCCGCCTGACCACGTCCAGGATGCCGCTCCGGCCGGTGCGGGGCCGTCATCACCGTCAGCCGTCGATGGCCTGGTAGAGGGTGGTCCAGAAGTCCTGGATGAGTCGCGGCGAGTCCAGGGTGGACATTCCGGTCTGGGTGAGCAGGATGCCGGTGAGCTGGTTGGCCGGGTCGGCGTAGGCGGTGGTGCCGGTGCCGCCGTCCCAGCCGAACTGGCCGGTGGGGGCGTAGTCGCCGCGGTAGGTGCGCACCCCCATCCCGAAGCCCCAGCCGCCGTGCAGGCCCTGACCTGCCGTCAGGTGGGCGATGCTGGTGTACATGGCGTCCCGGGCGGCCGCTTGCTCGGGGGTGAGGCGGTTGGTGGTCATCAGTTCGACGGCGGCCCTGGACAAGACGCGCCGGCCTTCGTACGTGCCGCCGTTGAGCAACATCTGGAAGTAGGCGCGGTAGTCGTCGGCGGTGGAGACCAGCGCGCTGGCGCCCTGGAAGGTCGGAGGCAGGACGGCCCGGCCGCCTTCCGCCTCGTCCCACAGGGTGAACTCGCCGGTCTGCGGGTCGGGACCGTACAGGGACGGCAGCCGGTCGATCTTGCCGGCGGGCACGTGGAACCCGGTGTCGGTCATGCCCAGCGGGTCGAGGACGCGTTCGCGCAGGAACGTCTCCAACGACTGGCCGGCGACCCTGGCGACCAGCACGCCGAGTACCTCGTAGCTGAGGTCGTACATCCACCGCCGGCCGGGCTGGTCCGCCAGGGGCAGTTCGCCGAGGCGGCGCATCCACTCGTCCGGGCCGGGCGCCGGTCCGGAGGCCACGCTGTAGTCGGTGGCCTTGAAGGTCGCGGCCCTGATCGGGGAGTCCATCCTGGCGAAGTCCACGCCGAGCCCGAACGTGGAGGTCAGCAGGTCCCGTACGATGATCGGCCGAAGCGCCGGGACCGTGTCCTCCAGCGGGCCGTCGGGCCGCGTCAGCACGCGCCGGTCGGCGAGTTCGGGCAGCCACGGATCCACCGGGTCGTCCAGGCGCAGCCTGCACTCGTCCAGCAGGACCATCGCCGCCGCCGTCGTGACCGGCTTGGACACCGACGCCATCCGGAAGATCGTGTCCCGGCGCATCGGCGCGCCGCCCTCGGCGCGCATCGTCCCGATCGTTTCGACGTGCGTGTGGCCTCCCCGGCTGACCAGGGCGACCAGGCCGGGGATCTTTCCGGACTCGACATGGCGGGCCAGCACCTCGCGCAGCCGGCGCAGCCCCGCCTCGGAGAAGCCGCTGTTGTTTCGTCCCATCATGAAGCTCCTTGTTCGCAGTGTTGGATCTCACGGCGGCCCCTTCGTGGCGGCCATGCGATGAGCGTGCACCCTGACCTAAGGTCAAGGTCAACCCAGTCGCGACCACGGGCTGACCTGCGGGAGCCCGGGCCGCGGTCCGGCGCGGTGATGGACCGGAACAGACGCGCGCTACCCTGACCCTGTGATCACCCGCGATCGTGAGGCGCGCTGAGCCGATGGCAGACGGGCTCACCATCGGTCAGGCGGCGGCGTTCGTCGGCGTCACGATCAAGACCGTGCGGCACTATCACCGGCTCGGCCTGGTCGCCGAGCCGGAACGTGACCCTTCTGGCTACCGGCGGTATCGGTCGGCCGACCTGCTGCGGCTGGTCCAGGCCCGGACGCTGGCCGAGGCCGGCGTGCCGCTGGCCGAGATCGGCGACCTGCTCGACTCCGATCCCGAACCGTTCGCCGCCGCGCTGGATGACGTCCATCGCCGGCTCACGGAGCGGATCGAGGACCTGATCGCGCGCCGCGACACGCTGCACCGGCTCGCTCACGGTGACCGGGCCCTGCTGCCCGACCGTGCCTGCGCGGTCCTGGACCGGCTCGCCGAGCTTGGCTTCGGTTCCGAGTACGTGGCCACCCAGCGGGAGGCTCTGGTGCTGGCCCGGGCACTGGTCCCGGAGCTCTTCGACAGCTTCCTGACCCGGCTTGAGCGCTCGTTCGACGATCCCGAGTACGTCGAGCTGACCAAGCGCGGCCTCGATGCGAGGTCCTGGGATCCCGACGACCCACGGATCGAGGAGCTGGCGTCCGCGCTGGTCAAGAAGCTGCTGGCCGACCGCGCGCTACTGGCGGTGCCGGCCGGGTCTCAGAACCGGTCCGACGCCGCCGCCCGGTACGGACTGGTCAACCACCACCGGGAAGACCAGGTGCCGGCCATCGCCCGGTTGAACGCGCTGGTCGAGGCGAAACTACGCGCGGTCGGCATCGACATCCCCAATCAATGACCGGCGCCCAGCCACGCAGGCCGCCGGATGGCGGATAAGTCCGCGGGTCGCCCAAGCCGCCGACGCGGCGTTATTTTTGGCACCCGCAACTGCGCCTGACGGCCAGGGGCGCCCGCGCGGCGGGCGCGCGGGAGGCGTCGTCGAACAGCAGGCCGACGGCCTGCTCCGCCATGGCGCGCAGCGGCTGCCTGGTGGCGGTCAGCGCGGGGGCGGTATGGGCGCTTTCTGGGGTTCCGTCCAGGCTGATCAGGGCGATCCCGCCGGGGACGTCAAGCCCGCGCGACCAAGCCCCCGACAACACTCCGATGGCCTGCTCGTCGGTGGCGGCGACCAGGGCGCGCGGCAGGGCGCCCTCCCCGGCGAGGCGGCGGGTCAGGGCGTCGGCGGCGGCGCGTGAATAGTCGCATCGCAGCAGTACGGAGCCGGGATCGCCGGCCACGGCCGCGCTCCATGCGGCCCGGCGCAGGCCCACGGGCCCGCCGTCGTCAGGGCCGGACAGGAAGGCGATGTGCCGGTGCCCGTGCCCGCGCAGATGGGCGACGGCTTCGTGCACGGCGTGATGGTTGTCGGCCGCCACGACGCGGGCCCGGCCGCCTGCCGGCCCGTGGTGGACGTACACGACAGGTACGCCGGCCGCCGCCGTCAGGGCCGCCACGTCGTCCGCCCCATCCGCGGAGACGATGATCAGGCCATCGACCCGGGCGTCCAGGAAACGATCGACGAGGTGGCGCTGGCGGGCCGCGGAGTAACCGGCGTTGCCGATCATCGTGAGCCGGTCGTGCCGGTCGAGCGCCTGCTCGACATGCCTGGCCAGGGCGCCGAAATAGGGGTTGGACGCGTCTGCCAGCACCAGGCCGACCACGCCCGTGGTACGCGAACGCAGCGCCCGGGCGATGCGGTTGGGCCGGTAGCCGAGTTCGGCCGCCGCGGCCAGGACGCGTTCGCGGGTCGCCGCCGCGACGGGACGGGGACCGTCGTTGATCACATAGCTGACCACGGCCGTGGAGGTCCCCGCTTTGCGGGCCACGTCGGCGAGTGTCGCTGGTCTGTCTGAATGGCTGGGCATGGCGGTTTACATTCTCGCATCTAACCGTTTAGATAGGTGACGTTCTAAACGATTAGATTCCTGGAGGCGAATCTGTGCCGGCCCTTCCCCTGATCGTCGACACCGACACGGGTTCCGACGACGCCGTGGCGCTGCTGCTGGCCGCCGCCAGCGGTCTCGGCGCCCCGCGCGCCGTCACGACGGTGGCGGGCAACGTCCCCCTGGAGACGGGGACCCGCAACGCGCTCATCTCGCTGCACCTGGCCGGCCGCCTCGACGTCCCCGTCCATCCGGGCTGCGAACGCCCGATGACGCGCCCGCTCGCCACCGCGCAACAGGTGCACGGCCGGGACGGAATGGGCGACATCGGCCTGCCCGATCCGCCGCGAGCGGCCGAGCGGGAACACGCGGTCGAGGTCCTGCTGTCCTACCCGCGCCGCTGCCCCGGCAAGCTGACGCTGGTCACGCTGGGCCCGCTCACCAACGTCGCCGCCGCCCTGCTGCGTGATCGCGACCTGCTCACCCGCTACCGGCACGTGTACTGCATGGCCGGCGCCGCCGACCTGCGCGGCAACATCTCGGCCACCGCCGAGTACAACGTGTGGGCCGACCCCGAGGCCGCCCGGGTGGTGTCGCAGGCCGCCACCCCGGACAAGGTCACCTGGATCGGGTGGGACGTCTCCCGTACCGACGCCGTCATGACGCCCGGGGACCAGCACCGGCTGGAGGAGCTGGGCACTCCCCTGGCGACCTTCGCCCATCGCGTCAACCGGACCGTCGCCGACTGGGCCCGTGACGTCACCGGCCTGCCCGGATACGACCTGCCCGACCCGATCGCCATGGCGGTGGCGCTACGGCCCGACCTGGTCATCGAGCAGGAGCGCGCCCACGTGGACATCGCCCTCGGCGACGAGACCCGCGGCCAGCTCATCATCGACCGCCGCCGCACGGCTCCCCCGCCCAACCTGACGCTGGTCAGGCGGGTCAGCGAAACCGGCTTCAAACGCCTGCTCTTCGACACCTGCGCCCGTGAACTGGAAGGAAACCGATGAACGCAGCCGTGCCGCGCTACGAACTGCACTGCCATCTCGACGGATCCGTACGCCCCGGCACGGTCGCCGACCTCGCACGCCGCCGGGGCATCACCCTCGAAGGACCGGTCGAACACCTGGTGACGGCGCCGCCCGACTGCGGCAGCCTCAGCCGTTACCTCACCTACATCGACCTGCCCCTGCGGGTCCTGCAGACGCCCGACGCCCTCCGCAGGGCGGCGCGCGAACTGGTCGAGGACTGGGACGCCGACGGCGTGGTCTACGGCGAGGTGCGCTTCGCCCCGCAGTTGCACGGCCGCGACGGCATGACCCAGGACGAAGCCGTCGCGGCCGTCGCCGCGGGGTTGGCGGCGGGCCGCCAGGCCACCGGCGTACGCACCGGGCTGCTGCTGTGCTGCCTGCGCCACCAGAGCCCGGACGACAGCCTCGCCGTCGCCGAGACGGCGCTGCGGCACCGTGACCAGGTGGCCGGCCTCGACCTGGCCGGCGACGAACGGCTCCATGCCGCGGCGCCGCACCGGGCCGCCTTCGACCTCGCCCACGGCGCCGGGCTCCCGTGCACGGTGCACGCCGGGGAGGCGGCGGGCCCGGAGAGCGTGTGGGAGGCGATCGAGGTGCTCGGTGCCCGCCGGATCGGGCACGGCGTGCGGTGTGCCGGCGACGAGGCACTGCTGGCGAGGCTGCGCAGGGACCGGATCGCCCTGGAGATGTGCCCGGTCAGCAACGTGCAGACCGGCGCGGTTGCCGGCCTGCGGGCGCATCCGGCCTCCCGGCTCCTGGACGAAGGGCTGGCGGTCACCATCAGCACCGACGCCCGTACCACCTCGGGCACCACGCTGACCAGGGAGTTCGGCGAGCTGCGCGAGGTGGCCGGGTGGACGGCGGAGCAGGAGGAACGTGTACAGGCTCACGCGGCCGGGGCGGCCTTCGCCCGTACCGGACCTGCGACGGCTTGACCGCTCAGGGCCATCGCACCCTCTTTGTTGTGAGGACCTCGCCCACCACTGGTGTGGCCTACTCGAAGGGGATGCCGTCGAAGGTGCCGGATACGGATGGCCGGGTGGAGAACGCCGTCCAGGACAGCGTCACCTCGTGAGTGCGTCCGCCGCTCTCGGCCGTGAGGGTGGCGGTGGCGTGACCGTCCGGGGTGAGGGTGATCGGGCCGCTGACCCGCAGGTCGCGCACGAACCGCACTGCGTCGAGTGTGATGTCCTGGCCGAAGGTGACCTGGCCGCCGCGCAGCCCCGGCTCGTTCGGCCGCCCGAAGTAGTAGAAGGCGTGCGGATTGCGGCGGGCGGTGGCGTCGGCGGCGGTGGCGAAGGTGGCCGCGAGGATCCGCCGTTGGCCCGGGCTGAGCTCGCCGGCCGGGTGCGGCGCCACGTCCCTGAGTTCTTGCGGGAAGCCGCCGACGGCGCGGTAGTTCTCGCCGGTGCAGTTCTGGTCGGCCACCCGCTTGGTGGTCAGGAAGGTACGCAGCATGCCGCGTACGCAGTCACCCATCGGCGACGGCAGAAAGGACTGCGCGTGGATCCCGAACGGAATCCGGATGACGGTCGCGTTCGGGAAGACCTGCAGCGACCGCTCCACCTCTGCCGGGCGGTGGAGGTCGAAGTCCCCCGCCACCACCAGGATGGGCACATCGGGGAGCGCCTGTCCGGGCGGGCGCGGCGGGCTGTGTCGCGGGGTCGGCCAGTTGACGCACCACTCCAGGCTGGCGATCGCCTCGGTGGAGTGGAAGTCGGTGGGCCGGTAGGGCTCCAGCGGGCGTTCCCGCTCGTAGTACCGCTCGGCCTGGGCTTGACGTTCGGCCGCCGATGCCAGCCGGTCGAAGGGGAAGGAGCCGTCGCCGCAACGAAAGGCCACATGCCCCGCAAGCCAGGGAGGGTTGAACGGCGGGACGGTCTTGGGGGTCAGCCGGGCCAGACGGCGTAGTGGAGCCGGGTCACCGTTGAGGTAGGCGTGTGCGGCCGCGACGTTCTCCCGGCCGAGCACCGCTTCGGCCGGCTCGCGCAGGGTGAGTGCCTGGTGCAGCGTCACCTCCGGGTCGGGTTGCCTTCGCAGCCGGTCCACCAGCCTCTTCCAGGTGTCGGAGGCCTTGCCGGGCAGCGCGTCGCATGCCTTCGACCGCTCGCAGATGAGGTCAAGGTAGTCGAGCCGGGCGTCGAATTCCCGCTCGACGTACCCGTCGCGGCGGATGACCATGGAGCTGTCCAGGAAGATGGCGTCCAGGCTGTTGGGGTAACGGGCCGCGTACGCCTGGGCGTACAGGGTGCCGTACGAATTGCCGAAGTAGCTCATCTTTCCCAGGCCGAGCGCTCGGCGTACCGCGTCGAGGTCGTGCGAGGCCTGGTCGGCGGTGAAGTAGGCGCCGCGCGGCCCCACGCTCTTGGCGCAGGCGGCTATGGTGGCCGGCTTGAAGGGGTCGGCGTCCGGGCACAGCAGCGGAGAGGACTTTCCGATCCCGCGCGGGTCCATGACCAGGAGGTTCTTCCGGTCGAGGACGGGCCCGAGTACCTGTTGGATCTTGGGTGTCTCCGGCAGGGCCGGTTGGGGGCCGCCGCGGTTGGCCGCCACCGTGCCGTCGGCGTCCTTGGCCGGGATGAAGGTGAAGGCCACGGAGATGCGTTCGGAGGAGGGGTTGTCCCAATCGAGGGGGACCTCGATGGTGCCGTCGCAGTGGGTGGTCGCGGTCGCGCACTCATGCAGGTCGGCCGGAGGGGGCGGGGTGGCGGGCAACAGGGCCGCGGCGAGGGCCAGCCCCAAGGTCTTGGCGATCATGCTTCCCAGCCTTCCTGTCCTTGATCCGATTTTCCTCGGCACTGGGAAGGGTTGGGCGGTGGGAGCCTGCTCCCAGCCGTCTGCGACCGTGGGCTGATATGTGCCCCAACGCTCCAGGTGAATACCGCTGCCGCCCACCCAAGTGAACTGAACCGACGGCCACCAGCGGGGTTTCCGCGGCGTAAGCCCGCAGGCACCCACACATCTCCCGGCCCTCACGCGTTCGGCAAGATTGTCCAGCCATGGGCCATTGATGGGGCGACACCCGGCGCGTACGTCGACAAACGTCGTGTCCTCCCCCATGCTCGACAACAGACCGGCATGTCACTCTATGTAGCTGGTCGCGGGCTTCGAGTGATGTGGAGCAGGTCATGGCCGAGCTGGGACGCGTGCGGTGGAAGCGCTTCGGGCTGCTCTTGCCTCCTGTCGCGGTGGTGACGTCGCTGCTGGTCGGCGCCACGGCTCAGGGCGTCATCGGCGCCACGTTCGTGGTCTCCGGCAGCAGCTTCAAGCTCTTCGCCAGAGAGTTGCGCGGCCAGGGCTTCACCTTGGCCACCGACGTGGACGAGACGAGGAAAGGGCGGCTTTATCCCGTCATCGTGGCCGGTATCAGGCGGGCCGCGGTCGACGAACTGTGCTCCAGCGCGCTGGTGAAGACGCCCGTGGGCACGATCACGCTGCGGCTCACCGGTGGCCAGGGCGGCAACGAGGTGATCATCGACGACCTGGTGATCGATGTGGTGGCGGGCCAGACGGCCGCTTCCATCCGCGACCTCGAACTGGGCCGGGACGCCAGCACTCTCGATGAGGTTCCCGGCGGCAGAGGGCCGGCCGGCACCTTCGGCGGTCAGGCCAGAGTGGTCACTCTCCGCAATGTCAGGCTGGGCGCCCGGGCGGTCACCGCCGCGACGTTCAGCCTGCCCGACCTCGGCCTCAAGGTGACGCGCGGCACGCACGAGTGTTACTGAGCCGAACCCGATCTCTCTCGAAGGGCGGAAGCAGATGAGGATGTGGCGGCGATCGCGGCCGTTCTGGGGCGGGTTGTTCATGGTCGCGGCCGGGCTGGAGTTGTTGTGCATTCCGCTCGCCCTCGACGCGCTGCCCGTGGCCGTGGTGTTCGGCGCCGTGGGGGTCAGTTACATGATCGCCCTGATCATGGTGCTGGCGGGCGTGCTCGTCTGGTTGCAACCCGGCCAGGGCGTGTTTCTCGGCTCGATCGCCGTGTTGTTGTCCATGGCCTCGTTCGTCTACTCCAACCTGGGCGGCTTCCTGGTCGGCATGATCCTGGGCCTGCTGGGTGGCATGCTCGCGGTGGCCTGGACTCCTGACAGCCGAACCGGTGACGGCTTCGACACCGTGAAGGTCCGCAGTGCCTTCCTCGCCGCAAGGATCCGCGTGTCCCGCGTGGGTGAGGCGGGCTTGGCGGCGATCACGGCTCTGGTACGGCGCTGCCGGCGGACCAGGCCCTGGAAGCGCGGCTGCGCCGAGAGCTGATGGGATGAAATTCCGGCCTGAGCCTCGGGGGCTGCTTTGACGTTCGCGGCGGGACTTCGCGGGGTACGGCGGGGCGACCTGGTCAAGGAGGGCACCGCGGGCGTGACGCTGGCCGCGCTGGCGATCCCGCTGAACATCGGCTACGCCCAGATCGCCGGCCTGCCGCCGGTGGTCGGCCTGTACACCGCCATCCTGCCGATGCTGGTCTTCGCGCTGTTCTGCTCCTCCCGTCAACTCGTGGCCAGCCCGGACGCGCCGATCGCCGCCCTGATCGCCTCGCTGCTGGTCGCGATCGTCGCCCGGCCTGGCAGCCCGCAGTACGTCGAACTGGCCTACGCCCAGGCGCTGGTGTGCGCGGTGGTGTTCCTGCTCTTCTACGCCTTCAAACTGGGCTTCCTGGCGAATTTCCTGTCCGAGCCCGTGCTGGTCGGGTTCATCGCGGGGCTGGCCGTCGAGATCCTCACCAGCCAGGTCAAGAAGATCCTCGGCGTGCACACCGGCGCCGAACGCTTCTTCCCGGAACTGTGGGAGATCATCATCCAGCTCCCCCGGGCCCACTGGTGGAGCGTCGCCGTGGGAGCGGGCACCATCGCGGTGATCCTCCTGCTGCGGCGGCTCGCGCCCGCCCTGCCCGGCCCGCTGATCGCGCTCGTCGCCGCGGCGATCCTGGTCGGCCTGACGGGGCTGGACCGGCATGGCGTGTCCGTGCTGGGCGCAATCCCGTCCGGGCTGCCCACCCCGCACTGGCCGGGCATCTCGCTCGGACAGTGGGCGGCACTCGTCCCCGGCGCCATCGCCATCTGCGCCGTCACCCTCGCCGACGGGCTGCTCACCGCGCGCCGCTACGCCGAACAGCGCGGCTACCCGCTGAACGCCGACCAGGAACTGCGCGCCTTCGGGCTGGCCAACGTGGCCGCCGGGCTCACCCAGTCGATGACCATCGGCTCCAGCGCCTCCCGTACGGCGGCCATGGACTCGATCTCCTCCCGCTCCCAGATCCCCAGCGCCGTCTGCGCGGTCGTGGTGGCGGTCCTGCTGGCCTTCTTCAGCGGCCTGCTCGCCTACCTGCCGAACACGGCGCTGGCGGGCATCGTCGCCGTGGCGGTGATCAAGCTCGTGGACGTGCGCCGGCTGCGGGAGCTCTGGGCGCTGCGCCGCTCGGAGTTCTGGATCGCGGCGGTGTGCCTGCTGAGCGTTCCCGTTCTCGGCTCGCTCACCGCCGTCGTCATCGCGTTCCTGCTGTCGGCGGTGGACGTGGTCCGCCGGGCCGCCCGCCCGAGCACCGCCACCCTCACCCCAGGCGAGCACGGCCGGTACGTCAGCGGCGAGCCACAGGGCGACCTGGTCGTCTACCGCTTCGAGAGCCAGCTCTTCTTCGCCAACGCCGACACGTTCAAAAACGAGATCGAAGCCCTGGCCGGCCACGGCGTGCGGCACATCGTCCTGGACGCCGAAGCGATCAGCGACGTCGACACCACCGGCGCCGAAGCTCTGCGTCAGGTCACCGATCTGCTGCGCGAGCGCGGTGTCAGCTTCTCGATCTCGCGGGCCACGGCCCGCGTGCGCGGGCTCCTGGTTCACTACGGCCTGACCGGGCTGACGTTCCACGAATCCAACGAGGCCGCCGCGGCCTGCGAACGCAAGGGGGAACCTCGTGGGTAAGGCCTTCGCCGACATGCTGCCCTACACGCTCGGCCTCATCGTCTCCCCCTTTCCCGTGATCGCCGTGATCGCGCTGCTCGTCAGCACCGGCGGCCGGGCCAAGGCGGCGGTGTTCGAGGTGGCCTGGCTCGTGGTGAGCTGGCTGGTGCTGCTGGCACTCACCGCGCTGCTCGGCGCCGTGGGAGCCGCCGGTGACGGCGGGCGGCCGGCCTGGCTCTCCGCCGTGGCGCTGGTCATCGGGCTGATCCTGCTGGCGGTCGCGGTGGCCGGCGCGCGCCGGGCGGCCCGCCGCACCGCCGGGCAGGCGCCTCGGGTGCCGCGCTGGATCGCGGCCATGGACGCGATGACCCTGCCCAAGATCGCCGGGGTGGCGACCGCGCTGATCGTGGCCAACCCGATCAATCTCACCGCGTTGATCGGCGGCGCCATCGCGGCCGGGCGGGTGCCCCTCTCGCTGGTTCAGCAGGCCGTCCTGGCGGCGATCTTCGTCGTCCTGGGCAGTGTGGGAGTGCTCGCCCCGTACGCCCTGACGATGCGCGAAGGCGGGGACGAACGCCTGGCCCGGCTGCGCGCCTGGCTCATCCTCCACAACGGCGCGCTCAGCCTGCTCCTGATCGCGGTCTTCGGCCTGCTGTTCCTGGCCAAGGGACTGCACGGCCTGCTGCCCTGAGCCGGTCGGGCCGGGGCGTGCCCCTGCTGCGAGCGACCACGCCCTGGCGGCGGCTTCGGGATCGTGACGGTGTGGCGTCGATCGGTCGCCGAGCTTGCCGCAGGCTAGTCGCGGGCGAGCATGGCCATGCCTTCGAGGTCGTGGTCGACGTAGTGCTCACCGCTGACGTTGACGGTCACCTTCTTGATGGTGCCGCCGGTGAACGGGAACGGCGCGCCGTAGTCGCTGCTGACCGGGTCGGCGGAGTCGCGTCCCACGCACAGGCCCTCACCGGCCAGGGCGAACTTGCCGGGCTGGGTGCGCATCGGCCCTTCCGCGACCACCTGGTCCCCGGTGAACAGGCGCAGCGTGCCCCGCGCCACCCCTTCCGGCTCCTCCCCTTCCTTGGCGAATTCCACCCCGACGGACAGGGCGCCTGTGGTCAGCGGCCGGTCTGAGACGAAGGTCTGCTCGTCGGCGCCGAGGAAGTTGTAGCAGTAGCGCAGCGTGCCGTCCTTGACGTACAGGGTGTGCCCGCCGAACCGGGACCCCTGCGCGAAGATCACCCCATCGGGCGAGCCGGCGTCCAGTTCTGCCTTGATGGAGAAGGAGCGGTTGCGGATGTTGACGGCCACGCCCTCGGGCACGTCGGAGGTGCCGGGGTAGTAGACGTAGACGTCGCGCGGCTTGGCGGGCAGCGGGCGCGGCAGGGCGAGTTGTTCGCGCGAGGTCCGGTCGTCCAGCGGGAAGACGCCGTTGGCTCCGGCCTCGGCGAACCAGATGCCCGCCAGCTGGCGTACCTTGTCCGGATGCTCGGCCGCCAGGTCGCGGGTTTCGGCCCGGTCCTCGGCCACGTGGTAGAGCTCCCATTCGTCGGCCATGAAGTCGCCCTTGCCGCTGAGCGCTCCGTGGCGGGCCACGACCTTCCACCTGTCGTGGTAGAGGGCGCGGGTGCCGAGCATCGAGTAATACTGCGTGGTACGGGTGCTCGGAGCCTGTGGCGCGTCGAAGGTGTAGGCCATGGACGTGCCGTGCATCGGCGACTGGGTGTGCCCCTTGATCTGCCGGGGCGGCTCGACGCCCACGAGGTCGAGCACGGTGGGCACGATGTCGATGGCGTGATGGTACTGGTCGCGCACCTGGCCGCCGACGTCCTTCGTCCGTGCGGGCCAGCTGATGATCAACGGGTCGGCGATGCCGCCTTCCAGGGTGTAGCGCTTGAACATCTTGTACGGCGCGTTGAACGCCCACGCCCAGCCCGTCGGATAGTGGTTGTAGGTGTCCGGCCCGCCGAGCTTGTCCAGCTTGGCCATGTTCTCGGCGGGATCCTCCGGCCAGCCGTTGAAGAACTTGTTCTCGTTGACCGAACCGTCGGGTGAGCCTTCGCCGCTGGCGCCGTTGTCGGAGACGACCACCACGATGGTGTCGTCCAGTTGCCCCGACTCCTCCAGATAGTCCAGCAGCCTGCCGATCTGGTGGTCGGTGTAGGCGCAGAAACCGGCGAACACCTCGGCCATCCTGCAGAACAGACGCCGCTCATCCTCGCTCAGCGAATCCCACGGCTTGACCTGGTCGCCCGGCGGGATGACGTCGGCCGGCCACGGGTTGATCGGCGAGAGCCGGGTGCCGTCCGGCACGAGCCCGTGTTCCTTCATGCGGTCGAGCACGATCTCGCGGTAGCGCTCGTAGCCCATGTCGAAGACGCCCTTGTACTTGTCGATCCACTCCTTGGGCGCGTGGTGCGGGGCGTGGTTGGCGCCGGGCGCGAAGTAGCAGAACCACGGCTTGTCCGGGTCCACCTGGCGGACGTCACGGATGAACTCGATCGCGCGGTCGGCCAGATCCTTCGACAGGTGGTAGCCGTCCTGCGGGGAGTACGGCTGCTCGACGAAGTGCTGGTCGTAGGTCAGGTCGGGGAACCACTGGTTGGTCTCGCCGCCCAGGAAGCCGTAGTAGCGCTCGAAGCCGCGGCCGGTCGGCCAGGTCCTGCGGGAGCCGGCCATGCTGGATTCGGTCTCCGGCGTGAGATGCCATTTGCCCAGGCACAGGGTGGAGTAGCCCTGCTCGACCAGAATCTCGGCGAGGGTGCCGTTCTCCGGCGGGATCACCGCGCTGAGGCCGGGAAAGCCGTTGGCTCCCTCCACGATGCACGCCATGCCGTTGCTGTGGGCGTTGCGGCCGGTCAGCAGGCTGGAGCGGGTCGGTGAGCAGAGCGCGGTGGTGTGCCAGTTGGTGAAGCGCAGGCCCGACTCCGCCAGCCGGGTCATGTTCGGCGTCTCCACCAGGCCGCCGAAGGTGTCCCAGGTCGCGATGCCGGTGTCGTCCCAGACGAGGTAGAGCACGTTGGGCGAGCCTTCGCGTGCCCGTGGTGGCAGGAAGGGTTCCCAGTCCGCGACGGAGTCGCGGACATCGAGATTGATCACGCCGTTGAATGTCCGGTTCACGCGTTCCTCCGCATCGCCACCTGATGGCTATGGCTCGCATGCCCGCGACCCGTTCGAGCGCAACGCGACGTTCGCTCAACGGATGTTCAAGGCCGGGAATCGGGTCCACGCGGCAGGGAGAAGCGGGTCCGCCAGGCTCGGTCCGCCATCGCCCGATCCGCTCCTGGCCGGCCTCGATCTTCTGCTCCTCCAAGGTCCTTCCCGAAGGCGCGCGCCGATGTGAAGATCAAGGCATGCTCCGTACAAGGACTGTGCCGTTGATGCTTGCCGTCATCGTCACCACGCTGCTGACCAGCGGAAACGCCCACGCGACGGTGGACCAGCCGTTACCCTCGGCGGTCTTCCGCGCCACCCACAACAGCTACTCGGGCAACCTCGACGGCAGCCGCGCCTCCATCACCCAACAACTCGACCGCGGCATCCGCTTCATCGAGCTCGACATCCACGACAACGGCTACACCACCGCCGGCGACTACTCCATCGGCCACGGCTCCCCCGGCGACCTGGTCGACCGCGCGGGAAACCCCGCTTCCAACCGCCTGCGCGACTGGCTCGACGTGATCGACGACTGGTCCGCGAGCCATCCCGCCGCCGCGCCGATCGTCGTCGCGCTCGACCTTAAAGACGACCTGACCGACAACCCCTCCTACGCCGAGGGCAACCCGGCCGCCCTCAACGACACGCTCACCACCGCCTTCGGGCCCCGGTTGCTCCGCGCCGACGCCTACCCGGCGAGCCCGCCGACGGTGGACGCGCTGCGCGGCCGGGTGCTCCCGGTCATCTCCGGCAACGGCACCACCCGCACCCTGTACAAGCGCGACGTGGGCCACAACCCGGCCATCGCGATCAACGGACGCGGCCAGGTCGTGCAGGTGCACGACTCCGGCGGCGGCGAGCTGTGGTACTGGACCGGCACGTACGGCTCCGACGGCCGGGTGACCTGGCTGCGGCACGGGAAGTACGACACCGGGGTCACCCCCGCGGTAACCCTGAACGACAACGGTGACCTGGTCGAGGTCCACCAGTCCCAGAGCGCGACCACGCTCTGGTACCGGATCGGCCGCCTGCACGCCGGCGGCGAGATCACCTGGTCGCCCAGCCGCCGCTACGACAACGGCGTCCAGCCGACGATCAGGTTCACCGACCCGGCCGGCACCCGGTTGCGGGAGATCCACCGCAGCCAGAGCAACGCGCAGAACTGGCACTGGGACGGCTCGCTCGACGCCGCCGCGATGACCGTCGCCTGGAGCGGCAACGCCAGAACCTCCGACGCCCTCTACGACAAGACCACCTCGGCCAGCGGCACCTCGCGCGTGCGCGTGTGGACCGGCGCCGACGGCCCGACCCCGGCCCAGACCCTGCGGATCGACACCGACCGGCGTACCGGCGACCGCATCCGCCACCAGCAGGTCGCCTTCGTGGAGTTCCAGCGGGGCAACAGCGCGGAGCTGCGGCAGGACGCGCTGTTCTACGCGGCCCCGGCCGGTGAGTCCGCGTTCATCACCGAGGCGCGGCAGGCGGGGCGGCTGGTGCGCGGCTGGGGGTTCAACTCGGCGGGCAACGCCACCGACCCACCGGCCAGCTACCCGGCGACCGACCACCCCTACACCACCTGGTACCAGGACCTCCTCACCCGGTTCGGCGCCGTCCAATGAGCGGTTCGCTCTCCGGTCGCGACGGTCGGGCGGGTGAAGGCGTCCGGCAGCTCATCGGCCGGCGCGCCATTTAACCCCTCCTCCGCATGGCGTGAAGCCCTTCTGCGGCCGAAGCTCTCTGGCCGCCAGGTGGTGCGGGCCGGACGTTTCACGACCGGCCCGCACCACCTGGATCAGCGCGATGCCGCTTCAGCCGCCCTGGGCGGCGTGGTCGAGGTATTCCTCGAGGTTGAGGTAGCCGTCGCCATCGTTGTCGCCGTTGTGGTCGTCAGAGTTCGGGTTCAGCCCCTTGGCGGTCTCCCAGGCGTTGGGCATGCCGTCGCGGTCGGTGTCCCATCCGCTGGGGCGGTTCACCTGCGCGGCGTTCCACAGGTTGTTCCACTCGGTGGAATGGGGATAGTTGATCAGTGTCCCGGTGGTGGTACGCGTCTCGCGGACAATTCTGGTGTCGACGGCGTCGCGCGCCCACCAGAACGCGCCGGCCCGGTCCAGGACCTTCTTCAGCGCCGTGTACGCGGGCTCGTTGGTGACGTTGGGGACATCGAAGCGGGTGGACCGGTGAGTCGGTATCGCGGTGAACTCATTCCAGGTGGCGTCCCTGCCGTTGGTCACATTGGCGTCCCCGTCGTAGTCCACCTTGTTCCCCGACTGGTAGGCGCTCGTGCCGGTGGACCCGACGTACACCTCGGGGTTGCCGCCGTCGTGCCGCAGGAAGGTGTTGCCGACGAAGTTGACGTTCGCGAGCTGGTCGGTGCCGCTGTAGCCCTTGCCCTCGAAGACGACGTTGTTGCTCCACTCGACGTGGTTCACCGCGCCGCTCTCGTTGCCCAGGCGGGGCAGCCGGCTCAGGTTGTGCGCGAACAGGTTGTGGTCGTAGGCGATGTTCGAGCCGTTCACGTCGCTGCCGATCAGTGCGCCGTAGCTGTGCCCGTTGTAGTTCAACCCCTCGGACACGATCGCGTACCGCACGGAGACCTGGCCGGCGCCGTCACTGGTGCTGATGCCTTCGTCGTCGGCCCAGCTGACCGAGACGTGATCGACGATGACGTCGTCGCCGGTGATCCAGATTCCGTCGTTGGTCGCCGTACCGGGATTGGCCTGGTCCTGGCCCGGGCGGAACTTCAGGTGGCGGACGACGATGTCGCTGCCCGTGATCTTGGTCGCCTGGCCCATGATCGTGATGCCCGGCCTGGGCGCGGTCTGGCCGGCGATGGTCAGGTTCTTCGTGCCGATCGTCAGCCAGCCCTGGCGGCCCGCAGGGGAGAGCTTGATGGTGCCGGCCACGTCGAACACGATCGTCCGCCCGGTGGCGGGCGCGGTACTGATCCCGTAGCGCAGCGATCCCGGCTGCGGGCTGGTGGCGTTGTCGGTGAGGTTGGTGACGTGGTAGACGTCGCCGCCCCGGCCGCCGGTCGCGTACATGGCGGGGCCCGCGGCACCCGGGAAGGCCGCGACGGGCGGTGCGGCGGCCTCGGCCGGCCGGCCGGACCAGACGACCGCGACGATGACGGCGAGCAGGGCCGCGAGGCCGGGGCGCGCCCCCATGGTTAACCTCTGTTGCATGAGGAAGGAACCCTCCGGCGGGAGTTGATCGGATGTCGTGGGGATGGTGTCAAAGTCTTACCGACGGATCAAGCCCACTTCTCGACCGGATGACCGATTTCTCGCATGTGCAGGCATCAGAACAGCGTTCGACATCCGACCATTCATGAAATTACTTGATTACGGCGCCGGCTCGCAGGTGCCGCCCCGGTTGAACGGCTGAGGCTAGTTCGCGTGCTCGGCCGCCGAGCCGCGCAGCAGCCGGGCGCCCAGCCCCGTCACAACGTGGTAGACGCGGTTACCCTGGCGGCTGGCGATGACCAGCCCGGCGTCCTGGAGCGTCCTGGCGTGTTCACTGGCCGAAGCCGGCGAGATCCCGGTACGGCGGGCGAGGTCGGTGGTGGTCGCCGGCGCGTCCGCCACGGCCTCCAGCACGCTCGCCCGGGTGGCGCCCAGCAGCCTGGCCAGCGAGCGCGCGGGCCCGGCGGGGCCGTGGGCAAGCCACGCCGGATCGTGCCCCACCGGGTAGACCAGGACCTGCGGGCCGCTGTGGTCCTTCAGCGTGGTGGGCGCGCGCCAGCAGAAGAAGGACGGGACCAGGACCAGGCCGCAGCCGTCGAGGTGGACCTCCCGGTCGGCGGGGTGGCGCGGCAGGGACAACACCGGCGGTTGCCAGGTCGCGAACGGCCGCAGCGCCGTCAGCACGCCCTCGGCCCCGCCGCGCAGGAACTCCCGCGCGAGCCGGGCCTGCTCCGCCCGCACCGCCGCGTCGATCGAACTCTGGTACGGCGCGACGGTGCGGCGGTGATAGCTCCTCAGCGCCGTGCCGAGCCGCCGCAGCGCGGGTGGCCGCCCGCGACGGAGGTCGGCCAGGTCGGGTGTGGGACGGCCGGTCAGCTGCTCGATGTCGTCGCGCAGCAGCCGTGGCGGGGTGGCGAGCACCATCTCGACGGCGGCGTCGAAGTCGCCGGGCGCGCCGGGTGGTGTCAGGAAGTCCGCTGAATACCCCCATGGCGGAGCGAGCGCGAACAACAACCGCATCTCCGGAGAGAGCGCCTGCCGCGCCCGCCGGCGCCATCCGCCGAATATCGCGGCGCCTTCGCTTTTGCCCAGAAGGTGAACGCTGAGCAGCACCTCCCACAAAGGATCGGGCTCCGGAGCCACCCGGACTCGGGCCAGATCTTCCCCCGAAAGAACAATGCGTAAGGTCATCGACGCGCTACCCCCCGCGACACTGACGCCCCCTGCGCCGACCTCGGTGTTTCGGCGCCCCCCGAAACACGATGCCCTGCCGCCGCGGTCCCGTCCAGTCTGTTGACAGGCCCTCAACCAGAAATGGCCGATCGGCCTAGTGCGGAGTTTTTCCCGACGCGGTTGTTTCTGTCCCGGCCTTCGGCCGACCAACAAATCAGAAAGGATGAACATGCACCTGCGTAGATTATTGTTCGTCATTCTCGCGGCGATAAGCTGCCTGCTGGCCTCTGCCGCGAGCCCCGCCCTCGCCTCCGCCCTCGCCGAGCCGACCGGCCCCACTCAGTCGGACGAACGCGGCCCGGACCCGGAGGGTCGCACGCCTGTGACCCAGCCCCCGAAATCCAATCTGACCGAATCGGGCCTCGTACCGGCGGATATCGCACTGGCGGCACCGGCCCCCCTTCCGGGGGCGACCGCGGTCTCCGGCCCCTACTACTGGTACAGCGGCTGGGCTACGGCCGCGTACCAGATGTGCCTCGACGCGGACAAGTGGGTCACGGGCAACGGGGCCAAGGTCCAGGTGTGGGCATGCAACGGCTCTCCGCAGCAGACCTGGTGGATGCACTCGCTTGGCAACAGCGGCAAGTACCTCATCCAGAACGCATGGACCGGCATGATCCTCGACGGCCATCAGCCATGTGTCTTCAACGACGGCTGCCAGGTTCAGATGTGGCAGCACGTACCGGGGAATCTCAACCAAGTATGGTTCTGGTGGCACAACTCGAGCACTGGTCGTTTCTTCTTCCAGCTGGAAGCCGGTGGGAAATACCTGGACGCGGACAGCTGGACTCCCCGTGGTGTCAACGGAGCCAAGGTCCAGCTGTGGCGGGACATGCCGGGCGGCCCTGACAACCAGGAATGGTATTAGGGACAACGCCGGACCCTCCGTACCTTTGAATGTTTGAGATCACGACGGCGACGGCCGCCGCACATTCCCATCGTGCGGCGGCCGTTGCCGGCACCACTGGCCTTTGTCCCGGCTTCTGGCGACGATGCCGCGGTCCTGCGGCCGGGCGTGGATCTCCTCTTCGGCCCAGGGGCCGGTCAGTGGGCCGGCGGCAGCGTCGTGGGCAGGGCGAACACGGGGAACAGGTGAAGCTCGTGGAAGGCGGTGGCCTCCGTGATCCGGCCGTTCTCGATCCGCAGCAAGGAGATGGCGAAGGCGCGGTACGGCTCGCCGTCGGCAGTCTGTACGTAGGTGGCGACGGCCGGCTGCCGGTTGGCGGCGGTGGGGAGCATCCGGAACCGGCCCACGGCGTCGGGCGACGTGGTGTCCCAGCTCGCCGCCAGCGCCGCCACGACCGAGTCGCGTCCGCGGAACCACATCGGCCAGGGCGGCATCATGGTCCGCACGTCCTCGGCCAGCAGGTCGGCGACGGCGGCGAGGTCGGCGCGTCCCATCGCGTCCATGTACCGGCGCAGCACGGCCCGCTCCTGTTCGGTGGCCTCCGTCGTCGCCGCCCAGGCGAGGCGGCGGGCGGGCAGGTGTTTCCGCATCGTCGCCCTGGCCCGCTGGGAGGCGCTGTTGACCGACGCCACGCTGCACTCCAGCAGGTCCGCGGTGTCCTTGGCCGGCCAGTCGAGCACGTCGCGCAGGATCAGCACCGCGCGCTGGCGCGGCGGCAGGTGCTGGATGGCGGCCAGGAACGCCAGCTCGATGCTCTCCCTGGCGACGGCCGCCGCGCCGGGTTCGGTGTCGCCGGGCGCGACCGGCTCCAGCAGCCGGTCCGGGAACGGCTGCAGCCAGGGGATGTCGTCGCGGGGCGGCAACTCCACGTCCGGGTCGGACGGCTCGGCCAGGTGGCACGGCAGGATCCGGCGCTTGCGGCGGCGCAGGAAGTCCAGGCAGGCGTTGGTCGCGATCCGGTACAACCAGGCGCGCGCCGTGGAGCGTCCCTCGAAGCCGGCCAGGCCGTTCCAGGCGCGCAGGAACGTCTCCTGGACCAGGTCCTCCGCCTCGTCGAGCGAGCCCAGCATCCGGTAGCAGTGCACCCGCAACTCGGCCCGGTGCTCCGTGACGAGCGCGGCGAACGCGGCCTCGTCCCCGGTCGGCGTGCCGGCGATGACCCGCGCGTCGTCATCCGCGCCGAGGCGGCTCAAGCGCCGACCGGCTTCTGGACGTCGTAGGTGACCTGCACCATGCCGTTGCCGAACCGGCGCTCGCCCTTGAGGGACAGAGCGGTACGCAGCCCGTCCGGCAGGACCTTGGTGCCCGCGCCGACGATGACGGGACAGATCAGCAGTTCGATCACGTCGATGAGGCCGAGCCGGAGTGCGCCGCCGGCCAGGGTCGGGCCTTCGATCGTCAGGTCGCCGGTCGCCTCGGCCCGTGCCCGCTCGATCGCCTCGGCGGTCAGTTCCCGCTCAAGGCGGGTGTGCCGCGTCCACACCTCGGGCAGGCCGGCCGAGAAGACGACCTTCCGCGCGGCCTGCCAGGTGGTCGCGAACGCCGCGGACTCCGGCGACTGGGCGGCCACGGCCGGATCACTCTCCCATACGGCCATCGCCTCGTACATCCGCCGCCCGTAGAGGTAGGTGCTCACCGCGCCGGCGTCGGCGTTGAGCGCCGCGATGACCTCCTCGTCGGGGACGGCCCAGGAGTAGTCGCCCCGGTCGTCGGTGTGGTAGCCGTCCAGGGACGACGCGACCGAGTAGATCACACGTTGCACGAACTCTTCCTTTCCATCGTCTTCCTGGTTGAGACGACGACGGCACGGAAAACTCATCGCCTTGCGCCCGGGTCGCCGGACAACAGCGCGAATTCCCGGGTAGTGCCATCACTGGCTCTGGAGGTGGCCGAAACCCATGCGAGTACTGTCCGCGCCGCTGGCGCACCGCACGATCGACATCGACGGAATCGAGACGTTCTACCGGGAGGCCGGGCCGCCGGACGCGCCGGTGTTCCTGCTGCCGCACGGTTATCCCTGCTCCTCATATGAGTTCCGCAACCTGATGCCCGCCCTCGGTGACCGCTGGCGTCTGCTCGCCCCCGACCTGCCGGGCTTCGGCTACAGCGCCACCCCCGACGACTTCTCCTACACCTTCGACGGCTACGCCGCCTTCCTCGAACGCTTCACCCAGGTGATGGGCCTGTCGCGTTATGCCATCTACCTGCATGACTACGGCTCCCAGTTCGGCTTCCGCCTGGCCCTGCGCGCCCCCGGGAGAGTCGCCGCGCTCGTCATCCAGAACGGCGACATCTACGAGGACGAACTGGGCCCGAAGTACGACTGGCTCAAGGAGTTCTGGGCCAACCCGACGGACGAGGGCCGCGCCAAGATGGCGCAGAACGTCTCCGAGGACGGTTTCCGCGGCGAGTTCGTCGGCGAACTGCCCGCGCACCTCGCCGAACGGGTGAGCCCGGACCTGTGGACGCTGCACTGGGCCCTGATGAACACCCCTCAGCGCCGCCGGAACGTCGTGGGCCTGTTTGAAGACCAGGCGACGACCCTGGGCCGGTTCCCCGAGGAGCAGGCGTACCTGCGTGATCACCGGCCGCCGACCCTGATCGTCTGGGGGCCGCACGACGGCTACATGCCGGAAGGGTCGGCGCGGGCTTACCTGCGTGACCTGCCGGACGCCGAGTTGCACCTGCTCGACGCCGGCCACTGGGCGCTGGAGACCAGCCTGGAGGAGATCGTCCCCCTGGTCCGCGACTTCCTCGGCCGTACCCTGTCCTAGCCTCGTCCTTGCCGCGTCCTGACCTCGTCCTTGCCGCGGCTCGGCCGTCAGGGCTGGAGCCGGGCGGCCCGCCAGCCGTTCCCGGTCAGGTCGTAGCGGAGCCTGCGGTGCAGCCGGGACGAGGCCGCGGCCCAGAACTCCACCGAGGTGGGTTCGAGGCGGTAACCGGCGAACCGGTCCGGCCTCGGCAGTGTCCGCCGGAGTGCGGCCAGGCGTTCGGCCTCCTTCAGCAGGGCCTCCGGATCGTCCAGGCGGTCGCTCTGCCAGGAGGCGGTGGACATGGGGAGCAGCGGCTCGGGCCTGGCCGCCCAGAGCCGGTCGGCCTCGGCCGCGCCGACCCGTACGACCGGGCCCGAGAAGATCAGTTGCTGGGCCGTCTCCCGCCAGTAGAGCAGTCCGGAGGCCCAGCCGTTCTCGGCGATCTCCCGGCCCTTCCGGCTGGTGGCGTGGGTGATGAAGAGCAGGCCGCGCCGGTCGATCTCCAGCACGGTCACCGTACGGAGGGAAGGGCGGGCGCGGCTGTCGGCGGTGGCCAGGGCCAGCGCCCTGGGCTCGCGCACGCCGGCGTCCACGGCGGTCGCCAGCCATCGGGCCGCCGGCTCCAGCGGCTCGGGCGGCGGGCGGTCGTACTCCGGGAAGTCCAGGTCCACGGCGCCCGTGAGGCTTTCGAATCGGCTAGACAAGGATCACTCCTCTCGCCACGGGCACGGCCGCGCCGGAGACCAGGATCCGGCCGCCCTCTTCCACACAGGCCCGCATCAGGGAGGGGCGGCCCATCTCGACGCCCTGGTGGATCTCGATCCAGGTGCCGAACCCGGCGCGGCCGTGCCGTCCCAGGTGCAGGGCGAGCGGCCCGGCGGCGGATCCGGTGGCCGCGTCCTCGCGCACCCCGTACGCCGGCGAGAACATGCGGCTGCGCCAGCACGTGCCCGATCCGGCGAAACAGTTGGCCGCCAGGTCCTCGAAGGCCGCCAGCGCCCGGTGGTCGGGCCGGAGCCCGGCCAGCGCCTCGACGCTCGGCAGGCCGACGAAGACGTGGCGCGGCCCGTTGACGTACATCTCGACCGGCAGGGTGGAGCCCGCCAGCCCCAGCGCCGCCAGCAGTTCCTCCTCCCTCTCGAACCTGGAGAAGGAAGGGGCCGGCTGCTCCATGGTGGCCGCGACCACCGCGCCGCCCTCGCGTACCAGGTCGAAGGGGATGACGCCCATCTTGGTCTCCAGCCGCAGCCGGTCGCCGCCGAAGGACGGGCCGAGCGCGACCGCGGTGCCCAGCAGCGGGTGGCCCGCGAAGGGCAACTCGTTGACCGGGGTGAAGACGCGGACGCGGTGGTCGCCGTCCTCGCGGGCGGGCAGGACGAAGGTCGTCTCGGAGAGGTTCAGCTCCTTGGCGATGGCCTGCATGCGTTCGGCGCTCAGGTCGGCGGCGTCGAGGAGGACGGCGACCGGATTGCCGGACAGCGGAGTGTCGGTGAAGGCGTCAACCACCACATAGGAATGCGTCATTCTGTCATGGCCCTTCCGATCAGGGAGGCGAGGATGCGCGGGCCGTTGCGGGTGAGCACCGACTCGGCGTGGAACTGGATCGAGGCGAAGCGCGCGCCGCGCAGGGCGTGAATCTCGCCGTTGTCCCGATCGAGGCTGAACTCCACCTCTCCCCCGGCCGCGTCGCCGGGGTGGGCGGCGAAGGTGTTGTAGAAGCCGACGCGCTCGGTGGCTCCGAACAGGTCGATCGTGCGTGGCGCTCCCTGGTTCGGTACGGTACGGCGGCGCAGCGGGAAGCCGAGCACCCGGCAGAGCACCTGGTGGCTGAGGCACACGGCGAGGAAGGGGGTCCGGCCGCACAGCAGTTCGCGGACCACCCGGTCCAGGTAGGCGATCTTGGGATGGGTGAGGTCGCGGGGATCGCCCGGTCCCGGGCCGAGCACGATGAAGTCATGACCGCTCAGGCCGGGGTCGTCGTCGTAGCGGCGGACGGTGACCGCCATGCCCAGGGAACGGAGCTGGTGGTCGAGCATGGAGGTGAAGGTGTCCTCCGCGTCGATGATCAGCGTGCGTACCCCGGTGAGGTGCCGGGCCTCCGCGTTGCCGTACCCGAGCCAGAAGCCGGAGATGTCGTCGTTGCGGCGGGTCAGGGCCGCGCGGACGTCGGGGTGGTGGCCCAGCCGGGTGCCGGTGCCGGGGGCGAGGGCGGCCAGCAGCCCGGCCACCTTGGCGCGGGTCTCGGCGACCTCCGACACCGGGTCGGAGTGGCGGACGAGGGTGGCGCCCACGCCGATCCGCGTCTCCCCGCTTGCGTCGATCTCCGCGGTACGGATGAGGATCGCCGAGTCGAGCGTGCGTTCACCGGCGGCGTCGCGGCCGATCAGGGCCATGGCGCCGCTGTAGTAGCCCCGGCTGTGCGGCTCGTGACGCTCGATGACGCGGCAGGCGTTCTCCAGGGGGCTGCCGGTGACGGTCGGGGCGAACATGGATTCGCGCAGGATGTCGCGGACGTCCCAGTCGCTGGTGCCCTCGATGTAGTACTCGGTGTGCGCCAGGCGCGACATCTCCTTCAGCCGCGGGCCCGCCACCCGCACGCCGGGCGCGCAGAAGCGGGTCATCATCTTCAGCTCCTCGTCCAGCACCATGTAGAGCTCCTCCGACTCCTTGCGGTCGGCCAGGAAGCCCATGAGGTCGCCGAGCGCGGGGCCGGTGGGCGGGTAGCGGTAGGTGCCGCTGATCGGGTTCATCGTCGCCACGCCGTCGTTCAGCGTGAGGTGCCGCTCGGGGGTGGCGCCGACGAAGGTGCGTTCTCCGGCGCGGACGAGGAAGGTCCAGTACGCGCCCGACTCCATCGCCAGCAGCCTGCGGAAGAAGGCCAGGGCGTGGGCGGGCGTGTAGTCGTCGATGGTGGTGACGAACGAGCGCTTGATGACGAAGTTGGCCCCCTCGCCCTCGCCTATCGCCTCCTTGAGCACCCGGCGGACGATCTCGGCGTACCTCTCGTCCGAGATGTCGAAAGCGCCGCCCGAGGTGGAGATGGGCAGGTCGGGCAGGCGGGTGAGCGCCTCGGCGACCGGGACGGCCTCCTGGCCGGTCACCTTCATCGCCAGCAGGGGCGCGCCGTCGTCGGCGCAGGCGAAACCGCGCTCACGGATCTGCCGGAACGGGATGATCGCCAGCACCTCGTGCCGCGCCCGCTCACGGTCTGCCGCCCGGTCCTCCAGGGGCAGGTCGGCCAGGCGCGCCACCTCCGTCACCTCGCCCAGCAGCACGTCGAGCGTGCCGGGCGCGCCGGACTCCGGCCGGTGCAGCAGGGCGAAGGCGGGGGCGTCGCGCAGGCGGTCCAGCAGGAGCGTCACGGCCAGACCTCCTTCGCGGTGAGCACCACGGCGCAGCGCTCGGCGGCGTAGGTCAGGGCCAGCCGGTGGTAGCCGAGCGAGAAGTCGGCCATCGCGTCGGCGACCACGAAGGTCTCCAGGTCGTGGGTGAAGGAGTCGACCGCCGTCATGAGCACGCCGACGTGGGCGTACACACCGCAGACGATCAGCTGGTCACGCCCGGCCGCGCGCAGCCGCTCCAGCAGGGTGGTACGGGCGAAGGCGCTGTAGCGGTACTTGACGAACGCCCAGTCGCCCGGCTCCGGGGTGAGTTCGCCGGCCATGAGCCGGTCCTCCGGGGCGCGGCGCATGCCCGGTCCCCAGAAGTCCTTGAGCAGGCCGCGTTCCTTGTCGGTCATCGAGCCCGGCTGGGCGGTGTAGGCGACGGGCACGCCCAGCGCGGCGCTGCGCTCGCGGAGCCGGGCCACGGTCCCGACGAGTTCCGCACGCATCAACGGCGGTAATGGCTTGAGGAAATAACGCTGCATGTCGTGGATGAGCAGGACCGCGCGCGCGGGGTCGGGCTTCCAGCGGGCGGTGTTGCGGGGCAGGTCTCCCGCCGCGGGCAGCGGGTAGGGCGTGATCGGAGGAATCCCAGGCATGATCGTCCTTCTTCAGAGGCCCGGGGCGCCGGTCGCTCCGGGCGGAAAATGACGTGCACGGTCTGCCGGGGGGTGAGGTGGGGGCCGGGGCGCTCCCCCACCTGGTCGAAACGGCGCTCAGGTCGGCAGGCCCTCGCGCCTGACCTGCGGCACCGGGATGCCCAGCGCGCGCAGTTGCTCGAAGGGGTTCATGAACTCGCGCTGCCGCCTGATCAGGCCGTCGGCGAGCTCGAAGGAGTGCAGGAAATGGTTCTCGTAGCGCCCTTCCGGATAGCCGGGGAACCGGATCGCCCCCACCCCGTCGCACTCCGCCCAGAAGACGTTCGGATCCTGCGTCTCGAAGATCTGGATGTTGGTCCACACCCAGTCGGGAAAACATTCCAGCGACCAGACCGCGTGCGCCGCGAGCCGGTCTTTCCCGTGGATGGCGATGGGCTTTCCGGTGTCGTTCGTCCAGAGGCCGCCGACGCCGTCGTCGGTGAACAGCAGGTGGCGGCTGAGCCGGTCCTGACCGGTCGTGTGCATGTACTTCTCGACCGTTGCCCGGTTCTTCCGGCGGAGTTCGGTGTTCTCATCCCACATGGCTTTTCCCTTCTTCTGTTGCCGTGCCGGGTCAGTGCAGGCGGAGCCTGGGGCGGTAGACGTCCAGCCAGGTGCTCAGATCGAGCACCCGCTCGACGCCGTTGCGCACGTCGATGGGCATCGTGGCCGGGTCCTGCCGTACGACCTCCTGCATCCAGCCGGGGTCTACGAGCTCGAACACCCGGTCGTCGCCCGCGAGCAGTTCCTTGGCCTGCTGCAGCAGGACGCCGGTGTAGAGCGGATCGCGGGTGGCCGGATAGGGGGACTTCACCCGATCGAGCACCGACCGGGGCAGCAGGTCGGTGGTCGCGGCGCGGAGCAGGCTCTTCTCCCTGCCGTCGAAGGTCTTCAACGACCACGGGGTGTTGTAGACGTACTCCACGAGTCGGTGGTCGCAGAAGGGCACCCGGACCTCCAGCCCGACGGCCATGCTGATCCGGTCCTTGCGGTCCAGGAGCATCCGGACGAACCGGGTCAGATGCAGGTAGCAGATCACTCGCATGCGCCGCTCGTGGTCGCTCTCGCCGTCGGCCGGCTCGACCTCGGCGACCGCGCGGGCGTACTGGTCGCGGATGTAGCCGGGCAGGTCGAGGGCGGCGGTGATGTCCGCGTTGAACCGGTGGGAGAGCTGGGCCCGCGCGCCGGTGACGAAGAGGTCGATCCACGGGAAGGTGTCGGCGGCCTGCGCCGCCGGCTCGTGGAACCAGGGGTAGCCGCCGAAGACCTCGTCGGCGGACTCCCCGGACAGGGCGACCGTGGAGTGCTCACGGATGGCCTTGAACAGCAGGTACAACGACGCGTCCAGGTCACCGAGGCTGAACGGGCCGTCCCGCGCGATGATCACCGCGCGGCGCACGTCCGGATCGGCCATCGCGGAATGTTTGAGCATGATGTTCTGGTGCCGCGAGCCGACGTGCGCGGCCACCTCACGCGCGTAGGGGGCGTCCGGGGTGCCGCGCAGGTGGTCGCCGACGAAGTTCTCCGTCTGCCCGACGAAGTCCACCGCGAAGCTGCGTACCCGCTCGCCGTGCCCGGCGAGCTGGGCGGCGGACAGCGCGGTGATCACGCTGGAGTCCAGCCCGCCGGACAGCAGCGTGCAGCGGGGCACGTCGGCGACCAGCTGGCGGCGCACGATGTCCGCCAGCAACGAGCGCACGGTCTCGACAGTGGTCTGCCGGTCGTCGGCATGCGGGCGGGTCCGCAGGGTCCAGTAGCGGCGTTCGCGCAGGCCGGCGCGGTCAACGATGACCACGCCGCCCGGCGCCACCTCGCGCATGCCGTTCCACATCGCCTCACCTGGCGGCTGGGTGAAGCTGAACAACGCGCGCAGGCCGTCGAGGCCGACCGTGCGGTCCGCCAGCGGGTTGGCGAGGATCGCCTTCGGCTCGGAGCCGAACAGCACCCCGTCGGGGGTGGCGGAGTAGTAGAGCGGCTTGATGCCCAGCCGGTCGCGGATCATGACGAGCTTGTCGGCTCTGGCGTCCCAGACAGCGAAGGCGTACATGCCGTTGAGCCGCTCGGCGACCGCTTCGTCCCACTCCAGGTAGCCGTGCAGCACCACCTCGGTGTCGCTGCGGGTACGGAACCGGTGGCCGCGGCGGACCAGCTCGTCCCGCAGTTCGGCGAAGTTGTACGCCTCACCGCTGTAGGTGATCGTCACCACGCCGTCGTCGGTGCGCACCGACATGGGCTGGGTGCCGCCCTCGATGTCGATGACCGCCAGCCTGCGGTGGCCCAGCGCCGCGTGCCGTTCGAGCCGGCCGCCTTCGGCGTCCGGTCCCCGGCAGGCCATGGTCGCCGTCATCGCGTCGAGGTCGGCCTGGTGCCGGGTCAGGTCCCGATCGAAGGAGACCCAACCGGTGATTCCACACATCGATTTTCCCTCTTGTGTCTCGTACGCGGGGCACAGGTCATGTTGTGTCTCGTACGCGGGGCACAGGTCATGTTGTGTCTCGTACGCGGGGCACAGGTCATGGTCGGAGCCGATCGGCGCCGGCCGGAGCCGGGGCCGTCGGCTCGAAGGCCGGGCCGAGACCGTCCGGCCGACCGGAGCACGCACCTTCGACGATGGCTTCGACGTCGGTGGTCATCCGGTGGGTCGCCGGATAGCCGATGAGCTCGGCGGCCCGGTTCGGCGGCAGCGGCGCCGTCAGGTCGGCCGTGGACTCCCACAACATCACCGCGCCCCAGCGGTTGGCCGGCCGGTCGGAGATCCAGAACTTCAGCCGCAGCCCGGGAACCCGCGCCCACGGCTCCACGCCCTCTTGCCTCAGGTGGGCGCGCAGGGAGTCGATGGTCTGGCCGGACCCGGACAGGTCCCACCAGGAGATGGTGGCTTTCATGCGTTTCAGGACCTCCTTGGTCACATCAGTGGCTGGGCGGGCGCGTGGCCCGCGCGCTGGTTCCAGGCCGAGACCACGGAGACCGCCTGGCGTGGGTTGAGCCGCGGGTCGCAGAGCGTCGTGTACCTCTGACCGGTCCGGTCGGCGCCGTTCCCGGCGTCCACGCATTCGGTCACGTCGTCGGGGGTGGTCTCCAGGTGCACTCCGCCCGGTACGCCGCCGGCCGCGCGCACGGCGAGCTGGAACGCGGTGACCTCCCGGATGAGCGTCTCCACGACCCGGGTCTTGCGGCCCCCGGCGGTGGTCACCGTGTTGGCGTGCATGGGATCCACCAGCCAGATCACCGGGTGTCCCGCGGCGCGTACGGCCCAGACCAGCGGCGGCAGCAGGTCCGCGACCGCGTCGGCGCCCATCCGGGCGATCAGGGTGAGCCGGCCCGCCTCCCGGCCGGGGTCGAGCCGCGCGCACAGCGCGAGCAGTTCGCCGACCTCGGTCCGCGGCCCGACCTTGCACGCCAGCGGGTTGACCACATCGGCCAGCAGCGCGACATGGGCGCCCCCGGGCTGGCGGGTCCGTTCGCCGATCCACGGCCAGTGCGTGGAGGTCAGCGCGAGCCGGCCCGACCGGTCCCGGCGCAGCAGCGGGATCTCGTAGTCGAGCAGCAGGGCCTCGTGGCTGGTCCAGACGGCAGGATCGAGGCGCTGCTGCGGCGTCGGGCCGAGGTGGCTCATGGTCTGGCACGCCGCTCGGTAACCCGCCAGCAGGCGCCGGGGGTCGTGCCGCCGTGCCGCCGGGTCGGGCTCCGGGCCGTTCACCAGATGCCCCCGATAGACCGGCAGTTCGACGCCGCCGGCCCACTCGGTGTGCGCCGACCGGGGCTTGGCGTACTGGCCGCCGATCCGGCCCACCCGTAACACCGGCCGGCCGGTGATCCCGCTCATGACGCCGGCGAGCACGTCGAGCAGCGCCGTCTTGCGGGCCACGTCCGCCGCGGTGCACTCCGCGGGATCCTCCGCGCAGTCTCCCGCCTGCACCACGTGTGCCCGCCCGGCGGCGACTCCGGCGAGCATCAGCCGGAGCCGGCGCAACGATTCGGTCTCCACGAGCGGGGGAAAGGTCGCCAGCATTCCCTTGACTCGCTCGGCCAGGGCCGGGTCGTCCCATTCGGGTTGCTGCCGTGCGGCCGGGATTCGCGGAACTTCAAGCGAGTCGACGTTCACCTTTTCTCCAGACCTCAGATATGTCGGCAGCTCGCTATCTGTGCGTCAACCGATGGGCCCGCCACGCATATGACGTTCAGTGGTGCCGTGTCTGCGGGCCGCCGTGAGGTGGTTACGGGTTGTCCTGGACGTACAACCACGTGCCGTCCGGCTGTTCGCGGACGGTGTCGCAGAAATTGCCGGTGAAACTCTCGCGAGTGCCATCCGGCGCCGTCTGCTCCAGGGTGTAATCGCCCATTATCGCCGCCGTCCGGCCGCGTATCTTGCCGTCCCAGCCGCGTTCTCCTCCCGCAGCTCGGCAGGGGTTCCGGCGGTGGGCCGTGCCGTCCCGGCGGCGTCCTGGGCCGGTGGGTTGCGCACTCCGGCGGCACTCGAACTCAACGGGTGGGCCGGCCACCAAGAGAATCGCCGTTCCTGCGATCGATAATGTGCGGGTGGTTCTCTTCAAGGTAACTCCCTGAGCCATGGGAGGCGGCCAGGAGAAAAAGAGGCGTCCGGAAAGACGCCATATGACATGACTGGTCAGACGTCTTATGAGACGTCCTGCCGTGACACTTGGGCCCCCGTTTTGCCGCCCGAATCGACGCTAGGGACCACATAACACGCTGCGGGCGACGACTGTCAACGGGGAAACAGAGTGGTCCACAGCCGGTCCATTGATTTCACATTGATTTCTGGGCCTATCACATGGGCGGTAAGTGCACGACGTTAAAGGGGCGGCCACCCGCCATGCGTATCAAGAGGTTCTGCCGATAATCTCTCGCGAGGATGTCAAGTACACGGCCGATCTTGGCAGTTGGAGTGTCAGAGGCGTGCCGGAGTGCGGCCGGGAAGGGTTGACGCCTCACAACGGGCGCAGGTGTTCGATCGTGACGTGGTGCCGCTCGGTCAGCCGGTGGGCGATCAGCGAGCGGTGGCAGGCCTCGGGGTCGCGCTCGACGCAGAGCAGCGCCGCGGTCTCACCGTTCGACAGTGCCGACACAATCGGCGTGAGGTCGGCGTGGTCGAGGATCTCGATGGTGTAGCGGCGGGCGTACTCGGCGGCGAGCTCGCGGCGCGAACGTTTGCCGACGCCCCGGCGGTCGTCCTCGGCGTACTGGAGCCGGCGTAACTCGGTGGTCGGGGCGAG
Organism: Nonomuraea sp. NPDC050404; assembly: GCF_040655495.1. Classification (NCBI taxonomy): domain Bacteria; kingdom Bacillati; phylum Actinomycetota; class Actinomycetes; order Streptosporangiales; family Streptosporangiaceae; genus Nonomuraea; species Nonomuraea sp. NPDC050404. The sequence goes on from NZ_JBFAKB010000013.1 coordinate 128,848, forward strand.
CGCACGGTGGTGCTCGTAGGCGATCCCGGCGTGGGCAAGGGCGTCCTGCAGCCGGCGCGAGTTCGCCCAGGCGTACTCGGGGCCGCGGACGCCGCGGCGCTGGCGCACGTCGAGCAGCAGGCCGACCTCCGCCTGCCGCAACCGTCGCAGGAAGGACTCGCCGTCGAAGCCGTAGACGCCGATCGTCGCCATTTTGAGCATCGCGGATCCCCCCTTACTACTCGTGATGGCTCGGAGCATGACGCGCGCCCGCAATTGGTACTCAAGGATCGGTTCGCGCGTTCGTCAAGCAATGGCCCATTCGCCGGGCCAAGCCGTTTCTGCCGCTTTAGTGGTCCTTTCGGCGTCAATACGTGATCGGTACTGTTGAACCTCTGCCGGAAAGGCCCGGGAGGTCGGGGATGACAGTCGACGTGCGTACGATCCGGCACGTGGTCGACCTGATCACCGGCGGGTGGCGGGCGCAGGCCCTCTACACCGCGGTCAAGCTCGGATTACCCGACCACATCGAGGCCGGCCGCACCACCTGCGGCGAGCTCGCCGAATCGACCGGGGCCGCGCGCGAGGGCGTTCACCGCCTGATGCGCCTCCTGGTGGCCATGGGCGTGTTCGAGGGCGACGAGCGGACCGGTTACCGCAACACCGCCGTGAGCGCGGCGCTGCTCGACGTTCCCCAGTCATTACGCGACATGTGCCTGCTCCACGGCGAGGAGTACTACACCGCCTGGGGTCACGCCCACCACGCCATCAGCACGGTCAGCTCCGGTTTCGAGGTGGCCTACGGCCAGCGGTTCTACGACTATCTCGGCAAGGACAAGGACACCGCCAAACGTTTCCAGCACACCATGAACGCCGGAAACATGTTCTTCGACCACGTACCGGAGATCTTCGACTTCTCCGGCAGGAACGTCGTGGACGTGGGCGGCGGAGGCGGGCACCTGCTCGGCACGATCCTGGCCGCCGCACCGGACGCCAGGGGCACGCTCTTCGACCGCGAGCACATGATGCCCGAGGCGCGTGCGCACCTGGCCGCCACGGTCGGACTTGACCGCGTGCGGCTGGCCGGGGGCGACATGTTCAGCGCCGTCCCCTCGGGCGCGGACGTCTACATTCTCTGCCGGGTGCTGGCGGGCTGGGCGGACGACGCGGTCGTCGGGGTCTTCGAGAACTGCCGGCGTGCCATGGCGGACTCCTCATCACGGCTGCTGGTCATCGACCGTCTCGTCGTGGACGAGGGCTCCACCGTGCTGCCCGCCATGTGGGACCTGCAGCTCCTGATGATCACCGGTGGCCGGCACCGTACCCTTGGCAACTTCACGGCGATGCTGGACCGGGCCGGTCTGGACCTCGAACGGGTCGCCGAGCTACCCATGGAGACGACCGCCATGATCGCGGCGCCACGTCCCTCGGCGTAGCCGTCGGCTCCTGCGCACGTCACCCTCGCCGCCTCCGGCAGCCCTGCCGGAGGCGGCGAGGTCGCGATCACGCGACGGCGGTTCCCTCAAGCTCGACCATCAGGTCGGGGATCGCCAGCCGGGTCACCCCGAGCAGCGTGCTGGACGGTGTCACCCCGGCGGCGCCCAGCCGCGACGTCAGCACGCCGTAGTGCTGGAAGATCAGGTCGACGTCGGTGGTGTAGATGTTGAGCCGGACGAGGTTCGCGAGGGTCATGCCGCCCTCGCGGAGCACGGCCTCCAGGTTGTCCAGGCTCAGCGTCAGTTGCGCCGCCATGTCACCCGCGTGCTGGGGCTTGCCGTCGGCGCTCATCGCGGTCTGCCCCGCGCAGTAAAGGGTCCGGGTGTGCCCGGAGACGATCTCGCCCTGGTTGTATCCCAGCTCCATCGACCACGGCCACGGGTTGACCGCGGTTCGCTCCATTGCCACGTTAGCTCCATTCGATGTGTCGGCATTCGCGCCCTGTCGATCGGCGCGATCGCCGTCTTCTTGTCGCGTTGAAGAGCCTCCCAACTAATCACGACATCTGGTGTCGTGTATCTGGACAGAACTTTCTCGGATGAATACCCGGTCACGGCGGGGTCAACGGCCGATCGGCCGGCTCAGCGCAGTTCGCCCGTGATGATCCACAGGTGGCCGAACGGGTCACGGATGCGGCCCGAGCGCTTGCCGTACGGCCGGTTCTCGATCGGCACGACCACCTCGGCGCCGTGGGCGATCATGCGTTCGCCGACCGCGTCCGGGTCGCCGACCTGGACCTCGAGAAGGACCGCGGATCCGCCGAGATCGCCGGGTGACAACCATCCCCACGCTGAGACGGCCGGCGAGACCCGGAAGAACGACCCGCCGACTCGGTGATCAACGACGCTGGGCCGGCCGTCGTCGCCCTTGGGGGCGCTGAACACCCGCTCGGCGCCCAGGGCGGCCTGGTAGAACGCCGACGCGCGGTCCGGGTCGGGCACGATGAGACGGGGAGAAAGCTGAATATCGGACGTCATGAACCCATCGTCGGGCCGGACGGAGCCAGGGTCTTGAAGATTTGGGAACACCCACGCGTCCACCGTCACGGACCCTCATGCCGCGGGTGGCCGGTCACCGGGCCGATGGGCCCGCCGATGGCCGGTCACGGGACCGATGGGCCCGCCGATTGCCGGTCGCGGGGCCGATGGGCCCGCCGGAGGCCGGTCGCGGGCTGACGAGCCCGCCGATGGCCGGTCGCGGGCTCATCAGCCCGGCGCGGCCGGGCCTTCGGTGCGCAGCCACTCGGTCGGCGTGCACCCGGCCATGGCCCGCCACTCCCGGGTCAGGTGCGCCTGGTCGGCGAATCCCGACATGGCGGCCACCGCCGCCAGGCTGACCGTCCCCGTGCGGGCGCCGGCCACCAGCTCGCCACGCGCGGCCTCGAACCGAAGGAGCCGCTGGTACTCCTTCGGCGTCACCCCCAGCGCGGTGCGAACCGTACCGCTCAGGTGACGCCGGGAGCACCCGAGCAGCCGAGCCGCCTCCTGCACCCGGCCGGTCCCGGACAGCGCCGCCAGCGTGGCCCGCAGTTCCCGGCCGCCGGTGGCGTCCTCGTGCCGGGCCCGTCCGGCGAGCAGAGCGCCTTCGACCAGGGCTCGACGTTGCGGCCACGACCGGCAGGCCGCCAGCCGCTCCGGCAGGTACGCCAGTGCCGGAGCCACCTCGGCGAGATCGGCGACCTGCCCGGCCAGCGCCGACGCCGGGATCCCCAGCAGCGCGCGGGCGCCCGGCGGGCTGAGCGTCAGCCACACGCCGCGCGTACCGCCCTGCTGCCTCAACTCGGCCGCGTCCAGGTGCAGCCCGGCGACGACCGCCCGCAGCCGCTCCCGCGAGCCGGGCCGCCCGAGCCACGCGATCTCCATCGAGTCCGCCTCCGGGATCGTGATCGAGATCGTGGAGGAGGGCAGCCCGCGATGCACGCCGACCGGCCCAGGACCGAGCCGGTAGGCGCTCAGGGTCGCCACGAACGGCGTCAGGGCCGCGGACCTCTGATGAGCAGGCATGTGACCAGACTACGCAGCCGGCCCAAACGCGTGTCGTGGGCAGCCATTGGGGAGGCACGCGACCCAAAGCGCGGCGCTTCCGGACGGGCCCGGCATCAGCGAGCCGGGGCGTGGCGGCCGATCACTGGCGAAGCCGGGAACGGTACTCCCCCGGGGCCATGCCCCGGGCCCGCCGGAAGGCACGGCTGAAGGCGTGCGGAGAGGCGTAGCCGACCGCGCCGGAGATCGACTCGACCGGCTCGTCGGTATCGCGGAGCCGGACGGACGCCAGGTCGATGCGCCACTGCGTCACGTACGCGCCCGGCGTCTGCCCGAGAGCGGACCGGAAACGCCTGGACAGCGTCGCCCGGGAGACGCTCGTCGCGGCGGCCAGGGTCTGCGTGGTCCAGGGGTGTTCCGGCCGGGCGTGGACACATGCCAAGGCGTCGCGCACGACCGGATCACGCATCGCGCCCAGCCATGAGCCGGACCGCTCCTCGGGGTGGCGGGCCAGCCAGGCGCGTACGAACTGGACGAGCAGAAGGTCGACGATGCTGTTGATGGCGGCGGTGGTGCCGAGCTGCGGCTGTGCGAGCTCCGCGGCGAGAAGTTCGGCGGTCCTGCTGAGCTGCGCGTTCTGGCGGGCTGTGACGTGCAGCGGCCGGGCGAGGGAGGTGAGCACCGGTGTGCTCACCTCCGTGTCCTGCTCGTAGCGCAGGACGATCACTTCCGTCCGCACCGGCGCCGAACCCAGCCGCAGGGCCCGGCCATCGGCCAAAGCCCGGGCCGCCGCCTCACGGTCGCAGGAACCCAACGTCGCGGCGGCGCCGCCGGACATCCCGTGCGCGGTGCCCGGCGGCACCAGTACGGCGTCTCCGGCCTGCACCTCGATCGATTTCTCGCCCGGAAAGCGGAGCCACATCGTGCCGCGGGCCACCACGTGCAGTGCCGCCCCCAGAGAGGAGTCCAGCCGCACGCCCCAGGTTCCTCCGGCCTTCAGCATGACCCCGAGCGCCCCACGGGCACCGGAAACCCGCAAGACCTCCGCCAGCACATCCATGGGTCCATTCTCGTCCACCGCCGCCGGCGGCCCACTGGCGGGCGACGGCGCAGGTGCCCTCGTGCACAGCATCAGGCCACGTCAAGAACGACCTTTCCGTGCACCTTCCGCGCGAACAGCGCCCGGACGGCGTCGTCCACCTCCTGCCAGTCGCCTCGCAGTCCGACCGGTGCCGAGAGCCTCCCGGCGGCCATGAGGCCCAGCAGGTCCGTCAGGTCCCCGCTGGTCGGCGTCATGTCGCCGAAGGTGACGATGCTGCGGGGCTCGCCGAAGCCGAACAAGGTTCCCGGCGGGAACGTGGTCTCCTGCCCCGAGGAGTAACCGACCAGGTGGATGGTGCCGCCCTCGGCGAGGGAACGCCACGCCTGGGCCACCAACGGCCCGCCGACCGTGTCCAGGACGAGGTCGAACCGGTTCCCGGTCTCGGCCAGGTCGGTCAGGACCTCGTACGCGCCGAGTTCCCGGAGTCCGGCGGCCCGGTCCGGCGAACCGACGAGTGCCGTCACCCGGGCGCCCGCCAGCGCGGCCAGCTGGACGGCGAAGTGCCCCACGCCCCCGCTGGCGCCGGTGACCAGGACATTGCGCGCCAGCAGGGAACGTTTGCGCAGCACGCGGAGTGCGGTGACGCCGGCGATCCCCAGCGCGGCGGCGTCGGCCAGGTCCACGCCCTCGGGGACGGTGCCGAGCGAGGCGGGGCTGACCGCCGCCCGCTCCGCCCACGCGTGGGGAGCCATGCCCACTGCGACGCGCGTACCTTCGGGCGGCCCCGAGCCGTCGGATGCGGCGCGCACCACGACGCCGGCCGCGTCGTGCCCGTGCACGGCGCCGGCCGGCCACTGGTGCACGTAGTTCAGCTCTCCGAAGTTGAGACCGATGTGCCGGATCTCCACCAACGCCTCACCGGCGGACGGTACGGGCTCATCGACCTCGGCGAACCGGATGGGCCCGGCGTCGCCGTGAGCGACCACAAGGGCGCGCATATGGGGTGCTTCCTTCTCTCGTGAATACGCCGGAACACTCGGCGCGGCGGCGGATGAAGTGCCGCCTTCCTGGGACCCTACGCAGGACCGGAACGGCGACCCAGTCCCGCGAGAATCAACAAGTTGACCATCTGTGTCAGCGCGGCTCGGCGAGCTGGGCGAGCAGCTGCCGCTGGACGGCGAATTCGCGCCCCAGGCCCCAGGCTGCGGGCCCGGGGAAGACCCGTACCTCGGGCATCGCGGCCTCTTCCCGGTAGCGGGTCAGCACCGAGATGCGCCGCGTGCCCCACCAGTCCACCGCGATCGCGTCCCCGTATGCCTCGAAGAGGTGGTCGCCCAGCAGGGCGTGCGCTTCGTCCAGTGCCCTCCCGGTTTGCCCGAACGAGGTCGTGCACCGCAGGCCGCCGAGGGTGGGGATGGCCCTCGTCGTGAACCGCCCGCCCTGCTGACCTCCGCTCCGGGTCAGGTCGGAGTACTCCACGATGCCGGTGACGGGGGTGGTGTCGTCGAAGGTCCTGCCGGCGGTGCGGTGGTCGGCGATCGCCGAGCGATAGGCCGCCGCCAGAGCGGAGGCGATGTCCGCGGGAACGGGCACCACGACGGCCTCGTCGATCGACGACGGCGCGGGGGCGTCCTCGACGCGCGCGGGCCGGGGCCGCGTGGGCGCGCTCACCCGCACGTACCGGTACCAGAGCCGGGCCAGCAGGAACCCCTGCTCGAAGTCCACCGACGTGGTACGCACCAGCCGCCCGGCCTCATCCAGGGTCAACCGCGTCGTGGCGGCACAGTCATAGCCGTTGCCGTAGTGGTACCCGTTGGGCGCCACCTCGCCGTTCTGGTCCGCGTCCGGCACGTAGTACGACGCGCCGTCCCGGTGGACGATCTCGCCGTCGAAGGGCTCGCAATAGTTGTCGAGCGCCACCTCACTGCCCCACCACGGCATCTCCACCGGGTGGGTGGTGTACTCGGTGGCCGTGCCGTCCCCGGGCGATGTGCAGGACGAAACCGCTGATCGCCCGAAAGTCCTCCGGTACGGGCGGCGCCGGATCTTCGAGCCAGCCCGCCACGTACGGCCGGGTGTCCGCTCCCCTGTCCTCGCAGAGCTCAGGGGCTTCGGCGTATGCCTCCAACTCCCAGTAGCCGGTCAGATCCTCCATGGCCCAGCTGTCACCTTAACCCGTTCGTGTCCGCTACCGATGATGACAGTAGCGGGCCCGGCCGGGGCCCGGAGTCGCGCGGCGGTCACGTCTGAACCGCCGTGCGCGACCATTGCTGGTTGGTGCCGGTGTTGCACGGATACTGCTTGAGGATCACGCCGTCCGCGGTCGATGCTGCGGGTACGTCCACGCATTTGCCGCTGTGTCGTGCCCGGAGCTGGAAGTAACCGCCGTTGGCGACCATCTGGAATTGCTGGTTGTTGCCGGAGCCGCAGGTGTACTGGATGAGTTCGGCGCCGTCGGCGGTCGAAGCGCTCACCACATCAAGGCACTTTCCGCTGTGGCGGCTGATGATGCGCCAGTAACCGCTGCCGGCGTCCTGGAACTGCCACTGCTGCCACGCGTTCCCGCCGTAGGTGTACTGACCGACGCGCGCACCGTTGTCGGTGTTCGGTTGCTGAACGTCCATGGCCTTGCCGCTGTGCCGCGCGGTTATCGTGTAGGCCGTCGGCGGAGCAGTGGTGTCGCCCCAGGCGTATCGGATGCGATCGGCGCCGGAGGGGTTGCGGACGGCCAGGTTGAGATTGCTGCCGCTGCCGCTCAGGGCGTACATCGAGTAATAGTCGTAACCGAGGTTTTCGGTCGGCTTGCCGCCGAGAGCGGGCCAGTAGGTGCCGCCCATCTGGTTGTCACGCATGACCTGGGCCATGGCGCGGATGTGGCGCACGAAATTGTCGGTGCTGTTCGTGTCGCCGTAGTTGAGGCCGGTGGACATCGGTGCGCCGAACTCGGTCGCGACCGCGCGGGAGGCGCAGTTGCCCAGACGCGTCTGAATGTGGCTTCGGAAGGCGTCATAGGTCATCGCGCCGTAGAAGAAGGCGTAATGGTGGAAGGACAGCAGCGTCGCGTTGAAACGGCTGTCGTTGCAGACGTCCCTCAGGTCCTGGCTGTAGCCGGTGCCGCCGATGAGCACCCGGCCGGGCACCGCGGAGGTGTGATAGCTCAGCCAGTTCGCCGCGACGTCGCGCCACTCCGCCGAGGTGTAGCCGTGCGGCTCGTTCATCGGCTCGAAGTAGACGTTGTTGTTCGAGCCGTACGTGTTGGTGACGCTGGACCACATCGTGTTCCATGCGGCGAGGTTCGTGATCCTTCCGCCGGAGGCGGCGCCGTCCTCCCAATAGGCGAGAATGACCTTGAAGCCACGGGCGGTGGCGGCGTCGATGGCGCCGCGGTAGGCGTTCCACCAATTCGTGTTGGCCACCGTGTGCGTGTTGATGGGCAGCCGGACGGTGTTGACGCCCATGGTGGCTGCCATGTCGTCGTAGAGGGCGTTGGCCTTGGCCCGGACGGTCGCGTTGTTGTCGGACTGGCTCAGGCCCTGCACGACGAGCGTGCCGGTGCTGAAGTTGTCACCCAGCACCGCCCAGTTCATGCCCCGGAACTGGCTGGTGGCGGCATTGGCCGGCGGCGCGGCGACGACGAGGCTCGCCGTCGCGGCGAGCGCCGCCACGATCAGGAGGATCAGCGACGGTCCCGATGAGCGACCGTCAGACGCCTTGTTCGGTGTCATGACATTCCCATCACTGGATCTGGAACGCTTGTTAGCGCTAACAAAGATCTGCCGTGAGCCGCGCGCGCGACGCTTGAGGTGCCTTGCCGCAGAGTGTTTACGTAACCATGGACCTTGTCAAGAGCTGGCCGAGAGGAGGGGGAATGCGCTTTCCGTGAGCTTGAGCAGGGGCCCGATCGGTGGTCGTGCCGGTCGTCGGAAGACGTCCAGTACAGTGGAGACGCCCGTACACGGAGCAGGCAGGGTTTATGCACACAACAGAACGACCGGTTGCCCGTATCGAGAGTGCGAGCAACTTCTTGATAGCGTCGTCGCCCTTACCGGATGATGGCCTGATCAGGGACTTCTGCGGGTCCGTGATAACTCTGGATGACTTTGTCTCCGGCTCGCCCGACCTGGAGCGGAAAACCGTTTACCTGTGTGGCGACATATCGAGGTTCGGCGGCCACCGGTTCGATACGGCGGCGCGGGTGTTCGTTGTCCGGGAACTTTCGCACGGTTACGGCGAATCCTGGAGGGTCGTCGACCTCGGGCAGGTGCCCACCCGCGTACATGGCGTCGGCGTGTACTACCGGCGCTTTTTCGGCCTCGACTCGGATCACTTCAGCCGGATCTGTTCGGAGCACGCCTTCCAGTCCCTCACGGAGTCCACCAAGACCGGCACAGCCCATCGAACGGGAATCTATCTGACCCCCGTTACCCGGGACGGCGACGAACTGCACTTCCGCCTGCTCCGGTGCTCCACTAACCTCTCGGGGCCGACCGACAACTTCTCCGCGACCGACTCGCGGATCGTCGAGGCCCTGAACCGCGAGGCCACCTTTGTATTCCGGGACCAGGCTCCGCTGAATCATGTACTCGCGCAGGTCTACCGCAACACCCCGGCCACCGCTGAGCGCAAGCAGTCCAAGGCCAAGATTTCGGCCCACGCCGACAAGACCAAGGACATGCCCGTCAACGGCATCATGGCCTTCTGCACCTTCTATGACCGCCTCGACAAACTGCGTCCCCTGGCCGAGGACGCCTTCGACCACGCTCTGAACGGTGTCAGCGGGCTGACGAAGCTCCATTTCCGCCTCAAGGAGCCGTCCCAAGGACACGCCGAGAACGCGCTCCCCCAGCAGTTCACCATCACCCTGTATCCCGGCTCCGTGTTCTTCATGCCGCTGTCCACCAACCGGCTGTACACGCACGAAATCCGGCCGTCGACGCTTGACTCCGGACTGCTCCCGATCAGGCTGGGCTACGTGGTCCGCTGTTCGAGCGCCGAAGCCGTTCACAAGGACGGCCAGACGTTCCTCAAGACGGCCGGAAGTCTGGCGAAGCTGGAACCGCCCACGCCCGAGGGCATGAACGAGCTGCGCAAGTTGTACGCCGAGGAAAACAGGAGCCGGGCTTTCATCGATTACGGTGACGAGTTCCTCTTCAGCATGAACTCGGGAGACTATCTTGCTCCCCGGGCCTAGGATGCTGGACGAGATACGCTCCTACGCCTTGCCCGGCGAACGGAATCTCTTCGAGGAGCTGTTCGCATCGGTCCGGTTCGAGGACATGGGAAAGGGCAGGGCGGGGACCGTCCTGGTCAAGGTTGACGAGACGGGTGGCATACCTCTCGTACGCACAACCACCCGATACGGCGCTCCTGCGCAACGTTTCCAGGCGGTGCACGAGCGACTGGCACAGCAGATCCAAGAACGCGCGGCGCTCACCGTCGGCTTCAACAACGCTCTTGTCGAGGCGTACACGAACGCCTACGCGACCATGGGCAGCCATTCCGACCAGGCTCTCGATCTGGCGGAACAGTCGTTCATCGCCGTGTACTCCTGCTACGAGAATCCCGATGTGAACCCAACGAGGAAGCTGATCGTCGAATCGAAGGAGCCCGGCGGCGGGAAGGTCGACATCCCCTTGACGCACAACAGCGCCGTCGTGTTCTCCGTTGACACGAACCGGCGGCACAAGCACAAGATCGTGCTGGACAGAAGCTCCCAGCCGGCTGAGAACCGCTGGTTGGGCGTGACCTTCCGAACGTCGAAGACCTTCGTGCGGTTTCGCGACGAGCAGACCTACTTCCCGGGCGGCGCACGGCTTACCTCGGCCGACGACGAGCAGCGGCGAGAGTTCTACCAGCTGCGCCGCCGCGAGAACAAGGAAACAGACTTCACCTATCCCGTGCTCACGTACACCATCAGCGACAGCGACCTGATGCCGCCCGTCTGATGCGTCAGGAGATGGAACGGAGCCGGCCGTGGGACTGGCGCTGAAGCTGGTCGACGACCTCGGCCGTCTGGTCGTCGGCCGGGAGGAAGACGACGAGTTGCTGAGCCTCCGCCGGTAGTTCGAGCGTCTCGCGGCGCAGCCGCAGCTGGTGCCCGGCCGGGTGGTTGAGCCGCAGGATGCCGCGCCGCGGCACCACATGACGCTTCAGGCGGTGGGTGAACTCGGACCCGGCGATGGGCGAGAGTTCGCCGGTCAGCCACTCCAGATTCTCCAGCGACGGCGCCTGCCACAGGTCGAACGTCTGCTCGTCGGCGACGTCGTCCCAGTCGACGAAGAACGCACGCGCGCGGGGGTCGGTGAAGACGTAGCGGTTGAGGTTGGGGTGGGCGGGGTCGAGCAGCCCGGTCCCGCCGGTGACCAGCCGGAAGCTGCTGGTGTGGGCGAGGACGTCGCCCAGCCGGTTGGCCACGATGGCGATGCCGGGCTCAAGCAGGCGCAGGGTGTCCAGGACGGTCGGCCGTACCCGCCGCGACGGCGGCACGGGGCGGATGTGCACGGCGCACTCGTCGCCGGTGATCTTCGCGAGGTAGCGCAGGTGGTTGCGCTCGGAGTGGTCGAGGCGCAGCGCGTCGGCGAGGGCGTTGACGACCGTCGGCGAGGGATTGCGGTCGCGGCCCTGCTCGATCCTGGTCAGGTATTCGACGCTGATGTCGGCCCACGAGGCGAGGTCCTGCCGGCGCAGGCCCGGTGAGCGGCGGCGGCCACGGTCCGGCAGCCCGAGAGACTGCGGCTGGATGCTGTCGCGCTTGGCGCGGATGAAGTCCCCCAGTGGTGTCCCCACGCCGCCAGAATACCGGCCCACCGCGACGCGGACCGAGGGCACCACCGCCGTTATTGGCCCGCCGACCGTCCGCCGCAATACCAGCCGAGGACACCACCACCGACCATCCGCCGTAATGCAGGACGAGGGCACCACCGCCAACCGTCCGCCGTAGTTCAGGACGAGGACGCCGCCGCCGAAATGCCGGCGGTTCGCTGTGGCTTGGCGCGGAGGGTGGCCCTGTGGGGGCTAGCCTGGGGTACGGCCTGGCTGCCGGGCGCTGTACGCCTTGATCGTGGTACCCATGGACAACACTTTGACGCGTCGTTCGGGTCAGGCATTGCTCATCTGGGGACTGCTGGTGGTGGCGGCGAACCTGCGGGCGAGCCTGACCGGCGTCGGGCCGTTGCTGGATCGTGTACAGGCCGATCTGGGGCTGGCCCCGGCCGTGGCGGGACTGCTGAACACCCTGCCCCTGCTGGCGTTCGCCGCGGTGTCCCCGCTGGTGCCCCGGCTGGCCGCGCGATGGGGGGCCGACCAGCTCCTCGGCGGCGCGCTCGTGGTGCTGACGCTGGGCATCGCGCTGCGGTGGGTGCCGACGGCGGCCGGCCTGTTCGCGGGAACGGTGCTGATCGGTGCGGGCATCGCCGTGGGCAACGTGCTGCTCCCGAGCCTCATCAAGCGTGACTTCCCCACCAAGGTCGGGCTGCTGACCAGCGCGTACGCCACGGTGATGGGCGGAGTCGCCGCGGTGGCGTCCGGGGTGGCGGTGCCGATCAGCGAGATCGCCCCCGGCGGCTGGTACACCGCCCTGGGCTGCTGGGTGCTGGCCGCGCTGGTGGCGCTGCTGCTGTGGCTTCCCCAGATGCGGGCGCCGCGGCAGGCCGCGCAGGCGATGCGCCGGCACGGGCTGCCGTGGGGGTCGGGGCTGGCGTGGGCGGTCACCGCGTTCATGGGGCTGCAGTCGCTGGGCTTCTACGTCGTCGTGACGTGGCTGCCCCAGGTCTTCCAGGACAACGGCATGAGCCCGGCCGCGGCGGGATGGCTGCTGTTCCTGTTCCAGGCGGTGGCGGTGGTGACCAGCCTGGCGGTGCCCGGTGCGATGCGGTGGGCGCGTGACCAGCGCGCGCTGGCGACGATCTGTTCGGCGGTCATGCTCGCGGGTTACCTCGGGCTCTTCGTGGCGCCGGGCCTGGCGCTGGTGTGGAGCATCGTTCTCGGGCTGGGCGGCGGAGCCTGCCTCGTGCTCGCGCTGGCCTTCATGAGCCTGCGCGCCCAGGACCCGAGCGTGGCGGGCTCGTTGTCGGCGATGGCGCAGTCGGTCGGTTACCTGCTGGCCGCCGTGGGGCCGGTGGTCTTCGGGCTGCTGCACACGATGAGCTCCGGCTGGCAGGTGCCGATCTTGCTGATGTGCGTGGCGGCGGCCGGGCAGACGATCGTCGCGATGGTGGCCGGGGCGGGCACGGTGCGCTCCGGCGACAGCCAGACGCCCGATCGCGTGCCCGCTCCCGGGCACTGATCCCATCCGTTCGCCCAGACGGGTGCCCGTCCCCGCACTCCCCCTGCCGTGCCGGGCGATTGCCCCGGTACGGCCGCCGCCGCTGTTGTCCCGCGTCGAACGTTCCGGCCGCCAATGGCGCCGGCCCTGTGCGTTTGAGCCCGTCGGCGGCGGCGGCCATCGCGAAGGCAGAAGCCCACCGGAAAAGTCAGAGCGCAAGAAGCGAGCGCCACGGGGATGCCGGCGCACAAGGGAATCCCGGACGCCACGGGGACGCCGGCGCGGAAGAGAATTCCGGACGCCGCGGGGAGACAAGCGCTGAACGAAAAGTCAGCGTCGGGGGAGAACAATGATACCGATCGCCATCGACCGGAAGTCGCGGCTGCCCATGACCGCGCAGATCCAGAAGGCCATCCGCGGCCGGATCCTGGACGGCACCCTGCACCCGGGCGTCCGGTTACCGTCGAGCCGCGACCTCGCCGGAGACCTCGGGGTCTCGCGCAGCGTCGTGGTCCAGGCCTACGCACAGCTGATCGCCGAAGGCTACCTTCGCGCCGCCCAGGGGTCGGGCACCAGGGTGGCGACCCATCTGCCTCGCCAGGGGCGGGCGGCGGCCGAGCCGGCCAGAAGCGCGCAGGCCCGTTTCGACCTGCGGGTGGACGCGACGAGCACGGTGTTCTTCCCCTCGCGCGAATGGCTGCAGGCCTATGAGCACGTGGGCCGCTCCATCGGCGAGCCCGGCCCGCGGCGGCACCCCCTCGGCGTCCCGGAGTTGCGCCGCGAGCTCGCCGCCTACCTGGGCCGTTCGCGGGGCGTACGGGCGAGCGCCGCGGAGGTGGCCGTCACCGCGGACTTCGACCACACCGTCGGCGTGGTGTGCCGCGTCCTGCGCGAACTGGGGGACGACCACATCGCCGTGGAGAACCCGGGCGCGCCCTGGCAGGCCGCGCTCGCCAGGCACGCCGGCCTGACGGTGACCGGCGTGCCGGTGAACGCCGAGGGCATCGACGTGGACGCGCTCGAACGGTCCGGGGCGCGCGCCGTGCTGGTCACACCGGTCTCGCAGCTGCCGACCGGGGTCGTGCTGTCGCCGAGGCGGCGGGAGGCGCTGCTGCGCTGGGCCGCCGACGTGGACGGCTGGGTGATCGAGTACGACCGGGACGGTCATCTGTGGCTGGGCGCCGGCAGCGGCCCGCTCGCCCTGCAACGGCACCGCAAGGACCGGGTGATCTACGTCGGGGCGACCGGGGCCCTGCTCGGCCCGTGCGTGCAGGTCGGCTGGGCGGTGGCGCCGGAGCAGGTGACGGAACGGCTCGGCCGGATGCAGTTGGGCGCCCCGGACCCGCTCACCCAGCTGACGTTCGCCCGTTTCATCTCCTCGGGCGTGCTGGACCAGCACGTACGGCACGTCCGGCACGTCTTCAGAGCCCGGCGCTCCGCGTTGCGCGAGGCCGTCGAGCGGCACCTGCCGGGCGCCAGGATGACCGGCGCACCCGCCGGCACCCACGCTTACGTACAGGTGCCGAACGGGGTGGACGACGTGCGGCTGACCGCGGTCGCGCGGGCGCGGTCGGTGCTCGTGCATCCGGGCACCCATTTCCGGCTCGGCCGCCGCCCGTCCGCGCCCGGAGTGGTGATCGGCTACGGTGCGGTACGCAGCGGCCTGCTCCCCGAGGCCGTCGGCGTCCTCGCCGACGCCATGCGCCAGATCACCGGCCTGCTCGCGTCCTGACGGTCGTCCGGCGGCCTGTACGGCGTCCGGCCCGGACTCGCCCGCCGACCGGCCAGCCAGCCGACGCGGAACGGGCCGCGCCGCCCACCGGCCGACCGTAATGGAACGGGCCGCGCCGCCCGTCTCCGCGACCGAAGCGGAACGGGGCCGCGCTGTCCCGTTGGCGCGCGCCCGTTCCGCGTCCATATTGCGTTCCGCTTCCCGCAACTTCACGTTGCCGCTATATTCCCCATAGCGGCGTGACTCATTTCACATTCATCCAGTAACGCCGGGCACTTTTCGCCTCGTCAAGTGCAGTCAGGAACAATTCGGCGTTAGTCAGCCATACCAGTTGATGGCTGAATGGCCGGACCACTCGGGCAATTCATTGCGTCCCGGCGTGACCCCATGGTGATCTGCTATGCGTGACGAATTCCGAATTACTCCTCTCCTGGCGTGACGCGCCCGCGACCCACCAGCCGGAGTGGCCGGACCGGAGGCGGCAGTGAGAACCGTAGGGATCGTGGGTACCGGCGTCATCGGCGCCTGCGTGGCTTTCGCCCTGGCGCGACGCGGTGTGCGGGTGCACTGTGTGGAGCGTGCGCGGCCCGGCGGCCTGACCACGGACGTCAGCTTCTCCCGGTTGAGCGCCTACCAGCAGCCGACCTACCCACGGTTCGAGCTGAGCCACACCGGAATGATCGAGCACGTACGTTTCGCCCGGCAGTTCGACAACGCCCCCTGGTGGTTCCCCACCGGAAGCCTGGCGTGGAGCGACGCCGGCGGCGCGGGCGGCGCCGGCACCGATGAGTCGTTCGCGCAGGTCGTCGATCGGCTCACGTCCTGGGGTTATCGTGCGCTCTGGTGCGACGCGGCCCGGGTGAACAGGGAGTGGGAGCCGCGCATCGCCTTCCCGCACGATCAGGGGCCGATCGTGCGCTTCCCCGACGAGGGCTGGATCGACGGGCCGAAACTGGTCTCCGCGCTGATCGCGAACGCGCAGCGGTCCGGCGCCCTGACGTTGTGGAACAGCGCGGTCGAGGACATCGAGGTGGACGGCGACCGGGTCGTGGCGCTCCGGCTGGCAAGCCGGGACCGCATCGAGGTGGACGCCGTCGTCAACGCCGCCGGCCCGGAGGCCGTCACGGTGGCCGCCAAGCTCGGGGCTCCCATGCTCGGCGCGGTCGCCTCGCGCAGCAGCCTCGTGATCGACCTCGCGGCCGACGGCGATCCGGTACGACACGTGCTGCGCGGTGCGGAGGCGCACGTCAGGTCGGCGGGCCGGGGCCGCGTACGGGTGCGCTCCGACCAGGTTGACGCGGTCCTCCCGGCCGATCACCGGCCGGAGCCCGGCGACGAGATCGTCAAGGACCTGCTGGAACGGGCCCACCGCACGGTCCCGGCGCTGGCCTCGGCCGTCGTCGAGCGGATCCGGCTGGGCACCGCGGTGTTCCCGGCGGACGGCTTTCCCAGCGTCGGCGCGCTGCCCGGCGTCTCCGGCTACTACGAGGCCTTCGCCAACAGCGGCATCACCCTGGCCCCGTTCATCGGACGGACCCTGGCCACACAGATCGTCACAGGGGAGGTCCATCCCCTGCTGACCCGCTGCTCGCCCGATCGTCTACGGGCGACGTCGTAAGGATTCCCACACAACCAGACACACCATCGTGTACGTCAATTGGGGGACAGGTGTCGGCATACCCAGAACTCAGAGAACTCATCACGACGTTCATCTCCGAGGAGCCCTCGGAAATCCGGCAAATGCGCACCGGGACGCTGCCCGACCTGCCCGGGTCATACGATCAGTACTTCACCGCGTGGGATTTCGCGAACAGCATCGTCCGCGACTATTCCATGAATGTCTACCAACTGCTGAGAATGGCGACGGACGAGAGCCTGACCGTCGAGAACGTGCTCACCGTCTTCCGCACGCTGGATCCCATTTACAGCACCTTTCTCGGCTACAACGGCTTCCCGATGCTGGCGGACTACGCGGCCCGCGTCGCCGAGCCCACCGACGACCGCCGGGAGCTGGTGGACAGGCTGGCCACGTTCACCGAGTACGTGAACCGGCTGACGGCCTGGTCGCACCACTATTTCCCGTGGCACATCGGCGACCGCTACCGCTACACCCCCGCCGACGTCACGACGCGGCCGGAGTACCGGCCCGAGCCGGTCGCCGTCGAGGAGGACCCGCTGCGCCGCATCCCCATCAGGCTCACGTGGCAACCACTGGGCGTGGAGGTCGAGGCCGAGCTGGCCTACGACCTCAACGAGCAGCTCTGCGTGGACTTCGCCAAGTCGTTGCCGTTCACGGTGCTGCAGGACCACGCGGTCGTCAGCGGTGAGTCCATGTACGCCTGGGCGCCGCTGGTGAGCGTGGCGCCCACGCCGGTGCGCGAGCGCATCTGCGACGCGCCGGTCGGCAGGCTCCGGTTCAGCCAGGCGACGGGCAACAAGCTCATCGTCCAGTACGGGCCGACCTCGGAGACGCTCAGCAGCCCGCTCCTGGGCAAGGTGATCGACGCGCACACCGACCGGCTTCCCGGGGTCGGAAGGGCCGTGTGGGAGAGCACGTACCGCACGAAGGAACACATCTGGCTCACGGCGGAACTGCTCTGATGACCTCCACGTACCAGGAAGAAAAGACGAGGACATGACCACCACATCGAGCAAGCCGACCAGGGAGCTGCTCTTTCCCGAGCTGAGCGACTCGATCGAGGCGCGGATCGCCTGGTTCCAGCGGATGCAGCGCGAGGAGCCGTTACGCTTCCGCCCCGACCACAACCTGTGGGAGGTCTTCCGGTACGCCGACGTCCAGCAGGTGCTCAAGGATCCCGACACCTTCTCGGTGACCAACAAGACCCACATGGGCCTGCCGTTCTCCTTCGGCCGGGCGGACATTCCCGAGCATCGTTTCCTGCGCGGCTTCGTCGCGCGGACCTTCGTGCCGGGCAGGATCGAGAGCCGCGCGCCGGAATTCACCGCGATGGTCGACTCGCTGCTCTCGGACGCCCGGTCCTCCGGCAGGATGGAGATCCTCGGGGACCTGTGCTATCCGCTCATGGAACGCGTCGTCGCGGACATGTTCGGACTGCGCATCACCGGCCCCGGCCGGTTCCGTGAATGGTCCGACCAGATGTTCGGCCAGCTGATCGGGGTCCGCTCGCCGGACCACGCCGACGTGGTCGCCCTGTTCACCGAGCAGCTGAACGCGCGCAAGCGCGACCCGGGCGACGATCTGATGAGCACGCTGCTGGCGGAGCGCGGCAAGGACGGGCGGCTGGCGGAGGAGAAGATCGTCCACATGTGCCTGGATCTGGCGACCGCGGGCAACGCGCCGCTCTCGCTGATGCTGGCCTACGCCTTCGCGCGTTTCTGCCTGGATCCGGAGCTCCACCAGACGTTGCGGCGCGATCCCTCGCTGATCCCGGGGGCCATCGAGGAGATCCTGCGCTTCGACTTCTCGTGGTTCAACCTGTGGCGCACGGCCCGGCACGACACCGTGCTCGGCGGGCGCGAGATCAAGGCGGGCCAGTACGTGGTGGTGTGGGACTCCTCGGCCAACTTCGACGAGGAGCATTTCCCTGACGCGGCACGTTTCGACATCAGGCGCTCCCCGAACCCGCATCTGACCTTCGGGCAGGGCATGTACATCTGCCTCGGCCTGCCCCTGGTGCGGACGCTGGGTCGCATCGTGCTGGAGCGGCTGGTCGCCTCCTTCGCCGACATCCGTTTCGACGCGGACCGGCCGATGCGGTCCCTGGACCAGATGAAGGACTACATCGTGTCCCTGGACGTGCTCCTGACGCCGTCGCACGCGACCGTCCCCTGACCTCCTCCGCGGGGCCGCCGCGGAGGAGGTGACCACCGTTCACCTCCTCCGCGGCCGATCACCGGGCCGGAGGCGTCCGCGGCGGCTCGGACACAAGAACTCCTCATGAACAACGCGACTTTACGGCTTAACCTTCGCTATTTACCGTCGCTGGCATGAGGATCGCTCGCTTATCCGCGCTGCTCGTCCTGCTCGCGGGGATCGCTCTCCCACTCCCCGCCCACGCCGCCGCCGCTTCCGGCTCCTTCTCTGCGCTGGCCTACAACATCGCCGGCCTGCCGGAACCGCTCTCCGGAAGCAACCCGGCCGTCAACACGCCGCTCATCGGCGCGCGGCTGGGGCCGTACGACATCGTGCAGGTCCAGGAGGACTTCAACTACCACGCCGCGCTGTACGCCGCCGACGGCCACCCGCACAGGACGCCGACCAGCGGCGGCGTGCCGTTCGGCAGCGGGCTCAACACGCTGTCCGACCTGCCGTACGACGCGGACGACTTCGAGCGGGTCACCTGGGACGACTGCTTCATCGGCTCGGGCGACTGCCTGACCCCCAAGGGGTTCACGTTCATGCGCGTACGGCTGGCCACGGGCGTCTACGCGCACCTGTACAACCTGCACGCCGACGCCGGGACCGGGAGCGGCGACCTGGCCGCGCGGCGCGCCAACCTGCTGCAGTTGTCGTCGTTCATCCAGACGCACTCGGCCGGGCACCCGGTGATCGTCTACGGCGACACCAACACCCGCTACACCCGTGCCGGCGACAACATCCGCGACCTGCTCGCGCAGAACGGCCTCACCGACGTGTGGGTCCAGCGGGTCCGCGGCGGCACCCCGCCGGCGGCCGGCTCACCCGATCTGGCCTGCGACGACGCGACGGTCAGCAACGCGTGCGAAGTGGTCGACAAGATCCTCTACCGGGGCGGCTCCTACGTGACGCTGACCGCCACCGGCTACGCCAACGACCACGCCGCCTTCCGGGACACGGCCGGCGAGCCGCTGTCCGACCACTACCCGATCTCCGCCTCGCTCTCCTGGACGCTCAACCCGTCGTTCCAGCTCAGCGAGCAGTTCGGCGGCCCGCACGGGACGTACTTCACCGACGTCGTGCCCACGCGCGCCCAGGCGGCCACGCTGTCGCTCAACGCCGGCTCCCGCGTCGACCGCATCGGCCTCACCCTGCGCAACGGCACCATCCTGGCGCACGGCGGCACCGGAGGCACGGCCGGGACGCTGGCGCTGGGCGCCGACGAGTACGCCACGTCCCTGCACCTGTGCCGGGGCGCCAGGAACGGTCAGACGCGGATCTTCTACGCGCGTTTCACCACCAACCTCGGCCGTACGCTCGCGGGCGGCACCACCACCTCCGACTGCACCACCTTCAGCGCCCCGGCCGGCCGGCAGATCGCGGGCTTCCACGGCCGCTCAGGGACGGAACTGGACAAGGTGGGCGTGGTCTACACCGAGCGCTGACCCTGCCGACGGTCACCGCCGCCGGCCATCGCGAACGCCGTCTTCCACGCCACCGGCCGCCGCGTCCGTACCCTGCCGATCACCGTCGAGGCCCTGCTGTGAAGGCAGCTTCCGTCGGGGGCGGCCGCTGATCCTTTACACCTCTTTTCGCGCCGCTGTGATGGATTGATGTCCGTACGGCATGATCCGCCGCTGATCGGAAGATGGAGACGAATGCGCGCGACGACACTGTGGACCCGCTCGGTAGTGGCGCTCATGCTGGGCACAGGTGTCGCCGCGTGCGCCGGCAACGACGATGCCACCACCACCGGCGCGACACCCGCTCCCCCGGTGACCAGCACCGCGACCGACTCCCCCGCCGGCTCTCCCGCTGGCTCCCCCACCGCGACCGCCTCCGGGCTGGGCGCTGTGGAGGAACTGGCCCGCGGCATCGACGTGCCGTGGGGGCTGACCTTCCTGCCCGGCGGCGACGCGCTGATCGCCGAACGCGACTCCGGCCGGATCCTGCGGCTGACGCCGGGCGGCCAGCCCCGCCAGGTCGCCGACGTACCCGGCGTCGCCGCGGGTGGCGAAGGCGGGCTGCTCGGCCTCGCCGCCTCTCCCGGCTTCGCCAACGACAACCTCGTCTACGCCTACCTCACCGCCGCCGACGACAACCGCATCATCCGGTTCCGGCTCGACGGCGGCGACCCGGAGGTGGTCTTCGACGGCATCGCCAAGGCGGGCTTCCACAACGGCGGCCGCATCGCCTTCGGCCCTGACGGCATGCTCTACGCCGGCACCGGCGACGCCGGCGACACCACCAGCTCACAGGACCCGGACAGCCCCAACGGCAAGATCCTGCGGCTGACCCCCGACGGCGAGCCGGCGCCCGGCAACCCCACGCCGGGCTCCGCGGTCTACAGCCTCGGCCACCGCAACGTCCAGGGCCTGGCCTGGGACGACGAAGATCGCCTGTTCGCCACCGAGTTCGGCCAGAACGACCTCGACGAGGTCAACCTCATCCGGCCGGGACGCAACTACGGCTGGCCCGACGTCGAAGGCGAAGGCGACACCTCCGGCGGGCGCTACACCAACCCCCTCGTCACCTGGCCCGTCCGTGAGGCGTCCCCGTCCGGGATCGCGATCGCGGGCACCACCGCCTACGTCGCGGCGCTGCGCGGCGAACGGCTCTGGAGTCTGCCCCTCGACGGGGACACGGTGGGCGAACCGGCCGCACTACTCGCCGGGCGATACGGCCGGCTGCGCACCGTGCAGGTCGCACCGGATGGCGCCCTGTGGGTCACCACCTCCAACACCGACGGCCGCGGCGACCTCCGCGACGGCGACGACCGCATCCTGCGCTTCCAGCCCCGCTGACCCCCACCGCGGCTCCGCAGCCCACGGTGTAAGTTGCCCCCGTGACAATGAGCCCCGGCGGACAGGCGCCCGACAGCAGGGCCGGCTCCGCATTACGCTTCCTGGCCGAACTGGTCGCCTGGGTGGCGACGCCCTGGGCGCTGGCACCGTACTCGGTGCCGCTGGCGGTCCTGGCGGTGATCGTCCTGATCGGCCTGCCGACGGTGTTCTCCACCCCCGGAGACAAGGCCCGGACGATCGTCGCGGTGCCGGGGCCGGTCACGATCGCGCTCGTCCTGTTGCAACTGGTGGCCGCCGTCGCCGCCGCGTGGGTCGCCTGGCCCGTGCCCGCTACCGTGGCCGTCACGGCGCTCGCCCTCGTGGTCGTCGGCTTCGAGCTGCCCCGCTGGCGCTGGCTCCTGACGGCCCCCGCCTGAGTCCGGGTGCCGGGGTGGCAGAGTGTCCCCGGCCCCTTGGTTAAGCTTGCGTGCATGCCGGACACGCAGTACGAAGACCTGCTCCACCACGTACTCGACAATGGCGCCCGTAAGGAGGACCGCACCGGCACGGGGACTCGTTCGATTTTCGGTCACCAGCTGCGCTACCGGCTGTCCGACGGCTTCCCGCTGATCACGACGAAGAAGGTGCACTTCCGCTCGATCGCCTACGAACTGCTGTGGTTCCTGCGCGGCGACTCGAACGTCACGTGGCTCCGGGATCACGGCGTCACGATCTGGGACGAGTGGGCGGCGCCGGACGGCGACCTCGGCCCGGTCTACGGCGTGCAGTGGCGGTCGTGGCCGACCCCGGACGGCGGTCATGTCGACCAGATCAGCGAGGTGCTGCGCACGCTGCGGGAGAATCCCGACTCCCGGCGGATCATTGTGTCCGCGTGGAACGTCGCCGACATCCCGAGGATGGCGCTGCCGCCCTGCCACGCGTTCTTCCAGTTCTACGTCGCCGACGGCAGGCTGTCGTGCCAGCTGTACCAGCGAAGCGCGGACCTGTTCCTCGGCGTGCCGTTCAACATCGCGAGCTACGCCCTGCTGACGCACATGATCGCCCAGCAGGTGGGTCTCGGCGTCGGCGACTTCGTCTGGACCGGAGGCGACTGTCACATCTACGCCAACCACGAGGACCAGGTCCGCACGCAGCTCGCCCGCGAGGCGCGGCCGTTCCCCCAGCTGACCCTGAAGCCGGCGGACAGCCTGTTCGACTACGCCTACGAGCACATCGAACTCGACGGCTACGACCCGCACCCCGGCATCAAGGCGCCGGTGGCGGTGTGATCGGGCTGGTCTGGGCGCAGTCGGCGAACGGCGTCATCGGCCGCGACGGCACGCTGCCGTGGCACCTGCCGGAGGATCTCAAGCACTTCCGCTCCCTGACCGCGGGCGCGACCGTGCTCATGGGCCGCCGCACGTGGGAGTCGCTGCCGCCGCGCTTCCGGCCGCTGCCGGGCAGACACAATCTGGTGTTGTCGCGTACGCCGCAGGAGGGCGTGACAACGTTCCCCGACCTGCCGCGGGCACTCGCCGCGGCGTCCACGGACGTGTGGGTGATCGGCGGCGCGGCCGTGTACCGGGCGGCACTGCCCCTCGCCGACCGGATCGTGGTCACCGAGCTCCGGGAATCCTTCGACGGTGACACGCACGCGCCGGACGTGGGACGCCCGCCGGACTCCGTCGGGGAGTGGCAGGAGTCCTCGACCGGGCTGCACTACCGGTTCCTGACCTGGGACCGGGTGCCGTCCGGCGCCTGAACGGCATCCGGTCCCGCGCGGCACCGTGACCCGCCGGTCGTGTCGCGTCAGGACCGGCGCAGGAGCAGGAATCAGTGTCGCATCTCCCCGCGAAAGCGCTGATCAGGGACTCGCGACAATGTCAAAAGGGCTTCACGTGGGCGGCGGATCCAGCATCCTGGGCATGGCCGGCAACTGGCCCAAGCATGGCCCTCACCCACCGCCATCAACACCGGCTCCCGCGCCCGGCACGTGGTCATGCCCCTCATCCGCGACGCGCTGAACGTCGCCGACGGCTACCTGCGCGGCATCCTCGAAGTCCAGCACCGCATCACCGCCGCGCAGCAGCTCATCGGCGGGGCCGGGGCCGACCACCCGGAGCTCGACCTCGGCCCCGCCACCGTCCACCTGCCGCAACACCCTCAACGAGTTCGCCGCCAGGGAGCACCGGCGGGCGGGCCGGAGCGCAACGCCCGCGTATGGATCACGTATCGTCCCGTCACCGGGTCGGCTCTCAGAGCCCCGGGACCGCGATGACCGCACTGATCGCGGCGCTCAGCAGCAGGGTCGCTCCCATGATCGGCCCTGCTGTCCGGCTGCTCGGTGCACGGGTGCCGCGCAGACGCGGCACCACCAGCGCGAGCACGACCAGCTGGACGACGCCGACGACCGCCACTCCGAGGTCGTTCAGCAGCAGCGCCAGCGGCAGGAAGTGCGCCGCCACGACCACCGCCACCCACCACGCCATCCACCCGGACGCGCCGCGCCTGGCCAGCACCAGGCATCCGGCCCCCGCGACGACGACCTCGGCCGCGACCAGGACCCCGAACCAGGCGTACCTGCCCTCCAGCGCGGTCGGCTGGTCCCAGTTCATGGCGGTCAGCACCCCGAAGGCCACGGCCAGCACGACGCCCAGCCCCGACCCCGCGCCCAGCCAGATCCGCCAGTGCCGGGGCGGGTCCTCCTGCGCCCAGCCGAACCACACGAAGGCCATCAACCCGAACCATGCCGTCGTGAAGAGCTGATCACGCACAAACTCGGTCAGCATCGGCGCTCATTCCATAAGTTTGCGATCTAGGGGTAAAGCGCAACATTTATACCGCAAAGGTCTTGGAGTGCCACCGCGCGGCCGGCCAGGTGACCGGCAGCGGCCACCACATGGCCGAGGAACGCTCGCTGCCGGCATTCCTTCGACCGTCGCCGCCCCGGCGAGGCGCTAAGATCGCGTCCCGTGCTTCCGGATGGTTTATGGCGCTTTATCAGGCTTGGAGCAGTAGGTCTGCTGCTTGCGGGGGTGGTCGCGGGCCTGGTGCTCGGCGACAACTGGCTCTGGGTGGCCGTCGAATGGTCGCCGCCGGGGGCGTCGAAGAGGAGGCTTGAGCTGTCCTATCGTTGATCGACCGTGGAAACTCCTGCGTCGTGGAGGGCAGATGCCCGCTGAAGGTTCCCGGCCGAAGGGCGCCGGGCGGCGGACCCGCCTGTCCCTGGAGGCGATCATCGCCGCCGCGGAGCGCATTCTGCGGTCGGAGGGTTCGGAGAAGCTCTCGATGCGGCGGCTGGCGAGCGAGCTGGACAGCGCGCCCATGGCGCTGTACTACCACGTGCGCGACAAGGACGAGTTGCTGCTGCTCCTGATGGAGGAGCAGGCCCGGCGCATACCCCGCCCCGAGTTCCCGGAAGATCCGCGCGAGCGGCTGATCGCGGTGGCGATCATGTTGTACGAGCTGCTGGCCGAGCGGCTGTGGATCATCGAGGTGCTGACCAGTGACGACCTCATCGCCCCTTCGGCCCTGTGGTTCGTCGAGGAGATGGTCGACGCCGCCGTGGAGTACGGCCATCCGCCCGAGCACGCCTTCTACATCTACCGCACGATCTGGTACTACATCGTCGGCGACCTGATCATCCGCGTGAACGGCGGGCGCCGCCGCAGCCGCGGCTCCGCGCCGATCCACCAGGACGAGGTGGTGGCCGGCCTGCGGAGCGGGACGCACCCCCGGCTCACGGCGCTCGCCGGCGACTGGGCCGAGATCAACGCCCGCGACACGCACCGGCAGGCACTGACGGCGATCATCGACGGGCTGCTGCGCCCGGCGCCCGCGTGACGGCGGACGGCCGGGCGGGGTAGCCGTTCATCCGCAGGAGATGTTCCAGAACTCGGCGTAGCGGCCGCGCCGGCTCAGCAACTCCTCGTGGCCGCCCTCCTCGACGATCCGGCCGCCGTCCAGGAAGACGACGCGGTCGGCCCGCTGGACGGTCCGCATCCGGTGCGCCACCATCACCACGGTACGGCCCGCCATCAGCCGCTCGATGCCCTCGTGGACGGCCGCCTCGTTCACCGGGTCCAGCGCGGAGGTGACCTCGTCGAGCAGCACGACGGGCGCGTCCTTCAGCAGGGCACGGGCGATCGAGACCCGCTGACGCTCGCCGCCCGACAGCAGCGCGCCGCCCTCGCCGACGCCGGCCGACCAGCCGCCGGGCAGGCGTTCGACGACCTCGTCCAGCCGCGCGGCGGTGGCCGCCGCCCGTACTTCGGCGTCGCCGGCGTCGGGGCGGCCGAGCCGTACGTTCTCCTCGATCGTGCCGTCGAAGAGGTAGACGTCCTGGAAGACGATGGCGATCCGCGACATCAGCACCTCGGTGTCGACGTCGCGCACGTCCGTCCCGCCCATGCGCACCACGCCCGCGTCCACGTCGTAGAAGCGCGCGAGCAGGTGCAGCAGGGTGCTCTTGCCCGCGCCCGACGGCCCGACGACGGCGAGCCGCCGCCCCTCGGGCACCGACAGCGACACCTCGTCGAACACCGTACGGCCGCCGTGCCGGAAGGTGACGGACGCGAGCTCCAGGTCGTGGCGTACCGGCCGGACCGGGTGGGCGGGCTCCGGCAGCGGCTCGGTGCGCAGCACCCGGTCGAGCCGGTCCAGCTCGGAGCGCGCGCCGCGGAGCTTGCCTCTCAGGTCCGACAACGACAGCAGCGGGTCGGCGCAGCGGGCGGCGAGCACCAGGATGGCCAGGACCTCCGCCGCGCCGATGTCCCCGCCGAGGGCGAGGTGGGCGGCGAGGACCAGGACCCCGGTGAAGGTCGCCTGGACGGTGAGCGTCAGGCCCACCGCGCCGGGCAACATCGCCAGCACCGTACGGCGGGAGCCGCGCTCGACCTCCCGCAGCGAGTCGTCCAGCAGCGTGAAGCGCTCCCCCGTCCGCCCGCCGGCCCGCAGCACCGGCTGGGCCTGCAGGAACTCGATGACCCGCCCGGTGGCCTCCTTGTCGCGCTCGTGCCGTCCGGCGTCGGTGGCGGCCATCGAGCGGGCCGTCCTGGACTGGATCAGCGCCACGACGGGCGCGGCGATCAGCGCGGCCAGCCCGAGCCGCCAGTCGAACAGCAGCATCACGGCGACGATCGTCAGCGGGGTCACCAGGGCGGAGACGAACGGCGCCAGCAGGTGCGCCATGATGCTCATCGCCTCCAGCAGGCCGCGGCCGGCCAGCACGGACACCTCACCGACCCGGCCGGCGCCGTACCAGCCGATGGGCAGCCTGGCCAGATGTTCGCCGAGCCGGTGGTACATGCCGCGCAACATCGTGGTCCCGATGCGCATGCCGGACAGGTCGCTGAGGTAGCGCAGCCCGGCGTAGACCGCGACCGCGGCGCCGAAGCCGGCCAGCCAGGGCACGGCCTCGGAGGGCGTGTCCCCGAGCAGGCCCCGCAGCACCGGGACCAGCAGCGCGTAGGACAGGCCCTCGACGATCGCGGTGACGGTCATGAGGGTGACGGTGCGGCGCAGGGCGGGGGCGTACTCGTGGCCGAGCACGCGCAGCAACATGCGGATCATCGGGACTCTTCTCCTCGCAGCGCGCCGGCGTGGGTCCTGATCTCGTGGGAGCGCCAGAAGGCGGCGAATTCGCCGTCCCGCTCCAGCAGTTCGGCCGGCCTGCCGCGCTCGACGATCTCGCCGTTCTCCAGCACCACGACGGTGTCGGCGTCGGCGATCGTCTCCAGGCGGTGCGCGATGACCAGGATGGTGCGCTCGCCGCCCAGCGTCGCCAGTGCCCGGCGTACCGCCTGCTCGCTCTGGGGGTCGGCGAAGGCGGTCGCCTCGTCGAGCACCAGCACGGGCGCGTCGGCCAGCAGGGCGCGGGCGATCGAGATCCGCTGCGCCTCGCCGCCCGACAGCCGGACCTCCTCGCCGAGCACGGTCTCGTACCCGTTCGGAAGTTCGAGGATGCGGTCGTGGATGCCGGCCAGTCCGGCGGCGCGGGCCACGGCCGCGCGGTCGGCGCTCGGCACCGCCAGCGCGATGTTCTCCGTGACCGACGCGCGCAGCAGGCGGACGTCCTGGAAGACGAAGGAGACCGTACGGCAGAGCTCGCGGCTCCCGAGGTCGCGCAGGTCGACGCCGCCGAGGAGCACCGACCCCGAGTCCGGGTCGAAGAACCGTGGCAGGAGCTGGACCAGCGTGGACTTCCCGCTGCCCGACGGGCCGACGATCGCGGTGACCGTCCCCGGTTCGAGCACCAGGTCGATGCCGCGCAGGATCTCGCGGCCGTCCTCGTACCCGAAGCGCACGTTCCGCAGCTCCACCCGGTGCCCCCGCGGCGCGACCGGCCGCGCGGGCTCGGGCAGCGGCGGTGCGGCGAGCACCTCCTTGATCCGGCCGACCGCGCGGCCGGCGGCCTGAAGGTCGTCGAAGCCGTGGCCGAGTGCCGCCACGGGGGCGGTCAGGCCCAGCCCGAGCAGTAGGAAGGGCAGCAGGTCGGCGGGCGCCAGGCCGCCGGAGGTGATCAGGGCCGTGCCGCCGATCAGCACGACCAGCAGCACGAACGGCGGCGACAGCGCCAGTTGCATCCCGGCGGCGACCGGCGACATGCCGCGCACCCACCGGTTGAAGGTGGCGACGAAGTCGTCCGCGGCCCGCAGGAATCTGCGGTGGGCGCGCTCGTGCCCGCCGAACGCCTTGACCACCGCGATGCCCTGCACGAACTCGACGACGGAGCCGGCGATCCGTCCCATGGCGGCGTCGAACTCCTCCTGCTCGCGCGACCTGGCGGGCAACATCAGCAGCGGGACCAGCGCGATGGCCAGCACCACCGGGATCAGCGTGATCAGCGTGAGCCGCCAATCGATGGTGAACAGGTAGACCAGCGACACCAGCGGCACCACGAACGCGGAGACGAGCTCGCCGGGGGCGTGGGCGATGAACGGGTGAACGGCGCTCACGTCCTGTCCCACCACCTTGGCCAGCTCGCCGGTCCTGCGCCCGGAGAGCCAGCCGATCGGCACGCGCCCGAGCTGCGCCGCCAGTTGCCGGCGGAACGTGAGCTGCACCTGTCCGTCCACGACGTGCCCGATGCCGGCGGACGCGGCCGTGAACACCAGCCGGACCAGCAGGCCGGCCGCGCCCGCGGCGACGACCGTCCACACGTGGCCTTGGTCGGGCGGGCCGGGCGACAACAGGGCGCGGCCCAGCTCGACGACCGCCAGCAGCGGCGCCAGGCCCGCGACCGCGCCGATGACCTGGAGGATCATGACGCCCGCGAAAGACCCCGCGTGTGGGCGCAGCAGCGTGGCTGCAGCAGATTTCATCGCATTCACACCCTCGTTTCGTACGCGTACGTTTCTAATCGTACGCGTACGAAACAGAGGTGCGCCGCTTATGAGGAGCCGAGCGTGCTTTCCCGGACGATCAGCTGGGCGTCGGCCGTGACCCGGCGCGCCGGCCGGTCGGTGCCCGCGATCCGCTCGGCGAGCATTTCGACCGCGATCCTGGCGATCCCCGCCTTGTCGGGCGCGACGGTGGTGAGGGACGGCGTCGTGAGCCGGGCCGCTTCGATGTCGTCGATGCCCGCCACCGCGACGTCCGACGGCACCCGCACGCCCCGGGTGATCAAGGCCCGGATGGCGCCGAGCGCCACCCGGTCGTTGAGGCAGAAGATCGCGTCGATGTCCGGAGACTTGGCGAGCAGCTCGTCCACACCCGTGGCGACGTCCTCCGGGCCGTGCGCGCCCGGCGGGGCGACGACCAGCGCGGGATCGAACGGGATGCCGTAGGCGTCGAGCGCCTCGGCGTACCCCTCGTGCCGCCGCCCGGCCGCCTGCGGCTGACCGGGCCGCCGCCGGCCGCCCCGCGCGCCCAGCACGCCGATCCGGCGGCGGCCGAGGTCGAGCAGGTGCGTGACCGCGGTCCTGGCCGCCTGCCGGCTGTCGATCGCCACGTTGTCGGCGGATCGCACCGGACCCTCGCCCAGCAGCACGAGCGGCGGCTTGTCCGGGCGGCTGCGCAGGTAGCGCTCGGACAACGACCAGTGCTGGAGGATCACTCCGTCGATGAGGTTGTTGCGAAAGCCCTCCGCCACCAGCTTCTCGCGTTCGAGGTCGCCCGCCGTACAGTCGATCAGGACCGTGAGGTCACGCTTCTCGGCCTCCCTGACGATGCGTTCCGCGAGTTCGGCGAAGTACGGGGTGCTCATGTTCGGCAGCGCGAGCGCGATGATCCCGGTACGCCCGCGCCGGAGGTTGCGCGCGGCGATGTTCGGCCGGTAGTCCAGCTCGGCGACGGCTTCCTGCACCTTGGCCTTGGTCGCGGGCGTCAGGTAGGGATAGCCGTTGAGCACGTTGGACACCGTCTTGATGGAGACGCCGGCCAGCTTCGCGACATCCTTGATCGTCGCACCCATCTCGCCAACTCCTCGTCACGGGGCGGGCGCCTCGATCAGCGTGATCGAGTGCGCCGGGAACGTGTGCTCGACGCCGGTGCCGGTCCTCGGCGCGGTCGTGGTCGTCGTCTTCACGGCGTCGGGGTCGTCCTTGGTGTTGAAGCTGGCGATCCCGGCGCCGTTCAAAGTGTGCACCTCGACCTCGCCGCTTCCCGGCAGCGCGACGTTCGCCGTCACCGGGGTGTCGCGGTCCCGGTTGAGCACGAGCAGCCGTACGGCGCCGTCGGAGCCCCGGGTGGTGAGCACGCGCAGCGCCTTGAAGTCGCCGTCGCCGGCGGGGTTGTTCACGACCTCGTTGCGCACCGGCCTGGTCCCGACGAGCTCGCCGGCCAGCTTCAGCATCCGGGCCCGCGCGGTGTCGACGAAGTCCGGCGCGCCGCCGAACAGCTCACCCGGCGTGGTGGACCCGGCGTTCAGGTTGGAGGAGATGCCGAGCGGCGTGCCGTGCTCGATCATTCCGGCCAGCAGGTCCGCGTGGATCAGCGTCGTGGAGACCGACCCCGCCCAGCCCTGCGGAGCCGGGCCGCTGTCGGGCTTCTTGATCTGGCCGTACTCGCTGACCTCCAGGTAGGGCCGGTCCTGGCCCGGCCGGAAGCGGTCGATGGCGGCCGTCAGCTCGTCGAGCTCGTCGCGGACCACCTTCTCGGCGAGCGGCATCTGGCCGTCGTGGACCTGCTCGGGCGCGCCCGTGACGTCCGGCCGGGCGTACAGGTGCACCCCCACGCAGTCGTACGGCTTGTCCGCGCCCATCAGCTCGACGAACTTCGTGGTCTCCCAGGCCGAGCAGATGTCGATCGACGGGTCGGCCTTCTTCATCGCCTTGTAGTAGTCGACGAAGCCCGGATGCGGTCCCGAACCGTAGTCGGCCGTGATCTTCTGGCCCTTCGCGGGGATCCGGCCGTGCTTGCCGTCGCCGAAGCGGATCTCGCCGGTCTTGGCGTTGATGCTGTAGACGGCGTCGCCGGGACCCGCCTTGCCCAGGTCGGCGACCGCGCGCCAATCCGCGCCGCCCACCCGTACCTTCTGACTGCCGGGGACGACCGGCGGATACCAGACCTGGAACCTCTGGCCCGCCGCGCCGCTGCTGACCGATGCCGAGTCGCGGTGGTCGCACGCCTTGCCGACCGGCTGGGCGAGCTGCCGTTGCGTGCCGCCCAGGACGTACTGCCGCAGCCGGGTGTCGAGGTTCTCCGCGCGCCAGTAGCGCTGGTTGCCGAGGTAGAGCTCGTTGCCGAGCTCCCAGACCTTGATGCCGTACGGCTCCGCGTGCCCGTTGGCGGCGCGTACCTTCGCCCAGTCCTTGCCGCCGTTGGGGTTCGACCCGACCGGGGCGTTGAGATACTCCACGAAGTCCGCCGCGTCCGCGACCGTCTGGGTGGTCGCGTTCGTCATGATCATGGTTTCGGCGCCGATCCGGTCGACGAAACGCTCGTTCTCGTCGGGGCCGTAGACGCTGTCCATCGGCTCGGCTCCGCCGACGAAGCCGCCGCCGACCTGGCAACCACGGCCGGCCTGCGGGCCGATGGACTTCTTCCAGTCGAAGAGGTTGGCGACCGTCCCGCCCGGATAGCGGATGAGGCCGACCCCGGTCTGCTTGGCGAGATCGACCATGCGGGGCACCGGCTCGCCGGTGGCGTCGTCCCACATCCCGAAGCCCTTGTCCGGCCAGCGGTGGTTCGCCCCGATGATCTCACGCGGCACCTCGCCGGCGATCGGCGTGTCGCTCACCTCGATGACGGTCTCCGCCCGTCCCGAGCCGGCGCCGGACGCCTGTGCCGGTGTCTGTGTCGCTGCCAAGGTCAGCAGGGTGATGGAGGCCGCGACGTAGGGGATGGACCGTCTCATGGGAAATCCTCCGCGGTGGTATAACGATGTCTACAACGTTATAGAAGCAATCCGAGGCCAGCAACAGCAGGAGGTCAAGTGCCCGCGATCCTGTTCATCACGGCGGACCAGCTGCGCAAGGACGCGCTCGGCTGCTACGGCGGCCGGGCGGTGGCGACGCCGCATCTCGATCGGATCGCCCGGCAGGGCACGGTCTTCGACCGCGCCTACACGGCGAGCCCCCTGTGCCTGCCCAGCCGGAGCTCGCTGGTGACGGGGCGCTATCCGCGCAACCACGGCGCCTACAGCAACTTCCGCGACCAGCCGCTGTCGGCGGACGTGCCGAACCTCTACCAGGCGCTGGGGGCCGAGGGTTACTCCGTCGGGCACATCGGCAAGTGCCACTACGCGCCGGTGCCGTACTCGGAACCCAGCCCCGACCGGACCCTGCCGTACGACTCGTTCAGGGACTACTACCTGAGCCTCGGCATCGAGCACCTGGCGTTGCAGGACGACAAGCAGGTGTCGGTCTGGTACTACGACGACTACACGCGGGAGCTGGAGGCGGCCGGCCTGCTGAAGGGCTACCGGGACGCCGTCTGGGACAAGGCGGCCCGCGCGGTGTTCCCCTTCCCCGGTCCCGCGCGGTGGCATCCCGACGCCTGGGTCGGCCGCAAGGCCCGCGAATGGATCGACACCTGCGACCAGGACCGCCCGATGTTCGCCTGGGCCTCCTTCAGCGGTCCGCACTTCCCGTTCGACCCTCCCGAGGAGTATCTCTCCCGGGTCGACGAATCACTGATCGGCGAGCCCGACGTGGACCCGTCCGAATGGGCGGAGCCCGGCCGGCTGCATTACCAGAGCTTCCACGGGCCCGCCAAGGGACGCATGGAGGGCGGCGGGTTCCACGACCGCGATCCGGAGTACTGGCGGCGGCTGCGCCACCACTACCTGGCCAACGTCGCGCTGATCGACGACGAGGTGGGACGCCTGATCGCCGCCGCCGAGGCGCGGTTCGGCGACGACCTGGTCGTGGTGTTCACCTGCGACCACGGCGAGATGCTGGGCAACCACGGGTTCTGGGGCAAGCGGCGCGGCTTCTACGAGGACGTGCTCAACGTGCCGCTGCTGCTGCGCAGGCCGGGAGGCGCGGGCGGGGGCACCAGGAGCGACCGCCTCACCAGCCTGGTCGATGTCTTCCCCACGCTGCTCGCCCACGCCGGCGCCGCGGCCGTCCCCGGGATCGACGGCCGGCACCTCGACTCCGACGGTCATCGGCACGTCTTCGCCGAGGCCGAGCAGTTCCAGGTCGTCACCGACGGCCGGCTCAAACTGGTGCACGCCCAGGTCGATGAGGTGGAGCACACGGAGCTGTACGACCTCACGCCGGACCCGCGAGAGATGCGCGACGTGGCCGGCTCCCCGCAATACGCCGAGGCACAACGCGACCTCCAGGCGGCCGCCCTCCGTGGACTGATGAACACTGCGCTGCGCTGATCATCACGTGCCGAGGGCGCCCAGTTCATGGCGCCGGCGGGGCCCGCCGTGGCGTAGGCGTGCGGGGCGAGCGCGATGCCCGCGGCCGCTTCCAGGAAGCCGGGGCGGTCAAGCGGGCGCGGGTCCGCGTCCAGGAAGGCGGGGCGGTCAAGCGGGCGCGGGGCCGGCGGGGTCGAGATGGCGGAGGTCACCGAGCCCGACGACCGAGCGGTTGTGGTAGAAGTCGTCCTCGCGCAGCGTGGTGATGCTGCCGGACGGCGCCCGGAACTGGGCGTGGCCGGCCGCCTCGATCGGCATCCTGATCCAGGCGGTCACGACGAAGGTCAGGGTGCCGCCGTGCGTCACGATGATCTGGTGCTCGCAGGGGCGCCGCACGATCTCGTCCATGGCGGCGTAGACGCGTCGCGCCGACTCCGCCTTGGTCTCGGCGCCCTCCACGCCCTCGTCATGCTCCATCCGCTCCCCGTCGGCGGGCGGCGGGATGAACCGTTCGTCCAGCCAGGACTGCGGCCGTCCCCCCGCCACCCCGTAGGACTTCTCCCGCAGCCGGCGGTCCAGCACGGGCTGCACACCGAACAACTCGGCGACCTGCTCGGCCGTTTCCCTGGTGCGGCGCAGATCCGAGGAGAACAGCTCCACCTCGGCATCGTCCGGGATCCGCGCCCGCAGTGCCTGGGCGATGGCGGCCGCCGCCCTGAGTCCGGCCGGCGTCAGCGCCGAATCATGCCAGCCGCCGACGACCTTCTCGACGTGGTGTGTCGCCTCCGGATGTGTGACGACGTAAAGGGTGCGCATGAGGGGATCTTTCTGTTAGGGGAGCGTCTGAACATACCCTTCCGTTCCGTGTACGCGGATCCGCTGCCCGTCGCGGATGAGGCGGGTGGCCTGGTCCACGCCGACGACGGCCGGCAGGCCGTACTCCCGGGCGATGACCGCCCCGTGTGTCATGAGGCCGCCCACCTCCGTCACCAGGCCGGCGACGGTGACGAACAGCGGGGTCCAGCTCGGGTCGGTGTAGGCGGTGACCAGGATGTCGCCCGCCTCCAGGTCGGCCTGGGCCATGTCCGTGACGACCCTGGCCCGGCCCTCGATGGTTCCGGCCGAGACGGGCAGGCCGGTCAGCGCGCCGGGCGGGGCGTCCTCGATCCGGTAGCGGCCGGTGATGGCCTCGCCGTCCGAGGTGAGGACCCGGGGCGGTACGAGCGTCTCGTACGTGTGGAACGCCTCCCGCCTCTCCAGGATGAGGCCGGGGTCCGCCTCGCCGGTGCGCACGACTGCCTGAAGCTCCTGGAAGCGCAGGTAGAAGATGTCGTCCTGCTCGCGGAGGGTTCCGGAGCGGACGAGACGGTCGGCTTCGCGCAGCAGTGCCTGCTTGTAGGCGAGATAGCGGCTGACCATGCCGTACTTGGGGTACTCCCGGTATCCGGCGAAGGTGCGGACGCGGTCGATCATCCGCTTGACCTCCTCGGCCCGCCGCTCCCCGTCGGGCAGGGCGCGCAGCCGGGTCAGCACGTCCTGTTCCTTCCGTCGTGACTCCTGGAGTCCCTGGTCGAAGTGTCGCTTGCCGGCGCCCGGCTCGAAGTTCCTGATGTTGCCGAGGATGGCGGGCACGAGCGTGGCGGGCCGTTCGCTCCAGCGCGTTCTGGTGATGTCGATCTCGCCCGCGCAGCGCATGCCGTACTCGTCGAGGTAGTCCTGGATGGCGTCGCGTGCCTCCTGTCCGCCGGGCAGCCCGGCCAGTTCGTCCAGGAAGCCGTCCCGGCCTTCGTGCGCGACGCGCTGCAGGAACGTCACGACGTCCGCGTGCGGGCGGATGGTGTCGGCGACGTCGAGGAGCGCCAGGCCCATCTCCGAGGTCACGTTGTGGGGTACGGACTGCGTGAGCGCGTCGGCCGCGTTCTTCTCGCCCAGCCACTGTTCAAGGTGGTCGTTGAGCCACCAGTTCGCCTCCATCCCCGCCATGACCACCCGGGAGCTCTCCGGATCGAACAGCAGGCGCTTGAGCTCGGCCATGTCGGCCTGGATGAAGTCGAGCAGCGCCGGACCGGACAGGCTCCGGATCTCGCGCCGCAGGGTGGCGACGGACGCCTGGTTGTGCTGGATCAGGCGGGTGACGACGGCGGGGTCGGTCTCGATCGGGTCGGGCGAACCGTCGGCGAGGGCGGGGTGCGCGGCACCGGCGGCAGGGGCGGGGCCGCCATCCTCTTCCGCGGGCGTGCGGATGAAGTCGCCACGATCGAGGACGGTCTGCAGCGCGTCCCGGGTCAGCGGGTCGGCCTTGCCCGCGGTCTCCAGGAAGGCCGCGCGGCCGGCGGGCGTCGCCAGGACGGGCACCACGTCGACCCACAACCTGCCGCCCGCCTCGTGCATCGGCCGTGGGGTCGTCATCTGCCAGAAAGAGAGTCCCAGCGGCTTCATCGCGTCGGTCATCATCTGCTGGTGACCAACGGAGAGGTAGACGTGGTTGTCCTGGTCATCGGTCTCGGGGATGGGAAACAGGGTGGTGATGGCCCGGCTCTGGACGATGTGGAAGTCGTCGCCGGTCAGGCACCATTCAATGTCCTGCGGGCGGCCGAAGTGCGCTTCGAGGCGGCGGCCCAGCCGTACCAGGCGCACGACCTGCGCGTCCGTCAGGGCCGGCCGCGTCTGCCGCTCCAATTCGACGGGTGTGTCCTGGGTGCCGCCTCCCGGCAGCGCCCGGACGTACCGCTGCTTGGTGGCGACCGCCGTGGTGACGACCTGGTCGTCGCGTACCGTGTAGACGTCCCCGGGGACCAGGCCGGAGACGAGCGCCTCGCCGAGCCCCCAACCGGCCTCCACGGTGGCGACCTTCCTGTTCGAGGTCACGGGGTCGGCGGTGAACAGGATTCCGGCCGCGTCGGGGAACACCATTCGCTGTACGACCACGGCCATCCGTACCTTCCGGTGGTCGAAGCCGTTGTGGCTCCGGTAGGTCACCGCCCGTTCGGTGAACAGCGAGGCCCAGCACCTGCGCAGGTGGTGGAGGATCTCCGGCAGGCCGACGATGTTCAGGTAGGAGTCCTGCTGGCCGGCGAAGGAGGCGTTCGGCAGGTCTTCGGCGGTCGCGCTGGAACGTACCGCGAAGGGGGTCCGCTCCCCCAGCCGGGCGAGCGATTCGCTGATCGCCGCCACGAGGTCGCCGGGGATCTCGATGCCTTCTACGGTGTGGCGGAGGTCGGCGCTCAGCGTGCGGATCGCCGCGCGGTCGTCCGGTTCCACCCGCGAAAGCAGGTCGAGTTGAGCGCCGATCGACGGCGCCTCGGCCACGACGCGCCGGAAGACCTCCGTCGTGACGCAGAAGCCGTCCGGCACGTTGATGCCGTCGATCCGCGAGAGCTCGCCCAGGTGCGCTCCCTTGCCGCCGACGTCCGCGATTTTCGTCGAGTCGATCTGGTCGAAGCCCAGCACGTAGCCTGATTCCATTGCTCCACCGTTTCGTCGGATCGGTTCGCAACGGGCAGTATGAAGCACTTTTCCGCGCCTCATGAGGCTCGCGGATCTGCTATAACCTGAAAATGCAGGGGTAAGTGGTGCACGGCCTGAGCCGACCCTCCTGCGGCGCCGTGATCGAGTCACCGGCCTCAACCGCTCCGGGCAAGTTCCCCCTGACCATGCGCTTGGTTTTACCGCACCCGTTGATCGTTTTGCGGTTGTCGCACTCATGCAATGTCGTGAACCCGCCAGTGATCGGCCTGGCGTCGGCGATCACCTCCCCGGTAGGACGGATCGGGGACGTCTCCCCGCTTGTCATGGAGGCTGTTGTGAAGAAGATGATCATTCCGTTGGTCGCGGCCACGTTAGCGCTCGTGTCGACCGCGACACCCGCCGTCGCGTCCGAGGAGATTTCCGGCCTGTGGCGGCAACCGCGCTGCGAGACGGTCACCGGCGACGGGTCGGTGACCTTCACCAGGGACGAGGGCAAGACGATCACGCCGACCAGCCAAGCGCTGCAGCCGGTCGTCTACACCCGCGGGCTCGTCGCCCTCGACCGTCCGGGCCGGCTGCTCGCCCTGTCCAACAACAGGGTGCTGGCCTCGAAGGACGCCGGTTGCACCTGGACGGAGGCGGGCGAGGTGACCGGCTCGTTCCCCACGCTGACCGCGGCCCGCGGCGGCCGGGCCTACGCCTGGTCGCAGGACGGCAGCCTCTCGCTGGTCACCCCGGACGGCGTCACGCCGCTCACCTCGCCGGCGGCCGAGGTGGCCGGGCTGGGCACGGACCTGCTGCGCGGCGACCGGCTGCGGGTGCTGGACGGCGACGGGCAACTGCACGACTCGCGCGACGGCGGCCGCACCTGGCGGCCCGCGGGGGTGCCCGCGTTCCCGGAGGACGAGCTGCTGATGATCTACACGGCGGCGTTCGACCCGTACAACCTGAACCACGTGGTGACGGGCGCGGCGGGCGACGGCGCCCGGGTCACCTATGACGGCGGGCGGACCTGGAGCCCCGCCGGCGGACTGAGCGAGAACGGCGCGCGGGTCAACGTGTTCAGCGCGACGATCTCCCCCGCCGCGCCGAACGTCGTGTACGCGATGGGCCTCGTGCCCTCCGAAAGCGGCACGCCGTCCGACGGCCGGCACCTCTACCGCTCGCTCGACGGAGGCCTGCACTTCGCCCCGATCGTGGACCAGGGCGGCGACGTCACCCTGCCCAACGGGCCGCTGCTCGCCGCCCACCCGAGGGACCCGGGAGTGCTGTACTTCGTGTGGGGCACCAGCTGGTCCGGCCTCGGCACGAACATCTACCGGTACGACTCGCGCCGTGACCGGGTCACCACCAACCACAACGCCTACGACAGGGTCACCTCGATCGCCTTCCACCCGCTGAACCCGAAGGTGATGTACCTGGGCGTGGCCGAGGAGGCGTAGAGACCGCCGCCCCGAGGAAGGCGACGGTCCACGGGGCGGCGGGCCGCTCGCGTCAGGCGCGCGGTAGCCCGGCTACCGCTCGCGCATCAGGCGCGCGGCAGTCGGGCGGGGCGAACCACGAGCGCGGGGCCCGTACCGCGTGCCTGAGAAGATGCTCAGCCCGCGATCATGGCGTTGGCCTCGGCGATGAGCTTCTGGGCGGCGACGTCGGGGGTCATCCGGTTGAAGATGACCTCCTCGGAGTAGCGCCGGATGACGTTCTCCATGTCGCTGGAGCCCTTCGGCGGCGCGGCGGGCGGGTTGGCGAGCTCGTCGCGGATCTTCTCCACGAACGCCACGGTCTTCTGATCGGCCTCGGACAGCTTGCCCTCGACCGAGGTCAGCACCTTGGAGCTGGCCGGCAGGCCGCGGTCGCTCAGGATGATCGCGCCCGCCTCCGGGTCGTTGACCAGGAAGTCGATGAACTTGGCGGCCTCGGCCGGATGCTCGGTCTTGGAGGAGGCGGTGTAGAACATGGCCGGCTGCAGGAACATGCCCCCGGTGGCGGCCCCTTCGACCTTCGGCATCCGCAGCAGGTCCAGTTTCTGACCTGATGCCTTGGAGGCCGCGCCGAGGACGTTGGTCCACATCATCATGCTCGCGCCGGTGTTGGAGCCGATCAGGGTCTGCTCGATGCCGCTGTCGTAGATCTCGGAGCTCTTGGCGGCGTCCGGCGAGCCCTTGGTCTTGATCAGGTTCTGGGTGATGGCCCACCAGTCCTTCAGGGTCTGCGGCGAGACGCCGAGCTTGTTGCCCACGTAGAGGTGCTCGCCCTTCTGCGCGGCGTAGGTCTGCAGGTAGGCGGGGTTCCAGCTGAGCTGCGTGCCGGTGATCTTGCCGTCGCTGCCGGAGGTCACCTTGGCGGCCAGCTCGACGAAGTCCTCCCAGGTCCAGGTGCTGTCGTCGGGGAGCTTGAGCCCGGCCTGAGCGACCAGGCCCGGGTTGGCGACCATGGCGTAGGCGTTGACGCCGGAGGGGATGGCGACCTGCTTGCCGTCGATCGCGCCGATGGCCAGCACCTTGGCGTCGATGTCGGCGGTGCTGACCTTGCCGGCCAGGTCGGTGAGCGAGCCGCGGTCGGCGTACTCGCGCAGGGCGCGGATCTCCAGCGTGATGACGTCCGGCGCGTCGCCGCCCGCGACCTTGGTGGACAGCGTCTCGTAGTAGCTCGGGAAGTCGGTGATCTCGCCCTCGACGTCGATGGTCGGGTTCTTCGCCTCGAACCTCTTGATCGCCTCGTCGGTCATCTTCTGCCGCGCGTCACTGCCCCAGTAGGAGTAACGCAGTTTGATCGTGCCGTCGGCGGAGTCGCCGCCGCCGCAGGCCGCGGTGACCGCCAGCAAGGCGGTGGCGAGCAGGGCCGCCGCCCACGTTCTATTGCCAGAGCGCATGGCTCTTACCTCCTGGGGGGTGTCCTCTGTCGGGGGCGAGGTAACTCGTGATCACGCCACGTGTTGCTGACCGAACAGAATAAACCCGGTCAAGGTCGAGCGTAACCCTCCCGACAGCGCGCTGAACGATCTTTCTGTCAGTGGCAAAAAACGGCGCGTCCGGCAGCGGCAGGAGCACGTCGGCAGGACCGCTCAAGGGTCGGTCACGTCTTCCCTATCGTGGCCGCGTCGCGTGGGTCACACTCGGATCGACGTAGCCGTCTCAAGCCGGTGGAAGGATGGTTCGCGTCGTGACCGAACTGTACTGGGATCCGTTCGACGAGACGATGGCGCTCGACCCGTACCCGCTGTGGCGCAGGATGCGGGACGAGCGGCCGGTCTACCGCAACGACAAGCTGGGCTTCTACGCCCTGTCCCGCTACGCGGACGTCGAGGCCGCCTACCGGGATCCGCGGACCTACAGCTCCGCGTACGGCACCGTGCTGGAGATCATGACGGCCGAGCCGATGAGCAGCGGCATGATGCTCTTCATGGACCCGCCGGCCCACACGACGCTGCGCACGCTCGTGTCGCGCGCCTTCACCCCCCGGCGGATCGCCCAGCTGGAGGAGTACGTCCGCACGCTCTGCGCCGAGTTGCTCGACCCCCAGGTCGGCGGGGACGGGTTCGACTACGTGCGGGACTTCGCCGTCCAGCTGCCGTCGAGGGTCATCTCCGAGCTGATCGGCGTCGATCCGGCCGACCGGGAGGAGGTACGCGGGCAGATCGACCGGGCCTTCCACGTCGAGGAGGGCAAGGGGATCATCAATGAGGTCTCCTTCGACGCCACGCTCAAGCTGCACGCGTACTTCTCCGAGCAGGTCGAGGCCCGGCGCAGGGCCCCGCGCGACGACATGATGACCGCGCTGGTGGAGGCGGAGGTGTCCACCGGGGAGGGCACCCGCAGGCTCACCACCTCCGAGGCGGCGGACTTCGCCGGCCTGCTGGTCAGCGGCGGCACCGAGACCGTGGCCAGGCTGCTCGGGTGGGCGTGCGTGCTGCTGGACGGGCATCCCGGCCAGCGGGCCGCGCTGGCCGCCGACGCCTCGCTGCTGAGGAACGCCGTCGAGGAGATCCTGCGGCACGAGTCCCCCGCCCCGGTGCAGGGGCGTACGCTCACCCGCGACGTCCGCCTGCACGGCACGACGATCCCGGCCGGCGCCAAGGTCGTGCTGCTCACCGGGGCCGCCAACCGGGACGAACGTGTGTACGCCGACCCCGATCGGTTCGACATCCGCCGCCGGTTCGACGGGCATGTCGCGTTCGGCCTGGGCATCCACTTCTGTCTCGGCGCGGCCCTGGCCCGCCTCGAAGGGCGCGTCGGCCTAAAGGAGACCCTGCGCCGCTTCCCCGTCTGGGAGGTGGATCACCAGCGCGCGGCGCGGCTGCACAGCAGCACCGTACGCGGCTACGACAGGCTGCCGATCACCCTGTGACGGCCGGTCGAGTGGGTGCGGCGGTGGGTCACCCGGGTCTGCCGTCCGGTTCAGCGCCGCCGGGCTCCGCCGCCCGCTCCCACATCGACTTCATCTCGGCGAAACCCTGTTCCATGATGCCCACCATGGCCCGCCTGGCCCGCTCGCCGTCGCGCCGCTGGATCGCGTGCGCCACGTCGGTGTGCAACTGCAGCGCCTGCTCATCGGGGTAGTGGGGCATCAGGTGGTAGTGGTGGCGGCCGGCGAGCACCTCGGCGACGATCAGCTGGAGATTCTCGAACATCTCGTTGCCGGAGGCGGCCAGCACCCGCCGGTGGAAGTCGATGTCCAGGTCGAGGAAGCGCGCCTCGTCACCCGCCTTGCCCGCGGCCCACATCCTGGCCGCGAGCCCCACCAGCTCGCTCGCCTCGTCGTCGCCGATGCGCTCGGCGGCCAGCCAGGCGGCGTGCGGCTCGATCGCCGTACGCAGCTCGCTGATCGAGCGCATCTGCGCCATCCGCCCGTCGGAGGCCAGCCGCCACCGGATCACCTGCGGATCGAAGACCTTCCACGCCCCGGCGGGCCGGATCATGATCCCGACCCGGCGCCTGGTCTCGACGAGCCCCATGGAGGCGAGCACCCGCAGCACCTCGCGG
This sequence comes from Nonomuraea sp. NPDC050404, assembly GCF_040655495.1. Classification (NCBI taxonomy): domain Bacteria; kingdom Bacillati; phylum Actinomycetota; class Actinomycetes; order Streptosporangiales; family Streptosporangiaceae; genus Nonomuraea; species Nonomuraea sp. NPDC050404. Next base: position 170,166 of record NZ_JBFAKB010000013.1, read on the forward strand.
ATCACCGAGCGGGAGACCTGGTAGCCCTCGACCAGGTCTTCGATGTTGAGCACGGAGCCGGCGGCCAGGTCGCCGCTGCAGATGACGGTGCCGAGATGGTCCAGGACGCGAGCGTGCAGCCCAGCTCCGGCAGGGGCGGGTGGGGTGGATGCGGCCCCGGGGGGAGACTGGGTCACGAATAAAGCATATCAATTGAAAGACGATACTTGAATAAGTCAGCTTTTTTGTCCTAGCATCCCGGCATTAAACAGCTGTTACGGGCATGTGACGCTCCACCTGGGGCGGCGACCATGACAGAAAGGCGAGATGACATGCGGCATCGACCGGTAATCGGTACCTCTCTGGCCGTGGTTGCGGCCATGAGCCTGTCCGCCTGCGGCGGTGGCGACGGCGGCGAAGGCGCGTCCACCACGGTCAGGGTCACGCTGGCCAACCACGTGTGGACCGACAACGTCAAGAAAGCGCTGCCCGAGTTCGAGAAGCAGAGCGGGCTCAAGGTCGAGGTCACCCAGCTCGGCGAGGACCAGCTCTCCGATCAGTACAACGTGAAGCTGAACGCCGGCTCCTCCGACATCGACGTGATGATGTACCGCCCCCTGCAAGAGGGCAAGCTCTTCGCCAAGAACAAGTACCTGGCCGACCTGTCCACGCAGGTGAAGGCCAACGCGAACTGGAACTTCGGCGACTTCCAGGCCGGCCCTGTGGAGACCACCACGTACGAGGGCAAGCCGGTCGGCATCCCGATCATCACCGAGCAGGAGGTCCTCTACTACCGCAAGGACCTGCTGGAGAAGGCCGGCCTGGACGCCGCGCCGAAGACCCTCGACGAGCTGAAGGCCGCCGCCGCCAAGATCAAGTCGGCCGAGCCGGACGTCGCCGGGTTCGTCGCCCGCACCGGCAAGTCCGCGGCGGTCACCCAGTTCTCCAGTTTCCTGTACAGCTTCGGCGGAGACTTCGTCGACGGCAGCGGGAAGTCGGCGGTCGGCAGCGAGGCGGCCAAGCAGGCGTACGCCTTCTACGGCGGGCTGATCAAGGACTCGGGACCGGCGAACGTCAGCACCGACATGGGCTGGCCCGAGGCGATGGCCATCTTCACCCAGGGCAAGGCCGCCTTCTACACCGAGGCGAACTCCCTGTACAAGAACGCCACAGACCCGGCCAAGTCGAAGGTCTCGGACAAGGTCGGCTTCGCGCCGTTCCCGGCCGGGCCCGCCGGTTCCAAGCCGTACAACATCCCGTCGTGGGCGCTGGGCATCAACGAGAGCTCCGAGAACGCCGCCAACGCCTGGAAGTTCATCGAGTGGGCCACCGGCAAGGAGCAGACGCTCGCCCAGCAGAAGTCCGGCGTGCCGGGCGCCCGCACCTCCGTCTGGGAGGACCCCGAGGGCATCTCCTCCTTCCCCAAGGATCTGGCGGACGCCATCGCGGCCAGCACCAAGAGCGGGGTGGGGCATGACCGGCCGCTGGTCGTGAAGGTCGCCGAGTCCCGCGAGATCGTCGGCCAGCCGATCGTGGACGCGATCACCGGCAAGGACGCCGCGACGGCGGCCGGCACCGCCAACGCCGCCTTCCAGAAGTTCCTGGACGACGAGGCCCGATAGGGCCGCCCGTATCCCTGGAGAATCCGTGGCAACGACCACCACCAAGGCGCCGCGCAGCGCCCCCGCCGCCGCCCCCGCCACGCCCGGCTGGGCGCGGTGGGTGGACGCCCACCGCAAATGGCTCTTCGCCGCGCCCGCGATGACGTTCGTCGCCGCGCTGCTCATCTTCCCGCTGGCCTGGACCGGCTACCTCAGCCTGACCGACGCCGAGGGGTCCGTGCGCGCGGAGAGCGAGTTCATCGGCCTGGCGAACTACCTCGACGTGCTCACCGACGTCGAGCGGTTCTGGCCCGCCGTCGGGCGGACCGCCACGTTCACCGTCGTGGCGCTGCTGTTCGAGGTGGTGCTCGGGATGGCGATCGCCCTGCTGTTGTGGCGGCCGTTCAAGGGCGAGCGGTGGGTACGGGTCGCCATCCTGCTGCCGCTGGTCGCCACCCCGGTCGCGGTCGGCATGATGTGGCGGCTCATCTTCGACCCGAACATCGGCCTGGCCAACCAGGCGCTCGGCTGGTTCGGCATCGGGCCGCAACCCTGGCTGGCCGGCCAGCACACGGCCCTGCCCACCACGATCTTCATCGACGTGTGGCAGTGGACGCCGATGGTGGTGCTGATCCTGCTCGCCGGGCTCACCTCGTTGTCGGAGGAGCCGCAGGAGGCGGCGCGCATCGACGGCGCGAGCACCTGGCAGCGCTTCCGGCACGTCACCCTGCCGCTGCTGATGCCCACGCTGACCGTGGCGATCCTGCTGCGCGGCATCGACGCGCTGAAGACCTTCGACATCCTGTACGCCACCAAGGGCCGCGGCGGAGGTTCCTTCCACGAGGTCGAGACGTTGAACGTGTACGCCTACGGCCTCAGCTTCGACTACAACGAGTACGGCGTCTCCTCCACCGTGCTCATCCTGTTCTTCCTGATCATCATCGGGGCGATGTGGGCCCTGACCGCCCGGCGCAAGGAGGCGCAGCGATGAAGCCCCGGCCCGCGTACCGGATCTTCCGGGGAACGGCGCTCACCGTCGTGGTGCTCGGCCTGGTCGCGCCGCTGGTCTGGATGGTCGCGGCGTCGTTCAAGACCAACGTCGACATCTACGACCCCGGCAAGGCGCTGGCCTTCGCCCCCACCCTGGCCAACTACGCCAAGGTGCTGCAGCAGGCGAACTACGTCGAGTTCATCCTCAACAGCCTCTGGGTGGCGTTCGCGGCCACCGTGGCCTCGCTCGTCCTGGGCGTGCCGGCGGCGTACTCGATGAGCCGGTTCAACATGAAGAAGTCCGCGCTGGTGGTGCTGATGGCGCGGGTCATCCCCGGCGTCTCGCTGCTGGTGCCCTGGTTCTACGTCTTCTCCAACCTGAAGATGGTCGGCGGCTTCGGGGTGCTGATCATCAGCCACATGTTCGTGTCGCTGCCGCTGGTGGTCTACATCATGATGGGCTACTTCGACAGCCTGCCGACGGAGTTGGAGGAGGCGGCGCTGGTGGACGGGCTGACGCATGTCGGCGCGTTCCGGCGGATCACGCTGCCGCTGTCGGTGCCGGGCGTCGCCACCGCGGGCATCCTGTCCTTCATCTTCTCCTGGAACAACTTCATGTTCGCGCTGGTGTTGTCCGACGCCGACACCAAGACGCTGCCCGTGGCGATCTTCGACTTCGTCGGCTACGCCAGCATCGACTGGGGCGGCCTGATGGCCGCGACCACCGTGGTCACCCTGCCGATCTGCGTGATCGCGCTGTTCGTGCAGAAGTACGTGGTCTCCGGCCTCACCGCGGGCGCGACCAAGGGCTGACCCCCTTTCAGTAACCGGCCTTTCAGTAACCGGCCTTTCAGTAACCGGCGGCCAAGCTGTCGGCGGTCTGGGTCAGGTGCCTGACCAGCACGTCGGCGGCGGTGCCGGCGTCGCGGGCCAGGGCCGCCTCCTCCAGGGCGCGGTGCTCGGCGGGGCCGTCGCGGTCGGGGGTGCGCCGGGCCGACCAGCGGCGGGCCAGCTCACTGGCGGTCCAGAGCCGGTCGAAGGTGTCCAGCAGCACCGGGTTGCCGCACCCCTCCAGCAGGGTCCGGTGGAAGACGCGGTGTGCCTCGGACCAGGCGCCGCTGTAGTGCTCGCCGTCCTCGGGCACGTACGCCGGCGTGCGGGCCAGCCGGTGGTGTGCCGCGCGCACCCGTGCCTCCCAGTCGAGGTCGCCGCGCTCTATCGCCATGCGCAACATGACCGGTTCGATCGTGCGGCGGGCTTCGGCGATCTCCTGCCAGCGGCTGTCGGAGAAGTCGGGCACGGCGAAGCCGCGGTTGGGCAGCCGCACCGCGATGCCCTCGCCGACCAGCCCGACCAGCGCCTCGCGGACGACCGCCAGGCTGACTTCGTGCCGCCGGGCGAGTTCCTGGGGCTTGAGCGCCTGGCCGGGGCCGTACTCGCCCTTCATGATCGCGTCCCTGAGCAGGCCGTGAACGCGCTCGGAGAGCATCTGCTTGGTCGGTGGGCCGACCGTCTGCGTCATGTGCCCCATCGTAGACCATTTGTCGAATAATCGATTATCTGTGTTATCGTCGATTGTGTTCGACCAACTCCCACGAGGAAGCATGTGAGATGAGCACCAACAACCCCTTCGCCCGTCTTCCCGAAGTGCCGTCCTTCACCGTCACCAGCAGCACGCTGACCGACGGCGCCCCCTTGCCCGCCGCGCAGATGGGCGGCAAGGACGTGTCCCCGCAGTTGTCCTGGAGCGGCGCCCCCGAGGGGACGAAGAGCTACGCCGTGACCGTGTACGACCCGGACGCGCCGACCGGCTCCGGCTTCTGGCACTGGGCCGTGGCCGACATTCCCGCCACCGTGCGCGAACTGCCGGAGGGCGCGGGCGACGAGACCGGCACGGGCCTGCCGGAGGGCGCCTACCAACTGCCCAACGACGCCCGCGCGCGGAGCTTCATCGGCGCGGCCCCGCCGGCCGGGCACGGCCCGCACCGCTACTTCGTCGTGGTGCACGCGCTCGACGTCGAGACCATCGGCGTCCCGGCCGAGGCCACCCCCGCCTACCTCGGCTTCACCATCTCCGGCCACATCCTCGGCCGCGCGGTGCTGACCGCCACCGCCGAGACCCGGTAGGGCCCTCTCCTCCGGCGGCGGGCGTCATATCGTCAGGGGCAGGTCATGCATCCGGTACGCGCCCCCCGAGCAGAAAGGTGACGGCCGATGCGTTCTCCCCTCGCGGTCGTTCTGACCGCCGTGTTGTGCGCGATCATGCCCGCGCCCGCCGCCGAGGCGGCCCCCGATGTGCCCGGCGACCAGCCGTTACCGGGCTACACCATCGACAACCCGCCGCTGGCCCCGGCCGTCGTGCGCGGTGAGCCGAGCCGGGTCCACCAGGGCGTGCACCGGCACGCGGCCTTCGACATCGAGGTGCCGCCGCGCTGGAACGGCGACCTGGTGATGTGGGCGCACGGCTACCGCGGCGACACGCGGGTGCTCACCGTGGACGAGCCGTCGTACGGCCTGCGGCAACGCCTGCTGGAGCAGGGCTACGCCTGGGCCGCCTCCTCCTACTACGCCAACGGCTACGACGTGCGGGCGGGCGTGCTCAGCACCCGCGCCCTCGTCGAACGCTTCGCGGACACGGTGGGCCGGCCGCGCAGGACCTACATCGCGGGCGTGTCCATGGGCGGTCACGTCACGGCCCGCTCCGTCGAGCAGTACCCCGGCCTGTACGCCGCCGCGCTGCCCATGTGCGGGGTGCTCGGCGACCACGAGTTGTTCGACTTCTTCCTCGACTTCCATCTCGTCGCGCAGGACCTGGCCGACGTGCCCGCGTACCCGATCCCGGAGGACTACGCGACCTCGGCCGTGCCCCTCATCAAGGAGCGGCTCGGGCTGGGCGGCGCGGCCGGGCGGCAGTTCCGCGCCATCGTGGTCAACCTCAGCGGCGGTGAGCGTCCGGGGGCCGAGGCGGCGTTCGCGTACTGGCAGGACTTCCTGTTCGGGCTGGCGGGGCCGGACACGGGCGGCCCTCTGGCGCAGGAGCCGGGCAGGGTGGCGAGCAACCGCGGCACCTTCTACCGCCCCGCCACGCCCGTGAACGTCAACGTGAGCGTGCGGCGGGTGGATCCGGTCGATCCGGTGGCGCGCTGGACGCGGCGGCTGAGCGAGGTGGCCGGGATCTCGGGCAGGATCGGCTCGCCCGTGTTGTCGCTGCACAACCTGGGTGACAACTTCGTGCCGTTCTCGATGGAGCAGTACTACCGGGCCGACGTGGCCGCGCAGGGCCGGTCCGGGCTGCTGGTGCAGCGGGCGATCCGCGCGGCGGGGCACTGCGAGTTCAGCCCCGCCGAGGCGGGCGCGGCCTGGGACGACCTCGTACGCTGGCAGCGCACCGGCAAACGACCGGCGGGCGACGACGTGACCAGGCCCGCCACGCTGGCCGACCCCGTCTACGGCTGCCGCTTCACCGACGCCTCGGCCCACGCCACCGGCACCCGCCCGCTGTACGCGCCCTGCCCCACCTGAAGTCAGCCACCGGCGACGACCAGCTCGTTGGCCTTCTTCTCGGCGTCGTCGAGCGCCTGCTGCGGCGTCTTCTTGCCCTGCATGGCGAGCTGCACCTCGGCCGCCACGGCCTTCATGACGGCGGCGCCCCAGACGGCGTTCTCCGCCTTGCGGGTGGCGATCGCCTCCTCGGTCGCCACCGGGTCGCTCAGCGCCTGCTCGGCACCCAGCTTGCGGGCGACCGACAGCGGGTCGGTGCCCTTCTGGTTGGTGAAGAAGGGGGCCTTCAGCGCTTCGGCGGCGCTGGGGAAGATCGCCACCTTCGGGTCCATGACGAAGCGCAACTGGTTGTCGGCGTTGGTCACGAAAGCGGCGAACGCGGCAGCGGCGGCGGCGTTCTTGCTGGTGGCGGAGACGCCGAGGTACTGGCCCTCCCACACGTCGAACGCCTTGGCCTCCACGGCCGCGGACACGCCGAGCTTCGGGTAGAGCGTGGGCGCGTTGTCCTTGACGTAGCGCAGGAAGCTGGCGTTGCGGTCGCCGAAGACGAGTTTGCCGGCGGCGAACCGGTTGGACAGCTCGGTGGGCTCGGCCGACAGAGTGTCCTTGGGCAGCGCGCCCGCCCGGTACAGCTCGGTCATCCGGGTGACCCACTTCAGCGCGATCGGGTCGGCGGCGAAGGCCAGGGTCTTGCCGTCCGGGCCGAAGAACTTCACCCCGAGCGCCTGCCAGTCGGTCTTCAGGCGCTCGGTCGGGTTCGCCACGGTCGCGTGGTACTTGCCGCCCGACACCTTGGCGACCTGTTCCGCGGCGTCGAACAGCTCGAAGACGTCCTGCGGCGGGTCCGCCGGATCGAGCCCGGCGCTCTTCATCAGGTCGGTGTTGACCGCCAGGACGTTGAAGCCGCCGTACCACGGCATGGCCATGTGGCTCGTCCCGCCGAACGTGGTGCGCGACCACATCGCGGGCAGGAACTGCTTGCCCGCGTCCGGCACCTTGACGTCGAGGTCGAGCAGGTAACCCGCCCTGGCCAGGGCGATGCCGGTCGGCTCGTTGAGGTTCACCACGTCCGGCATGGTGCAGGCGGCGGCGTTGGCGAGCAGGCGCGGGGTGAACTCCGAGTCGCCGGGATCGTCCACCCAGTTGACCTTCACGCCGGGGTGCCGCCGCTGGAACTCGGTGATGATCGGCTCGAAGACGTCGCCGAACTCGTTCTTCAGGCTGGTCGTCTGGAACGTGATCTCGCCCTTGACCTCGCCTTTGAGCGGTCCCGGGCCGACGTTCTCCTTGGCGACCTGGCAGCTGCCCGCCATGGCGGTGTCGCCGCCGGCCGGGGCGCCGCCCCCTGACAGGCCGCAGGCGGTGGTGGTGAGGCCGAGCGCGACGGCGCCGAGCACGAGTTTGCCGATCTTCATGGGGGGTCCTTACGTGAAGGTGAGGGTAAGGGCGAAGGCGTGCGTGACGCGGTGGCCGTCCGGGAGGCGCACGGTCACCGCGCCGTCGCCGGCACTCCAGTCGAGGGGGCCGTCGTGGCCGAGCAGCCGCACCTCTTCGGGGGTCTTTGTGACGGGCACCCGGACCTGGCCGGGGTCGGTGCACAGGCCGATGGCGTAGACGGTGCCGCCGCGCCGGGTGAAGACCAGGTCCCCGCTCTCGTACGGCTCGCACGGCCGGGTGCCGTAGACGGCCTCGCCGTGCACCTCCAGCCACGCGCCGATCTCGGCGAGCCGTTCGACGACGCCGCCGGGCAGCGCGCCGGTGTGGTCGGGGCCGATGCCGAGCAGCAGGTTGCCGCCGCGGGCGACGATCCGGCAGAGCAGGTGGACGATCTCGCCGGCCGGCTTGTAGGTCTCCCCCGGGCCGAAGGTGTACCAGAACGGGCCCAGCGTGATGCAGCTCTCCCAAGGGAAGCTCCGCAGGTCGGCGGGCACGGTCTGCTCGGGGGTGCGGTAGTCCTCCTGCGGGCCGTGCACGTCGCGGTCCACGACGAGGATGCCCGGCTGCAGTTCGCGGGCGCGGGCGGCCAGGCGCGGCAGGTCCAGGTCCTCGCGCGGCTCGCGTACCCAGCCGCCGTCCAGCCAGAGCACGTCCACCGGGCCGTAGCCGGACAGCAGTTCCTCGATCTGGCCGTGGGTGAAGCCGGCGAAGCGCCGCCACCGCTCCGGCTCGTCCTGGGTCCGATAGTTGGCGTGCCGGTCGGGGGTTTCCCTGCCCGGCACCCAGTAGTCGGGGTGGTGCCAGTCGGCCTTGGAGAAGTAGACGCCGGCGCCCAGGCCGTGGGCGCGGAAGGCGTCGAACACCTCGCGGGCGACGTCCCGGCCGAGCGGGGTGCGGGTGGACTTGTAGTCCGACAGGGCCGTGTCGTACATCGCGAAGCCGTCGTGGTGTTTGGTGGTGAACACCACGTACCGCATCCCGGCCGCCGCGCAGGCCGCGGCCCAGCTCTCCGGGTCGAACGCGGGCGCGTCGAAGCCCTCGGGGAGCTTCTCGTACATCTCGCGGTAGCCCTCGGGGTCCTGCGCCCACGGCTCCGGGCGGGTCATGAAGTCCTCGCCCTCCTGGCACAGGGTCCAGCTCTCGAAGACCCCGAGGCGGCTGTACGGCCCCCAGTGGATGATCACGCCGAACTTCTGGTCACGCCACCAGTCGAGCTTGGCCAGCACCGCCGGGTCGGTCGGCCACACGTACGCGGTCAAACCTGCTCCTTGATCTGCGAAAACGGTCACATCTTCACCGCGCCGGACTCGACGCCGCGGTAGAACCAGCGCTGGGCCAGGAAGAACAGCACCACGACGGGGATGACGGAGATCATCGACCCGGTCATGACGAGCTTGTCGTCCACGCCGAACGAGCTCGTCGACAACCGTGCCAGCCCCAGGGTGAGGGTGAAGTTCTCCTCCGAGCGCAGCACGATGAGCGGCCACAGGAAGTCGTCCCAGGCGGCGATGAAGCTGTTGATCGCGATCACCGTCATCGCCCCCTTGGCCGAGGGCAGGAAGATCCGCCGGAAGCGGGTCCACTCCCCCGCCCCCTCCATCAGCGCGGCGTCCTCCACCTCGGACGGAACCGCCAGGAACGCCGCCCGCATGATCAGCACGTTGAAGGCGCCCACGACGCCGGGCAGCCAGGCCCCGGCCAGGGTGTCCACGAGCCCCATGTCCCTGACGCTGAGGAACAGCGAGATCATGATCGACTCGAACGGGAACATCAGCGCCACGACCAGCAGCAGGAACACGGCCCTGCGTCCGCGCCAGCCGGGCCGCGACAACATGTAGCCGCCGAAGGAGGCGAAGACGAGGTTGCTGGCGATGGCCAGCGTCGCGACGATCACGCTGTTGGTGACGTAGGACCAGATGGGCACCTCTTGCGCGATCTTCACGAAGTTGTCGAAGGTCAGGTCGCGCGGCCACCACGAGGCGTTGTCGCCGTAGACGTCCTCGCCCGGTCCCTTGAGCGCGGTCGTGAGCTGCCACAGCAGCGGTCCCACGGTGATCGCCAGCACGGCGAGCAGCAGGGCGTACCTTCCGGCCAGCCCGAACGCGGCCCTCATCGGCCCTCACCCCTGGAGATCCGCTGGCCGAGCACCGTGAACCCGACGGTGAGCAGGAACAGCGCGACCGAGGCCGCCGCGCCGAACCCGGCGTTGCCCGTCACCGGGTCCAGGCCCACGTCACGGATGTAGAAGGGCAGCGTGCGGGCCTCGCCGCCGGGTCCGCCGGTGGCCCCGCCGAGCGCGTACACCTCGGTGAAGACCCGCAGCGACCCGATCGCGGTCAGCGTGCCGACGAGCAACATCGTGGGCCGCACGCCCGGCACGGTCACGTGCAGGAAGCGGCGCGGCGCGCTCGCGCCGTCCACCGACGCGGCCTCGTGCAGTTCCTTCGGCACGTTGCCGAGCGCGGCCAGGTAGAGGACCATGTACCAGCCCAGGCCCTTCCACACGGTCATCGCCATGGCCCCGAACAACACCAGCGTCGCCTCGGACAGGAACGGCACCGCCTCGGTGGTCAGCCCGGTGGCCAGCAGCACGCCGTTGATCAGGCCGTCGTCGCGCAGCAGCCACTGCCAGCTGAAGCCGACCACGATGATCGAGGCGAGCACCGGCGTGTAGAACGCCGAACGGAAGAACCCGATGAACGGGATCCTCTTCTCCACCAGGACGGCCAGCAGCAGCGGCAGCAGGACCATCAGCGGCACCACGACCAGCGCGTACAGGACGCTGTGCCAGGTGGCCGACCAGAAGGAGGCGTCGCCCAGCAGCCGCGTGTAGTTCTCCAGCCCCACGAACGCGGCGGGGCCGCCCAGCGGCCTGGCGTTCGTGAACGACAGCAGCACCGTGTTGAGAAAGGGGAAGACGCCGAACACCACCGCGGCGGCGATCGCGGGAGCGCACCACAACCAGGGCATCCACCAGGGACGATGTAACGCGGCACCCGCTTTCGCGGTGACGCGCGGCGTTGGCTCGCGCCGCGTGCGCGGCGAGGGGGTGACGAGCGTGGTGGTCATGATCTCTTTCCCGGTCGAAGGTCAGCGGCGTGGCCCGAACAACGTGTCCCGCACCCCTTCCAGCGCCATCAGCACGGCCCCGCGCAACACCGAGTTGCCCTCCACCGCGGAGGTGATGAGGCGTACGGTCACGGGGGTCAGGTCGGCGACCTCGGCCTCGATGCGGGCGATCAGCGGGCCGCACGCGCGGCCCACGTCCCCGGTGAGCACGATGAGCCCGGGATCCACGACGGCGCACACGGCCGCGATGCCCACCGCGACCCGCCCGGCCACCTCGACCAGGAAGTCCGTGCCGCCGTCGCGCAGCACGTCAGGGATCGTGCGCCCGCGCACACCGCGCTCGCGGGCCAGGGCGAGCACCGCCCGCGTGCCCGCCAGCCCCTGCCAGCCGCCGTCGTAGACGCCCTCGGGGCGGCGCATCCGCTGGAGCGTGGCGCCGTGCAGCGGCAGGTAGCCGACCTCGCCCGCGCCGCCGCCGCTGCCGCGCCGCAGCCGCCCGCCGAGCACGAGCCCCATCCCGACGCCGCTGCCCAGGGTGAGCAGCGCGAAGTCGTCACGGTCGCGGGCCGCGCCGACCCGGTGCTCGGCCAGGGCGCTCAGGTTGACCTCGTTCTCGAAGACCACCTGCCGCCCCAGCTCCTCGTGCAGCCGCGTCAGCGGGCCGTGGTGCCAGCTCGGCAGGTCGGAGGAGAACGCCATGTCGCCGGTGGCCGGATCGACCATGCCCGGCGTGCCGACCACCACGCTCGACAGATCGTCCGCCGACAGCCCCGCCTTGCTCGCGGCCTCGGCCACGGCATCGCGGACCAGCAGTATCGAGTTGTCCTTCGGGCGGGTGACGATCACCGCCGCGCCGACGGTGCGGCCGGTAATGTCGGTGACGACCGCGTGCACCTCCGTCGCCCGCAGCTCGACGCCGGCCACGTGGGCCCGGCCGGCGATGACGCCGTAGGTCATGGCGTTGGGGCCGCTGCGTCCCTCGCCCGCCCGGCCCGCCTCCGCGATCAGGCCCGCCTCCAGGAGCCGCTCCAGCAACTCGGCCACGGTGGGCTTGGCGAGGCCGGTGTGCTCGACCAGCTGTGCGCGGCTCATGGGGCCCAGCTCGACCATCAGATCGAGGGCCAGGCGGTCGTTGATCGCACGGATCAGCCCGGTGGACGCCTTCCGGCTGCTCATTTCGCTCCGATCAGACAGGAAGGTTCCCTGTCAGTTGTCGGACGACGTTAAAGAGAACGCCAGAGCATGTCAAGAGGTGAAAAGCCCTGGAACTTCGATAACTGGCAGGAAACCTGCCGATCCAAGTGCGGAAAATGCCGCCGCCGCACCCTGATGATCGACGCGCTCCGCAAAATAGGGCCTTGCCGAAAATAGGGTTTCAGTCGTAGCGTCACGATATTCCATACGGCGTCCTGAGTATCTTGACGAGGTGCAATGAGTGACCTGCCGCCGGTCATCGAACCCCGCGATCCCGCCTTCCTCATGCGTCCCGAGCGCCTGGCCGCATTACAGCCCTCGCGTTTCAGCGCCAGCCGGTCGCTGGTCTCGACGATGTTGCGCAACGGCTGGACGGTCACGCCGCAGCGGCTGGAGCTGGACGACCATGGCAACGGCACGGCCGTCTACCGGGTGGAGACGCACGCGGGAGTGTTGTCGTTCGTGGCCTTCAGCACCGAGCCCCGCTTCGTGGACCGCACGCCCAGGATCATCGGGCGCAGCTGGGACATGGTGGGGGCGCTGCTCGAAGGCGAGGCCGACGCCGCCCGCGTCGAGCTGACCCGGGCCGAGCTGCCCAAGCTGTACGCGGGCCGGGCCGCCCCGGGGACGCTCGTGTGGTGCCGCTCCAACCGGAGCCTGCGGGCGTTCGAGCACGCGGTCGAGGCGTTGTCCGCCGGCCGCCAGCCGGGTCTCGGCCGGTTGCGCGAGGTGGGCTACCTGATGCGCAACACCGGGCTGGACGCGAACGGCACGTTCGGCACCCGCACGTACCTGTCGTACGGGCCCGATCATCCGCTGGCCGCGCCGTACCACGCGCAGATGCTCACCGCCTACCTGATGCGGGAGTTCAGCTTCGACCTGTGCGACCACCTGGCGCGGGCCGCGACGCCCGGGGCAGTGCGGCTCGACCCGGCGCTGCGGCGCTATCTCGGCCTGGGCAACGGGTCGGCGCTGGGCCTGGTGCTGTTCGTGGCCAACCATCCGCGCATGGTGCACCGCTGGTTGCGGGTCCGAGAGGAGGCCCTGGCCGAGGCCAGGCGGCTGGCCCCGCCGAGGGGCGACGCGGCGTACGGGCGGCTCACGGACCTGCTCGACGCGGCCATCGTGTACCGGGAGCAGGACCCCATGCGCTACGGCGTCTTCCCCGACGGGCAGCGCCTGGCCGCCGAACTGCGCACCGTCCGCGACCTGGCCGCCGAACTGCGCGAGCACGGCACCGTACGCGGCGCGCGGCCGGCCCTTCCGTTCGAGGCGCTGCGGGCCGCGATCGAGGGCACGGTCGCCTCGGAGACCGAGGAGATCCTCAACGCGCTGCTCATGGAGCTGCTGCCGGACACGGCGGACGCGGCTCTCGACGAGCTGATCGTGGACGAGCGGCTCGTCGGCGACCCCGGCATGACGGTGCGCGAGTTCGGCGCGCTGCTGCGCGGGCCCTACGGCTGGGCCCACCAAGCCCGTCCCGGCGGCGGGGCCCGCGTCTGGTACAAGTCCAGGGCCGCCGAAGAGCCCAGGTCGGGGCCGCGCGAGCAGTTCCCCGGCGGGTTCGACCTGTCGGTGGACGTGCCGGGCGACGTCCGGCGGTTGTCGCGGCTGATGGAGCGCTACGACGTGCGGACACGCGTGGGACGGGTGCTGTTCGAGCATCCGGAGGAGCGGGCTGCCGTCGAGCGACTCCAGGCGCTGCGCGACCAGCCGTACGCGCTGCCCCGGATGGACATGATCGACATGGACTTCGTGCCGGTGCACATCATCCGGCTGGCCAACGCCGCGTTCTACGGCCTCGACCGCACCAAGGACTTCCTCGGCAGAACCCTGCGCGGCCTCATCTTCCAGGGCGCCCCCACCCGCGACGACCTGGCTAGCAGAGAGCCGGGCCCATGGTGGCACCCCGGCGAACCCGACATGTCCGACCTTCAAGACTCCGGGATGACACGTGACTGAACCCAACGTGCCACGCACCCAGCCGCTGAGCACCGCGCTCAAGTGCCTCAAGATGCTCGAAGTCGTGGCCGAGGCCGAACGCTCGGTGCGCGTCGCCGAGCTGGCGCGCTCACTCGGCCTGTCCAGGGCCGCCGTCCACCAGCAGCTGGTGACCCTGGTCGCCGCCGGGTGGATGGAGCAGGTGGACGACGGCGCCTACCGGCTGACCCTGCGGCCGACCCGCATCGGGCAGGCGGCGCTGCGCCAGGCCGGGCTGGGCGAGCGGGTGCTGCCGAACATGGAACGGCTGGTGGACGTGGTCCGCGAGGCCGTCTCCCTGGCCATACTCGAACGCGGCACCGCCACCATCATCCAGCGCATCGAGCCGGGCCGCCCGCTCCAGGTGGATCTGCGGGCCGAGGCCACGATGCCGATCAGCCGCAGCGCCTCCGGACAGGTGCTGCTGGCCTACGCCACCGAGCGCCAGCTCGCCGAGCTGCGGGAGCTCGGGGTCGAGCTGCCGGGTGAGGAGGAGCTGGCGAACGTGCGCCGGCGCGGCTACGCGACCTCGGAAGGGCGCTGGCTGGAGGGCGTGATCGGCGTCGCCGCCCCCGTCTTCGACGTGCGGGGACGCTGCGTGGGCGCGTTGAGCGTGGCCGGGCCGAGCGGCAGGTTCGACCGCGAGAAGGGCGTCAGGGCGCTGCTGGACGCCGTCTCCGAGATCAACGAGGTGCTCTCCGGGCGCGCCAGACGAGAGGAGCGGGCATGACGGAACCATCCTGGCTCACCGTGAGCCTGCGGGAGACGCGGGTGCTGGTGGAGCGGGTCCTGCTGCTGCTCGGCGTGCCCAAGGGGGCCGTCCCCGCGGTACGCGACCTGCTCGTCGAGGCCGAGACCCTGGGCCTGGGCGCCCTGGCCTTCCTCGACTCCCGCACCCGTGCAAACTGGCAGGCCGCCGACCTGGCCTCGGACGACGACGGCCGGGCCGTGGTCGAGGCGCACGGGATGCCCGCGCCGTACGTGGCCCCGGCCCTGCTCGACCTGGGCGTGGCGCTGCTGCGCGAGCACGGCCGGGCCCGGATCGAGGTGCGCGGCCTGAGCGCGCCGCACTTCCTGCCGGTCCTGCCCCACGCCGCCGCCGCGTACGGCGCACGCGTGGAGGTGACCTTCGGCGCGGGCGCTCCCGTGCTGACCGTCGAGGACGCCGTCGCCGACGGCGGCTCCGCGCACCTGGCCAGGGCCGTCCACGACGGCATGCGGGTGGAGGCCGGCCTGTGGTGGCGGCTCTACCACCGCTCCAACGACGCGCTCACCGAGGACACACCCGTCTCCCGGCGGCACGCCGGCGCGACCATTGACCCCGACGTGACCGATCCGGACGTCGACGTCGACTATGTGGGAGTCAGCTCATGATGTTCGTTGACGGCCTGGAATGCAGCAACTTCGACCGTGAGGTCTTCGAGGAGCTACGCGCGGGCGGCCTCGGTTGCGTCACCGTCACCTGCGGCTTCTGGGAGGACACGATCGAGTCCCTGGACGCCGTGGTGGCCTGGCGCGACCTGGTGGGAAACAACGCCGACCTGGTGGCCGTCGCGACCACGGCCACGGAGATCGAACAGATCCACGCGAGCGGCCGGACCGCGCTGCTGCTCGGCTTCCAGAACAGCTCCTTCCTCGCCGGCCGCATCGGCTACGTCGAGCTGTTCGCCGACCTCGGCGTGCGCGTGGCGCAGCTCACGTACAACATTCAGAACGACGTCGGCGCGAGCTGCTACGACCCGGTGGACGGCGGGCTGACCCGGTTCGGCCGCGAGGTGGTCGAGGAGATGAACCGGACGGGCATGGCCGCGGACCTGTCGCACGTCGGCGAGCGGACCAGCCTGGAGGCGATCGAACACTCGGCGGTGCCGGTGGCGGTGACCCACGCGAACCCCGCCTCGCTGGTGCCGCACGCCCGCAACAAGTCCGACGAACTGCTCAGGGCGCTGGCCGCGCGCGGCGGCGTGCTCGGCGTGTCGGGCTACCGCAACATCAGCGGCCAGTACGCCGCGACCGCCGACACGTGGGCCGAAATGGTCGCCCGTACGGCGGACCTGATCGGCATCGAGCACGTCGGCGTCGGCTCCGACCTCGGCCGCAAGGTCGTACAGGCCGACCTGGACTGGATGCGCAAGGGCCGGTGGACCAGGACGCCGCAGTACGGCGCCGGCTCCGCGGCCAACCCGGGCAAGCAGCCTCCGCTGCCCTGGTTCCCCGACACCCGCTCGTTCCCCGGGCTCGCCGAGGCGCTGGCCCGGCACGGGTTCGGCGAGAAGGACGTGGCCGCGGTCATGGGAGGCAACTGGCTGCGCTTCTACCACGAGGTGCTGCCGAAGCGATCGGCGAAGGAGTGAGACCATGGCGACCTTGACCGGACAACAGGCCCGCGAACAGGCCACGCCGGGACCGGCGGCCCTCGCCGTACGCGGCGTCGCCAAGACGTTCACCCGCCGCGGCGCGGCCGTGCGGGCACTGGAGCACACCGACCTGGACATCGAGCCGGGACAGTTCGTCTCCCTCATCGGACCGAGCGGCTGCGGCAAGTCCACCCTGCTCAAACTCATCGCCGGGCTGCTGGAGCCCACGGCGGGCACGGTGTCGGTGGACGGCACGCCCGTGACCGAGCCGCTGGCCCAGGTCGGCATGGCCTTCCAGAAGCCGACCCTGCTGCGCTGGCGCACCGTGCTGGACAACGTGTGCCTGCCCCTCGACATCGCGGGCGAGGGCGGCCCGCGGGGCCGTGAACGGGCGCGCGAGCTGCTGGAGATGATCGGGCTGACCGCGTTCGAGAAGCACTATCCCAAGGAGTTGTCCGGCGGCATGGAGCAGCGGGTGGCGATCGCCAGGTCGCTGGTGGGCCGGCCGTCGCTGCTGCTGATGGACGAGCCGTTCGGCGCGCTGGACGAGTTCACCCGCGAGGACCTGAACGACGAACTGCTCGGCGTGTGGCAGCGCGAGCCGAAGACGGTCGTGTTCGTCACCCACAGCATCTCCGAAGCGGTGTTCCTGTCGGACCGGATCGTGGTGATGAGCGCCAGGCCGGGCCGGGTGCACGCCGACATCGAGGTGCCGCTGCCCAGACCGCGGGACAGGAGCCTGCGGGATCAGCCGGAGTTCTACGAGGCCATCCGCCAGGTGCGCGCCGCCCTGGACGGGGCCAAGGGCGGTGCGCGATGACCCACACCACCACGACCGAGGCCCGGCCGGCCACGCTGGAGGAGGAGCCGAAGCTCAGGGCGCCGCGCAAGGACGGGTCCGGCGCCAAGTCGGCGGCCCTCGCGATCGCCATCTTCATCGCCATCGTGGGCGGCTGGCAGGCCGTCGCGAGCGCCGGAATCGTCTCGCCGCTGATCCTGGCGCCGCCGACCGAGGTGGTCAGCGTGCTGTTCCGGCTGGCGGCGGATGGCACGTTGTGGCCGAACCTGCTCGCGACCGTGAACGAGACCCTGCTCGGCTTCGTGCTCGCCGTGGTGGCGGCGGTCGTCGTCGGCTCGGTGTTCGCCTTCTCGCCGATCCTGCGCAACGCGGTGTATCCGTACATCCTCATCTCGCAGACCTTCCCGAAGGTCGCGATCGCGCCGCTGATCGTCGCCGCGCTCGGCTACGGCCTGGCGCCGAAGGTCACGCTGGCGGCGCTGCTGGCGTTCTTCCCGGTGCTGACCAACACCATCGCCGGGCTGACCGAGGTGAGCGAGGACGAGGTCAACCTGTTCCGCGCGATGCGCGCGAGCCGCTGGCAGGAGCTGCGCTACCTGCGCATCCCCAACGCGCTGGCGTTCATCTTCCCCGCGCTGAACAGCGCCGCCGTGCTCGCGCTGATCGGGGCGATCGTCGGCGAGTTCGTCGCCGCCCGCGAGGGCGTCGGCTACGCCATCGCCCAGTACACCGTCACCGGCGAGGTCGCGGCGACGTACGCGATGCTCATCGCCCTGTCGATGTTCGGGCTCGTGGTGTACGGCGTCCTGTCCCTCGCCGAGCGCCTGGTGCGCAGAGTCAAGTGAACCCCCCAACAGCAAACCGGGAGTCAGGCATGAGCAGGTTCGGTGTCATAGCGGTCGTGGCCGCGCTCGCGGCGGGCCTGACGGCCTGCGGCGGCGACTCGGGCACCTCCGAGACGGTCTTCACGGTGCCGGACAAGGCGCTGACCGCGACCACCGCCTCCTACACCTCCGTCCCGATCGAGATGGGCTACTTCAAGTCCGAGGGCGTGGACGTGACCGTCCAGCCCGTGGACAGCGCGCCGACGGCCGTCCAGTCGGTGGCGACGGGTCAGGCGTTCATGACGTACGCGTCGCTGAACGCCGCCATCACCGCCTACCAGAAGGATCCGAGCATCGCGGTGGTCGGCGTGACCAACGGCAGCATCTTCCGGCTCGTGGTGCCCGAGGCCAGCCCGATCAGGACCGCCGCCGACCTGAAGGGCAAGACCATCGGGGCGAACTCGCTGGCGGGCGTGTCCGCCCTGTACGCCAAGGGGGTCGTGAAGGAGGCCGGCGGCGATCCGGCCAAGGACGCCTCGTACCTGCCGGTCGGGCTGGGCGCGCAGGCCGCCGACGCGCTGCGCGGCAAGCAGGTGGACGCCTACGCCGGCTGGGACGGGCCGAACGTGGTCATCGGCGACCTGCTCGGCACGGCGATGCGCGACATCCCGTCCCCGCTCAACGACATGACCGGCACCTCGGCGCTCGTCGTGCGCAAGGACTCCATCAAGAAGGAGCCCAAGCGGGTGGCCGGGATGGCGCGGGCGTTCTTCAAGGCCATGGTCTTCTCGCAGCAGAACCCCGAGGCGGCCATCAAGCTGCACTGGAAGCAGTTCCCGCAGGCCAAGCCCGCCTCCGATGTGCCGGCCGAGACGGCGCTGGCGCAGGCCGTGAAGATTCTCAAGCTGCGCATGGACATCACCGGGGGTCGCGGGCCGTCGGGTAAGTACGGGGTGATCGACGATGCCGCGCTGGGCAAGACGATCGCCACGTTCGCCCAGCACGGGATGATCACCGCGCCCCTCGACGTGAAGTCCAGCGGACTGTTCGACTTCACGCTGGCCGAGCAGTACAACGGCTTCGACGAGAAGGCCGTCGAGCAGGAGGCCCAGAAGTGGCGGGCCTGACGCGCTCCACGACCGGTGCGGGTCAGGTGGCGGCGGCGCTGGAGGTGCTCGGCGTCGGGCACGTGTTCGCCATCGCCAGCGTGCACAACCTGCCGATCCTGCGCGAGTTGCGCGCCCGGGGCGCCGTCGAGGTCGTCGGCATGCGGCACGAGCAGGCGGCCGTGCACGCGGCCGACGGCTACGCCAGGGCGACGGGCCGGCTCGGGGTCGCGCTGGTCAGCACCGGGCCCGGCACCGCCAACGCGATGGGCGGCCTGTACGAGGCGTCGTTCGCCTCCTCGCGGGTGCTGCTGATCACCGGTCAGGTGGAGAGCGCCCACCTGGGGCGCGGCCGCGGTTACCTGCACGAGGCCGAGAACCAGGGCGACATGTTGCGCGCCGTCTGCCGTGCCGTCTCGCTGGCCCGCCGCGCCGACGACCTCGGCGCCGAGGTCGTCAGGCTGGCCAGGGAGGCGATCACCGGGCGGCCACGGCCGGTGGCCCTGGAGATCCCGATCGACCTGCAGCGGGCGCCCGCCGAGGAGCCGGAGCTGGCCGCGCCGCGGATCCCGCGCGACGAGGTGGACGACAAGGCGGCCGGGGAGGCGGCGCGGCTGCTGGCCCGCGCCCGGCGGCCGCTCATCTGGGCGGGCGGCGGGGTGACGGGCTCGGGAGCCTGCGCCGAGCTGGCCGCGCTCGCCGAGGCGGCCCGGGTCCCCGTGGTCACCTCGCGGGAGGGCCGGGGCGCGCTCCCGGAGGACCACCCGCTCTGCCTGGGCGCCTTCCCCGCCCTGGAGCCGCTGCGCTCCTACGTCGAGGCGGCCGACGTGGTCCTCGCCGTGGGCACGCGTTTCCAGATGTACTCGACGGACTCCTGGCGGCTGCGCCTGCCGGGCGACCTGATCCATCTCGACGTCGAGCCCTCGGTGATCGGCCGCACCTACCCGGCGCGGCTGCCGCTGGTCGGCGACGCCCGCCGCGGCCTGGCCCAGATCCTGCGCGGGCTGGACGAGCACGCGGCCGCCATCCCCGACCGCTCCGGGCTCCTCGCGGAAGGACACGCGGCGCGGGCCGCGGCCAGGGAGCGGATCGGCGCCGAGATGGGCCCCGACCACGAGGCGATCTGCGCCTCCATCCGCCGCCACCTGCCCAGGAACGGCGTCGTCGTCCGTGACGCGACCGTGCCCGCCTACGTCTGGGGTGACCGCGTCCTGCCCATCCTGGCGCCACGGACCTCGATCCGGCCGACCGCGGCGGGCATCGGGCCGGGACTGCCCCTGGCGATCGGCGCCGCCGTCGGCTCGGGCGCGCCGGTGGTGCTCATCCAGGGGGACGGCGGGTTCATGCTGAGCGCGGGAGAGCTGGCCGCCGCCGCGCAGGCCCGGGTGCCGCTGGTCGTCTGCCTGTTCAACGACCGGGGGTACGGGGTGCTGCGCGAGATCATCCGGGACTCGTACGGCGGTTACGAGGGCGCGGCCGGTGACGTGGACCTGGTCACGCCCGACTTCACCGCGCTGGCCGCGTCCTTCGGCGTCGCCGCGCGGCCGGTCGCCGACGCGGGCACCTTCGACGCCGAGTTCGCCGCCGCCGTGGCCCGCCCCGGCCCGACCCTGCTGGACATCGACCTCACCGCGCTGAGCCCCATCCGGAGGTGAGGCTTTTGCGGAACCGCAAATTTTCGTGCCAGATCGGTACGCGCCTGGTCAGACTGCCTCCATGACTGGTACGAAACGAGCCGCGCGAACGGTGGCGGCCGTCATGCTCGCCTTCCTGCTGACAGCCTGCGCCACACCCGCCGCCGACGCCGGCGGCGGCGTTCCCGCCTACGCCGCCGCCACCCGGAACGACCCCGAGTTCAAGAACTTCCGGCACGAGTTCGCCAACGTGGACGGCGTGCGGATGCACTACGTGACCGGCGGCAGCGGCCCGCCCGTGGTGCTGCTGCACGGCTGGCCGCAGACCTGGTACGGCTGGTGGCCGATCATGCCGGCGCTCGCCGAGCACCACACCGTCTACGCCGTCGATCTTCCCGGCCTGGGTGACAGCACCGGCTCCCCCACCGGCTACGACAAGGCCACCCTGGCCCGGTACGTGCACACCCTGATCGCCGACCGGCTGAAAGTGCGGGACGCCCGGATCGTCGGGCACGACCTCGGCGCGGCGGTGGCCTTCCAGTACGCCGCCCAGTTCCCCCGCGACACCGCCCGCCTCGGCTACCTCGACCTGCCGCTGCCGGGGCCGGCGATCGACGGGCCCGCGTACCGCTCGCTGAGCTGGCACATCGCCTTCCACTCCCAGCGCCGGGTGCCCGAGGCGGTGGTCGGCGACGACGTGCGCGAGTACCTGGCGCTGTTCTACCCGCAGGTCTCGTTCGGCGGGACGGCGTTCGGCGGCACGTCGGAGAAGTCCCCGTTCACCAAGGCCGAGATCGACGAGTACGCGCGCACCTACCGCAGGCCCGAGGCCCTGTCGGGCGGTTTCGAGCTCTACCGCGCCCTCGACAAGGACGTACGCGACACCAGGGCCGCCGCGCCGGTGAAGGTCCCGGCCCTGCTCATGACCGCCCAGGGACAGCTCGACCCGGTACGGGCCACCGTGTCGCCGCGCATGAAGAACATCGTGCGCGCGGTGGACGTGCCGAAGGCGGGGCACTGGCTCATCGAGGAGAACCCCCGGTTCGTCACCGCGGAGCTGCTGCGCTTCCTCAAAGGCTGACCAGGGGCTACCTCAAGGGCCGACCAGGGGCTACCTCAAAGGCTGACCCGGGGGCTTCCTCAAGGGCCGACCAGGGCGCCGGAGTCGTACACCACCTCGCCCCCGATGACCGTGGCGCCGACCGACAGGGAGGCGATGCGGTCAGGGGCGACGGCCAGCAGGTCGTCGGACAGGACGGCGAAGTCGGCCAGCATGCCGCGCGCCAGCCGGCCCTTGCGGTCCTCGGCGCGCTCGGCGTAGGCCGAGCCGGCCGTGTAGGCGTGCAGCGCCTGCGCCGGGGTGAGGGACTCGTGCGGCGCCAGCGGCGCGCCGGAGGCGGTGCGGCGGTTGACCATGTCGTGGATGCCCAGCAGGGGGCTGCCGTGCGCGACGGGCGCGTCGCTGCTGCCGGGCAGGACGACGCCCGCGTCCAGCACGCTGCGCATGCGGTAGCAGCGTTCGCTGCGCTCGGGGCCCAGCGCGGCGATCATGCCGTCGCCGATCTCCGACAGGAAGCGGCCCTGCGGCACGGCGATGGCGCCGAGTTCGGCCAGGCGCCGGACCTGGGCGTCGGTGGCGACCGCGAAGTGCTCGATGCGGTGGCGGGTGTCCGGCCGGGGGTGCGCGGCCTGGGCGGTGGCGAAGGTGTCGAGGGCCAGGTCGATGGCGGCGTCCCCGATGGCGTGCGCGGCCACCTGCCAGCCGCAGCGATGCGCCTCGATGATCATGTGCCGCAGCTCGTCGGGGTCGAACAGCGGAAATCCCGAATTTTCGGGTTCGTCGTGGTAGCCGGTGCACATGTGCGCCGAGCGGCCGATCAGCGAGCCGTCCGTGGCCACCTTGGTCGCGCCGATCTTCAGCCGGTCGTCGCCGAACCCGGTCCGCAGCCCCAGGGGAAGCCCGAACCACGTGTTCCCCGGCTCGAACAGGCCGAGGTCGCGCAGGACCGTGATGTAGGGCATGACCGTGGCCCTGATGGTCAGCAGCCCGCGCTCCACCGCCAGGTGGAAGGCGTGCAGATCAACAGGTCCGTGTCCGACGTGCTCCAGCGCGCCGATGCCGGGCTCGGTGAAGCTGGTGAGCCCCTCCGACAGGCCCAGGGTGTTGGCGGCGGCGATCGCGGCGACGATCCGCTCCACCGGCAGCGGCCGGAAGACCCCCGTGACCAGGTGCTGCGCATGCTCCTGGAGCAGCCCGGTGGCCCGCCCGCCCGGCTCGCGCTCGACGTGGCCGCCGTCGGTGTCCGGCACGCCCATCCGGTCGGTGTACCCGGCCAGGGCAAAGGCCGCGGTGTTGGCCACGCCCATGTGGCAGGAGATGTGTTCGAGCCACACCGGCCGCCCGCCCGCCACCGCGTCCAGCGCCTCGGCGGACGGGTGGGCGCCCAGCTTGTTCTGGTCGTAGCCCGCGCCGTGGATCCATTCCCCGGGTCCGAGCTCGGCGGCGCGGGCGGCGACCGCCGCGTACAGGGCCTCCAGGGTCGGTACGGTCTCCGCGCGCAGGTCCACCTCCAGCAGCCGGCGGCCACGCATGCTGAGGTGCTGGTGCGCGTCGTTGAAGCCGGGGACCACCGGCGCTCCGCCCAGGTCGTGGACCTGCCTGGCCGAGCAGTTCGCGATCTCCTCGTCCAGTCCGGCGATCCGGCCGCCGAGCACCCCGAGGGTACGGGCGGTGGGGCGGCCGGGGTCGAGCGTGGTGAAGCGCCCGTTGGTGAAGATGGCGTCGAGTCGCACGGGGAACCCTTCTCAGGAACTGGTTGGCACAGCGGCATCGTGCCCGGCGCGGCGGGCGAGCGCGAGCACACAGCTGAGCGTGAGGACGAGCAGGACGATGTAGTAGCCCACGACCGGCCAGTGGCTGCCGCCCGAGCTGGTCAGCAGCCACTGGGCGACCAGCGGGGTGGAACCGCCGATGATCGTGCTGCAGAGCTGGTAGGCGACCGAGATGCCGGTGTAACGGACGCGTACGGGGAACGCCTGGGCCAGGAAGCCGGCGAGCATCGCGTAGTAGGAGGCCCCGGTGACGATGCTGAGCGCGAGGGCGATCCCGATCAGCACGCTGTCCCTGGTCGTGATGAGCAGGAACATCGGCACGGCGACCAGGATGTTCGCCGCCAGCGCGCCCGCCATGAGAGGCACCATGCCGATCCTGCGCGCGACGTGGGCGGCGGCGGGCTGCCAGACGAACTGCAGGATGGCGATGACCAGCAGGATGTTCAGCATCGTCTGGCGGGGCACCCCGAGGTCGGTGGTGGCCCACGACAGGACGAACGTGTTGGTGAAGTAGGCCGCGGAGATGCCCATCGCGCTCGCCCCGATGCCGAGCGCGACCAGCGGCCACGCCGTGCGGAACAACGTCACGATGGGCAGCTTCACGGCGGGCTCCGCGTCGCGCGCCGCGCTGAACTCGGCGGACTCGTGCACCGTGAGCCGGATCACCAGCCCGATCACCACCAGGATCGCCGACAGCAGGAACGGCACGCGCCAGCCCCACTCCATGAAGGCGTCGTCGGGCAGCCCGCCCACCATGAGGAAGACCAGGGTGGCCAGGATGGAGCCGGCGGGCGAGCCCTGCTGCACCCACATGCCCGCCGTACCGCGCCGTTTGTCGTCGGCGTTCTCGGTGGCCATCAGCACGGCCCCGCCCCATTCGCCGCCCACCGCGAGGCCCTGAAGCGCGCGCAGCAGGACGAGCAGCACCGGCGCGGCGTACCCGATGGAGGCGTACGTGGGCAGGAAGCCGATCAGCGTGGTGGCCGTCCCCATCAGGATCAGGGTGATGACCAGCACGTTCTTGCGCCCGATGCGGTCGCCGACGTGCCCGAACACGATGCCGCCGAGCGGCCGGGCCAGGAAACCGACCCAGAACGTGGCGAACGCCGCCAGCGTCCCTGCTCCGCTGTCGGACTCAGGGAAGAACAGGGTGCCGAAGACCAGCGCCGAAGCGGTGCCGTAGATGTAGAAGTCGTACCACTCGACCGCCGTGCCGATGAACGACGCGATCGTGGCGCGCCTGCTCTGACGCGAGCCGGGGGTGCCATCGGGCATGGGGCGGATCCTTTGGACGAGGACAGGGAAGGACAGGACGCCGCGATTGTGTCGCCGCGCGGGTGGGGTAAGTCTGCGCGACCTCAAGCGATACAGTCCAGTACTTGTTAAGCCTGGTTGCCATGCTTGGGAGGCATGATGGAGCTGCGGGTGCTGCGCTACTTCCTCGCGGTGGTGGACAGCGGGTCGATGACGGCCGCCGCGGCGACCGTCCGGGTGGCACAGCCCTCGGTCTCACGGCAGTTGCGCATGCTCGAACGGGAGCTCGGCGTGGAGCTGCTGCACCGCACCCGCACCGGCGTCCGCCTCACCGCGGCCGGGCGGGTGTTCCTCCCGGTGGCCCGCGACCTGGTGTTGCGCGCCGACCGGGGCACCGAATTGCTGCACGCCTTCGGCACCGACTCCTCGCTCGGGCTGCAGGTGGTCTGCCCCGCCTCGACCATCACGCACGCGGTCGCGCCCTACCTGGCGGCGCGCGGCGCCCCGTTCGCCGACGCCATCGCGGCCGAACCCGACGAGGTGTACGCCCGGCTGGAGGCGGGCGCGGCCGACATCGCCATCGGCACCGCCCCGCCGCCCGCCGGGATGGCCGCGCTCCGCCTGGGCCGGCGCGGCATCAGCGCCCAGCACCCGGCCGGGCATCCCCTGGCCGGGGGCACGGGGGCCGTCGAGCTGGGCGAGCTGGCCACGTACCCGATGATCCTCAGCGGACGGCGCAGCGCGGTCCGCCGGGCCGTGGACGCCGCCCTGCACAAGCACGGACTGCACGTCAGCCCGGCGGCCGAGACCCGCTCGGAGGCGATGGCCCAGGCCCTGGCCGCGGCGGGGCGCGGCGTCTGCGTCGTGGTGGACGATCCCCAGTTCGGGCTGGGCGCGCGCCCGGTCACCGCCGCCGGTGAGGCGCTGTCCATCACCTTGTACGCGGCCTGGGACGCCGACCACTACGCCCGCGACGAGATCCACGCCGTGATGACGGACCTGTCCGAGTGGCTGGGACCCGGCGGGGTGCGGGTGTTCAGCAACCGCGAGTGAGGGTGCCCGCGGCCAGGAGGGCACCTCACGCCGACGAGCCCGCGGCCAGGCAGGCTCCTCGCGCCGGCGGGCCCGCGGTCAGGCAGGCTCCTCGCGCGGCGCCGGTGTCTTGGCGAGCGGCACGCCGCGCACGCTGAGCAGCACCATCACAACGCACCCGAGGGTGAGCGCGATGTCGGCGACGTTGCCCACGAACGGGCCGTAGTCGATGAAGTCCACGACGTGGCCGCGCGCGAAGCCGGGCTCGCGGAAGAGCCGGTCGCCCAGGTGGGACACCGCGCCGCCGAGCAGCGCGCCCAGCACGAGCGCCCAGCCGGTGGAGGCCAGCCGGCGCGCGGTGTAGAGGATGCCGACCACCGCCGCTGCCGCCGCCAGGGCGAACACCCAGGTCACGCCGGTGCCCATGGAGAAGGCGGCGCCCGCGTTGTACAGCAGCCGGAAATGGATCAGCGGCGGGAGCACCTCGACACGCTCGCTGCCGGACAGCGTGGAGACCGCCCAGAACTTGGTGAGCTGGTCCACGAGCAGGACCACCGCGGCCAGCATGAGCATGATGCCGTACAACCGGCCAGAATCCCGCTCCAACCGCATCATCCATGGCCTCCGTGCCGTAGAAGCAAGTTTTGACCAGAGACTACCGGGCGCTCTTGACGCCGGTCGGCTAATGGCATTAGCTTTATGGCTATGGACATTAGCGGCGGTGCGAAGTTACTGGAGATCGACGGCGGGCGGCTCGCCTACGACGTGACCGGGCAGGGCCCGCTCATCGTGCTGGTGCCCGGCATGGGCGACAACCGGGCGGCCTATGACGAGCTGGCCGCCCTGCTCGTGTCGGCCGGTTACCGGGTCGCCAAGACGGACCTGCGCGGACACGGCGAGTCCAGCGCCGAGTGGACGTCCTACACCCGCACCGACACCGCGGGCGACCTGCTCGCCCTGATCAGGCACCTGGGCGGTCCCGCCGTGATCGTGGGCCACTCCTTCGGCGGCGGGGCCGCCACCATCGCCGCCGCCCAGGAGCCCGGCCTGGTCAGCGCCATCGTCGAGATCAGCCCGTTCACCCGCGCCCAGAAGCCCGACCTGGGCGCGCTCATCACCAACGCCCGCTACCGCAAGGGCATGACGCTGCTCATGAGCACCGGCCTGTTCCGCAGCCTCCCGCTGTGGAAGCGGTATCTCGACCACGCCTATCCGGGCGTCAAGCCGGCCCGGTTCGCCGAGCACATCGCCGCGCTGGAGGCGGACCTGAGCAGGCCGGGGCGGATGGCGGTGGTCAGCAAGATGGGCATGTCCGCGCCGACCGACGCCGGTGCCAGGCTCGGCGACATCCGGTGCCCGGCCCTGATCATCGAGGGCACGCTCGATCCCGACTGGGCCGACCCCAGGGCGGAGGGCGAGGGCATCGTCGCGGGCATGCCGGCCGGGCTGGGGCGGCTGCACATGATCGAGGGGGCGGGCCACTACGCGCACGTCCAGTTCCCCGCCGAGGTGGCCACGGCCGTGCTGACCTTCCTCAAGGACGACACCATTGCCTAGAGGGACGCTGTCCGCGGAGGCGATCGTCGACCTGGCGCTGAGGATCGTCGACAAGGGCGGGCCCTCGGCGTTGACGCTGGCGGCGGTGGCCGGCAGCGCGGGCATCGTCTCCCCGTCCCTCTACAAGCACGTGCGCAACCTCGCCGAACTCCGTGCGCTCGTGTCCGCGCGCATCGTGAACGAGATCGCCGACCAGGCCGGCGAGGCCGTGCTGGGCCGCTCCGCCGACGAGGCGGTCCGCGCGTTGATGTCCGCGTGGCGGCAATACGTACGACGCTGCCCCAACCGCTACGCGGCGCTCATCCAGAGCCCCGAGCCGCACACGGCCGAGGCCGGGCAACGACTGGTCACCATCATGACCGCCGCACTCCGGGCCTACGGCATGCGCGACTCGGCGGCGATCCACGCGGCCCGCAGCCTCCGCGCCGCCATGCACGGCTTCGCGGTCCTGGAGGTCGAAGGCGCGTTCGGCCTCCCCGAGGACCTGGACGAGAGCTACGAACTCCTCACCGACATCATGATCACAGGGCTGCGGGCGCGACAGGACGCTACCTGACCGGCGCGTCCGCGCGCAGCGGGAAATGGCACGCGACCTGGTGCGTCTCACCCCGCAACACGGGCTCCTCGGCACAGCTGTCCTGCGCCAGGGGGCAGCGGGTGCGGAAGCGGCAGCCGGTCGGCGGGTTGAGCGCGCTCGGCAACTCGCCCCGGATGGTGGTGTCCGGGCTGGGCGTGTGGCCGGGGTCGGGCGAGGGCACGGCGTCCAGCAACGCCTGCGTGTACGGATGGCGCGGCGCGCGGACCACCTGGTGGGCGGGGCCCATCTCGACCAGCTTGCCCAGGTACATCACGCCGATCCGGTCGGCCATGTAGTCCACCACGGACAGGTCGTGGCTGATGAACACGTACGACAGCCCGAGCTCGCCCTGCAGGTCGCGCATGAGGTTGAGCACCTGCGCCTGCACCGACACGTCCAGCGCGCTGACCGGCTCGTCGGCCACGATCAGCCGGGGCCGCAGCGCCAGCGACCTGGCCAGCCCGATGCGCTGCAACTGCCCGCCGGAGAACTCGTGCGGGTAACGCTCCAGCGCCCGCCGGGGCAGCCCGACCTGGTCGAGCAGTTCGCTCGCCCGCGCGCGGCGCGCGGCGGCGTCGCCGACCTGCTGGATCTCCAGCGGCTCGGTGAGGATGGAGTCGATGCGCATGCGCGGGTTCATGGCCGCGTAGCTGTCCTGGAACATGAGCTGCACCTGCCGGTGCATGCGGTGGCGGGCGCGCCGGTCCAGGGTGGCGACGTCGGCGCCGTCCATGACGATCCGGCCGCCGGTGGGCGGCTCCAGCCCGGCGACGAGCCGGCCGACGGTGGACTTGCCGCAGCCGGACTCCCCCACGATGCCGAGCGTCTCGCCCGGCCCGACCTCGAACGACACCCCGGCCACGGCGCTGACCCGCCCCGCCGACCTGCGTACGCCCGCGTCGTACTCCTTGACCAGGTCCCGCACCTCCAGGATCGGCTCGGCCGCGCCGGACGCGGCCCGCTCGCGGCCGGACGACGCCGTGATCGCGACGGGCTCGGTGACCGGGTGCAGGCAGGCGAAGGCATGCCCGTCCCCGGTGAGTGCGACGTCGGTGGTACGGCATTCGTCGGTGGCGAAGTGGCAGCGGGGTGCGAAGCGGCAGCCGGCCGGCGGCCGGGACAGGTCCGGCGGCAGGCCGGGGATGCTGTAGAGGCGGCCCTCGTCGGCGGACTCCGGCAGGGCGCGCATGAGCGCCTCGGTGTACCGGTGCCGGGGCGCGCGGAACAGTTCGGCGGTCGTGGCGGTCTCCACCACGCGGCCCGCGTACATGACGGCGACCCGGTCGGCGCGGCCGGCGATCACCCCGAGGTCGTGGGTGACCAGGATGACCGCCATCCTGAACTCCTCGCGCAGGTCGTCGATGAGTTCGAGGATCTGGCGCTGGGTGGTGACGTCGAGCGCGGTGGTGGGCTCGTCGGCGATGAGCAGGCGCGGGGAGCGGATGAGCGCCATGGCGATGACGACGCGCTGGCGCATGCCGCCGGAGAGCTGGTGCGGGTAGTCGTCGACGATCTTGTCGGGGCGCGGCATGCCGACCCTGCGCAGGATCTCCACGGCCCGCTCGCGCGCCTCGGCCTTGCCCACCCCCTGGTGCACCCGCAGCGGCTCGGCGACCTGGACGCCGATCCGCATGGTGGGGTTGAGCGAGGTGAGCGGGTCCTGGAAGACCATGCCCATCTCCACGCCGCGCACCCTGCGCAGCTCGGGCGCCGGCATCGTGCGCAGGTCACGGCCGTCGAACAGGATCTCCCCGCCGGCGATGCTGCCGCCGGTCGGCAGCAGCCCCATGATCGACAGGACGGTCATGGTCTTGCCGCTGCCCGACTCCCCCACGATGCCGAGCGTCTCGCCCTGGGCCACTTCGAGGTTGACGTGGTCGAGCGCGTGCACGGTGCCGCGCCGCAGCGCGATGTCGGTGCTGAGGTCGCGCAACCGCAGCAGCGGCTCGATCGGGGCCTCCATGTACGAACCTTCCTAACGCCGCCGGAGGCGGACCTCGAAGACGTCCCTCAGCCCGTCGCCGATGAAGTTGAAGGCGAGCACGATGAGGATGATGGCGATTCCGGGCGGGTACAGCAGCCACCAGTGGCCGCTGAAGGTGTCCGACAGGCCGTCGGACAACATGCCGCCCCAGTTCGCCGCGGGTGGCGGCACGCCCAGGCCGAGGAAGGACAGGTAGGCCACGTACAGGATGGCGTCGGCGACCTGGAAGGTGGCGTTGACGATCACCGTGCCGATGGCGTTGGGGATGATGTGCCTGCGCACCGCGCGCCCGCCGGTGCCGCCCATGCCGCGCATCGCCATGACGTACTCGCGGGTGCGCAGGCTGAGCGCCTCGCCGCGGACCAGCCGCGCGGGGCCGAGCCAGGCGAAGGCGCCGATGATGACGATGAGCATCGGCACGGTGGGCGTGACGATCGAGGCCATGAGCATGAACAGGAACAGCGCGGGGATCGACATCATCGCGTCGACCACCCGCATCATGATCGCGTCGATCCAGCTTCCGGCGAACCCGGCGATGGCGCCCCAGACGGTGCCCACGACGGTGGCCAGCAGGCCGGCCGCCAGCCCGACCACGATGGAGGTCTGGCCGCCGAGCATCATCCGCCCGAGCTGGTCGTAGCCGACGCCGTCGGTGCCGAGCGGATGACCGTCGCCGGGGGCCAGGTAGACCTTGGTCAGGTCGGTGTGCACCTGGTCGGTCTGGTAGAACAGCGGCCCGAGGAAGCTGAAGGCCGCCAGCAGGACGAACAGGCCCACGCCGACCAGGGCGAGCCGGTTCTCGC
This sequence comes from Nonomuraea sp. NPDC050404, assembly GCF_040655495.1. Lineage (NCBI taxonomy): Bacteria > Bacillati > Actinomycetota > Actinomycetes > Streptosporangiales > Streptosporangiaceae > Nonomuraea > Nonomuraea sp. NPDC050404. The sequence goes on from NZ_JBFAKB010000013.1 coordinate 200,676, forward strand.
AGAAGACCTCCAGGCCCTGGCGCCACATCCCCCGGACGGGCGCCTCCTCCTGCGGGGCGCTCATGAACGACCCGCCTTCAGCCGTACGCGCGGATCGACCGCGGCGTAGAGCACGTCGGCGACCAGCGCGCCGATGACGGTGGCCACCGAGATCAGCAGCGTGACGCCGAGCAGGATCGGATAGTCCCGCTTGAGCGCCGCCTGCCAGAACAGCAGCCCCATGCCCGGGTAGTTGAACAGCCGCTCGACCACCAGGGCGCCGCTGAACAGCGCGGGCAGGTACATGCCGAGCAGGGTGATCACGGGGAACAGGCCGTTGCGCAGCGTGTGCCCGACGATCACCCGGCCCTCGGACAGGCCCTTGCTGCGGGCCGTGCGCACGTAGTTCTCGTTGAGGTTGTCGACCATGGACGAGCGCACGTACCGGGAGTAGACCGCGACGGTGAGGATCGACAGCGTGAGCGTGGGCAGCACCAGCCCGGCCGGGTCTGCCAGCACCTCCGCGAGGGTGAAGCCCTGCGGCGCCTCGGGCGGCAGGACCGGCCACACCTGGGAGAACAGAATGATCATCATGAGGCCCATGAAGAAGATCGGCGTGGCGTACGCCAGCAGCGACAGCCCGTTGATGGTGTAGTCGGGCCAGCGGTTGCGGCGCACGGCCTGCACCACGCCGAGCGGCACGGCCACCACGACCGCCAGCAGCGTCGAGCCCAGCGACAGCAGCATGGTCTTGGGCAGCCGCTGCCAGATGGCCTCCGACACCGACTGGTTGAGCTGGAAGGAGTAGCCGAGGTCGCCGCCGGCCAGCCGCCGCAGGTAGAGCGCGTACTGCTCCCACAGCGGCCGGTCGTAGCCCATCTCGTGGTTGAAGGCCGCGATCTGCTGCAGCGTCGCCTCCTTGCCCAGGATGGCCCTGGCCGCGCCCCCCGGCAGCAGGTGCAGGATCACGAACGTGATCAGCGTCACCAGGAGCACGATGACCAGGGCCTGGCCCAGACGCGTGAGCAGGTACCGGGTCACTTCCAGGACCAGTCCTGGAAGTACATCAGGTTCATCGGGTCCTGCGGCTCGACGCCCTGCAGCCCCGACTTGTACGCCGAGACCTGGTAGACGGGGTTCGGCATCCAGAGCACCGGCAGGTCCTTGGCCAGGAAGTCGTTGTACTCCTGCAGCGCGGCGGCGTCGGCGGAGAACTGCGCCTTGTCGATCAGCTTGTCGGCCTCGGGGTTGCTGTAGCTGCCCAGGTTGACGGGGGCGTCGGTCTGGAAGAGCCGCTCGCCGGAGGCGAAGGCCGGGTAGTACCAGCTGCCCTGGGAGCCGAAGAACGACATGTCCCAGTCACACTTGGACTCCTCCGGCTTGCAGGCCGGGGTGACCGCGACGGAGTCGGGCACCTCCTTGATCGTGAGCTGCACGCCGACCTTGGCCATCGCCGACTTGATCTCGGCGAACATCTTGGTGGTCGCGGCGAAGCCGGACTGGCTGGTGACGGTGAAGCTCAGCGGGGTGTCCTTGGCGATCCCCTCGCCGCACAGGGCGGGGTCGGCGCAGGTGGTCTGCCCGTCGGGGGCCACCTTCCAGCCGTGGCTCTCCAGCAGTTGCTTGGCCTTGACCGGGTCGAACGGGTACGCGCAGCCCTGGCCGCTCGGCGAGCCCTGCTTGGCGGGAACCGGGCCACAGGTGGGCGCGGCCATGCCCGACCAGATGACCTTGCTGATGGTGGGCTGGTCGATGAGCATCTGCAGCGCCTGACGCAGGTACGGCTGCTTGAACAACGTCCCGCTCTTGGGGTTGTTGAAGTTGAGCTGCAGGTACGTGATCGACCATCCGTACCAGGGGGCGACCTTGTACCCCTTCGACTCCAGGTAGGACTTCTGCGACAGGTTGGCCGGCGGGATGTAGCCGTAGTCGATCTGCCCGGCGCGCAACACGTTGAACTCGGCGTCGTCGCCGGTGAACGGGCGCAGCGTGACCTTGTTCAGCTTCGGCTTGTCGGGCCCCGAGTACTTCTCCTGCTTGGCCAGCGTCACCTCGCCGCTGGGCACGTAGCTCTCCAGCTTCCACGGCCCGCTGGTGGTCTTCCACAGCGGGTTGGTCGCGTACGACTTGGGGTCCTTGGAGGCGGCGGTCAGCTCCTCGAACGTCTTCTTGGCGTCGCCCTTGTCCCAGGCGTGCTTGGGCAGCGGCACGATGCGGTTGAGCTGGTTGCCGACGAACCAGGCGGCGTTGTACGCCTTCGTGGTGGTCAGGGAGAAGGTTTTGTCGTCCTTGACCTTGAAGTCCTTGATGTTGTCGGGGAAGCCGCCGGGCTTGTACGACGCCCACTTGTCCTTGTTGGTGGTGACCAGGTCCCACCAGAACTCGACGTCCTCGGTGGTGATCGGCTTGCCGTCGGACCAGGTGTTGTCCTTGAGCGTGATGGTCAGCGTCTTACCTTCGTCGCTGACGACCGGCGGCTCGGCCAGGGAGCGGGTCGCGTTGACGTTGTCGGTGCTGGTTCCGTCGAGCTGGAAGCTGTACAGCTTGCGGTACAGGGCGGTGGAGAAGATGTCGTTCTCGCCCTGGGTGAAGCCGGGGGCCGAGATCGGCAGGATCCAGTTCGGCGTGCGGAGTGCCACGGTCACGGTGTCCTTGCCCTGCGCGCCGCCCTGCTGCTGCGAACCGCCGCCGGCGCCCGCGCTGCAGGCGGTCAAACCGAGCCCGATGGCGACCACGCCGCTCAGGATGCGGGTTCTCGTCCCCATGTTTCTCCTCGTCGAGACGTGCGTGACCTCCAAGGGGTCCTTCAGTCCGGAGAATGTATAGAGGCACAAGTCCCAAGTCAATGCGAAAAATCATCTTTGTTCGGACTACTTAATTCGGGATAGAGTCCGTGGCAAGGCTGTCCATGAACGGGTGAGGAGATACATGTCGGAGCCGCCCGCCAAGCTGCGCGAGCAGGCGTTGAGCCTGCTGGCCAGCGGCAAGGCCGCCTCTCGCGCGGACCTGGTGGAGATGTTGGAGGTGGCTCCGTCAACGGTCTCCAGCGTGGTGCGCCGCCTGCTGGAGGAGGGCACGATCCTGGAGGAGGGCGTGGGCGCCTCCACCGGCGGGCGCCGGCCCAGGATCCTGCGGCTGCGCGAGGACGGAGGCGTGCTCGCGGTGGCCGAGCTCGGCGCCAGGCACGCCCGCGTCGGCCTGTGCTCGCCCTCCGGCGACCTGCAGGCGGCGCAGGAGTTCGCCGTCGACATAGGGGCGGGCCCCAAGGCGATCTTCGACGAGATCACCACGGCCTTCGACGGCGTCAGGACCGCGCACGCGCCCGGCCGCCGGCTGCTGGCCGTCGGCATCGCCCTGCCGGGCCCCGTGGACTTCCCGCACGGACGGCTCGTCGGCCCGGCCCGCATGCCTGGCTGGAACGGGTACGACGTCCGCCGCGACCTGCGTGACCGCTTCGAGGTGCCGTCGGTCGTGGACAACGACGCCAAGGCCGCCGCGATCGGCGAGTACGTCACCCGCCGCGAGAACGGCGACATGATCTACGCCAAGGCCGGCACCGGCATCGGCGGCTGCCTGGTCAGCGGCGGCCAGATCTACCGCGGCGGGCGCGGGCTGAGCGGCGACGTCACCCACATGCGGGTGGCCGACAGCGGCGAGCGCGAATGTTCCTGCGGCAGCCGCGGCTGCCTGGAGACCGTGGCCAGCGGCGCGGCGCTCGTCCGCGAACTGGCCGGGCGCGGCCTGCCGGTGGCCGGCACGCGCGACGTCATCGCCGCCACCGTGGACGCCGACCCCGCCGTGGTGACCCTCGTGCGCCAGGCCGGCCGGCAGCTCGGCGTCGCCCTGTCGGGCCTGGTCAACTTCCTCAACCCCGACAGCGTCGTCATCGGCGGCGCGCTGTCGAGCCTGGACGTCTACGTGGCGGCCGTCAAAGGCATGTTGTACGAACGCTGCCTGCCGCCGCTGACCCAGTCGTTGTCCATCGAGGCGAGCGTCGCCGGCCCCGACGCGGCCCTGATCGGGCTGGGCCACCTCCTGCGCGAAAGCGCCGACCTCCGCCCCTCCACCGGCTAGCGGTGGTGCGCCGGGCCCTCGCCCACCGACCCCCGCCTCTCCATCGGCCAGAAAGCAGCATCGTGTCCCTGCGTATCGCCATCTGCGGCATCCACATCGAGTCCAGCACCTTCTCACCGCACCTGAGCGGCACCTCCGACTTCGACGTCACCCGCGGGCAGGCCCTGCTCGACAGGTACGACTGGCTCGGCTCCCCGTGGGCGGCCGAGGTGGAGTGGGTGCCGCTCGTGCACGCCCGCGCCCTGCCGGGCGGAGCGGTCGAGCCCGCCGCGTACGACGCCTGGCGGGCCGAGATCGTCCGGGGCCTGAGTGAGGGCACGTTCGACGGCGTGCTGCTGGACATCCACGGCGCGATGAGCGTCGTCGGCCGCCAGGACGCCGAGGGCGACCTGATCACCGCCATCCGCTCCGTGATCGGCCCCGAGCCGCTGGTGTCGGCGGCGATGGACCTGCACGGCAACGTCTCCCCCACCCTGTTCGACGGCTGCGACCTGCTGACCTGCTACCGCACCGCGCCGCACGTGGACGTCTGGGAGACCCGCGAACGCGCCGCCCGCAACCTCATCGACGCGCTGCGCCGCGCGCAGGAGCCCCCGCACGAGGCGCAGGCCGCTGAAGGCCCCCGCGAGACGCCGGTCGCTGAAGGCCCGCACAAGAGGCCGGCCGCGGTGCGCCCGCACAAGGCGCTGGTGCACGTGCCGATCCTGCTGCCCGGCGAGATGACCAGCACCCGCGTCGAACCCGCCCGCGGCCTGTACGCCCGCATCCCGGACATCGAGGCCAGGCCGGGCGTGATCGACGCGGCGATCTGGATCGGCTTCGCCTGGGCCGACGAACCCCGCTGCACCGGCGCGGTCGTGGCCACCGGCACCGACGCCGACGCCACCGAGCGGGCCGCGCGCGAGCTGGCGCAGGCGTTCTGGGACGCGCGCGACGACTTCGCCTTCGTCGCGCCCACGGGCGCCATGGACGAGTGCCTGGACGCGGCGCTGAAGGAGGGCTCGGCCCGGCCGTACTTCATCAGCGACTCCGGCGACAACCCCGGCGCGGGCGGCGCCGACGATGTCACCTACGCGCTGGAGCGCATGCTGGCCAGGCCGGAGATCGCGGACGGCTCGGTGCGCGCCGTCTACGCCTCCCTGTTCGACCCGGAGGCGGTGGCCCGCATCGGCCACCTGCCGATCGGCTCACCGGTCAGCGTGCGCGCCGGCGGGCGCGTGGACTCGCGCCCGCCGGGGCCGTTGCCGCTGGAGGGCACTCTGGAGGCGCTGGCCGACGACCCCGACGGCGGGCGGGTGGCGTCCGTGCGCATCGGCGGGCTGAGCGTCCTGCTGACCTCGCGCCGGATGCAGTACCGGCTGCTGGAGTCGTACCGGCGGCTGGGGGTGGACGTCGCCGGGGCCGACATCGTCACCGTCAAGATCGGATACCTGGAGCCCGAGCTGTTCGAGGCGGCAGCCGGGTGGATGCTGGCCCTCACCCCCGGGGGTGTGGACCAGGACCTGCACCGGCTGCCGTACCGGAACCTGAACCGGCCGATCTTCCCGCTGGACCGGGACGCCGCACTCGGCCTGCGGTGATCCGCCGCGCGGTCAGCGGCAGAACGGGGCCATGCCGAGCACGGACTTGACGCCGCCCAGCAGGTGCCGGACGAAGTGCTGGTCGCCGTCCATGGGCTCGTCGGTCCACGCCTTGACGTCGTGGCCGAGGGTGGTCAGCCAGGCTTTGCCGCCGTCGTAGTACTGGCACCAGCTCACCGGGTGATGCTCGCCGTGGCCGGGGTGCCCGAGGCTGCCGCGTACGCCCCGGGCCAGGGTGTCCTCGTCCACCTCGGCCAGCACCCGGACGCGGGTCGGCGCGGGGACGAGATTGTACCACTCGTCGGTGAAGGTCCAGGTGCGCGGCAGCCCCTGGGTGGAGGCGTCGCGGCGGTTGACGGTGACGACGGTGCCGGGCTGGTTGGCGCCGTGGTCGTAGAAGTTGGCGTTGCCGAGCAGCCCTTCGTACCAGGGCCAGTTGTACTCGGTGCCGAAGGCGTTGTGCACGCCGATGAAGCCGCCGCCGGCGCGGACGTACTGGCGCAGCGCGGTCTGGGCGGAGTCGTCGAGGGTGTCGCGGGTGGTGCTGAGGAACATCACCGCGTTGTAGTTCAGCAGCCGCCCGGCCGAGGAGAGCTGGGTGACGTCCTCGGTGTAGTCGACGGCGAAACCGTTCTGCTGCCCCAGCTTGACCATCGCCGCGACGGCCACGTTGTCGGCGCCCAGCGGCGGGTTGAGTCCCGGGCCGAGCGGGGTGCCGAGGTGGGCGTGGCGGGGGCCGGCGGTGCGGCTGTAGACGAGCAGCTTGTAGCCCTCGGCGGGGTCGAAGTTGCCCCAGTCGTGGTAGCAGCGGGGGTCGGTGCCGCGGCAGACGCCGTAGTCGGGGTCGCCGAGGTTGCGCGCGCCCTCGGGGGAGGCGGCGGAGCTGGGGGCGGTGGCGGTGAGTAAGAGGGTCGCCGCCGCGATGGCGGTGGCGATGGAGAGCTTGCTGCGCATGGGCACCTCACTGGTCCACTCGGGGGGTTGGGGTGAATCAGGAAATCCGCGGTGTTCGTACGAGATGAGCCCCGGCCGCACGTCTCGCGGTCAGAGCCAGGTGGGCAGGATGGACGGCGGGATCGGACCCTTGTTACGACGTCCCTGCCCGGTTTCCTCCCAGGCGTGCGCCAGGATGCCGACGGATCTGCCGAGCACGAAGAGCCCGCGCGCCAAAGGGGCGGGAAAGCCCAGTTCGGCGTAGATCACCGCGGTCGCTCCGTCGATGTTCATCGGCACCGGCGCGATCAGGCGCTCGACCTCGATCGCGGCCCGCAGGTGCGCGCCCGGCACCACGCCGGCCGCGACCGCCTCGGACACCAGGCCCAGCAGCGGGTCCCGGCGTGGATCTCGCGTGTGGAAGCGGTGCCCGAACCCCGGCAGGTACTTGTCACGGGCGCGCCACCGGGCGACCACGGCGGCCGCGTCCCCGTCCTCCGCCACCTCTTCCAGCAGCCTGACGCACTGCTCACCCGCGCCGCCGTGCACGTCGCCGAGCAGGTTGACGCCCGTGGCGACGGCGTTGTTGAGCCCCACGCCGCAGGTGGCGGCCATCCGGGCGACGGCGATGGACGGCGCGTGCGGCCCGTGGTCCACCGACGAGACCAGCGCCGCCTCCAGCAACGCCGCGCGGGCGGGGTCCGGCCGGTCGCCGCGGAGCATGAGCCAGATCATCTCGGCGAAGCCGATCCGCCCGATGAGCTCCTGCACCGGCTGCCCGCGCAGCTCGATGACGTCGGGCTCCACGCGCGACACCGCGGTCGCCCACCAGTCCGCCGCCGCCGCCACCGTCGCCACCGTCGCGGCGCCGGGACCGCCCGCCGACGCCGGTGACGCCGCTGTTCGCTCGCTCATGACACGGCCTCGAACTCGTCGTTGTGCTCGCCGAGCGACGGCGCGGGCCCGCGTGGCCGCAGGGCGACGCCGTTCACCATCACTCCGTTCCCCGTGACGGTGACCTGCCGATCGTCCGTTCCGGCGAAGGGCACCTGCGTCACGAAGCCGCGATGTCGTACCTGATCGAGCTTGAGTGCCTGCGGGACGGTGAGGATGCGGGCGGCGGGCACGCCTTCGCGGGCGAGGAGTTCCTCCCACTCCAGCGCGGTCTTGGCCCGCAGCGCCTGGTTGAGCTCCCGGTTGAGCGCCGCCCGGTGGGTCTTGCGCGACTCGCGCTCGGCGAAGCGCGGGTCGGCGGCCAGGTCGGGGCGGCCGACGAGCCGGCACAGGGTCTCGAACTGGGCCTGCTGGTTGGCGGCGATGTTGAGCGGCCCGTCGGCGGTCTCGAAGGTGCCGGAGGGCGCGGCGGTGGCGTTCTGGTCGCCCATCGGCTCCGGCTCCACGCCGCTGACCAGGTAGTTCGACACCGTCCAGCCCATCGCGGAGATCGACGCCTCCAGCATCGACAGATCCAGGAAGCAGCCCTGCCCGCTGCGGTGCCGCCCGGCCAGCGCGGCGGAGACCGCCAGGGCCGCCATCAGCCCGCCGACGGTGTCACAGATGGGGAACCCCACCCGCAGCGGCGCGGTGTCCGGGGTGCCGGTGACGCTCATCATGCCGGACAACCCCTGAATGATCTGGTCGTACGCGGGCGCCCCGCTCATCGGCCCGTCCTGGCCGAAGCCGGAGATCGCGCAGTAGACCAGGCCGGGGTTGAGCTCGCGCAGGCGTTCCCAGCCGTACCCGAGCCTGGTCAGCACGCCCGCCCGATAGTTCTCCAGCAGGACGTCGGCCCCGGCGACCATGGACTCGAAGGCGGCCCGCCCGGCCGGGCTCTTCAGGTCGAGCTCCACCGACTTCTTGCCGGCGTTCTGGGCGAGGAAGGAGGCGCCCATCCGCTCCCGGTTGAGCTCCGGGTCGGGTCCGAGCCGCCGGGCGAGGTCCCCGGCGCCGGGCAGCTCCACCTTGACCACCTCCGCGCCGAACAACATCAGCTGGTAACTGCAGTACGGCCCGGCCAGAACGTTGGTCAGGTCCACGACCTTGACGCCGTCCAGTGGCAACTGCTGCATTCACGCTCCATAGAGTCAGGTCAGAGGGTGGTCGAACCCGCGCTCCGACATTCGCTTGGCGGCCTCGCGCAGATCCGCGGCGAACTGCCCGACACGGTCTTCGGCGAAGCGGACCGTGGGGCCGCTGAGCGTCAGCGCCGCCACGGTCGCGCCCGAGCCACCCGTGACCGGGACGGCGACCGCCGACAGGCCGGGCTCGCGCTCGCCGTGGCTGACCGCGAACCCGTCGCGCGCCGCCTCGCCGATCCAATCCCGCAGGGTGTCCACGTGTGCCGCGCCGTGCGGGGAGGCGCGGGCCACCCGCAGGAGCAGCCGCTCCGGCGCGTCCCTGAGCAGGACCTTGGAGGAGGCGCCCGCCCACAGGGGCAGCTCGTCGCCGACCCGCACCACGTGGCGCAGCGGTTGCGGGCTCTCCTGCTGGGCGATGCAGATGCGGTGCACGTCGCGCAGGACGTAGAGGTTGACGGTCTCCCGGTGCCGTGCCCCCAGCTCGCGCATGAGCTGGACGGTCTCGGGCGGCAGCTCCCACGCCGAGCGGGCCAGGTGCGCCCAGCGCCACAGGGCCGGCCCAGCCGCGTAGCCCTTGGGCGTGGCCCACAGCAGGCCCATGTGCTCCAGGGTCTGCAGCAGCCGCAGGGCGGTGGTCTTGGCCAGCCCGGTCTCGTCCACGACCTCGCGGATCGTCAGGGTCCGCCGGTCCTCGGTGAGCAGCGAGAGTATGTCGAACGCGCGCTGGACACTGCGCACACCCCCGCTCTCCCCCGGCTCCGCAGGAATGTTGGAAGGCACGGATCCTCGCTAACAAGTCGTTCGCATGTCGTCCGTACGCTAACACCGAGTCCGCTTAGCGGTCCATACGCTCCATCAAGCGGATCCTCTTGCCATAACCTCGGCCGTGCTCTTACCGTGAGGCAATCCACAGTGCGGAGTTTGAGAACCACTGCGCGGATCGATGGGAGCCTCTACCCATGAACACCATCAACGAAGCCGGATGCCTGGTCGCCGGGGAATGGCTGACCGGCGGCGCGCACGCCGAACGCATCGGCCCCTACTTACGGGAGACCGTCAGCCGCGCACGAATCGCCCAGCCCGACGACATCACCGCGGCACTCGCCTACGCCCGGCGGGCGGCCGGGAAGGTCGCCCGGCTCGCCCCCGCCACCCGGGCCGACATCCTCGAACGCGCCGCCGCCGCGGCCATTGCCCAGAAGGACCGGCTGGCGGCCCTGCTGGCCGTGGAGCTGGGCAAACCACTCAAGGACGGGCATGGCGAGATCCTGCGCGTCGCGGACACCCTGTCCGTCGCCGCCGCCGAGGCCAGATCGATCGGCGGCGAGGTGCTGCCGGTGGCGGGCTGGGCGCGCGGGGTCGGCAACACCGCGATCACCCAGCGCGCCCCGGCGGGGCCGGTGCTGGCGATCACCCCGTTCAACGCCCCCGCGAACCTGCTCGCGCACAAGCTGGCCGCCTCCTTCGCGGCCGGCAACACCACCGTCGTCAAGCCGCCGCCGCAGGCCCCCGCGAGCTCCACGGCGCTGGTGGAGCTGCTGCTCGAAGCCGGCATGCCGGTGGAGGCGGTGCAGGTCCTGCACGGCGGCGGCGACGTGGGCGCGCGGTTGTGCGCCGCGCCGGAGATCGCCGTGGTCAGCTTCACCGGCGGCGTCACGGCCGGTCACGCCGTCGCCCACGCCGCCGGCCCGAAGCGGGTGATGCTGGAGCTCGGCGGCAACGCCGCGACCATCGTCTGCGAGGACGCCGACATTCCCGCCGCCGCGCGGCTGTGCGCCCGCACGGGCTACAGCAACTCGGGGCAGAGCTGCATCTCGGTCCAGCGGGTGTACGTGCAGCGCGACCGGTTCGAGGAGTTCACCGACGCGCTGACCTCGGAGGTCAAGGCCCTGGTCGTCGGCGACCCGCTGGACCCCGGCACCGACGTCGGCTCGATGGTCGACGACGACGCGGCCGAGCGGGTGGTCCGCTGGACCGCCGAGGCGGCCGGGCAGGGCGCGCGCGTGACGATCGGCGGCACCCGCGACGGCGCGGTCATGTCCCCGACCGTGGTGGCCGCTCCGCCCGCAGAGGCCAGGGTCGTGCGCGAGGAGGTCTTCGGCGCGCTGGTCGCCGTACTCCCCTACGACGGCTTCGACGAGGTGCTGGCCGAGTGCAACCACAGTTCGTACGGGCTGCAGGCCGGGCTGTTCACCCACGACGTGCGCCGCATCGTCACCGCCTGGCGCGAGCTGGAGGTCGGCGGCCTGGTCGTGAACGGCTCCTCCAACTTCCGCCTCGACCACGTCCCGTTCGGCGGGGTGAAGGACTCCGGCATCGGCCGCGAGTCGCCCCGCTGGATGATCGAGGACTTCACCGTGACCAAGACCCTCCTGCTCAGGGGCCTGACCATCTGGGGAAACGCGTGACCGACCACAGCGAGCAGACCCGGGAGCGCGCAGCGGGCCACGGCGCCACCGCCGCCCATGCCACCGCCGCCCATGCCACCGCCGCCCATGCCCTTGTCGCCCAGCTTGAGGACCTCGGCGTCGAGTACGTCTTCGGCACCTGCGGCCACACCAACATCGCCGTGCTCGACGCGCTGGCCGACAGCCCCATCCGCTTCGTCATCGCCCGCCACGAGCAGGCCGCCGCGCACGCGGCCGACGGCTACGCCCGCGCCTCGGGCAAGCCGGGGGTGCTGCTGGTGCACGTCGGGCCCGGCCTGACCAACGCCGCCACCGGCGTCATGACGGCCGCGCTGGACTCGGTGCCGATGGTGGTGATCTCCGGCGACATCCCGTCCTACTACCACGGCAGGCATCCGCACCAGGAGATCAACCTGCACACCGACGCCGACCAGGCGAGCGTCTTCCGTCCCTTCGTCAAGCGGGCCTGGAACGTGCACCGGGCGCAGGATCTCGGCCGTGCCGTCGAGCGGGCCTTCTGGACGGCCACCTCGGGCCGGCCGGGCGCGGTGCTGGTGAACGTGCCGATGGACGTGTTCTCCCGGCCCGCCGCGCCGTACCCGCCGATCAGCCACGCTGCCCCGCCGGGCCTGCCCCGGGCGACGGCGGAGCTGATCGCGGCCCGGCTGGCCGCCGCCGAGCGGCCGCTGATCTACCTCGGCGGCGGGCTGCGCGACGAGCCCGGCGCCCTGATCGTGCTGGCCGAACACCTCGACATCCCCATCGCCCACTCGCTCATGGCCAAGGGCACCGTCCCGGACGCGCATCCGCTGGTCCTGGGGATGCCCGGCTTCTGGGGGCTGGAGCTCACCAACGACTACGCCCGCGAGGCGGACGTGGTGCTCGCGCTCGCGACCCGCTTCGCCGAGACCGACGCCAGCTCCTGGGATCCCCGCTTCACCTGGGACTTCTCCGGCAGCACGCTGATCCAGATCGACATCGACCCGGCCGAGATCGGCCGCAACTACCCGGCGGAGATCGGCGCGGTCGCCGACGTGCGGCTCGCGGTCGAGGCGATCGCCGAGGCCGCCGCGACGCACCCCGCGCGTGGCAGGCCCGAGCTGCGCAAGCAGATCTTTGAGGCGCGCTCGGAGTTGTTCGCCGCCAGCCGGGAGCGGGGCAGGAGCGAGGACTTCCCGCTGCGGCCCGAGCGCATACTGAAGGACCTGCGGGAGGCGTTGCCGCCGGAGGCGATCCTGGTGACCGACGTCGGCTGGAACAAGAACGGCGTCGCCCGCTGCTACGAGCTGCCGGCGCGGGGCCGCTTCATCACCCCGGGCGGCGCCTCCACCATGGGGTTCGGCCCGGCCGCCGCCGTGGGCGTGCAACTCGCCCGGCCGGAGGGCGTCGTGGTGGCGCTGATCGGCGACGGCGGCATGAGCGCGCAGTTGCCCGCGCTGCCGCTGGCGGTCGAGCAGGGCGCCCCGGTGATCTTCGTGGTGATGAACAACCGGTCCCACGGCACCATCTCCGACCTGCAGAGCGCGCACTTCGGCCGCAGCCACGGCTGCGACTTCACCGACCCCGCGGGACTGCCCTACAGCCCGGACTTCGCCGCGCTCGCCCGAGCCTGCGGAGCCGACGGGCACACCGTCACCTCACCCGCCGGTCTCGGCGCGGCGCTGGGCGAGGCGGTCGCGAACCGGCGGCCCGCCGTCATCGATGTGCCGATGGTGAACGAACCCGTCCCGACGCCGGGACACTGGAACATCAAGGACATCTACCAGGGTCTCTTCACCGACTGAACCAGCAAGGACCGGCAGAAACCGTTGCACGTTCGAGATTCCCTCAGCCCTTTCTTGGGCTTATAACGAACGTACTAGTCCGTGAATTAGTCCTCACCCACCCCCCTACGAGGTGAACCGTGCATTTCACGAGATTCTCCATCGCAGCCGCGGCCCTGATAGCCCTCGCCGCCTGCGCTCCTCCCGGACAGTCCGGGAGCACAGACGCGAACGCGACCGGTCCCATCAAGATCGCGAACGTCAACGCGCAGAGCGGCCAGCTCAGCTCGCTCGGCCAGTGGGAGCACAAGGGCGTCAAGCTCGCCATCGAGGAGGCCAACAAGGCCGGCGGCGTCAACGGGCGGCAGATCAAGCTCGACCTCTTCGACAGCCAGGGCGACCCGACGGTGGGCACCAACGTGGCCAGGAAGATCTCCGCCGAGGGTTACATCGCGATGCTCGGCACCGCCGAGAGCGCCGTCACCCTCGCCATGGCGCCCATCCTGAAGGACGCCAAGATCCCGAACATCACCTCCGGCCAGTCGCCCAAGCTGGCCGAGCTGAAGAGCCCGTTCCTCTTCCTCAACGCGCCGACCAGCGTCACCTTCGACGAGACGCTCGCGAAATACCTCGTTGACGACCAGGGCAAGAAGAAGATCGCGCTGATCAGCAACAACGGCGCGTACGGCTCGGGCGAGCACGACGCGTTCCTGGCCTCGCTGAAGACCAGGAGCGTCACCCCGCTCGCCGACGAGGTCGTCACCCCCGACCAGAAGGACTTCAACTCCAACCTCGCCAAGATCCGCGAGCAGGACCCCGAGGTGCTGTTCATCGGCGCGGAGGAGGTGCAGTCGGGGCTGATCGCCAAGCAGGCCCGCGAGCTGGGCATCAAGGCGGTCTTCGCCGGCGGCGCCCCGGTGGGCACCGACGTGTACGCCACCACGGCGGGCCTGGAGAACGCCGAGGGCACCATCGTCAGCTCCCCCTACCTGAGCAACGAGGCCACCCCGGAGATCAAGGCGTTCGCCGACAAGTACAAGGCGGCCTACAAGGAGGACGCCCGCATGCACGTCGCCAAGGCCTACGACGGTGCGTCGATCCTCATCGAGGCGCTCAAGCAGACCAAGGGCGAGGGCGGGCAGAAGCTGGCCGACGCCATCCGCGGCGTCAAGCGGGCGGGGCTGCTGGGCACCTACGCCTACGACGCCAACGGGGTCGGCATCCACGAGACCAAGATCGGCCTGGTCAAGGACGGCAAGGTCGAGCCCGAGGCCGCGAGCTGACGTGCAGGTCTTCCTTCAGACCCTGATCGGCGGGGTCACGTTCGGAGCGGTGTACGCGCTGGTGGCGATGGGCTTCTCGATCGTCTACCGCACGATGGGCCTGGTCAACTTCGCGCACGGCAGCGTGGTGATGATCGGCGCGTACGCCGCCTCCACCTTCTACATGGCCAGCAAGCTGCCCTTCGCCGTGGCGATCATCGTGGCCATCGCGGTCACCGCGCTGATCGGCCTGGTCATCGAGCTGTTCCTGCGCCCGCTGGAGAACAAGGACTTCACGCTGATGCTGATCGGCACGATCGGCTTCGGCGCGGTGCTGGAGGCGGGCGCGGTCCTCATCTGGGGCGCGACCGGGCACGCCGTGCCGTCCCCGGTCGCCACGGGGCCGATCGACGTGGCCGGGATCCGCATCCCCACCTACAGCCTCCTGGTGATCGCCGTGGCCGCCGCCGCGACCGGCCTGCTGGCGCTGTTCCTGCAGCGCACCAAGCGCGGCGCGGCCATGCAGGCGGTCGCGATGGACCACCAGGCGGCCACCGCGTGCGGCATCCACGTGGGCCGCAGCAACGCGATGGCCTTCGCCATCGGCGCGGGCCTGGCCGCGCTGGCCGGCAGCCTGATCGGCCCCATGTTGTACGTCAACCCGACCATGGGCGGCACCCTGGGCATCAAGGGTTTCGCGGCGGCCATGCTCGGCGGGTTCGGCAGCATGCCCGGCGCCATCGTCGGCGGGCTGGCCTTCGGGCTGCTCGACGCCTTCGCCGCCGGCAACTTCCAGGAGTACTCCGAACTGGTCACCTTCCTGGTCTTCGCCGCCATCGTGATGATCCGCCCCACCGGGATCTTCGGAGAGGCAACGGTGAACCGCGCATGAAACGTCTGCTCTGGCTCGGGCCGCTGGTCGTGGCGGCCTGGCTGCTGCCCTACGGCCTCGGCGGCTACGCCATCCACGTCGCCGACGTCGCGATCATCTTCGCCATCCTGGCCATCGGGCTCGGCCTGACCATGGGCGTGGCCGGTCAGATCAACCTGGCCCAGGTCGCCTTCTTCGGCGTCGGCGCGTACACGGTCGCCATCCTGACCACGCAGGCGGGCCTCGGCTTCTGGACGGCCGCCGCGCTGGCGCTGCTGGCGGCCGTGATCTTCGGCGTGCTGGTCGGCATCCCGGCGCTGCGCATGCAGTCGCACTACCTCGGCATCGTCACCCTGGGCCTGGCGCTCGCCTTCACCAACTGGGTGACCAACGCCCACATCGCCGGCCGCGCCGAGGGCATCAGCGACATCCCGGTGCCGCCGATGTTCGGCGTCGACCTGTCCAGCGGCTACCTGTTCTACTACGTCGAGCTGATCGTCTTCGCGCTCGCGCTGGCCTTCGCGCTGCTGGTCACGCGCTCGCCGCTGGGCCGCCGGCTGCGCGCGATGCGCGACGACGACCTCGCCGCGGGCGCGCTCGGCGCGGAGATCCCGCTGCTGCGGATGACCGCGTTCGTGTTGTCCGGCCTGTACGGCGGCCTGGCCGGAATCCTGTACGCCGGGCTCATCCGCTTCGTCGCCCCCGAGTCGTTCAACATCGCCAACATGTTCCTGCTGCTCGCCATGGTCATCATCGGCGGCCGCAGCAGCATCCTGGGCTGCGTCGTCGGCGCGGTCGGGCTGTCCCTGGTCAGGGAGGCGCTGCTGGACGCCTCCGGCTTCGCCCAGCTCGGTTACGGGCTGGTGGTCGTGCTCGTGGTGGTGTTCGCGCCCAAGGGCCTGGCCGGCCTGCCGGGGCAGCTCCGGACGCTGCTGCGCCGGGGCGGGAACGGCTCGCGGGCCCAGCTCGGCCCGTTCCTGCCCTACGACGCCGTGCCTGCGGCCGCCGAGGAGGAGGTGCTGGAGATCCGGGAGGTGACGATGCGGTTCAAGGGGCTGGTCGCGCTCGACGCCGTGTCCCTCACCGTGCCCGCGGGCCAGATCCGCGGCATCGTCGGGCCCAACGGCTCGGGCAAGACGACCCTGTTCAACGTGGTCAGCGGCTTCTACCGGCCCAGCCAGGGATCGGTGGTGCTGCGCGGGGACGACGTGACCGCGATGGCGCCGTACCAGTTGTCGCAGCGCCGCGTCGCGCGCACGTTCCAGAATCTGCGCCTGTTCGAGGACCTCAGCGTGCGCGAGAACCTGCTGCTCGGCCTGGACCGCACCCGCACCACCTGGATCTGGCGCTATCCGGGCCTGCCGTGGAAGGTGCTGGGCTACGAGCGGGAGCTGCGCCGCCGCGCCGAGGCGCTGATCGAGCGCTTCGGGCTCGCCGAGGTGGCCGACGCGGAGCCGCGCTCGCTGCCGTACGGCGTCCAGCGCCGCATCGAGCTGGCCCGCGCCATGGCCATGGAGCCCACCCTGCTGCTGCTCGACGAACCGGCGGCCGGGATGAACGGCGAGGAGGTGCGCCGGCTCGCCGAGATCGTCCGCTCCATCAGGGACTCGGGCGTCACGGTGGTCATCATCGAGCACAACATGGGGCTGGTCATGTCCCTGTGCGACCAGGTCACCGTGTTGTCCAGCGGCAGGGTGATCGCCGACGGCCGGCCGGCCGAGGTCGCCGTGCACCCGGACGTGGTCGCCGCCTACCTGGGCGACTCGATGTCCGCACCGACCGAGGAGAGCGCCGAGGCCGCCATCGAGGAGGCAAGCCGATGACCACGCTGACCGTGGAAGGGCTGTCGGTGCACTACGGCGGCGTCCGCGCCGCTCACGACGTCTCCTTCACCGTCGAGCCCGGCCAGTCGCTGGGCATCATCGGCGCCAACGGGGCGGGCAAGACCTCCACCCTCAAGGCGGTGATGGGCCTGGCTCCCCGGCAGGCCAGGAGCATCCGCTTCGGCGAGCACGACCTGCTCAAGGCGCCCGCGCACACCCTGGTGCGGCGCGGCATCGGCTACGTCCCCGAGGGCAGGCACGTCTTCCCCGGCCTCACCGTGGAGAAGAACCTGCTGCTCGGCGCGTACACCAGCAGCTGGAAGAGCACCCCGATCGACGAGGTGTACGAGCTGTTCCCGGTGCTGGGCGAGATGCGCGCCCGCCTGGCCGGGGCCCTGTCCGGCGGCCAGCAGCAGATGCTCGCCGTCGGCCGCGCCATGATGTGCCGGCCCAAGGTGATGCTGCTGGACGAGCCCTCCATGGGGCTGTCGCCGATCCTCGTGGCCGAGATCGCCGGCGTGCTCAAGCGGCTCAACGCCGACGGCCTGGCCATCCTGCTGGTCGAGCAGAACGCCAAGCTCACCTTCGACGTCACCACCACCTGCCTGGTCATGGAGAACGGCGAGATCGCCACGAGCGGCACCTCGGCCGAGCTGAGCGACGACCCCGAGGTCCGGCGCATCTACCTCGGCCTCTGACCCACCCCCAAGTAAGGAGATGTTCATGGTACGTCGCAGGGAATTACTCGCGGGCGCCGTCGCCGCGGTCGCGCTGGCCGGAGCCGGGCAGGCGCCGGCATTCGCGGCCGGCGGGCGCGTCGGGCGGGACTTCCCGAAGGTCGGCGGCAACCTCGCCAACCAGAACCATTCGGGGCTGCGCGAGGTCCATCGCGGCAATGTCAGACGGCTGCGGGGCGCGTGGGTCAACAACATCGAGGGCGGGCTCATGGCGGGCAACAGCCAGAGCACCGCCGTGGCGGTGGACGGCGTCCTGTACGTGGAGTCGGCGGTGGGCAACGTCGTCGCGGTGGACGGCCGTACCGGGGCGACGATCTGGAAGTACGAGCAGACCCGCGGCTCGGTCACCCGCCGGGGCGTCGGGGTCGGCGGCGGCCGGGTCTACACCTGCGCCAACGAGAACTGGCTCATCGCCCTCGACCAGCGCACCGGGCAGGTGGTCTGGGAGCGGCAGCACAACGGGTACGGCAACCTGGAGAAGGTCGCCGTCACCTACCACGACGGCATGCTCTACTGCGGCACCAACGACGGCCCGCGCGGCGCGGCGCTCGCCTTCGACGCCGCGACCGGCGACCTGGCCTGGCACTTCTGGGGCACGGCCGCCCCCGGCGAGGTCGGCGGCGGCACCTGGGAGGGCGACTCCTGGCAGAGCGGCGGCGCGACGCCGTGGATGCACTGCGCGATCGACGCCGAACTGGGCCTGGTGTACTGGACCTTCGGCAACGCCAGGGGGAACAACTCCTCGCAGGACGGCTCGCAGCGCGGCGGCCAGAACCTGTTCGCCAACTCCCTCGTCGCCATGGACCTCAAGACCGGGGCCTACCGCTGGCACTTCCAGTCCATTCACCACGACATCTGGGACATGGACAACGTGATGGCGCCCGTCCTGCTCGACGCCCGCGTACGGGGACGGACCCGCAAGCTGATCGCGTACGGCAGCAAGACCGGCATGTACTACATCCTCGACCGCGCCGACGGCTCGGCCCCCCTCGGCATCGACGAGGTGCCCGTGCCGCAGGAGCCCCGGCAGAAGACCTGGCCGACGCAGCCGTTCCCGCGCCAGGGCGGCTGGACCGAGCTCCGCCCGGTGTGGCAGCCGCTGGGCACCGAGGTCCCCGGCAAGCCGCACCGGGCCGTGCCCAACTACAAGATCGGATCGCTGTACACGCCGCACTGGGACGAGCCGATCCTGACCCTGCCCGGCCACGGCGGCGGCGCCGACTGGAACGCCCACTCCTACAGCCACAGCACCCGCCTGATCTACACCGGTTTCGGATACGTCGCCGCCGCGCACTCGCTGACGGAGTCGTCCAACGGGCTGCGCCCGCCCGGCGAGTACATGACCGGCGGCGTCGTCGCGGTGGATCCTTCGACCAACCGGGTGCGGTGGAAGAAGAACCTGCCCTACTCCCTGGCGCACGGCAACGGCATCCTCACTACCGCCTCCGACCTGCTGTTCATCGGCCAGCCCGACGGCAACCTGCTCTGCCTGGACGCCCGCGACGGCCGCGAGTTGTGGCGCTGGCAGACGGGCGCGTCCGTCAGCAGCAGCCCGATCTCCTACGAGATCGACGGGGAGCAGTACGTCGCGGTCTACGCCGGCGGCACCGGCATCCCGTACGGCAACTCCGCGCCGCGCGGCGACCACCTGTGGGCCTTCAAGATCGGCGGCACCGCGCCGCCCGCCGCCACCCCGCCGCCGCCCGTCGTCCGCCGGCCGGTCTCCGGGAGCCCGGTGGACGGCAGCGCCGTGAACAACACCGTCGTCCTGGCCCGCGTCTACGCGAACGGGCAGGTCGGCACGGAGGAGTCCACGGCCGTCAACGCCATGGCCCCCACCCACCTGCGGGTTCCCGCCGGGACCACGGTCACCTTCGTCAACCCCGCCGACAACGTCAACGTGCACGGCGCCACCCAGTTCTTCGAGGGCCTGTTCGACATCAGGCTCAAGCCGGGCGAATCCTTCCAGTACACCTTCACCAAGCCGGGCGAGTACTTCTTCAACGACACCTACAGCCCGCGCCCCACCGGCAAGATCGAGGTCACGGGCTGATCAGGGCGACGTCGGGGCTCTGGCGCGGGAACCGTTCGAGCACCAGCGGGTCATGGCCGGCGACCACGAGTTCGGGGCCGTCGGCCAGCTCCTTGATGCGGTCGAAGGCGCCGTACATGCCGGGCATGTTGTGCAGGATCGGGAAAGGACGGTCGCCCTCGATGTTCTCGTAGAAGTGGCTGGCGTCGGAGGCCAGCACGACGTTGCCACGGGCGGTGCGCACGCGGACCACCTGCATGCCCGCCGTGTGCCCGCCCACCAGGTGCACGCTCAGCCCCGGCACCACGGACGCGTCGCCGTCCACCACCCGCACCCGGCCGTCCTTCCTGGCCGAGGTCAGGTGGTCGAGGTCGCGGTCGTTGAGCAGCCAGCGCTCGCGCGTGATCCGCCCGGCCCAGGGGCCGGTCCAGTAGTCGAGCTCGGCCTGCTGCACGACGTACCGGGCGCGGGGGAAGTCGCGGGCGGTGCCGGTGTGGTCGTAGTGCAGGTGGGTCAGCACCACGTGGTCCACTTCGCCGGCGTCCACGCCCAGCTCGGCCAGGGCCTCGACGGGCGAGCAGCGGTAGTCCAGGCCCTCGACGCCGGCCGCGCGCTCCGGCGCGATGCCGGTGTCGACGACGACCGTGTGCTCGCCGGAGACCGCCAGCCACACGTAGTAGGAGGTGGGGTGCGAGACCTCGCCGCCGGGCTCGTAGCCGTGGAAGTGCTCGCCGCGCCGGGCGTCGCGCCGCGCGTACCGCACGGCGTACACGCGGAAGCCGCTCACACCCTCACCTGCCCGGCGGGCCTGAGCCCGAGCTGGTCCGTCGGCACCTTGTACGTCTCCCGCGCCGTGGCCACGGCGGCCACGTTGATCAGGCACACCACGGCGGTGATGATCGAGACGCCGAGCCAGCTCTCCGGCCCCGTGCCCGCCACGGCGGTGGCCACGGTGGGCGCGAACCCGGCGATCGCGAAGCCGATCTGGGTGCCGATCGCCATGCCGGACAGGCGTACCCGGGTGGTGAACATCTCGCCGTAGAACGACGGCCAGACGGCGCTGGTCGCGCTGTGCACGATGCCGAACATCACGATGCCCGCCACGAAGATCAGCACGTAGTCGCCGACGGAGATCGACCACAGGTAGGCGAACATCAGCACCGCGCAGCCCAGCGACCCGCCGACGAAGACCGGCTTGCGGCCGATCCGGTCCGACAGCCGGCCCCAGAGCGGGATGCTGATCACCGCGGCGACGTTGGCCAGCACGCCCACCCAGAGCATGGGGCCGCGGTCCAGGTGCATCGTGTTGACCGCGTACGACAGGGCGTGCACGGTGAAGATCGTACTGACCGAGGCGATGACCGCGGCCACGACGACGCGCAGCACGTCCCGCCAGTGCTCGCGGAAGAGCACCGCCAGCGGCATCTTGGCCACCGTGTTCGTCGCGACCTCCTGCTCGAAGGCGGGCGTCTCCTCCAGCGTGCGCCGGATGATCAGCCCGACCACCGCCACCACCACGCTCAGCCAGAACGGCACCCGCCAGCCCCAGCTCAGCAACTGATCCTCGGGCATCACGGCGATCGGCAGGAAGATCGCCGTGGCGATGATCTGGCCGGCCTGCGTGCCGTTGAGCGTGAAGCTGGTGTAGTAGGCGCGCCGGCCCTCCGGCGCGTGCTCCAGCGTCATCGAGTTGGCGCCCGCCTGCTCGCCGGAGACCGAGAAGCCCTGCATCAGGCGCAACACCACGAGCAGAACCGGCGCCAGCAGCCCCACCTGGTCGTATGTGGGCAGGCAGCCGACCAGGAACGTCGATCCGCCCATCATCACCAGCGTGGTGACCAGCACCCGTTTGCGGCCGAACCGGTCGCCGATGTGCCCGAGCACGAACGCGCCGACGGGCCTGGCCAGGTAGCCGACCCCGAACGTGGCCAGCGCGAGCAGCGTTCCCGTGGCGGGCGATGAGGACGGGAAGAAGATCTTGTTGAAGACCAGCGCGGCGGCCGTGCCGTAGATGAAGAAGTCGTAGTACTCCAAGGCACTGCCGATCCAAGCCGCAATGGCCGCTTTACGAGGTTTGCCCTGCGCCGTCACATTCTGCTCCTCACGGTGACGTTGGGGGGTAGTGCGTGACCCAGAAACTAACTCACCGGTTCGTACATTACAAGGGTGTTTCTCCCGTATTTAGGCATTTGGAATGGGATCAGGCGCCCGAACCCCATAGATAGGCCACGACCGTATCCCCCACCATCGTGCGCAACCGGGCCCGGTGCTCCGGCGCGGTCAGGTCCCGCCCGAACAACGCGCCGAAGGTGTGCTGGTTGGCCACCCTGAAGAAGCAGAGCGAGCTGATCAGCATGTGCACGTCTATTGCGTCGGCCTCGGTGACGAAGTCGCCGCGCGCCGTGCCCGCGTCGAGGATCGCCTCGATGAGGTCGAGCACGGGCGTGCCCAGGTTGGCCAGCGCGTGCGACTTGCGGATGTACTCGGCCCGGTGGATGTTCTCGATCGTGACCAGCTTGATGAAGTCGCGGTGCAGGTCGTGGTGGTCGAAGGTGAGCTCGGCCAGGGTGCGGATGGCCTCCACGGGGGCCAGGTGCTCCACCTCGATCGCCCGCTCCATCTCGCGGACCTCGGCGTACGCCTTCTCCAGGACGGCGATGTAGAGCCGCTCCTTGCTGCCGAAGTAGTAGTAGATCATGCGCTTGGTCGTGCGCATGCGGGCGGCGATCTCGTCCACCCGCGCCCCCGCGTAGCCGTGCCGGGCGAAATCCTGCTGGGCGACCTCCAGGATCTCGGCCTTGGTACGGTCGGGGTCCCGCTGGCGTTCGGGCGCGGAGGTCACCCGGCCATCCTAGTGACCTGCGGCATGTTGCACCGCGAGGCGGATGGGGGCGTTGCCGGCGCCGTAGCCCTGGTAGCCGCCGATCCGCTGGACGATCTCGAAGAAGACCCGGCCCGCGGTGACGGTGTAGACGTGCAGGAACTCGCCGTGCTCGTCCCGGTCGTAGAGCACGCCGAGGCGGCGCAGCTCGGGATCGACCTCGTGGCGGGCCTCCAGGTCGTCGTAGTAGTTGCCGGGGATCGGCAGCAGCAGCTCCGGATGTTCTCTTCGCAGCCTGCGGGCGACGGCCATGACGTCGTCGCAGGCCAGCGCGACGTGCTGCCACGGGAGGTGGTCGGCGCCGACCTGGGCGATGTTGACCACCACGCGCACCGCCCCGTCGGGGCTGGACATGGCCTTGCTGCGCAGCAGGCCGTACGGGTCGGGCAACTCCAGGCTCTCCTGCGGGCGCAGCCCCAGCACGCCCCGGTAGAACAGCGCCGCCTCGTCGAAGTAGTGCCAGGGCTGGGCGAGCGCCACATGGTCGATGCCGGTGACCGGCCCCGGCACCGGCCCCTCCGCCGCCCCCTCCACCTGCCCTGGCGCCGGCCCTTCCGCTTGTCCCGGCACCGGGCCCGAGGAGGCGAAGTCGGCGAGCCAGGCGTCGTCGCAGAAGAAGATCTCGGTGCCGTCCGGCGCGGCCACCGCCTCCAGCCTGGCCTCTTCCGGGGTGCGCTCGCGGGGCAGGATCGGCGAGAGCAGCGACTCGGCGTGTTTGGCCGCGCCTGCGGGGTCCGGGCTGTCCAGGCCGATGGCGATCAGTTTCGGGTCGTCGCCCGTGGCGTTGAGCAGCAGTCGCGCGCCGCCTTGTTCCCACAGCTCGACCGGTTTGGTGGGATGCGTCCCGGTACGCGCGAAGCCGAGCGCTCCCAGCATCCCACCGAGCGAGCCGGTGTCGGCCAACTCGGCGAAGGCGAACCCGGCGGGCACGGCCGGATGCGTCATGCCGTGCAGCTCCCGCTCCAGGCCGATGAGCGAGCGCATGCCGTCCAGCGCGGTGCGCTCCGTGGACGCCTGGCGGAAGACGTCGTTGAACACCTCCAGCGACAGCGGCCCCGCGTAGCCCGTACGCAGCACGCTGGCGACGAGCCCGGCCAGGTCGAAGTTGCCCTGCCCGGGGAAGCAGCGGTAGTGGCGGCTCCACTGCAACACGTCCATGGCCAGCAGCGGCGCGTCGGCGAGCTGCAGGAAGAAGATCTTCTCACCGGGGATGGCCTCGATGCCGACCGGGTCGGAGCCGCGCGACAGGATGTGGAAACTGTCCAGGCAGGTGCCCAGGTTCGGGTGGTCGGCCAGGCGGACGATGCGCCAGGCGTGCAGGTACTCGTTGACGTGCCGGCCCCAGGCCAGCGCCTCGTAGGCGATGCGGATCCCGTACTCGGCGGCCCGCTCGGCCAGCAGCCGCAACTGCCCGGCGGCCAGTTCGTCGTCGCCGATCGCGGCGGGCGAGATGTTCGAGCAGACCAGCAGCAGGTCCGCGCCTAGGCGTTCCATGAGGCGGAACTTGTGCTCGGCCCGGCGCAGGTTGCCCGCCAGCACCTCGGCCGGCACGCCCTCGAAGTCGCGGAAGGGCTGGTAGAGATCGATGCCGAGGCCCAGGTCGGCGGCCCTGGCCCGGACCTCCTCCGGCGGCAGCGGGCAGGTCAGCAGGTCGTTCTCGAAGATCTCCACTCCGTCGAACCCGGCGGCCGCGATGGCCTCCAGCTTCTCCATCAGGGTGCCGCTCACCGACACGGTCGCGATGGACTTACGCACGCTCTCCTCCTTCGGACGGCCCGCTTCAGGCGGCCCGCTTCATGCGGCTCGTTTCGGACGGCTCATTTCGGGCTCAGACGGTGATCAGGTCGGTCAGATGGGCGAGCATTCGCTCGGCGTCCGGCTCCCGGCCCGTGAACAGCCTGAACGCGTGCACGGCCTGGAAGACGACCATGCCGCCACCGTCCAGCGTCCGGCAGCCGAGCGCCCGCGCCTGCTTGAGCAGCTCGGTCTCCAGCGGCCGGTACACGATGTCGGCCACCCACAGGCCGGGACGCAGCAGCTCGGCGGGCAGCGGCATGCCCGGATGGTGGGCCATACCGGTCGGGGTGGCGTGCACCAGCCCATCCGCCCCGGCCAGCAGCTCCGGCAGCTCGGACGGCCTGGCGTGGCTGGCCCGTTCTGCGCCGAAGCGCGCGGCCAGCTCACCGGTCAGGGCGCGCGCCCGCGCGGGGTCGGAGTCCGCCACCGTGATCCGGTCGGCACCCATCGTGAGCAGCGCGTGCGCGACCGCCGCCCCCGCTCCGCCCGCGCCGAGCTGCACGATGTGGTGGGCGGGCGCGTCCGGCAGGCCCCGCGCGAACGACTCGGCGAAACCCGTCCAGTCGGTGTTGTGCCCGATGGCCCGCTCACCGTCGAACACCACGGTGTTGACCGCGCCGAGCATGCGGGCGTCCGGCGACAGCTCGTCCAGGTGCGGGATGACGTCCCGCTTGCAGGGGTGGGTGACGTTGAGCCCGTCGTAGCCGAAACGCCTGGCCGTACGGACCAGTTCGCCCACGTCGCCGCCCACCCGGTCGATGTCGAGCAGCCGGTAGACGTAGTGCAGGCCGTGGTGCACGGCTTCCTGCTCGTGCAGCGGCGGGCTCAGGGAGGGGCCGATGCCCGAGCCGATCAATCCGACCAGGAAGGAATCCATCGCTTCTCCCTTTCGAAGCAGGTACGTGAGCGTCGGCGCGGGCCATCGCGAACATGGCTCTCCTAATGTACGTACTAGTGAGTTAGCTGGCTAGCACCTCCTTGACTTCCTGGTGCCGTTGGCGCAGCTTTGTTAACTATCCAGTCCGTACTCGCGGCCGAATGCTTGAGACAGGCAGGTGAGAGGGTGCCCCGTGACCGGCGGCCCATAGTCGATCCGCAGCTCCCGGGCGGGCGCGGCGACGGTCTCGGGCGGCCCTTGGTTCTGGGGCCCGTGCGACTGCGCAACCGGTTCGTCTCCGCGCCGATGGAACGCAACTACTGCGAGATCGACGGCAGCGTGACCTCCCGCTACGTCGAGTACCTGGCCCGGCGGGCGCGCGGCGGGGCGGCCCTGGTGTTCGCCGAGGCCGCCTACGTCCGCGCGGACGGCAAGGGGCGGCTGCGTCAGCTGGGCGTGGACATGGACGCCCGCGTTCCCGGCCTCGCCCGGCTGGCCGCCGCCGTGCGGGCCGGGGGCGCACTGTTCGGGGTCGAGCTGAATCACGGGGGCCGCACGGCTCAGGGTGCGGTCAGCGGGTTCCAGCCGGTCGCCCCTCCCCCATCCCGTGCCTGCCCGCCGGTGGTGAACTGCCGCGCGAGCTGCCGACCGGGGAGGTGTACGAGCTGGTCGAAGCGTACGCGGAAGGCGCGCGCCGCTGCCGCGAGGCGGGCGTGGAGGTGATCTCGATCCATGGCGCGCACGGCTATCTCGTGCACCAGTTCCTCTCCCCCGCCCGCAACCTGCGTACCGACGAGTTCGCCGACCCCCTCCGCTTCCTCGACCTGGTCATCGAGGCGGTGCGGCTCCGGGCGGGCGCCGACGTGGCCGTGGGCCTGCGGATCTCCGCGCACGAAGGCGTCGAGGGCGGCCTGACCGCCGGGAGCACCTTCGAGCTGATCTCCCGCGCCCGCCTGGACCTGCTGGACTTCCTCGACGTCTCCGCCGGCTCCTACGAGGCGGGGCAGTGGATCATCCAGCCCGGTGAGTGGGAGCGCGGCCTGCTCGCCCCGTACGCCGCGCCGTACCGTGCGCTGGGGTTGCCGGTCGGCGTCGCCGGGCGGATCAGCACCCCGGACAGCGCGGAGGCGATCGTGGCCGGCGGCCTGGCGGACTTCGTCTCGCTGGCCAGGACGCTCCACGCCGACCCCGACTTTCCCCGCCACGCCCTCACCGGCGGGTCCTACCGGCCGTGCATCGCCTGCAACCTCTGCATCGACCGGCTCGGCACCGGTGAGCCGATCCCCTGCTCGGTCAACACCATGGCGGGCCGCGAGTATCTCGGCGCGCCGAGCGCCGTCGGGAAGAGGGCGTCGGTGCTGGTGGTCGGGGCCGGTCCGGCCGGGCTCGAAGCGGCGCGGCTGCTGGCCGGGCAAGGGCTGCGGGTGCGGGTGCTGGAGCGCGCGGGTCACGTCGGCGGCCGGTTCGCGCTCGCCTGCCGCCTGGCCGCCTATCCGGAATATCACCGCATCCTGCAGTGGCACACCGCCGAACTGGACCGGCTCGGCGTCACCGTCCGCACCGGCGTCACCGTCACAGAGGAGGTGCTGGCGCGGCACGAGGCGGACGCCATCGTGCTGGCCACCGGCGGCACCGGCCACCTGCCGGAGGTCCCGGGCGTCCGGCTGCCCCACGTCCTCGACGTGCGCGACTGGCTCGCCCTCGAATTCGACGTGCGCGACCGGCCCACCCTCGATTCCGACGTGCGCGGCCGGGCCGCCCTCGATGCGGACGTTCCGCGCGCCTGCGTCATCTGGGGCGCCGACCGTGAGGGCGTCGCCGTCGCCGACCATCTCGCCACGGCCGGGGCCGAGGTGCTGCTCATCGGCTCCCAGCCGAGCCTCGCCCCCGAGGTCGGCCGCCGTGCCAAGATCATCATGCTACCGAGGCTCACCGGCAACCCGAAGGTGCGCTTCCTCGCGACGTCCACCATCTCGGCCATCGAACCCGATCGTCTGCTCATCCGGTCCGGATGCCGCGAAGAGTGGCGGCCCGTGGCCGGGCCCCTGCTGATCTCCCATGGCGTCCTTCCCCGCACCGACCTGCTCGCGGCCTGCGAGGCCCGGCGACCGCGGCTCGGTGTCCATGTGATCGGGGACGCGGGTGGCAGCGGCGGCTCGATCCATCGGTGCTTCCTGGCGGCGGAGGAGACGGCCCGCACCATCGCCCACGCCATCGCCCACGCCCCCGCCCCCGTCATCACCCCCGCCATCGACACCGCCATCGACACCGACGATCACGCCTCCTGAACGGGCTATGCCGCCTCGGTCGGGCCCGTTCGCCGGGCGATGGTGTCGAGGTGGCGGCGGGCCGCGGTGATCGCGAGGCGGGCGTGCTCCTTGGCGCCCACCTGCGCCACCAGTGTGGCTCGGGGGATCTCCAGCGCGTACGGGATCCCCGGTGGCAGGGCGGCGAGGATGCCGTGCACGTCGATGCCGCCCTCACCGGGGAACAGCCGCTCGAAACGGGCGGCATGGATGATCCCCTCCTGCGTGGCCGGCACCTCGGCCGGCGCGTCGCAGACGTGGGCGAAGCGGAACCACTCGGGTGGCAGGTCGCGGAGTTCGGCCACGCTGGAGCCGGAGCGGGCGAAGTGGATCAGGTCGATGAGGATGCCCGCGTTGGGCTGGCGGGCGGCCCGCAGGACGCGGACGGCCTCGGTGAGGTCGGGCGTCTGGGTCCACGACGGGAACTCCAGGTCGACGGTGAGGCCGAGCGGCCTGGCCAGCTCGCACAGCCGCGCGAACCGGTCTGCCTTGCGGGCGAAGTCCGGGTCAGGGAGCTGGGTGATGACGTGGCGGGCCCCGAGTTCGGCTCCGGCCTCCAGGAAGCGCAGGAAGTTCGCGGGGTCGTCCTCGGGCGGGATCCGGGCGAGCTCGATGTCGAGCACCTCGATGCCGGTGGCCGCGAGCCGGACCTTGGTCGCCCGCATCAGCGCGGGGTCGGTGGCGAGGGGGTGGTGCGGCTCGTGCGGGGTGACGCGGGTCATGCGCAGGCCCACATAGCGGTAGCCCGCGTCGGCGGCGGCGCTCACCAGTTCGGGCGGCGTCAGGCTCAGCGCCGTCAGGTGTGCCAGCGAGTAGTCGTGCCCCCGGCCGCCGCCGGCCGGGGAGGGTGTCTCCTTCAGGGTGGTCAGGCGGCGTCTGCGGTGTGCGGCCATGCGTACCGCCGCACTGTCGCGCGCGCCGTAGCCGGAGTAGCCGCCGATCCGCTGCACCACCTCGAAGAAGATCCGCGCGCCGAGCATCTCGGTGTAGAAGTGCAGGTACTCGCCGTGCTGGTCGCGGTCGTACAGGATGGAGTGCTGCCGTAACGCGGTGAGCAGCCGCTCAGGCAGCGCCAGGCGGGCGTCGAGATCGTCGTAGTAGTTGTCGGGGATGTTCAGCAGCGGTGCGCCGAGTGCCCGCAGCGCCCTGGCGCTCGCGATCGCGTCGCCGGTGGTGAAGGCGATGTGCTGGGGGCTCGGCACCGCCGGCGACCAGTCGCCCCGCCGTAGCGGCGCGGTGTTGAGGCTGATCCGTACGTGCTGCTCCGGGTCGGTCGCGGCGCGGCTGTGGATCAGCCCGAACGGCGCGGGCAGCGTGGTGGTCCGCGTCGCCCGCAGGCCGAGCACCGCCCGGTAGAAGAGCGCGGTCTGGTCGAAGTCGTCGACCGACTCGGTGAGCGAGACATGGTCTGTGCCGATCAACAGGCCGTCGCCACGAGCCGTACGACCGGTGAGAGCGAGGTCGTGCAACCGGCCGTCGTCGCCCGCACTGCCGGTGGGAACGAAGTCGTGCAGCCAACTGTCGTCGCCGCCCGTACGGCAGAAGAAGATGGCGGTTCCGTCGGGGGCCGCCACGGAGGCGAGGTCGGCCTCCTCGGCCTGCCTGGCGCGCGGTAAGACGGGCGCGAGCAGCCGTTCGGCGCGCCGGGCCGAGCCGGCCGGGTCGGCGCTCTCCACCGCCAGCGCGCAGATGGCCGCGGTGCCGGCCGCCACCGTCCGCTGCGGCGCGTAGTTCAGCAGCAGCCGGGCCCTGCCCTGCGACCACAGCTGCACCGGCTTGGAGCGGTGCCGGCCGGTGTGAGTGAAGCCGAGCGCGGCGAGCGCCCGCGCGACGATCGGGCCGGAGATCTCGTCCACGGCCAGTTCGGTGAACACGTGGCCGTCGAGCCGGGGAGCGGGCGGCAGGCCGGTCGGCCGGATGCGCTCGCGGGCCGCCACCGGGCCGAGCGTGCCGACCGTCTCCTCCAGCGACAGCAGCGAGCGCATCGCGTCCACGGCGACATGGCGGGGATCGGCCTGCCGACAGACGTCGTTGAACACCTCGACCGAGAGCGGGCCGTCGTACCCGGTGGCCAGCACGTGGCCGACGAAGCCGGCCACGTCGAAAACGCCCTGGCCAGGGAACAACCGGTGGTGCTCGCTCCATTCGAGCACGTCCAGGTGCGGGGGCGGCGCGTCGGCGAGTTGCAGGTGGAAGATCTTGGCACCGGGCACGGCCCGGATCCGGGCGGGGTCGTCGCCGCGGGCGAACATGTGGAAGCTGTCGAGGCACAGGCCGAGCGCGGGATGGCCGGCGCGCCGTACGATCTGCCAGGCGTGTTCGATGGTGTTGACGAACCGGCCCCAGGCCAGGCCCTCGTAGGCGATGCGCAGGCCGCGCCGCGCGGCCCGGCCGGCCAGCGTGTGCAGTTGCTCCGCGGCGAGGTCGTCGTCGTCGAGGGCGTTCGCGGAGGTGGTGGAGCAGACCGCCAGCGTGTTCGCGCCGAGTTGCTCCAGCACGTCGAACTTCCGTTCCGCCCTGCGGAGGTTGGCGTCGAAGATCTCCGGCGGTACCGCCTCGAAGTCGTGGAACGGCTGGTAGAGGTGGATCGCCAGGCCGAGTTCCGCGCACTCCTGCCGGATCCGGCGCGGCGACCAGTCGCACACGATGAGGTCGCCCTCGTAGATCTCGATCCCGTGGAAGCCCGCCGCGGCGGCGGCCGCGAGCTTGTCCTCCAGGGTGCCGGACAGGCAGGCCGTCGCGAGCGCGAGCGGAGGGCTCGTGGAGCGGCGTCCGGCAGGAGTCGTCATGCCGTGGTCGGCGGTGAGCATAGCCGTCTCACCTTCCTAACGAACGAACTAGATACTTACTTATATGTCCTGCCGGTCACCGGCGAAAGAGGCATCAGACGGTCCACTACGTGGATTTCGCGAACTGCCAGGTAGAACCCCTTACGGGCTCGAAATGAAAGTTTCAGCGCGCATTGACACCCGGAAAGCGCTTTCCTACGGTGGCGCGTGAGCGGTGCGCACTCGCTGGGGGGAATCCGGAGCGCAGGTCAATCGGGCCTGCCGGACCAGCAAGGAGTTTCGGCTGTGGAGAGCAGGTTCGACAGGAAGAGACGAGTGGCCGGGTTGCGGCTCGGAGCCGCACTCGCCGCCGTGGCCACCGCGGCGGCGGTCGGCGTGGCCATTCCGGTGTTCCAGGCGTCGGCGGCGGCCGGCAGCGCCACCGGCTTCGCGACCGGCAACGGCGGGACCACCGGCGGCGCGGGCGGGCAGACGGTACGGGCCACCACGGGCACCGCGATCCACGCGGCCCTGTGCAGCCGGGCCAGCAGCAGCACCCCGATCACCATCCAGGTCGAGGGGACCATCAATCACGGCAACACCACGAAGGTGTCCGGCGACAGCTGCAACACCGCAGCCGGCGTGATCGAGCTGAAGCAGATCAGCAACGTCACGATCATCGGCGTCGGCAGCGGGGCCGTCTTCGACCAGCTGGGCATCCACATCCGCGAGTCCAGCAACATCATCATCCAGAACGTGACCATCCGGAACGTCAAGAAGTCGGGCTCGCCCACGTCCAACGGCGGCGACGCCATCGGCATGGAGAGCGGCGTGCGCAACGTGTGGGCCGACCACCTCACCCTGGAGGCGTCGGGCGGCGAGTCGGAGGGCTTCGACGGCCTGTTCGACATGAAGGACGACACCCAGTACGTCACCCTGTCCTACAGCACCCTGCGCAACTCCGGCCGTGGCGGGCTCATCGGCTCCAGCGAGAGCGACCGCTCCAACGGCTTCGTCACCTTCCACCACAACCTGTACGAGAACATCGACTCCCGCACTCCCCTGCTGCGCGGCGGCATCGCCCACATGTACAACAACCACTACGTGAACCTGCACGAGTCCGGCATCAACTCCAGGGCCGGCGCCCGCGCCAAGGTGGACAACAACTACTTCGAGGACTCCAAGGACGTTCTCGGCACCTTCTACACCGACGAGGCCGGCTACTGGCAGGTCGGCGGCAACATCTTCGACAACGTGACCTGGTCCAGCCCCGGCAGCGACAACAACCCCGCCGGGCCGAACCCGCAGTCCAACACCACCGTCAGCATCCCGTACTCCTACGGCCTCGACGGGGCCAGTTGCGTGCCGGCCATCGTCCGGCAGACGGCGGGCGCCAACAAGGGGCTGCAGGTGTCGAACGGCAACTGCACGCCGCAGACCCCCACGGCCACTCCGACCGTCACCCCGACGGTGACCCCGACCATCACCCCGCCTCCGACCGGGACCAACCTCAGCATCGGGGCCGGCTCCGACGGCTCCAGCAAGGCCAGTGGCACGAGCTACGGCAACGTGCGCGACGGCGACGCGAGCACCTACTGGTCGCCGGCCGGCTCGACCGGTGACATCTCGATCAAGTGGGGCTCGGCCACGACGGTCTCCAGGGTCGTCATCCGTGAGCCGTCCGGCTCTGCGGGCGGCATCGGGTCCTGGCAACTCGTCAACGCCGGCAACGGCGCCGTGCTGAAGTCAGGCAGCGGGGCGGGCACCATCACCTTCACCCCGACCTCCCTGAGCAAGATCACCTTCAGGATCACCGGCTCGACCGGCGCGCCCAGGGTCGCCGAATTCGAGACCTACGCCGCATAGTGCCCTGCGTGGCCGGGAGCCGTCAGACCGGCGGCCCCGGCCACCCGGCGCTCGTCGAAGCCTTTCACCAGCAGCCACACGGCCAGGACCAGGCCGTGCAGGGCCGGGGGCACATTCATGCCCAGGTAGAGCGGGGTGACGACCTCGGTCAGCCCGAACAACACCAGGAAGCTTGCCGACATGGCGAATGCGGCCCCGAGAAGTCCCCACACCGACAACCAGCGAGGGATATACCTCGACCGGTAGAGAACGGCGAAGAGCAGCAGATCGCCGAGACTCAGCGCGATGATCAACGCGACATGATTGACCAGGTCGCGGGCCGTCCGCAGCAGCTCGCCCACGGCCGGCTCCTGACCGGGCACGAGGAACAGGGGCAGGAGGATCACGCCGACGAAGTGGAAGGTCGCCGCGATCAGCCTGAATCCGACGAAGCCCAGGCTGAGGGCTTCATTCGCCCTCCGTAACGCCGGATAGAGGCACAGGGCGAACCCGAGATACGCGGGGATCATGACGAACTGGGCCGCCGCACCGGTGAGGATCTGACCCTCGTGCGCGGCTATGAGGTCGAGATGGCGAGGGTCCTCAAGGACGGGTACAACGCTCAGCAGCCCGGCAATCATGCCCACGATGATCAGCACACCGGCAATGGAAGTCGTCCGCACAAACACACCCCGCCCATGTCGGCCTTACGCTTGTAAGGACAGTACCCTTACGAGCGTAAGGCGGGCAAGGGCTCTCACTCGAGCAGCAATGCGAGAAGGCGCTTCAGCCTGCGGCTGTGCGGGAACTCCGCGCCACTTTCCGCCGCCTTCTCCACGGCGTCCCTGGCAGCGGCGACGCACGCGGGTTTCGCCGCCTCGTAGTCCGGCTCCAGGCGAGCCCGCGCGTGCGCCCTCTCCATCTCCTCCTCCAGCCCCAGGTACGCGTATGACCGGGCCACCTCCAGCAACCCGGCGGCGGCATCCTCGCTTCCCGGGACGATCCGCCGCTCCTTGCGCAGCAGTTCCACGCGCATGGCGGCGGTCAGATATTCGGGCTCTTCCGACAACGCGATCGCGTACATCACCTCGAGGGAGCTCGGCAGCCCCAGGTGGTAGAGCCGGTACGCCCAGTCGAACTCGGCATCCTCCTCCTCGGGCCGCCCGCCGTCGAACTGGGCCGCCCGCCTGAGGCCGCGGGCCCAGTCGCGCTCCGGCTCGATGCGCAGGACCTCATCGAGATCCGCCAGCACCGCCCGGTAGCGGCCGGCCGCGCGGTGCAGCAGCGCCCGGGACGCCAGTGCGACCACATCGCCGGGGTCCTCCGAGATCTCCTGGCTGAGGGTTTCGAGTTCCTTGGCGCACGCCTCCTCGTCCGCGGCGATCTTCCACAGGTTCGCCCAGCCGTCCAGGGCCTCGACGAACTCCCCGGGATCCTCGGCCGCGTGCGACCACGTACCCATCACCAGGGCGTGCGCGCCCAGCGCGAACATCTCGGCGGGACCGAGACACAGCAGAAACACCTGGTCGCGGAGCGACACGGCCACGTCGAGGTCCGGGTTCAGCTCGATCGCCCTGTCGAGGTCCGCGAGTGCCTCCTCGTAGCGGTGCAGGTCAACGTAGGTGAAGGCGCGGGAGACGAGGGCACGCGCATAGCCCGGATCCCGTTCGAGGGCACGGTTGTAATCAGCTACCGCTTCGTCGTGCATCTCCATCGACGCGTAGGACTGGCCGCGCACCAGGTACAGCAGGGTCGTGTCGTCACCGAGCTCGACGGCCCTGGTCAGGTCCGCGCACGCCTCCTCGTCGCGATCCAGCACGGAGTGGGTGAGCCCGCGCTTGCGCAGGGCGGAGCCGTTGTCCGGGTCGAGCTCGATCGCCCGGTCCAGGTCGGCCAGCGCGCTCTCGTAGCGTTCGAGATAGAAGTACGCATCGCCTCGCTCGGTGTACGCCTCGCTGCTGGTGGGGTCGAGCGCGACCGCCCGGTCGAGGTCGGTCAGCGCCTCCGCGTAGCGGCACATGTCCTTCAGCACGGTACCGCGCAGCAGGATGAAGGCGACGCCGTCATTTCCGCGAGCGATCGCCTTGTCCAGCTCGGACAGCGCCTCCTCGTCGCGGTCCTGGAAGTACAGGACCTCGCTGCGAAACAGGCGCGCGTCCGCCTGCTCCGGGTCGAGTTCGATCGCCCGGTCCAGGTCCGCGAGTGCCTCCGGCTCTCTTCCCAGGACCCAGTGGACACGACCGCGGGCCTTGTAGGCGTAGGCCGTCTCGAGGCCGAGTTCGATCGCCGTGGTGAGGTCGGCCAGGGCCTCCTCACCGCGTCCCACCGCGTCCAGCAGAGCGGCGCGCCCGGTGTAACTCCAATAGCGGTCCGGCTCCAGCTCGATCGCCCGGGTGTAGTCCCGCACCGCCTCCTCCTGGCGGTCGTCCCAGCAAATGCCTCCCCGCTCCTCGTACGCCTTGGCGTCATCGGGGTCGAGCTCGATGGCGCGGTTCAGATCCGCCAGAGCGTCCTCGGTACGGCCCAGTCGCTCGTAGAGGCAGCCGCGCTCGCGATACCCGTCACCGTCGTCGGGAACGCGGGCGATGTAGTGGTCGTAGTCAGCCATCGCCTCGTCGTGACGACCCAGCTCAGAGTAGACGTCGCCACGGTACAGGTAGGACGTGTCGAAGTCGGGGCGGAGCTCGATGGCGCGGTTCAGGTCGGCGAGCGCCTCCCCGTGATTCTCGACGCCGCTGAACATGAGAGAGCGTTCGACATGTGCGCTGAGATGATCCGGTTCGAGGTCGATCACACGGGTCAGATCCATGATCGCCTCTGGGCACCTGCCGATCATGGCGAAAGCCCGCGACCGTCCGAGGTGGGCCCCGACGTGGTCAGGGCTGAGCCTGATCGCCCGGGTGAAATCGGCCAGCGCCTCCTCCATGCGCTCCAGGAGCCGGTTGACGCGACCGCGTTCCACCAAGGTGGACACATACTCGGGGTCCAGTTCGAAGGCGCGGTCGAAGTCGGCGAGCGCCGGCTCGTACCGCTCCGCGAACGCGTGCATCCTGCCTCTGTCGTAGTGCGCCATGACGTCGTCGCCATCTAGCTCGATGGCCCGGGTCAGCTCGGCGAGCGCCTCCTCGTCCCGGTCCAGCAGCCAGCAGGCCAGCCCGCGATAGCGCCGGATGAAAGAGTCCTCGTCACCGAGTTCGAGCGCCTTGTCCAGATCCGCGAGAGCGTCCCGGTAATCTTCCAACCGGTAGCGAAGGGCTCCTCGCTCACCCCAGACCCACTGCAGTCCGGGGTCGAGTGCGATCGCACGGTCCAGGTCCGCCAGTGCCTGCGCGTCATGCCTCAGCGCCTTGTACGCCTGACCGCGCGAACCCAGTGCGTAGGCGTATTCGGGAGCGAGCTCGATGGCCCGCGTGAAACAGTCGATCGCCTCGGCGTGCCGCCCTTCCAGGCGGTGGGCCTCCCCCTGCTCCGCCAGCTCCTCAGGCCCCACATTACGAAAAATCATCCCCTTCACCCCCGTCGTTTGAACGATCGCCCGCACGAAATCATCCCCGGCACGATTTCGCTCCAGAAGTTCGTCTGAAGGGTGGCTGAGCTGGGCGGGGAGGTCTTCCCCGCCCATTTCCCGGCTCAGTTCCAGGTCATATGAATTGTTCGCTCAAAATCGAAGTATCCGGCGCGACGGAAGGCGTCAGCCATGGGAGTGTTGCCGAGATCCGTGGCCGCCCTGATGCGCGGCACGTCCTGCGCGGCGAGAATGCGGGTGCCTTCGGCGAGGATCTCGTCGATGTAGCCGTTGCCCCGGTGCGCGGGCAGCACGGCGAGGTAGCCGATGACGGGGTTGTAGTCATTGCGGGCCGGGGTGACGAACCCCACCGGCTCGCCGTCCGGCAGGGTCGCGATCCGCCACCAGTCCCGCGGGCTGCGGTAGTGCGCGAGTTCGTCCTCGTAGTGCCGTACGGCCGCCTCGCGGGCGGACATCCGGGTCAGGTCGTCCCTGCTGTGCGCGTCGAGCGTCCCGTCCAGGACCAGCGTCATCAGGTGGATGATCTCCTCGGTGTCGCGGACCGGCCGGAACGCCAGGCGCCCGCCCGGCCCGGGGATCGGCGTCCCCGGACGCCACTCCAGGCGCAGCCGTTCGACGAACAGGCGGGCGCCGGTCCGTTCCAGCGCGGCCATGCGGTCCTTGACGACGCACTCGGCCGCCACGACTTCGCGCCAGTCGG
This sequence comes from Nonomuraea sp. NPDC050404, assembly GCF_040655495.1. Classification (NCBI taxonomy): domain Bacteria; kingdom Bacillati; phylum Actinomycetota; class Actinomycetes; order Streptosporangiales; family Streptosporangiaceae; genus Nonomuraea; species Nonomuraea sp. NPDC050404. The sequence goes on from NZ_JBFAKB010000013.1 coordinate 236,916, forward strand.
GTGGGATGTTGCGGATGTACGCGGGCGGCCGGGCCCCCGCCGGGACGACGCCGGCCATGGCGGTCCGCAGCAGCCGCACGCCGGCGTCCACCCGATCCGGGACGCTGTCGTCGAGGTCGAAGACGTCCAGCAGGGAGGGTGTGTCCTCGCCGGTCCGGCCCCACCAGGCGGCCCTGGCCAGCAGGTGGTCGCCGCGCAGGGCGACCCACAACCATTCCGGCCGGCGGCGGCCGGCGTCCAGGTCGTCGGCCAGTTCGTCGTTCAGGACGTAGGGCAGGCGGGAGAAGAGGTCGAGTTCGTCGCGCCCGGTGATCGGGCGGATGGTCAGGTCGTTCAGGTTCACGGTCAAAGCACTCTCCGATGGAGGCGCCTGTCCGTTCCGGGGTCAGACGCGGGTCGCGCCCCGGGAGGAAACAAGCGCAGTGATCATGGACGTCATGGGCTTATCCCTCCTCTCAGATGTCGTGGCCGAAATATCTATCGGATTGCCGGCCGCCGCGCAAACTCCTTGAACCACGACCATCTTGATTATTAGTCTCATCGTGACCCTGGAGGTACGGTGACCCCCGCCTTCGACCAGATCTCCGCCGGATACGACCCCGATCCCGCGCGGTCGATGTCGTTGCACGCCGACGCCTACACCGATCCGAAGTGGTTCGACGTCGACCAGCGAGCCATCTTCGCCCGTACGTGGCAGTGGTTGTGCCACGTGGAGAAGCTGCGGGAGCCCGGGAGCTACGTGACGGGCACGGTGGCGGGCATGCCGATCGTCGCCGTCCGGGACGAGGCCGGCACGCTGCGGGCGTTCTACAACGTGTGCAAGCACCGGGCGCACGAACTGCTGTCCGGTTCCGGGGTCCGGCGCGGCATCGTGTGCCCGTACCACGCCTGGACCTACGACCTGAGCGGACGGTTGCGGCGGGCCCGCAACACCGGCGGCATGCCGGAGTTCGACGCCGGCGCGGTGTGCCTGGACCGGATCCAGGTCGCCGAGTTCGCCGGCATGGTCTACGTCAACCTCGACCCCGGTGCGGCCCCGCTGGAGGTGCAGAGCGGGAGGCTGGCGGCGGAGATCGAGGAGCGGGCGCCGGACGTGGCCAAGCTCACCCTGGCCCGCCGGCTCACCTACGACATCGCCTCCAACTGGAAGAACGTCGTGGACAACTTCCTGGAGTGCTACCACTGCCACGTGGCGCACAAGGACTTCGTGTCCCTGGTGGACATGAGCACGTACCAGGTGACCACGTACGGGATCTACTCCAGTCACATGGCGCGCGCGGGCGCGACGGAGAACTCCGCCTACGACGTGTCGGGGGCGACGGTCACCGAGCACGCGGTCTGGTGGTTGTGGCCCAGCACCTGCCTGCTGCGCTATCCCGGGCGCGGGAACTTCATGGTGTTGCAGATCATCCCCGTCGGACCCGAGCGCACCCGTGAGACGTGGGACTTCTACCTGGAGACCGCCGAGCCCGACGCGGCCGAGCAGGACAGCATCCGTTACATCGACGAGGTGCTCCAGGTCGAGGACATCGCCCTGGTGGAGAGCGTGCAACGCGGGATGCGCACGCCCGCGTTCACCCAGGGGAAGATCGTGTACGACCCCGCCGGGTCCGGGTTGTCGGAGCACGCGGTCCACCATTTCCACGGCCTCGTCCTGGACGCCTACCGGCGTGAGCTGGGCGGTTCTGGCTGAGCGGGGAGCGCGGCAGGAATAGCATGGCCTGGTGGGATCGTTGTGCCAGGAGTGTCCATGAGCAACCGCCTAACCGCCGCGATGATCAGCCAGGCGGCCGACAGGTTGCGGCCGGTGATCCGCCGTACCGCGCTGGAGCCCAACGAGCGGCTGTCCGGCCTGCTCGGCGGCCAGGTGCTGCTCAAGCGCGAGGACGCGCAGGTCTGCCGCTCCTACAAGGTGCGCGGCGCGTTCAACCTGATCGCCTCGCTCACCGAGGAGGAACGGCGGCGCGGCGTGGTCTGCGCGAGCGCCGGCAACCACGGGCAGGGCGTCGCGTTCGCCTGCGCGCGCCTGGGGATCAGCGGTCGCGTGTACGTCCCGTCCACCACGCCACGGCAGAAGCGTGAGCGCATCGCGGCGCTCGGCGGCGACCGGGTGGAGGTCGTGGTCGGCGGCGGCAGCTACGACGAGGCGAGCAGCGCCGCGCACGCCGACAGCGATCTGTCCGGAACCGTCTACGTGCACCCGTTCGACGACGTCAGGACGATGGCCGGGCAGGGCACGGTCGGCCTGGAGCTCCTGACGCAGTGCGGCGACAAGCCGGGCACCGTGGTCGTCCCGGTCGGCGGCGGCGGCCTGATCAGCGGCATCGCCGTCTGGCTGCGCGAGCACTCCCCCGCCACCCGCATCGTGGGCGCCGAGCCCGCCGGAGCGGCCAGCATGCGCGCCGCCCTCGACCACGGCGGGCCCCTCGCCCTGCCCGAGCTGGACACCTTCGTGGACGGCGCCGCCGTCGGCCGGGTGGGCGAGACCACCTTCCCGCTGGTCAAGGACCTGGTGGACGAGGTCGTCGCGGTCGATGAGGGTGCGATCTGCACCGAGATGCTGGATCTCTACCAGACCGACGGCATCATCGCCGAACCCGCCGGGGCGCTGGCCGGCGCGGCGGCCCGCGAGCTGCTGCCGCCCGCCTCGCAGGGTCCCGTGGTGTGCGTGGTGTCGGGCGGCAACAACGACGTCAGCCGGTACAACGAGGTGCTCGAACGTTCCCTCGTGCACATCGGGCTGCGGCACTACTTCCTGGTCACCTTCCCGCAGCGGCCCGGCGCGCTGCGCCACTTCCTGGATGAGGTCCTGGGTGAGGGCGAGGACATCATCGCCTTCGAGTACGTCAAGAAGAACAACCGCGAGACCGGCCCCGCGCTCGTCGGCATCGAGCTCGAACAGGCCGGCGATCTCGACAGCCTGCTGGTCCGCATGAAGGCCGGCCCGCTCACCGTCGAACGCATCCCGCCGGGCTCGCCGCTGTTCACCTTCATCCTCTAGGTGACGAAGGCATCCTCTAGGTCACGAAGGCGCTCAGGACGAGGACCGCGGCGAAGCCCGTCAGCCCGACCGTGGTCTTCATGACCGTCCACGACTTCAGCGTGTCGGCGACCGACATGCCGAAGTAGCGGTTGGCCATCCAGAAGCCGGAGTCGTTGACGTGCGAGTACGCCGCGCCGCCGCAGGCGATCGCGATGGAGGTCAGCGCGACCATCGCCGGGCTCGCCTGCATGGCCTGGGCCAGCGGCGCGGTGAAGGTCGCGCCGGTGACCATGGCGACCATGCCGGAGCCCTGGCAGATCCGCATCACCGAAGAGACCAGGAAGCCGAACAACACCAGCGGGATGCCGGCGTTCTTCATCGCCGCCGCCATCACCTCGCCCAGCCCCGACTCGACCAGGACACCGCCGAAGACGCTGCCGGCCCCGGTGACCAGGATGATCATGCCGGCGGGGGCGAGCGCGGCGGTGGCCATCTTCTGCAGCCGGTCGGGGGGCAGGCCGCGCCGTACGCCGAAGAACCACAACGTGTAGAGGGCGGTGAGCAGCAGGGCGATGACCGGGTGGCCGATGAAGGTGAGGACCGTGCGCGCCGCCGTACCCTCGGCGAGCGCGTTCTTGCCGATCGTGCCGAGCACGATCAGCACCAGCGGCAACATCAGGGCGCCCAGCACCGAGGCGAAGCTCGGCAGCCGCGGTGAGTCCTCGCCGGCGTGATCGGCCGCGGCGTCCAGTTCCTCGGGGACGGGCACGAAGATGCGCTTGCTGATGAAGCGGCCGAACAGCGGGCCGCCCACGAGGACGGCGGGGATGCCGCAGATGACGCCGAACATGATGACCAGGCCGAGGTCGGCCTTGAGGATGCCGGTGGCGGCCAGCGGCCCGGGTGCGGGCGGCATGAACGTGTAGGCGCAGCTCAGGCCGGCGCACAGCGGGATGCCGTAGTACAGCAGGGACTTGCCGGTCCGTTTGGCGACGCCGTACAACATCGGGACCAGGATGACGATCGCCACGTCGATGTAGACCGAGATCGCGACCAGGAAGCCGGCCAGGCCGAGGCCGTAGGCGATGTTGCGGTCGGAGAAGCGGCCGGCCAGCGTGGTGGCGATACGTTCGGCGGCGCCGGACTGCTGTAGCACGGTGCCGAAGATGGCGCCGAGTCCGATCACCAGGGCGAGCTGGCCGAGGCCGCCGCCCATCTCGTCCACGACGACCTCCATCAGCTTGTCCGGCCCCATGCCCACGGCGAGGCCGAACAGGATGCTGGTCACCAGCAGCGCGAGGAATTCCTGGAACTTGAACTTGATGACGAGCAGGAGCAGCACCGCGATCGCGAACACGGCGGCGATGAGCGTCCAGGTGGTGGTGTCCAAGGGGGGCTCCTGAGAGGTCAGCCGGCGGCGCGGGGAACGGTGCCGCGGGGGGTCTCCGCCTGCAGGAATCGGAAGTCGCAGCCCTCTTCCGCCTGGGTGACCTCATCCACGTAGAGCTTGCGGTAGCCGCGTCCCGGCCGGGGCGCGGGCCGCGCGGAGTGCTGCTCGGCGCGCCGGGTCAGCTCGGCGTCGGGCACTTCGAGCCGCAACACCCGGTCGGCGACGCTGAGCCTGATCAGGTCGCCGTCCCGTACGTGCTGGAGCGTTCCACCCGCTGCCGCCTCCGGCGAGACGTGCAGCACGATCGTGCCGGCGGCGGTGCCGGACATGCGGCCGTCGGAGATGCGGACCATGTCCTTCACGCCCTGCCTGGCCAGCTTGCGCGGAATCGGGATGTAGCCGGCCTCCGGCATGCCCGGCGCCCCGATCGGGCCGATGTTCTTCAGCACCAGGATGTCGTCCGCGGCCACGTCGAGGTCCTCGGAGTCGATGCGGGCGGCCAGGTCGGCCGCGTTCTCGAAGACGACCGCGCGTCCGGTGTGCTCCAGCAGGTCCGGGTTCGCGGCGGCCTGCTTGATGATCGCGCCGCCCGGGGCGAGGTTGCCGCGCAGCACGGCGATGCCGCCGGCCGGGTAGATCGGGTCCTGCCTGGTCCTGATGACGTCCTGCGGGAACGCCGCGGGCGCGTTGTCGAGCTCCTCCCCCAGGGTGCGGCCGGTGACCGTGAGCGCGTCGAGGTTGAGCAGGTCACGGAGCTGGTTCAGCAGTTGCGGTACGCCGCCCGCCCGGTGCAGGTCCTCCATGTAGTGGCTGCCCGCCGGCTTGAGGTTGACCAGGACGGGGGTCTCCCTGCTCATCTGGTCGAACAGGTCGAGGTCGAGGGAGAAGCCGAGGCGGCCGGCGATCGCGGCCAGGTGCACCAGGCCGTTGGTCGAGCCGCCGAGGGCGAGCAGCACGCGCAGCGCGTTCTCGAACGCCTCCTGGGTCAGGATCTTGTCGACGGTCAGGCCCTCGGCGGCCAGCTCGACCGCGCGGCGGCCGGTGAGCTCGGCGATCCGCATCCGGTCGGCGGTCACCGCGGGCGGGGTGGCGCTGCCGGGCAGCGCGATGCCCGCGGCCTCCGCGACGCAGGCCATCGTGCTCGCCGTGCCCGCCACCGAGCAGGTGCCGACGCTGCCCACCAGCCTGCCGTTGACCTCGGCGATCTCCTCGTCGTCGATCTCTTCGGCCCGGTAGCGGCCCCAGAACGCGCGGCAGTCGGTGCACGCGCCGACCGTACGGCCACGGTGCGAGCCGGTCAGCATCGAGCCGGTGACGAGCTGGATGGCCGGCTTGCCCGCCGAGGCCGCGCCCATGAGCTGGGCGGGCACGGTCTTGTCGCAACCGCCGATGAGGACGACCGCGTCCACCGGCAGCGCCCTGATCATCTCCTCGGTGTCCATCGACATGAGGTTGCGCAGGAACATGCTGGTCGGGTACGTGAAGCTCTCGTGCAGCGAGATCGTCGGGAACTCCACGGGGAAGCCGCCGGCCAGCATCACGCCGCGCTTCACCGCCTCGACGAGCTGCGGCATGTTGCCGTGGCAGGGGTTGAATCCGCTGCCGGTGTCGACCACGCCCACCACGGTGCGGTCCAGCGCGTCATCGGTGTATCCGGCGCCCTTGATGAACGCCTTGCGCAGGAAGAGAGCGAACTCCTCGTCACCGTAGTTGACGAGGTTGCCGCGCATCCCGGCGGGCTCGGCCGTCATGGCACAACTCCATTATTGATAATGTTGGCGATAATATTCCGGACAGTGAACCACGTCACCCCACATCTGGACAAATGCTGCGAGATGATTGCTCTGTGACCGTGACCCGGCCGGATGTCGCCGACCTGATCGAGGAGGAGATCGTCCTCGGTCTGCGCTACCCCAGGGAGCGGCTCGTCGAGGACGAGCTGATGGCCCGCTTCGAAGCCAAGCGCCACGTCGTACGGCGCGCGCTGCAGGACCTGGAGAGCCGCGGGCTGGTCGAGCGCAAACCCAACGTGGGGGCTTTCGTCAAGGCGTTCACCGCCAAGGACGTGCGCGACATCTACGCGGTGCGCGAACTGCTGGAGGTGCACTGCGCCCGCATGATCGCCTTCCCGGTGGCCGCCGACCGCCTGGCCGAACTGGCCGTCATCCAGGAACGGCACGACGCCGCCGTCGAGGCGGGTGAGCTACGCGCCGTCGTACGCGCCAACATGGCCTTCCACCAGGCCCTCTTCGCCCTGTCCGACAACGCGGCGCTGGTCGCGGCGATCCGCACGCACGCCCAGCTGGCCCACGCCATCCGCTCGGTCACCGTGACCTCCGCCGAGTTCATGCGGCAGGCCAGGGCCGAGCACCAGACCATGATCCGCGCCCTGGCCGAGCAGGACACCGACCTGCTCGCCGAGACCTGCCGCGCCCACCTCCTCCCCTCCCGCGACGCCTACCTGCGCCGCCTCGGTTCCTGACGGCGGCGGCGGGACAGCCGTTATCAGCGGTTCCCGAGGGCGGCGGAACGGCCGCTCTCAGCGGTTCCCGAGGGCGGCGGGACAGCCGTTCTCGCGCTACGCGCCGAGTCTGGTGCGCCTCGCGAGCTGGGCGGCGGCCTGGCGGCGCAGGCGGCGGGCGACGTGGCGGGCGTCCGGGCCGGCCCCCGCCAGCGATCCGGAGAACAACGAGTACTGCCCCTGCAGGCCCACGATGGCCAGGCCGGGATGGGTGGTGGACAGGCCGGCCCGCTGCATGGGCACGCCGTCGGCGTTCAGTGCGCCGATGGGCCGCAGGTAGTGCATCGCCCAGCGGTAGCCGGTGGCCAGGATGACGGTGTCCACATGCTCCGCGGGGTGGGCGGGCCAGTGCAGGCGGGTGCCGTCCGCGCGGGTGAACATCTCCCTGCGGTCGGGGTTGCCGCTGGCGAGCGCGTCCGCGTACCCGCCGGTCTCCAGCACCCCGCCCGTGCCGTTGTGGATCGTGTGCTGGGGGAAGAGGCGGCCGGTCGGCACCCGGCCGAGCTTGCCGGCCACGGTCCAGAAACGTGAGTCGCCCGGCGTCGGCTTGTTGTTGTAGAAGACCACCGGCTTGCGGGTGGCCAGGGTGACGCGGGCGTGCCCGGCGAGTTCGACGGCGATCTGCACGGCCGAGGTCGCCGCTCCCACGACGACGACGCGCTGCCCCTTGTAGTCGTCCGGGTTGCGGTAGTCGGACGAGTGCAGCACCGTCCCGGTGTAGCCTGCCAGGCCGGGCAGGTCGGGGCGGTGGGGGTTGTCGAACGCGCCCGTCGCCGCGACCACGAAAGGCGCCGTGTGCGTACTGCCGTCCCGCGTCTGTACGGCGAAGCCGCCCCCGTCCGCCGCCACCGAGGTCACCCGCCGGCCGGTGAGGATCTCGCAGTCGAGGCGGGCGGCGTAGGCCCGCAGGTAGTCCACGACCTCGTCGCGCGTGGGGAAGCCGTTGGGGTCGCCGGGGAAGGGCAGGCCGGGCAGCGCGTTGATGCGGGCCGGGGTGAACAGGCTGAGGCTGTCGTAGTAGCGCGGCCACGACCCGACCGGCTCCTTGCCCGCTTCCAGGATGACGGGGCGGAATCCGTGCTCGCGCAGCGCGTACGCCGCCGCCAGGCCCGACTGCCCGCCGCCGATCACGATCACCGAGGCCAGGCGGCGGCCATGCGAGCGCAGGATCTCGGGTGCGGGGGACTCGCTATACATCTGGCTCTCCGATCGGGACACTACTGCTAAGTATTGGTGCTTCCGACACCAAAATGGAACACTTCTGCCCCAAAAAATGTCAAGCGAGTTCTGTTCTGGTGGTGCGTGGTATATGTTTCGCATGGTTGTCGAGCGCCGCAGGTTGGAGAGCCGGGTCCGGTCACGGACGAGGCAGGCGATCATCAGGGCCGCCGTGGAGGTGCTGGGCGTCGACTCGGCCGCCTCGCTCAGCGACATCGCCGACGCCGCCGGCGTCAGCCGTACCACCGTGCACCGCTACTTCGCCGAGCGCGCCGACCTGCTGGAGGCGATCAGCCAGGACGCCCTGGAGCGGTTCGCCTTGGGCGCCGAGCGCGCCGACCTGGACACGGGCTCGGCGGCGGAGGCCCTCGACCGGCTGTGCCAGGAGTTGTTCGAGCTCGGCGACGTCGTACTGCTGCTGTTCAGCGAGCCGCAGCTGATCACCGGCTCGGAGTGGGAGGAGGAGAACGACGCCGACCGCGCCATGCGGCGGGTCGTCGAGCGCGGGCACCGGGAGGGCGCCATCGACCAGGAGTTGTCGCCGTCGTGGGTGGCGGAGATCGTCTGGCACCTGCTGTACGCGGCGTGGCGGCACACCAAGGACGGGGCGTCCAAGCACGAGTCGCTCCGGTTGTGCCTGCACAGCCTGCACAAGCTGATCACCCCGGCCACCCGCTGAACGGCGACCTCACGGGCGCGCCGCCGCCGGAGCCCGGTGGTGCGCGGGTTCGCGACGAACTGGTGGCGCGCGACCGGGAAAGCCGGGATATTTCGCTCGTATAGTCGATATAGCGGCTTATCGAGCCTCTCGTGGGGCTTCGGGCGCACGGTCGGCACCGGTGCCCGGCGACCGCGAGATGCCACGCGCGCGCACGATCACGGGGACTTTCATGAACTCATCGGTCTACCTGCTGATTCTCGGGGATCACCTGCCGGATCCACGTACCGGGCGGGCGCCCTCCGAGCCGGATCGTATCCGCGCCATGATCGACCAGGCGGTCGTGGCCGAGGAGGCCGGGTTCACCGGTGTGGCCATCGGCGAGCACCACTTCACCCGCTACATCATCTCCGCGCCCGAACTCCTGCTCGCCGCGATCGCGGCCCGCACGACCACGCTGCGCCTGTCCACCGGCGTCACCCTGCTGGCCCACCACGACCCCGTTCGGGTCGCGGAGAAGCTGGCCACCCTCGACGTGTTGTCCGGCGGGCGGGCCGAGCTCATCGTGGCGCGCGGCGTGTCCCGGGAGACCGACCTCGCCTTCGGCATCGCGCCGTCGGAGTTGCGGCCGCGCTTTCACGAATATCTGCGGCTGCTGCTGAAGTTGCTGCGGGAGGAGAACGTCACCTGGCGCGGTACGTTCCGCAGCCCCCTGGAGAACGTGACCACCATGCCGCGCCCGATCCAGCAGCCGCATCCGACGTTGTGGGTGGGCAGCGGGTCGGCGGCGTCCGTGGACTTCGCGGCCGAGTTGGGGATGCCGCTCATGTTGCCCAGCACCCTGCGCGATCCCGGCATATATGTGGACGTCGTGGCCGGTTACCGGCGTGCGGCGCCCGGCCGGGTGGCCTTACCCAGTCACGTGTTCGTCGCCGAGAACGACGCGCGGGAACGGTGGCGGCCCTATCTGGCGGCGTATGCCGCGTTCGCCAGCCCGTGGCGGGGCGATGGGCGGGCGGTGGACCTCGACAGGTTGATGGAGGGCGCGGCGATCTGCGGGGATCCCAGCGAGGTCGCCGATCGGCTCAACGCCCAGCAGAAGCTGCTGGGGCTGGACGCGCACCTGGTACTGATCGACATCGGGGGTCTGCCCCGGGAGGAGGTGCTGGCCGCGATCCGGCTGTTCGGCGAGAAGGTCATCCCCCAGCTCACCGACTCATCCCCCGCCTGAGGCACAGGCCCCGTACGCGAAGCGCCATCGCACGCGCGGCATGCCTCGATGTCCGCAATCACCCCTTGAGCCCGCCCGCGAGGAGGTCGGCGCGCCAGAAGCGCTGCAGGACCAGGACGAGGATGATCAGCGGGATGACGGCGACGGCCGAGCCCGTGATGACCAGCGAGTACAGGTCGCCGTCGCCCGCGCCCTTGCCCAGGAACGTGTACAGGCCCAGGGTGATGGGGTATTTGTCCTGGTCGGAGAGCATGATGAAGGGCAGCAGGAAGTTGTTCCAGATGCCGACGAACTGCAGCAGGAACACCGTGACGAGCCCCTGCATCATCATCGGCAGCACGATGGTGGTGAAGATGCGCAGCTCGCCGGCCCCGTCCAGGCGGGCCGCCTCCAGCGTGCTCTCCGGCACCGAGGCCACGGCGAAGACGCGGCACAGGAAGATGCCGAACGGGTTGATGATCACCGGCAGCAGCACCGACCAGTGCGTTCCCGCCAGGCCGACGCTCGCCAGCAGCAGGTACTGCGGGACGGCCAGCACGATGCCGGGAATCAGCACGCCGGCGAGGATGGCCGAGAACAGCACCTGGCGACCGCGGAAGCGGAACTTGGCCAGCGCGTAACCGGCCATGGCCGAGACCAGGGTGGACAGGACCGCGCCGAGGCCGGCGTACAGCAGGGAGTTGAGCCCCCACTTCCAGAACTGGCCGCCGCCGTACGCGCCGAGGGCGGCGAGGTTGTCCAGCAGGCCACTGCCGGGGGCGAAGGAGAAGGTGGTGAACAACTCGCGCGAGGTCTTGGAGGAGGCGATGACCACCCAGGCCACGGGGGTCAGGCAGTACAGCGCGCCGAGCAGCAGCACGGTCAGCGCCAGACGCGGGCGGCGCGGTCCTTTCGTGCGGCGGCGGTGGCTGAACTGGCGGTCGCCGGTGCTGGTCACAGCGGTCATGTGTGGTCTCCGAAGGTCCGGCGCTGGAAGAAACGCAGCAGGAGCAGCGAGATGGCCAGGATGCCCACGGCCAGCACCACGGAGGCGGCGGCGGCCCCGCCCAGGTTGTCGTTGGTGAACGCCTCCTGGTAGATCTTCATCAGGGGCACCCAGGTGGAGCTGATCGTGGTGGTCATCGGCCGCAGGGTGGCGGGTTCGCTGTAGAGCTGCAGGGTGCCGATCACGGAGAACAGGCCGGTGAGTACGAGCGCGGGCGCCACCAGCGGGATCTTGATGCGCAGGGCGATCTGCAGTTCGGTGGCCCCGTCGATGCGGGCCGCCTCGTACACGGAGGTGGGGATGGCCCGCAGCGACGTGAAGATGATGATCATGTTGAAGCCGACGCCGGACCACAGCGCGATGTTGGCCAGCGAGAAGTACAGGGCGGGGAAGCCGAAGAAGTCCAGCGGGCCGGCGCCCAACTGCCTGGCCAGGTAGGTGACCGGGCTGGTGCTGGGCAGGTAGAGGAAGCCCCACAGCAGGCTGGCGATCACGCCGGGCACCGCGTACGGCAGGAAGATCGCGGTACGCGAGAAGCCGCGGGCCCGCACCCTCGGGGTGTCCAGCAGCAGCGCGAACAGCAGGGCCAGGCCGAGCACGCTGGGGATCGAGATCGCGCCGTAGAGCAGCACCCGGCCGAGCCCGGCGACGTACTCGGGGTCGCCGAGGGCGGCGGCGTAGTGGTCGAAGCCGACGAAGGTCTCCACGCGCCGCCCGAACGCGCCTCCGCCCTCGACCCGGAAGCCGCGGAAGCTCAGGTAGATCGCGTAACCGATCGGAATGATCAGGAACAGGGTGAACAGCACGATCGCGGGCGAGGCGAACAACCATGGGGTGGCGACGGCACGCAGGCCCGGGCGCCGTCCTGAGGAGGTGGCGGGCATGAGATGTCCAGGTGGGTATCGAGCCGCGGGCGGCTACGGGGTAACGGTGTAGCGGATTTCTGCAGGTCCGGCTACGGGTGACGGTGTAGCCGGACTTCTGCAGGTCCGGCTACGGAGTGACGGTGTAGCCGGACTTCTGCAGGTCCGGCTACGGAGTGACGGTGTAGCCGGACTTCTGCAGGTCGGCGACGACGGCCTGCTGGGTGGCCTGGTACACCGCCCGGAAGGAGCCCTTGTCCAGCGCGGCCTTGTTGAGCGCGTCGCCGAAGGCGCTCTGGGCGACGTTCACGTTGGGCCCCCAGGTCACCGGGATGGTGGTGTTCTTGATCACCTGGTCGGTGACCTGGTAGAAGTCCTTCTGCTGCGGCATCAGCTGCGGCGGCTCGGCGCTCAGCGTCGCCTGGCGGCCGGCGTTCCCGCCGGGGAAGATGTCCACGTCGAGCAGCGACTTGCTGCCCTCATCCGAGGCGCCCAGCCAGGCGGCGAAGGCCGCGGCCTCCTTGGCGTGCTTCGACTTGGCCGGCACCAGGTACGCCGAGCCGCCCATGAACGGCACCGCCGCCTGTCCCTTCGTCCACTGCGGCAGGGGCGCGGACTCCCACTTGCCCGCCGTGTCCGGCGCCACCGAGTGGATCACACTCGGCGCCCAGGCCCCGGCGGCCCAGCTCAGGATCTTGCCGGTGTTGACCTTCGCATTCCACTCCGGCGTGAGCAGCGGCTCGACCTTGACCAGGTCCCGCTCCACGAGGTCCTGCCAGAAGTCGGCGGTCTTGAGCGATGCCTCGCCGCCGATGCCGACCTTCCACGCGCTGCCGTCGGTGCTCCACCACTGCGCGCCGGCCTGGGCGGCGTGGGCGGCGAAGAACTCGAGCTGGTTGGCGGCGAAGCTGGCGATGTAGGCGTCGGGGTCCTTCTCACGGATCCGCTCGGCGGCGTCGGCGTACTCCTCCCAGGTGGCAGGCACCTTGACGCCGTACTTGTCGAACAGGTCCTTGCGGTACGTGAGCACCATCGGGCCGATGTCCTGCGGCACGCCGTAGACCTGGTTGTTGAAGGTGGTCTGGGCCCAGATGTTGGCGTCCACGCCGGACTTGACGGAGGCCACGTCGGCGGTGATGTCCTTGACGGCTCCGGCCACCACCAGGGCGGGCACGCCCCGGTACTCGATCTGCACGACGTCGGGGGTGTCGCCTGCCTGGTCGGCGGCCAGCAGCTTGGCGGCGGTGTCGCTGGTGCCGCCGACCTCCGACAGCTTGATGGTGACGTTCGGGTTCTGCTGGTGGTACTTGTCGACGATCGCCTTGGCGGCCGCGTCGTTGCCCTTGAGGCTCCAGGTCCAGAACTCCAGCGTGACGGGCCCGCCGGCGCTCGCCGTACCCGGGGAGGCGGTGTCGCCTGACCCGCAGGCGGCCAGCGACGCCGTCAGAGCGACCGTCAGGGCGGCGGCGCCCAGGATCGTCCGGCGCCGTCGGCGTCGGGGCGAGGGCAGGGACGGTGGGGTCATGACGATCTCCTCGGACAGGTGGTGCGGCCGGCGGACTGCCGGGTCGTGCGTTGGGAACTAACCTGATGTTAACGTTGTCATTCTGTCAAGACCTCATTTGTAACCCGCCTCGGAGCCCGCCCCCGTGCCCACTTTTCGCAACCCCGTCCTGCCCGGCTGCCATCCGGACCCGTCGATCTGCCGGGTCGGCGCGGACTTCTACCTCGTCACCTCGTCGTTCGCCTACTATCCGGCTCTCCCTCTCTTCCACAGCCGTGACCTGGTGCGATGGTCGCAGATCACGCACGTGCTGAACCGGCCGGGGCAGCTCGCGCTGCGCGGGCTGGACGTCTCGGACGGGATCTGGGCGCCGACCATCCGCCACCACGACGGCAGGTTCTACGTGGTCTCCACCCTGGCGGTGAACCGGCGGGGCAGCCTCACCTTCGTCGTCACCGCCGACGACCCGGCCGGGCCGTGGTCGGACCCCGTGCCGCTGGAGGCCGAGGGCATCGACCCGTCGTTGTTCTTCGACGACGACGGCCGCTGCTGGTTCACCGCCTGCCGCGACGCGGTGGGTGAGGCCGGGCCGGGCGAGTTGTGGATGCGGGAGCTGGATCTGGAGCGGCTCAAGCTCGTCGGTCCCACGCATGTGTTGTGGCACGGCGCCGTACGCGGGGCGTGGGTGGAGGCGCCGCACCTGTACAAGCGCGACGGCGTCTACCATCTGATCGCCGCCGAGGGTGGCACGGAGGGCAACCACAGCGTCACCGCCGCCCGCTCCGGCGCCATCACCGGGCCGTATGTCACCGATCCGCGCAGCCCGCTGCTGACCCACCGGCATCGGGGCGCGGCCGAGCCCGTCCACAACGTCGGCCACGCCGACCTCGTGGAGACGCCGGACGGGGAGACGTGGGCGGTGACGCTGGGCGTCCGGCCGATCGACGGAACCCACACGCTGGGCCGGGAGACGTTCCTGGTGCCCGTCGCCTGGAGCGCCGACGGGCCGGTGTTCGCACCGGAATCGGGCAACGTGCGCCTGTCGGAACGGCTCCCCTCAGTGGCGCGGGAGCAGGGTGGCGTGCGACTGACGTCAGTGGCGGACCGGAAAGTCGGCGACGGCGCGGCGACGCTCAGGGAAGGCGGCGACCGCACGGCGGCGGACCAGGAAGGCGGCGGCGAGGCGGTGGTTCGGGAGCACTTTCGTGAATCGGTGGGTCTGGCGTGGAGCAGCCTGCGCGGGCCGGTCGGTGACCGGGTCAGGTCCACGGCCGTGGGGCTGGAGATCGACCTGTCCCCCGAGCCGCTCGGCTCCACCGGTGTCCCGTCCTTCATCGCCCGGCGCCAGCAGCACGTCCGCTTCCGTGCCCGTACCAGCGTGGACTTCCTGCCCGCGCACCCGTCCGAGGAGGCCGGGCTGGCCGTCTTCCAGAGCCAGGACCAGCACGCCACGCTCGCCGTCACCGAGGGCCCGCGGGCGGTGCTGACCGTCAGGGAGGCGGGCGCCGGCACCCGCCTGGCGTCCGCGCCGCTGCCCGCCACCGGGCAGGCGCTGCTGGAGGCCGAGGCGGACGAGCACGGTTACACCTTCCGCGTGTACGACGGCACCGCCTGGACCGACCTGGCCACCATCGAACGCTCCTTCTTCAGCACCGAGCGCGCGGGCGGCTTCGTGGGCGTGCACCTGGGCCTGTACGGCTCCGATAACGGCCACGCCGGAAGGAACCGCGCCCGCTTCCACTGGTTCGACTACGAGCCGGCCACCTGACCCCAAGGGGTTTCGGCTACGAGCCGGCCACCTGACCCGCAGGAGGTTTCGGCTACGAGCCGACAGCCTGGCCCCGGGGCGGTGCGGTGCTGCGGCGGACCACGAGTTCGGGTGCGATCCGCTCGCTGGAGGCCGCCCCACCCCGCATCATCCGCAACAACTGCTCGACCGACCGCTCACCGAGGCTGAGGAAGTCCTGGCGGACCGTGGTCAGCGCGGGCACCAGATAGGCCGCCCCCGCGATGTCGTCGAACCCCACGAGCGAGACGTCGCCCGGCACCTTGACCCCGAGTTCGGCGAACGCCGCCAGCACCCCCATGGCCACCTGATCGTTACCGGCGAAGATCGCCGTCGGCAGCTCGCCCTCGCGCCGCTTGACGAGATAGGTGGCCAGCCGGTACCCGCTGTTACCGGTGAAGTCCCCCTCGAACAACTCACCGGCCGCCTGCGGCGTCTCGGCCAGCTCGGCCCGCCAGCCGTCCACCCGCGCCTGCGCGTCGAAGGTCCGCAACGCGCCGGTCAGATGAACGATGTGCCGGTGCCCCAGCTCAACCAGATGCCGTACGGCCAGCCGCGCCCCCAGCTCCTGGTCCAGCTCGACGAAGCCCACGTCCGGATTGGGCACGTTGCCCGACATGATCACCGACATCGGCACACCGGTCGCGATGCCGGCCAGCGCGTCCACCACCATCGGCCGGTCACCGATGACCGCGATGGCCTCGACCGCCTGGTCGGTGAGCCGCTGCAACGTCTCGGCCAGGTCCTGCGTGGTGCCGCCCTGCCAGCTCGCCAGGTTCACCCAGTATCCGGCCCGCTGGGCCGCGCCCTGCACGCCGCGCAGGATCTTGGGCAGCTCGTACAGCTCGGCCCCGGCCAGCACCACGCCGATCGTCGAGGAGCGGCGGCTCTTGAGCGCGCGGGCGACGCTGTTGCGCCGGTAGCCGAGCTTCTCGATGGCGGCCTCGACCCGCGCCCGGGTCTCCGGGCGCACGGAGGGATGCCCGTTCAGCACCCGGGACACGGTGACGTGCGACACGCCCGCCTCGCGCGCCACATCCACCATGCCCGGTGCCCGATTCATGTCCATGGATCCTATCGCCTGCCCCCGCGATAGATCGCTTCCCGCCGGGGTAGCGGGGACGGCAGCCGCAGACGGGAGTCACGTATGAGCACCATGGTCGGAAACTGGCGAATGGCGATCAGCGACGGGTGCCGGCCGGGCGACCGGCTCCGCCTGCTCAACCTCAGCTCCGCCAACGCCCACGTCGAGATGACGTTCTGCGCGAGGGGCGGCCGGCCGGTGGGGCCGATCAGCCTGGTCATCCCCCCGCGCCGCACGCTGTCCCCGCTCCTGGCCGACCTGGTCGATGTCAGGCTCCCGGACCTGCCGTACTCCGCCGTGGTGGTGTCGGACGCGCCGGTCCTCGTACATCCGCACCAGGACGCGGCGGAGGTGCGGCGGCCGGCGGCCTAGCGGTAGGTCAGCCGGCGCAGCAGGGTCTCCGCCGGGCCGCGCACGCCGGCCCGGTCCATCCGGAACGCCACCGCCACGGTGAGCAGCCAGGTGGCCACGGCCACCAGCGCCGCCGACCAGCTCGACAGGTACGCGCCCAGGCCCAGCCCCCAGGCCGCCAGGAACGGCCCCCACACCAGCGACTGGCTGAGGTAGCCGCTCAGCGAGCGGCGGCCGAGGGCCGCCAGCGCCCGGACCGGCAGCAGGTCCTGGCTTCCGCGCGTGGTGATGCGGTGCGCGATGAGGCCGAACAGCGCCGCGTAGCCCACCCCGGCGAAGACGCCGGTGTAGAAGTGCAGCGCGGACAGTGTCGTGGCGAAGGGCGAGCCGAGTACGCCCACGTGCCGCAGGCCGAGCACCGCGCCGGCGATCCAGCCGGCGGAGATGCCCAGCACCGCGATCCGGCGCAGCAGCGGCAGGTGCCGGGAGGGCTCCTCCAGGATCCGGTGCCTGGCCGCGAGCAGGCCGATGAGGAACGCGGTCGGCAGGGCGAGGGTGAACATCCCCGAGCCCAGCGTGAACAACCAGACGGGCAGCCGCATCGCGGCGGAGAGCAGGTAGTCCGGCTCGGCGATGCTGAGCCGCTGCAGGTCGGCGGCCACGGTCGCGGACCCGGCGGTGCCCATCAGGTCCGTGACCACCCCGGCGAGGATCGGCAGGGCGCCCAGGACCAGCAGGACGACCACCCAGATCCGCAGGGTGCGATCGCCGCGGCCGAAGAACAGGGCCACCATGACGAGCCCGAGCAGGCCGTAGAACCCGACGATGTCGCCCTGCCACAGCAGCGCGGCGTGCACCGCGCCGAACAGGATCATCCACCAGTGCCGCCGGCGCAGGAGCCTGCGGGCCTGTTTCGGGTCCGTGCCGCGCGACAACTGCCGGGCGTACATCTGCCCGATGCCGTAGGCGAACAGGAAGCCGAACATGGTGTGCGTCCGGGCGTCCACCACGATCAGCGTCAGGACCTGCGCGATCCTGTCGGCGAGGTTGCCCTCGGCGGGATGCAGCAGCGCCGCGCCCACGGGGGCCTCGTAGAGGAACCAGGGCACGTGGGCCAGGGCGATCAGCAGCAGCATCATGCCGCGGGCGAGGTCCGGGGCGAGGATGCGCTCCGAGATCGGGGTCGAACGCGCCGGAGCCGCGGTACCGGATGTCGTCATGGTTCAGCTCTTGACGGCGGGCAGGGTGAACGCCGGGCTGCCGGGGCGCAGCTTCTTCGTCCACGACTTCAGGTAGGTGTCCAGGTACGGCGCCCGCTCGCCCTCGGTGGCGGTGTCGTCGGCGGGGTCGTCCAGGTCCAGGTCGAGCCGCGCGTCGGTGACCTTGATCGTGTTGCGGGTGGGGGTGTCGAGCCAGTCGCCGGCGGGCTGCACGGTGCCGATCTCGACGGCCAGGGAATGGCCCTTGGCCAGGGTCCAGTCGGTGGACTTCAGTTCGAGCTCCGTCCTGCCGGCGTCCACCAGGGAGACCTGTTCGTCGAACATGACGGCGGTGCCGTCCGGGGCGACGTCGTACAGCTTGACCATGACGTTGCCGTGCTGCTCAGAGTCGAAGGAGAGCCGGGGCGTGCCGGTGACGCGCGTCGCCTGGGTCAGCGGCTTGGACCACTTGACGAACGTGTTCTTGTCCGTGACCTTCTCCTCGGCGCCGTCGTCCAGGTAGGAGCCGCCGCCCAGCCGGATGGCGGCGGAGCGGTCGGTGACCGGCCAGGTGTCCTGGGCGCGCCACTTGCCGGTGCTGTCCTGGATGGAGACGGCCGGGTAGTCGGTCGTGGGCTTGACACCCTTGAGGTACTGGTCGAAGAAGGACATCGTCTCCTCGAACCAACCCTCGCGGCCCATCTCCAGGCGGCCGTCGGCGGTGCGGTCGTTGCCGCGCTTGTGGTCCCACGGGCCGAGCCACGCGCGCTGCGGGCCCTTGTGGTTGCCGAGGTACTCCTCCATCGCCTCGGCCTCGGTGTTCCATTCGAGGAAACCCTGGGTGACGAACAGCGGGGTGTCGCTGCCCTTGGCGCGCTCGGCCAGGTCACGCGTCTTCCAGTACGCGGCCTGCGGGTCGCCGGTCTGGTAGCCGAACATGTTCGTCGCGGCGCATTCGGGATGCTTCTGCTCGTACTTGGCGTTGGCCAGGTAGCGGGGGTCGTCGTCCGGCAGCTGCGGCAGAGTGGCGATCTTGTTGTAGGTGTTGGACACGTTGACGCGGGTGGTGCGGGGCACGCCGCCCGAGCTGAAGTTGCGGTACGGGTCCCACATGGGCTCCATGGCGACGACGGCCTTGAGCGCGTCCTGGTTCAGGTTGTTGCCGACCAGGCCGGTGATGGCGTCGAAGGACTTGCCGTACATGCCGACCGCGCCGGTCGACCACGGCTGCTTGGCGGCCCAGTCGATCGCCGCCTTGACGTCGGCCTGCTCACCGGGGCCGACGAAGTCGAGACAGCCGGTGGAGCCGCCGAAGCCGCGCACGTCGACCAGGACGAGGGCGTACCCGCGCTTGAACAGGCCGGCGCCCTCGATGAGGTCGTTGAAGCGGGCGGAGGGGCCGGTCTTCTTGAAGCCCTCGACGTCCATCTGGCCGGAGTGCCCGAAGTAGGCGCCGACCGACAGGATGACCGGCACCTTCTGCCCCTTGGGCAGGTTCTCCGGGAGCAGGACGTCGGCGTGCAGTTCCACCTTGGAGCCGTCGGAGGAGGGGAAGTAGTGCTGCGTCCAGGCCGCGCCCTCGGGAACCCGGTCGTTCTGCTTGTGCGTCACCGGGCCGCCCGCCGCGTCGGCGGAGGCCGGGAGCGCGGCGGAGGTGGTGGCGACGAGTGCTGCGGCGGTCAAAGCTGCGGCTGTACGGGAGCGCTTCATACAGTCGATTCCAGCCGTTGCCGCGCCCGCTCGGCAGTGCGGCCGCGTCACGACCTCGCCATGACATTTACGCGGGTGAAGTCATGACGTGGTGTCACTGGCGACTCCACTGAGCAGGAAGAACAGTGGCACCCCATGAAGAACAGGTCGATGCAGGAGCCGACGTTCCTGATCCTGACGGCCCTGGCGGCCGGGCCTCAGCACGGCTACGGCATCATCGCGGACGTGCTGAGGATCTCCGGCGAGCGGGTACGGCTGAGCGCCGGCACCCTGTACACCGCGCTCGACCGGCTCCGGGGCGAGCGGCTGATCGAGACCGACCGCCAGGAGGTCGTGGACGGCCGGGCACGGCGTTACTACCGGCTCACCGCCGACGGCGCCGCCCGGCTGTCCGCCGAGGCCGAACGGCTGCGCGGGAACGCCGACACCGCCAGCGCCCGCCTGCACCGTTTCCGGCTCAGCCGGCCAGCTTTTCGGTGAGCTCTTCCAGGCCGGTCCTGATGAGCCGGCCGTAGTCGTCGTCGCCGAGCGCGCCCATCCCGGCCCTGGCCTGCTCCAGGTGCTCACGGGCGAGGCCGAGATCGCCCAGCTTGCGGTAGCACTCGCCCAGGTTGAGGTGCAACGACGGGTACAGTCCTGCCGCCGTGTACGGCAGCCCGGCCTCCGCCAGCCGCTCATCGGTGAGCAGGTCGGCGGCGGCGAGCGCGCGCAGGTCCCAGACCAGCTCCTCGCTCACGTCGTCCTGCACGTCGGCCATCGAGTGGGCCAGGACGGAGACGTGCAGCGGGTCGCCGCGCTCGCCGTCGATGTCGTCCCAGATCCGCGCGAACAGATCGCGGGCGTCCTCGCGCCGTCCCTGGGCGTGATGCAGTTGCACCCCTTCGCCGATCCGGGTCATCACCGGGTCGCTCATCCACTGCTCCTCTGCTCTACCGATTTAAGGTTGGTCGCCAGTAAAGCAGGTATTTGCGGGAAAAGGTTAAACCGAAAGTTCAACGATACTGTTGAAGACATGGACATCCAGGACACAGCCCGTCCCCTCGACGGCGCGACCATCTCGGCGTTCCTCCGCTCGCTGCCCGCCCCGCCGCTGCTGCTCGGCCTGGGCGAGGCCACCCATCGCGGGGAGGCGCTGCGCGAACTCCGCAACGAGATCTTCCGCCACCTCGTCGAGCACGAGGGCTACCGGGGGATCACCCTCGAAAGCGACTGTCTCATGGGCCTGGTCGTGCACGAGCACATCACGACCGGCGCCGGCACGCTCGACGACGTCATGGAACGCGGCTTCAGCCACGGCTTCGGCACCTCACCGGCCAACCGCGAACTCGTCCGCTGGATGCGCGCCCACAACGAGAAGCACGACGACCAACTGCACTTCTCCGGCTTCGACGGCCCGCTGGAGTACTGGGCGAAGAGCCCGCGCCAGGCGCTCATGGGCCTCTACGACCTCCTCGAAGGCCCGCTCCCCCGCACCGGGGAGACCCTGGACACGCTGCTGGGCCCGGACGAGCCGTGGGAGAACGAGGCCACGGCCATGGATCCGTCCCTGTCGATCGGCCAGAGCGCCGGCGCCCAGCGGCTGCGCGTGCTCGCCGACGACCTGGTGGCGCTGCTCGACACGCAGGCGCCGCAACTCAGCGCGCGGGACAGGGACCTGGCCGCACTGTACGCACGCACCGCCACCGGCCTGCTGCGCTACCACCACTGGCTGGCCGACGCCTCCCCGGAACGCTGGTTCCGGCTGTCGAGCCTGCGGGACGCGATGATGGCCGCCAACCTGCGTGCCGTCGCCGAACGCGGCCCGGCCCTCGTCTTCGCCCACAACCTCCACCTGCAGCGGAACGAGAGCCTCATGTCGTTCGGCGAGCAGACGCTGCGGTGGTGGAGCGCGGGGGCGGTCGCCCAGACGTCACTGGGCGACCGGTACGCCTTCCTGGCCTCGGCCATCGGCACGGTGGGCGAGGACGTCCCGGCCGCGGACACCCTGGAGGGCGCCCTGTCCGCGCTCCCCCGTCACCGCTCCCTGATCGACCCCCGCCACCTGGCGGAGGCCGCCGGCCGGCCGGGCAAGCGCGTCTCCAAGGACCACGCCTACTTCCCGCTCGACCCCGCCCACCTCGGCCTGATCGACGGCATCGTCTTCCTCAAGGACGATGCCGCCGACAACGATCACCGGTTCCCCGGATGGGATTAGTGCACGCCGCCCTGTGCGACGGGCCGCGGCGCGCCCGCCTTGGGTCGGCGGACGAACAGTGAGGTGACGAACAGGAGCACTCCCAGCACGCCCGCGACGATGAACGCGGTGTGCAGGCCCGCCGCGTCGGGCGCGCCGGACGGGTTGGTGGTGCCCAGGGACGCCACGGTGACGAACACGGCGGTGCCGAACGCGCCGGCGACCTGCTGGAGGGTGGCCATGATCGCGCTGCCGTGGGAGTAGAGGTGGTCGGGCAGCGAGCCGAGCGCCTCGGTCATCAGGGGGGTCATCATCATGCCGAGCCCCGCCATGAGCACCATGTGGATGCCGATCACCAGGGCCAGCGGCGTCTCCGGCCCGAGCGTGGTGAACAGCCACATCGACACCGCGGTGGCCCCCGCGCCGGGGATCACCAGCGGACGGGCGCCGAAGCGGTCGAACAGCCGGCCCACCGGCCGGCCCAGCAGGCCGAGCACCAGGCCGCCGGGCAGCACGGCCAGGCCGCTGACCAGCGGGGTGGCGCGCTGCACGGTCTGCAGGTACAGCGGCAGCAGGATCGCCGCGACCGCCAGCAGGCACATGAACAGCAGCGCGCTCATGACCAGTGCGACGACGAAGGGGCGGTGGGTCAGCGGGCGCAGGTTCAGCAGCGCGCGGTCCTGGCGCTGCAGGCTGAGCTGACGGACGACGAAGACGACGAGCGCGACGGCGCCGACCGCGATCGGGATCCACGGCGCCACCAGGTGCTCCCCGCCGCCGGACTCGCCGACGGAGGACAGGCCGTACAGGATGCCGCCGAAACCGACGGCGGACAGCAGCACGGAGAGCACGTCCAGCGGCACCATGCGCGTCTCGCCGCCGAGCCGCATCCGGGCGGCGCCGAACGCCAGGGCCAGCAGCGACAGCGGCAGGACGATCCAGAACATGCCGCGCCAGCCCATGGCGGCCAGCACCCCGCCGCCGACGGTCGGCCCGATCGCGGGCGCCACGGCGATGACGATGGTGATCGTGCCCATGGTCGCGCCGCGCTTGGCCACCGGGACCAGGCGCATCACCGTGGTCATCAACATCGGCAACATGACCGCGGTGCCGCACGCCTGCACGACCCGCCCGGCCAGCAACACGCCGAACCCGGGGGCGAGCGCGCTGAGCAAGGTGCCCGCGCTGAAGAGCGTCAGCGAGGCCAGGAAGATCTGCCGGGGGGTGAACCGTTCGAGCAGGAAACCGGTGGTGGGGATGACCACCGCCATGGTCAGCAGGAAGCCGCTGGTCAGCCACTGCACGGTCGTGGTGGCGACGCCAAGTTCCTTCGTCAACGGCCCGAGAGCGACACTCAGGATCGTCTCATTGAGGATCATCACGAAGGCCGACGCGACCAAGACGGCGATCATCATCGT
This sequence comes from Nonomuraea sp. NPDC050404, assembly GCF_040655495.1. Classification (NCBI taxonomy): domain Bacteria; kingdom Bacillati; phylum Actinomycetota; class Actinomycetes; order Streptosporangiales; family Streptosporangiaceae; genus Nonomuraea; species Nonomuraea sp. NPDC050404. Next base: position 259,990 of record NZ_JBFAKB010000013.1, read on the forward strand.
GGCTCCCTGGGGAGCCGTGGCGTCGCCGCCGTCACCGCGGGTCTCATCGACCGCGGCGTCGTCCACTGATTGACTGAACGCGGAAATCTCGCACCTCACAAGCAGGAATAGACCGCCCGACGACCTTCGGCCGGAGCCGATCGCGGCGGTACACAACAGTCGGACTAAACAAGGGGCCGGGCGGGGAATGTTCCCTTGATCAGGGGAATTTGCGTTAAATGTCCGTGTCGCCTGGCGGACGTCGCGTTGAACCGGCGCGGCCGCGCCCCCGGGCGGCGTGCCGGGCCGGACCCGCGTCGGCCACCATGGCCACCCCCGTTTGATGGCCCGAGAGGCAACTCTGGCAGGTTGCGGCTTTTGCCCGCAAATCAGTTTTCAGGCGATCATGAGGGTGGTATGTCCGAGAAGCCGTACTCCTTGGCCAGGTCCGCGACGGGAAGCGTGCGCCCGGCGTGCCGGGTCACGTGCGGGTCCGCCAGCAGGGCGCGCACGGCCCTGCCGGGGAACTCCACGGAGTCGCCGCCCGGCACGTCCGCGCCGAGCGCCGCCATGATCGCCTCCGTCCGGGTGAAGCCGGGCGAGAGGGCGAGCGCGGTCGCGCCGTACGGGCGCAGGTCATGGGCGAGGGTACGGGCCAGCCGGCTGACGCCGATCATCGCTAGGTCGTAGAACGCGTGCCCGGCGATCACCTCGGCGCCCGGGTCGGTGTACCCGGTGAGCACGGCCAGGCCGCGCCGCTCGATCAGCAGCGGGGCGGCGTACCAGGCCGAGACGAGGTGGCCGCGGAGCCCGGCGTCGATCATGTTGTGCCAGTGGTCGAGCGGAAGGGTCCAGAACGGGCCGCCCTCGAAGGGCAGGGCGTTGCCGTCGAACGCGTTGGCGACCAGCAGGTCCAGGCCGCCGTGCGCGTCGCGGACCCGCTGGAAGAGGGCCTCGACGGCGCGGTCGTCGGTGTGGTCGACGCGGACGGGGACGCCGTGGCCGCCGCGCCCGTCCACCTGCTCGGCGGTGTCCTCGACCGTGCCCGGCAGGTCGGAGTGGCGGTGCTCGCGGCTCTCGCGGTCGGTGACGTACACGGTCGCGCCGGTCTCGCCCAGGACGAGGGCGATGCCACGCCCGACACCACGCGCGGCTCCGGTCACGACGGCGACTTTCATCACGCCTCCCTGGGAGCCATCCTGGCAACGCCTCTCCGGGACGTCAACGCACGCGCAACACCGCGGTGTGGGCGTGGCCGCGGCTGCCGCCCAGCTCCACCTTGACCGAGCGCTTGGCCTTGCGCACGCCGCGGTCGCTCTTCTCGATCGACCGCACCGGCCAGGGCAGCGTGATCTTCACCTCGCCGGCGGTCCTGGACGGGTCGGAGACCGCCAGCCGTACCCGCTCCTCGTCGCGGCGGACCAGCAGCGTGCACGGGCCGTCGGCGGCCAGCGTCCCGTCCGCGGTCTCGACGGTGCCCGCCCGCCAGAAGACGGCGGCGAGCAGGTTGCCGCGCGAGATGGCCTGCGCCGCGCCGGAGTTGGCGCAGATCCTGATCCGCAGGCCGTACGCCGCGGTCTGCGCGATGGAGGCGTCGGGCAGCACGGCGTAGGCGTAGCGCGCCTTGCGCGGATCGACGCCGTGGTCGACCACGATCGTGGTGTAGTGCCTGGTGACGCGGGTCGTGTCGCCGCCGGTGGTGGCGCCCTTGTCGATGTCCCGCCAGCGGCCGGAGCGCTTCTCGCGGATCACCTTCGCCTCGGCGTCGTCGAGCAGCACGTAACCGGCCACCCCCGACAGGTGCACCCAGCCGTCCCCCTGGGCCAGCGGCGGGTGGCCGTCGTGGGTGTTGCGGTTCTCCACGATGGTCTCGACGCGGCGGCCGTCGGAGGCGTCGATGCCGGTGCCGAGGGCGATCACCGCGTCGTCCAGCAGGAACCACGCCTTCTTGGCCCGCAGCGAGGAGCCGTCGGCGACCAGCTTCATGGCCGCCACGCCGTACTCGCCGTCGAGCGCCACGCCGCCCGCCCACGGGGTGGGCGGCAGGTGGCGCTCGCCGTGCCGGAGGTCGGCGCGCCTGCGCCGGTCCACGGTCGTGCCCGGCAGCCGGTACGGGTCGATCGTCGGCCACAGCTCATCGTTCCAGTGGGTGAGGTCGCCGTTGTAGAGGTAGGTCATGCCGTCGCCGGTGTACCAGCCGTGCAGGTTCTCCCTGTTCATGGCCTCGGCCGCGCCGATCCGCTCTGAGCTCATCGCGATCGCGTACGCCCAGGTGGGCCGGCGGTGCACGACCCGGTCCATGTCGGCGAACACGTACGTGCCCGTCGTGCGCGGGCCGACCGGCACCGACGGGTCGTCCAGCAGTTCCCTGGCCGCCGCGATGCTCGCCAGCGGGGCGAGCGTCTGGTACGGCGTGGCCTGGTTGCGGGTGAGCCAGCCCTTGACCAGCGGCCGCCAGCGCTTGGCGTAGTCCTCGGGCGCCGCCTCCAGCAGGTGCAGGATGGCCTCGATCGTCTTCTGGCCCGAGTGGTGGTCGCGGTGGCCCTGACGCGAGATGGCCCGGCCGCGTACGCAGTCCATCATCAGCCCGTCGAAGATGAGCGGCGTGAAGGAGCGGTCCACGATGTCGTAGACGTTCCCGATCTCGGTGATCTTCCACGGCGACCCGGCGAGCATGGCGATCAGCTTGGCCACGCTCTCCAGGTAGTCCACGCCGTAGCTGCCGGTGTAGGGGTACACGTCGTGCTGGATGAACGACCCGTCGCGGTAGAAGCCGTCGCCCGGCCCCCTGGTCGTCCGCAGCAGGTCGGAGACCGCCTGCCCGGCCAGCTTGATCAGGTGCGCGTCGTGGGTGAGCAGCCCGCGCATCGCCACCGCCATCGCCTTGCCGGCCCGGTTGGCGCCGGTCTCGACCACGCCGGGGTGGCTGACGCGGCGTTCCGGGTTGGGGCACCAGCGGCGCAGCGGGCGCAACCAGCGCTTGAGGTGGTCGCGGGGCAGGCCGTCGTAGAGCAGGGCGCAGGTGTCGGTCAGCGAGCGGGGGACGCCGATCTCCCACCAGTACCAGTTGCTGCCCCGCCGGTCGAGCCCCTCGTGGTAGGCGTGCTCGTACAGGAACTCCAGCGCCCTGGCCGCCGTCTCGGCGACCCGCCCGTCGCCGTGCATGGCGGTGCCCGGGGTGGCCCAGGCCAGCGCCAGGGTGCGCATGCGGTTGTAGGAGCGGTTGAAGTTGCCCGTACGGGGATCCGCGAGCGGCAGGTCGGGCCACAGGCTCGGGCGGCCGGGGTCGAACTTGAGCTTGCGCAGCACCGCGCCGGCCGAGACCTCGACCGCCCGCGTCTTGTCGGCGTAGGCGGCGTCGTACGACCCGCCGGCCAGCAGCCCCACCCATCGTTCGCGCGCCGCGTCGAACGCGGCCTTGCCGATCGCCTCTGCCGGTCTCTCCCACAGGGCGACGCCGGCCACGGCCGCGGCTCCCAGCAGGGCGGACCGCCGGCTGAGGGGGTGGATCATGGGGGCCTTCCGACATACGGGCAAATATCAGACCCCAAAGATCCTATGCCGGGAGGAGACGACCCGATGCGGCCAATGCCGCCCCTTCCGTCCGGCCATGTCGCAGCTTTCTCCGATTTTCGGCGAAAGGCTATGGGCAAGCCGACGATCTCGCTTTATATTACGGCGCAGAGCAGCGTTATCCCATTCACGTTCCAGCGAATGAAGCCCGGCATCCGCCGATGGATGACAACCCGTCCGGCGATGCCGCACCCACACCCTCGCCGAGATGGGACTGGCCATGCGGAAATTACCCCTCTTATCCGTCGTACCGCTCCTCGCCCTCTCCTTCCTGACCTCCCCCGCCCATGCGCGCGCCGAGGTGCCGCCGCAGGAGCCGGGCGTCACCCTGCGCACCTACGACGTCCAGGTCGAGTTGTCCAAGCTCTGCACGCTCAAGGCGGGTCAGACGCCCAACGTGGACAAGCTGATGCCCACGATCGACTGGACCTCCGACGCCGACTTCGGCCTCACCGACCTGTTCGTCACCGAAGTGATCGGCAACATCAACGTCGCCACCGCGGGGACGTACGAGTTCCGGCTGACCAGCGACGACGGCTCCCGGCTGCGGATCGACGACACCGTCGTGATCACCAACGACGGTCGGCACGCGCCGGTCACCATGGACGGCACGATCACGCTGACCCCCGGCTACCACGCGCTGCGCGTGGACCACTTCGAGCACCTGTACGGCCAGCGGCTCAAGCTGGAGTGGAAGCCGCCGGGCACGACCGAGTTCACCCTGGTGCCGAACTCGGTGCTGAGCACGGACGCGGGCGTGGTGCGGGTCACCGCCCCCGGGCGCAAGGAGTGTGAGAGCGGCGCCGACTCCCCCGGCGACGGGCTGCCGCTGCAGTCCGTACACCCTGACCTCACCCTCACCGACCTGCGCCCGGCCGGATTCCAGCCGCAGGTGAGCGCGATGGACTGGCTGCCCGACGGCCGGCTGGCGATCGCCACGTGGGGCGGCTCGCAGAAGAGCCTCGGCGAGGTGTACCTGCTGGGCAATGTCACGGGCGCGACCTCGCCCGAGCGGGTGACCACCAAGAAGATCGCCGGCGGGCTGCAGGAGCCCATGGGCATCAAGTACGTGGACGGCAAGCTCTACGTCTCGGAGAAGTCCCGCCTGGTGGAGCTGAACGACACCAACGGCGATGAGGTGGCCGACAACCTGCGGACCGTGGCGACCTGGCCGTACGGCGGCAACTTCCACGAGTTCGCGTTCGGGCTGCTCTACCGGGGCGGCCACTTCTACCTCAACCTGTCCGTCGCCATCAACGAGGGCGGCGCCACCACCGACCCGCAACCGGCGCGGGACCGGGGCACCACCATCAAGGTCAACAAGGCCACCGGCGCGGTCGAGTACCTCGCGGGCGGGCTGCGCACGCCCAACGGGCTCGGCTGGGGCCCGGAGGATGAGCTGTTCGTCGCGGACAACCAGGGCGGCTGGTTGCCGGCCTCGAAACTGGTGCACATCAAGAAAGACCGGTTCTTCAACCATTACACCAACCCCGACGGCCCGTTCGACGCCAACCTGATCAGCGCGCCCGCGTTGTGGCTGCCGCACAACGAGATCGCCAACTCCCCCAGCACGCCGCTGCTGCTGAAGCAGGGCAGGTTCGCGGGGCAGATGCTGTTCGGCGACGTCACCTACGGCGGGATCCAGCGGGCCTACCTGGAGAAGGTCAACGGCGAGTACCAGGGCACGGTCTTCCGTCTCGCCCAGGGGCTGGAGGCGGGCGTCAACCGGATCAGCCTGGGTCCCGACGGCGCCATCTACGCCGGTGGCCTGGGCGCGGGCGGCAACTGGGGCCAGCCGGGCAAGCTCACCTACGGCCTGCAGAAGCTGACGCCGGGCGAGCACAAGGCGTTCGACATCGTGAAGATGCGGGCGGTGGCGGGCGGCTTCGAGCTGGACTACACCGAGCCGCTGTCGGCGGAGACCGCCGCGTCGCTGGCGGCCAGATACCAGGCCACCCAGTGGCGCTACGTCGCCGCCTCCACCTACGGCGGCCCCAAGGTGGACGAGGAGCCGCTGACCGTGACCTCCGCCACGCTGAGCTCCGGCGGGAAGAAGGTCACGCTCAAGATCGACGGCCTGAAGGCCGGCCGGGTGGTGCACCTGCGCTCGCCGCGCCCGTTCAGCTCGGCCTCGGGGCAGCCGCTGTGGAGCACCGAAGCCTGGTACACGCTCAACTCGCTGGTCGGCGCCCCCGTGACGGACGCGCTGTACGAGGCCGAGAGCGCCTCGCTCAGCGGCGGCGCGCAGCTCGCGACCGACCACCGGCACTACTCGGGGGCCGGCTTCGTCGCCTCCTACCAGGCCGTGGGAGCGGCCACGCAGTTCGCCGTACGGGCGGCCGGGGCCGGCACGTACCACGTGGGCCTGCGCTACTCCAACGGCCCGAACCCCGCGCCCGGACCCAAGTCGCTGAGCGTGTACGTCAACGGCGCCAAGGTCAGGCAGGTGCCGCTGGCCTCCACGGAGACCTGGGAGCAGTGGGCCACCCGCGTCGAACCGCTCGTGCTCAGGGCGGGCGTCAACACCATCGCCTACAAGTACGACACCGGCGACACGGGCCACGTCAACCTGGACTCCCTCACGGTGGCGGCGCGGCCGGTGCTGGAGGCGGAGAACGCCGCGCTGCGCGGCGGCGTGAAGGTGAGCACGAGCTCACCGGGCTACACCGGCAGGGGGTTCGTGGACGGTTACACGGCCACGGGCGCGAGCACGTCGTTCACCGTACGGGCGGACTCGCCCGGCAGGCACAACGTCGGGCTCCGCTACGCGGCCGCCGCCGGCACGTCGGTGAGCGTGTACGTGAACGGGACGAGGGTCAGGCGGGTGCGGCTGGCCGCGACCGGCGGCTGGGCCGTCCAGACCGAGTCGCTCGACCTGCGGCGGGGCCCGAACACGATCGCCTACCGGTACGACTCCGGCGACGCGGGCGGGTTCGGCCTCGACCATCTGACCGTGTCGAAGGCGGAGCGGATCACGTTGTTCGACGGTACCGACCTGGCGGCGTGGGAGCGGCGCTCCGGCGGGGCGGCGAGCTGGCCGGTCGCGAACGGCTCCATGGAGTCCTACGGCGGCGACATCCGCACCCGGCGGACGTTCGGCGACTTCAGGCTGCACGCCGAGTGGTACGAGCCGGAGTACCCGCCGGAGGTGACCGGGCAGCAGCGCGGCAACAGCGGCGTCTTCCTCCAGGAGCGCTACGAGGTGCAGGTGCTGGAGTCGCACGGTGACACCACACCGGCGAACAACGAGGCCGGGGCGATCTACTCCAAGCGTGCGCCCGACCGCAACATGGCCACCGCCTCCGGGACGTGGCAGACCTACGACATCACCTTCCGCGCGGCCCGGTACACCAGCGCGGGTGTCAAGACCGACGACGCGCGGGTGACGGTCGTCTGGAACGGTGAAGTGGTGCACGACGACGTGGCCATCGACGGCGGCACCGGCGACCACATGCCGGAGAGCGCGGCGGAGGGCGGGATCCGGCTCCAGGACCACGGCGACGCCGGCGAGAACCCCCGTTTCCGCAACGTGTGGATCGAACCCATCTCCTGAGACCGTCCGGCGGGCCGTCCCTTCCTGGCCGTCCCTTCGGAGTGGCCCGCCGGACCCTGGCTGACCGGCGGGCCGTTCCTTTGGGCGGCCCGCCGGACGCTAGCTGATCGGGACGTCGAGGCGGTGCCTGGCGGGCCCGCTTTCCCTGCGTTCGCCGAGCAGGGTCATGAGCTGGTCCATGGCCATCTCGCCGAGTTTCTCGCCGTCCACGTCGATCGACGGGACGTCGTTTAAGCCGAGGCTGTCCACGACCATGCGCTCCGAGCTGACCACGATGTCCCTGATCCCGCGCCTGAGCAGGGAGAACATGAGGCCGAGGCCGATCGAGGTGGCGTAGGGGACGACGGCGGTGGCGCGGGCGTCCACCACGGCCTGCGCCGCCTCGACCCCTGCGGCGAACGTCGAGGGGTAGGGGCCGAGCATGGTGAGCGTCGTGCCGCGGGGCCCGGCCGCGGCGCGGATGGCCGCCTGGCGCTGGCGGTCCTGCCAGGAGCCCGCCGGGCCGCCGACGTACACGATGCGCTCGTGGCCCTTCTCGGCGAACCAGTCGACGAGCGCGCCGAAGGCGGTCGCCGTGTCGGCGACCGCGGAGGTCATGCCCTCGATCTCGCGGTCGATCAGCACGGTCGGCTTGAACGACGCGGCGGCGCGGACGATCTCGTCGGAGCCACGGGGCGCGGTGAGCAGGAAGCCGTCCACCTGGTGCGCGAGCTGCTCGACCGCGGCGAGCTGGGCCGCGTGTTCCAGGGAGTGCACCGCGATGGTGAGCTGCATGCCCGAGCCGGCGGCGCGCGCCTGGGCGCCGCCGATGATCGGGGTGAAGAAGGTGTTGTCGAGCGTGGGCACCACGATGGCGACCACCCCGGTCCTGCCGCCGGCGAGCTGGGTGGCCGCCCGGTTGGGCACGAATCCGAGCTGCTCGGCGGCTGCGCGGACGCGGGCCACCGTTTCCGGGGCGGCCAGGTCCGGCCGCCCGAGGGCGCGGGAGGCAGTGGCCTTGGAAACCCCGGCCAGCGCGGCGACGTCCGCGAGTGTCGGCACTGATCCTCCTGAGGTGGTTAACACGGTTTTCACGTTGGGGTTTGTGCGCGAGGCCGCTCATAATCTATGGTCAGGCTCGCGAGACCGGTTCCGCAACCGGTTCCATCAAGCGTAGGGCCACTGAGAAAGGATGCCGACATCTCTCGCAAATCGGCCTTTCTGCTGGTGCCTGGCCTCGTCCTTCTCGTCGCAGGCTTCCTGGTTCCCGCCGCCGCAATGATCTTCGCGCCGCCGGACGTGCCGACCAGCGAGATCTTCGTACGCCTGGGCGAGATGCTCACGGATCCCTACGACCTCGAGGTGATCGCACGCACGGTCGGGCTGGCCCTGGCTGTCACGATCATCTGCGTCGTCCTCGGCTTTCCCATCGCCTACTGGCTGGCCCGCTCGCCGTCGCGCTGGAGCGGTGTCTTCCTGGCTGTGGCGATCTTCCCACTGATGCTGAGCAATGTGGTGCGGACGTTCGGCTGGCTGGTGATCCTCGGCTCCAAGGGGGCGCTCGGCCAGCTGCTCGTCCAGCTCGGCCTGGTCGATGTGGCGCCGCAACTGCTCTACACCAAGCTGGCGATCGTGCTCGGCCTCACCCAGCTCTTCCTGCCGCTGGCGATCATCTCCTGCTACTCGGCCGTCGCCCAGGTCGATCCCGGCCTCGACGACGCCTCGCGCGGGCTCGGCGCGAGCAGGATCCGCACGATGTGGAACGTGGTCATCCCGCTGACCATGCCGGGCATCGTGGTGGCCGCCACCCTGGTCTTCGCCGGGTCCGTCACCGCGTACACCACGCCGTACCTGCTTGGCGGGTCCAGCCAGCGGATGCTCTCCACGCAGTTGTTCAACTACGCGAGCACCACGGTCGACTGGGCCTCCGCCTCGGCGACGGCGCTCATCATGACGGTCCTGGTCTTCCTGGTCTCGGGGCTGTCCTCGCTGATCGGCCGGAAAGGGGCTACTTCGTGAAGCGGCCCATCACGGCGGCGCTCGCGGTCATCGGTTACGTCATCATGATCGTGCCGATCATCTTCGTGGTCGCCACCGCCTTCACCTCGGGCAGCACCCTGCGCTTCCCGCCCGACGGGTTCTCGCTGCGCTGGTTCGGCGAGGCGCTCGGCTACGAGCCGTTCATCGAGGCCGCGATCTCCAGCCTGCAGCTCGCCATCCTCGCCACCGTGCTCGCGCTGCTGATCGGCGTGCCCGCCACGCTCGCCATCCACCGTGGCAAGCTGCCCGGCAAGGGCCTGGTCGAGGGCCTTTTCCTGTCGCCGCTCATCGTCCCCGAGCTGGTCGTCGGCCTCGCGCTGTTCCAGCAGCTGATGATCGGCCTGGGCCTGGGCAACTTCAGCACCCTGCTGGTCGGCCACACGGCCCTGATGCTGCCCTACGCGGTACGCGTCACCGGCGCCTCGCTCGCGCTGGCCGACCCCGGCCTGGAGGAGGCCGCCCGGGGGCTCGGCGCCTCGCCGCTGCGCGCGTTCTTCAACGTCACGCTGCCCGTCCTGCGGCCGGGGATCTTCTCCGCCGGGCTGCTCAGCATCGTCACGTCCTTCAACAACGTGCCGCTGTCGCTGCTGCTGCAGGGACGCGACTTCCGTACGCTCCCGGTGACGATGCTCGACTACGTGCAGCAGTCCTACGACCCGATGGTCGCCGCCGCGTCCACCCTCATCCTGGCCGCGACCGTGGTCATCGCGGTGATCGCCGAGCGCACGGTCGGCTTCGCCAAGATCTTCGGAGGTATCAACCAGTGACCGCCGCCGCCGAGCTGATCGCCGTCACCCAGAAGTTCGGCTCCTTCACCGCCGTGGACGAGATCGACCTGTCCGTGCCGTCGGGGAAGCTGACGACGCTGCTGGGCCCGAGCGGCTGCGGCAAGACCACCACGCTCAGGATGATCGCGGGCTACTCGGCGCCGACGTCCGGCACGATCCGCATCGACGGCGTGGACAGCACCCGCACGCCGCCGGAGAAGCGGGATCTGGGCATGGTCTTCCAGTCCTACGCGCTGTTCCCGCACATGACGGTGGCCGACAACGTCGGCTACGGGCTCAAGCTGCGCAAGGTGCCCTCCGCCGAGAGGCGCGAGCGGGTCATGGAGACGCTCGAACTCGTCGGGCTCGCGCACCTGGCCGACCGCAAGCCGAAGAAGTTGTCCGGCGGGCAGCAGCAGCGGGTGGCCCTGGCCAGGGCGATCGCGATCAGGCCCAAGCTCCTGCTGCTCGACGAGCCGCTGTCCAACCTCGACGCCCGCCTGCGCGTGCAGATGCGGGCCGAGATCAGGCGCATCCAGGCCGAGACCGAGCTGACCGTCATCCTCGTCACCCATGACCAGGACGAGGCGCTGGAGATGTCCGACGAGATGGTCATCATGAACGAGGGCAGGATCGTGCAGCAGGGCGCACCTCAGCAGATCTTCCCCAGCCCGGCCGACCGCTTCGTCGCCGAGTTCCTCGGCTACGAGAACTTCCTCACCGCGGCCGACGGCACCCCGCAGACCATCCGGCCCGAGCATCTGCGGATCGCCGAGGACGGGCCCGGCCTCGACGCGACGGTGGCCGACGTGGCCTTCCGCGGCGTCGATCTGCTGGTCTCGCTCGACGTGGTCGACGCGTCGGGCGCGAACGTCAGGCTGCTGGCCGACGTGCGCGCCGGCACGACCCTGACGCCCGGGTCGAACGTCAAGGTGCTCGCGCCTGACGCGCACCTGGTCTCCCTACCTCGCTAGATCCGGAAAGAAGGAAGTAGTCCCATGCCCACGCGCCGCGCCGTACTGGCCGCCGCCCTGACGATGATCGCCGCGGCCGGATGCGCCGGCTCCGGTGGCGGGTCCAACGAGGACACCGTCGTCGTCAGCACCTTCCCCTTCGGTGTGAAGGAGTTCGAGCAGGCGATCGTCACCCCGTTCACCAAGAAGACGGGGATCAAGGTCGAACTGGACACCGGCTCCAACTCCGACCGGCTGTCGAAGCTCAAGCTCGCCAAGGGCGCACCGGAGGCGGACGTGGTGCTGATCTCCGACTACTTCGCCGCGCTCGGACAGAAGGACGGCCTGTTCCAGAAGGTCGACGTGCCCAACATCAAGCAGCTCGCGACGTTCGCGATCGAGGGCGCCTACGAGGGGCCCGCCTACACCCACCAGCTCAACGGGATCATCTACAACACCGGTCAGCTGACCCAGAAGCAGGCCGCCAACTGGGACCTGTTCGCGAACCCGGCGAACAAGGGCAGGGTCGCCCTGCCCGACATCTCGGTGACCGCCGGGCAGCTCATGATCTCGGGGGTGGGCGAGAGGTACGGCAACGGCCCGTACGACATCGACACCGCGCTGCGCACGTTGTCCGGCTGGGCGCCGAACGTGCTGCAGTTCTACACCTCCACGACCGAGGTCACGAACCTGCTGACCCAGGGCGAGATCATCGCCGCCGACGCGCTGAGCGGCTTCGCCACCAAGCTCGTCACCTCCGGCGAGCCGATCGCCTGGACCGCGCCGGCCAAGGGCCGCTACATGGCCACCAACCGGGCGATGATCCCCAAGGGCGCGCGCAACCAGCCGGGAGCGGCGAAGTTCATCGACTACCTGCTGTCGGCCGAGGCGCAGACCGCCATGGCCAAGACCGTCGGCGACCTGCCCACGAACCCGAGGGCGCAGATCCCCGCCGACATCGCCAAGGTGGCCGGCGACGCCGCCCAGGACCCCGTGGCCGCCGGGTTCACCACCCTCGACCCCAGCCGGCTCGTGGACACCCGCAACGACTGGGTCAACCGTTTCGCCCGGGAGGTGGCCGCCAAGTGAACCTGGACCAGATGCCCAAGGTCGACCTGCACTGCCACCTCATCGGCACCGTGCGGGCCACCACCTTCGCCGAGCTGGCCAGGCGGGAAGGGCTCGACCTGCCCGTACCGCCCGAGCGGATCTACGCGGATGTGAACTCGCTGCCGCCGGACCCGGCGCTCTACCTCGACACCCGCGTCCCGGTCCCACAGGGCAGGAGCGCGGACGAGCCTGAGGTCTCCTACTCGCTGTTCCAGGTGTCCTCGTGGGTCGTGCAGGTGCTGCGCGACACCGACGACCTCACCAGGATCACCTACGAGGCGTTCGAGGCCGCCCACCGGACCAGCGCGACCAGGCATCTCGAAGTGTCCTTCGACGCGCTGACCGAGCACCAGAAGAGGCTCGGCTACGCCGCCGTGGTCGAGGCGTACGCCGAGGGCATCAGGATGGCGGAGCGCGACTTCGGCATGACGGGCCGGCTCATCGCGGCGATCGACCGGAGCGGGTCCGGCGAGGACGCGCTGTCCTGGATCCGCACGGTCGTGGACCACCCGCACGAGTACGTGGCCGGGATCGGGCTGGACAACCTGGAGACCGCCGGGCCGCCCGAGCGGTTCGAGGCCGCCTTCCGGCTCGCCGGTGAGGCCGGGCTGCGCCGTACCGCGCACTCCTCCGAGCACGCGCCCGTCGCCGCCAACACGATCACCTGCCTCGACGTGCTCGGGTGCGACCGGATCGACCACGGCTACTTCGTGCTGGAGGACGACGAGGTCGTCGCCAGGGTCAGGGACGAGCAGGTCCCGTTCACCGTCGTCTCGACCACCTCGCGGCGCTCGTGGCGGCCGTGGCGGCGGGCGTCGATCGCGGCGATGGTCGAGGCCGGGCTCAACGTCATTCCCGCCTCCGACGATCCCGGGATGTTCCCGACGTCGCTGGCCAACGAGTACCGGATCCTGTCCGAGCAGGTCGGCGTGCCGGATGAGCGGCTGCGGGAGATGGCCCTGGCCGGGGTGGAGGCGTGCTGGCTGCCCGAGCCCGAGAAGGACCTGCTGCGCAAGCGCTTCGAGAGCGAGCTCGCGACCGAACACTGAGCGCCACAACACGCTCGCGACCCGGACGCTGAGCCGCCGCAACGCGCTCGCGGCCGGACACTGAGCACCGCCGCCGCCACCACGGCTGGGGGTGTCGGGAGGGTTATTTCTTCAGTGCGCGCAGGTGAGCGCGGGTCTTGGCGGCGTGCTTGCGTGCCCGTACCAGGTCACGCCGGGCGTCGGCGGCCTCGCCGCGTTCACCGCCCAGCAGGTAGCCCAGGGAGAAGGTGTCGCCGGTGGACAGGCCGGGCCAGCCGGCGATCTCGGTGAGCTGCTGCTGGGCGACGACCGAGTCCTGGTAGCGGCCGAGCTCCTCCTGCAGTCCCTCGGCGCGTTCTGCGACCTTGGCCGCCGGCTTGCCGAGCGCGGGGGCGGCGGCTTCGGCGGTGTAGCGGGCGCGCTTGGCGGCCTTGCGGGTGGAGTGCAGGGCCCGGTCGCGCTCGGCGCCCTCGGGCAGCCGTTCGGCCTTGGCGTACTTGTCCAGCGCCTTGCGCCAGCTCTTGACCACCAGCCGGGACGACTGGCGGCGGGCCTTGCGCCGGGCCCGCCCGGTGAACGGCGGCGCGGCGATGAAGTCGTCGAGGGCGGTGAGCAGCGCGAAGTAGCGGGGCGTGGTCATCGCGCGTCTGAGCGACTTCCTGGCCTCCCGCTCCCGGCCGGCGAGCTGGTCCAGCCATCCGGCGTCGCGACCCGGGCCGACGGGGTGGTCGGTCAGCCGGCGGTCGAAGCGGGCGGCGAGCACCTCCAGGTCGCGTACCTCGCCGAGCCGGTCGGCCAGCCATTTCAGCTCCGTGTCCAGCGCGGCGGCCCGGTCCTTGTCGAGCAGGCGGCCGTGGGTGCGCAGGAGGCTGCGGGTACGCCGGACGGCCACGCGCATCTTGTGCACCGAGTCGTCGTCGTGGTCGGCCAGCCGTACCAGCGGGTCGTAGGTGAGCAGCCGGTCGCGCTGCTCGTCCAGATAGCTGACCAGGACGTCGCCGGCGGTGCGCACGGCGGTGTGCCGGTGCGGCGGCGCGAGGTCCTCCCCCAGGAGGCGGGCGAGCTTGGAGGAGCCGTCGGCGGGCACGGCGCCCGCCTCGCGCAGCACCGGGTCCAGCGCCTTGAACAGCTTGCCGGAGCCGTTGACGAGCTCGACCTCCACCTCGCGCCACGACACGGATTCCGGCGGGTCCTGGGTCAGGCGGCGGCCCGCCACCAGGTCGTCGGCCACCTCGGCGACGACCTCGCCGTCGCGGTCGCGCAGCCGCCTGGTCGTCCTGTTGGTCTCCACGGTGGCCACGTGCACCAGTTCCCTGCCGCGCACGCGGGCCGCGACCAGCTTGGACAGCCGGGCGGGCACCTGGTGCACGCCCGCGCTCAGCGGCTCGTGCACCTCACGGCGGGCGCCCTTGGCGGCGGGCAGCTTCAGGTGCCATCCGGCGTCCTGCCCGCCCTCGCGGCGGCGCAGCGTGATGCCGTGCGCGGCCAGCGCCAGCGTGGGGGTGTCGACGTAGTCCGCGACCAGCCGTGAGGTGTGGGGCTCGTCCGCCACGATGGGGCCGTGGGGGCCGGCGACGTCCTCGATGACGATTTCCGTGCCGCCGTCGACATCGTATTTGCGTTCGATCTCTGTGTGCTGGGTCATTATCGGTTCTCCTGTACGACGGAACCAGGCGAAAGGAGCCTCCTGCCCGCGTACGGCCCGGTGGAACGCGCCGGACGATGCACATCCCCTTAAGTCCCGGAAACTTTTCGTGAATACGGAATTTCCGGCCCTGACGTCGGTGGGCGTGGCAACTATCGACGGCTCCCAGCGGGTCATAAGGGGTGCCGACACGACGGAAAGGCAGGGCTGATGCGAGATAGGGCGGACTTCGTGGCCTTTGTCGAGGCGCGGTCGCCACGGTTGTTACGCACCGCGTACCTGCTCTGCCACGACTGGGCGCAGGCGGAGGACCTGCTGCAGACCGCGCTCGTGCGGGCGTGGCGATCGTGGGGGCGGGTCGGTGAGCATCCGGACGCGTACGTGTCCCGGATCCTGGTCAACGCGTACCTGTCCTGGCGGCGCCGGTTCTGGCGGCGCGAGCTGCCCACGGACGCGCCGCCCGAGACGGCCGCGCCGGGCGACCTGATCGGGCTGACGGACGAGCGGACCGTGTTGTGGGCGGCGCTGCGGCGGCTGCCGCCGCGCCAGCGGGCGGTGCTGGTGCTGCGCTTCTTCGAGGACCTGTCGGAGGTCTCGGTGGCGCGGGCGCTGAACTGTTCCGTCGGCACCGTCAAGAGCCAGACCAGCAAGGCGCTGGCCAAACTGCGGATCGACCCCGAGCTCGTACCGCCGGCCGCGGCAAGCACCGTGAGGGCAAGCACTGTGAAGGCGAGCACCGTGAAGGCGAGCACTGTGAACAGGGAGCTGCCATGACGCGCACCGTCCGGGACCTGCGTGAGCTGTTCGACGACATGAGCGCCGACGCGCCGGCCGACCGGCCGCGGCGCATCGACGAGCTCGATCGGCGCATCCGCCACGACTCCCGCCGCCGGAGCACGACCTTGGCGCTGGCCGGGGTGGCGGCACTGACCGCCGTCACCGTGCTGATCCCCACCGTCCTGCTCCCCCGGGCCCCCGAGAAGCCACAGGAGACGATGGCCACGCCCGAGTTACCGCCGCGGTTCACCGCGAAGGACGGCGCCGAGTACCGCCGCCTGGTCACGACCACGCTCAAGACGAAGACGAAGGGTGAGAAGAAGAAATCGGTCACGATCCCGGTCTCCGGCAAGCCGCTGGACGTGGCCGGGCTGTGCGACGCGGCCACCGGCCTGACGGAGAGACCGATGGTCCTCGTGAACGGCAAACCCAACCACAGGGGGTTCAGCGACTGCACGGGCAAGGCCGACCTGATCTCGCTGAACGTGCCCAAGGGCGCCAAGGAGGCGACGGTCACGTTCGACACGACCGCCTGGGGCTGCGGCCGGAAGAAGGGCGAGCCGTGCCCGAGCATCCCCATCATGAAGCCCGCCGACTGGGCTCTGGCGATCTACGAATGGACGCCGCCCGCCCGGCCGGTCGAACCGGAGCGGTTCAAGGCCCTTCCCCGCGAGAGGGAGGGCATGAAAGTGGCGGGAGACGCTTCGGGGGTGTGGCCGCGGCAGAAGTCCTTCAAGCTGACCGTCACCAGCCGGGGCGGCAAGCTCGGCATCAACCACGTGTGCACGGGCGAGCTGGCGGAACGGCTGCTCATCAGATACCGAATAAGCGGCGACAGGCCTACCTACACGAGCAGATGCTATCCCTTGGACGGGAGCACCGACCCGGCGCTGGGCAGATGGGTGCTGACCGAGGTCAAGGTCCCCAAGGGGAAGAAAATCACGATCCGCGGCACCATGATGATGCAGGGAGGGCACCCCAACCGTCCGGTCCGCTGGTCGGCGGCCGTGTACGTGCTGCCGTGAGAGGCTCAGTCCGCCGCCAGCGCCTCGGCGAGGTGCCGGTGGCCCACCGTCTCGAAGCCGACCACCGTCACGGCCGGCGCGAACATCAGCACGACCAGGCACCATGACATGTTCAGGCCCAGCTCGGCGCAGACCACGGCGAGCACGAGCACCCCGGCGGTGCCCGCCATGAGAAGCAGGTGGAACGGGTCGCGGTGCCGCATGAAGATCATGTAGAGGACGTACAACATCACGATGTAGCACGACACCGGCACCGCGACGGTCAGCACCGTCGCGGTGCTGTCCAGGGCGGCGGCGTCTTCGAGGAAGTACGCCGCCACGTGCAGCCCGGCGCCCGTGGCGGCGATGGAGCCGAAGAGCAGCAGGTGGCCGGCGCTCCACACGTACGCCCGCCCGCGGAAGCGCTCCAGCACCTCGCCCCAGGGCACGGCGAAGTACATCCACCAGTTGCCGAACGTCAGGCCGATGCCGGCCACGGCGAGCAGCGCGGCGTCCGTGGTCCAGCCGTGCTCGGTGTGCACCAGCGCGTTGAGCGCCGCGACCGTGCCGAAGATGCCCTCGCCCAGCGTGATCAGCACGAGCAGGCCGTGCCGCTCCGCGATGTGGCGCGCGTGCCAGGGCGTGGGGCTGCGGCGCTGGGCCAGCACGGGGCCGGTCAGTTCGAGGGCGAACAGGGCCACGCCGGCCGACAGGAAGATCGGCAGTGACGGTCCCAGCAGGGCCAGCACCACCCAGCCGACCTGCGCGACGCCGATCGTCCACAGGAATTTGCGGGCCGCCGGCGCGCGGGCCGGGTCGTGCCGGACGACCAGCGCCCACAGGAAGACCATGGACACCCGCATCACGACGTACCCGAGCACCATCACGACGACGTTCACGGCCGTGCCGCGGTCGATGGAGGCGAACAGGTCCTCGATGCCGAGCGCCAGGACGATCACGCCGACCATCTGCACCATCGTGGCGACCCGGAACACCCAGTCGTCGTTGTCGTACGCCGAGGCGAACCAGGAGTAGTTCATCCAGGCCCAGGCGACGGCGAGGATCGCGAAGCCGAAGCCGAGGACCGCCGTGCGGAGGTGGCCCTCCGCCAGATAGTGCGCGAGCTCGTTCGCGGCAGTCCCGAACGCGACCACGAACGTCAGGTCGTAGAGCAGCTCCAGCGGAGTCGCGGCGCGGTGCGTCTCCTCCGGGTTCCGGCCCGACAGCGGCCGGTGCCGGTGGTCCCTGCGATGGACTGCCTCAGCCATGGCACTCCAGTCGGGCGGCTAGGACAGGCGGTCGATGCTGATCGGGTGCGGCGGCCGGTGGGACGCGGGCCGTCCCGGCCATGGTCGCACGGCCTCTCCGTCCCGAGGAGGCCCATCACTCCCCTGGCGAACGGGCCGCGTGCCCGGGTCTGTGGCGCCGATGGCCGTGTAGTGCCGGATCAGCTCGTCGCAGACCGCCGTCCAGGTACGGCCCGCGACGGAGGCTCTGGCCTGCCCGGCCATCCGGCGCAGCAGCGCCGGGTCCCCGGCCAGCGTGGCGACGGCGGCGCGCAGCCCTGCCGGGTCGTCGGGCGGGTAGAGCAGGCCGTTGACGCCCGGGGTGACGAGGTCGAGCGGCCCGCCTGCGGCGGGGGCCACCACGGGGACGCCGCAGGCGAGCGCCTCCTGCACGGCCTGGCAGAAGGTCTCGTTCCTCCCGGTGTGCACGAACACGTCGAACGAGGCCAGCAGGCGGGTCAGCTCGTACCCGGTGCGCAGGCCGTGGAAGCGCGCCTCCGACAGCAACCGGCGCAGGCGCGGCTCCTCCGGGCCCGTCCCGACGATGGACAGCCGGACGCCGGGCAGTTCGGCGACGGCGGCGAGCAGGTGGGGGCGTTTCTCGGCGGCGAGCCTGCCCACGTAGCCCACGGTGATCGGGCCGTGCGGCGGGCCGGCGGCGCGGTGCCGAGGGTGGAACAGTTCGAGGTCGACGCCGCGCGGCCACAGAGCCAGCCGGGGGATGCCGTGGGCGGCCAGTTCGCCCATGGTGGCGGTGGAGGGCGCCAGGGTGAGGTCGGTGCGCCGGTGGATGCGCGCGAGCCAGGCCCAGAAGAACCGCCCTGCGGCGGGGACGCCGTACTGGCGGGCGAACCCGGCGAGATCGGTCTGGAACACCCCCACGGAGGGGACGCCGAGCCGCCGCGCGGCGGCCGCCCCCGCCGCGCCCAGCAGCACGGGCGAGGCCAGGTGGACGACGTCGGGCTTGAAGTCGCGCAGGATCCGCGTGACGGGCCCGGCGAAGGGCAGGCCGACGGTGACGGATCGGTAGAAGGGCAGGGTACGGCTGCGGACCGGATGGACGGTGAAGCCGGCATAGGTGCCGGGGGCGGGTTCGGGGGCGATGACGATGGCCTGGTGGCCGGTGGCGGCCAGGTGCTCAAGGACGCGGCAGACGGAGTTGGTGACCCCGTTCACCTGGGGCAGGAACGATTCGGTCACTATGGCGACCCTCATATGGCCGTTCATCCCATCCGTTCGCGACGGCCGGCTGCCCGGCAGGGTTCCGCCAGGCGAATTCCGGGTCAACGCGCTGCCCAGGCTGCGGAAACCACAGTTCCTTGGCGACGAGCAGCGCGAAGGCCGGTAGGAAGTCGAAGCAGCGCCGGGTCAGCCAGGCGGCTCCCCCGGCGGTCACGCGCAGGACGCTCCGCCACGCGGCGGGCTCGGCCGCGCCGGGTTCGAGAGGTGGCAGTTGTACGGGGATTCCGTGATTGCCCAGTTCGGTGGCTGCGAGGCGGGCGAGCATCCGGTGGCCTCGTTCGTTGGGGTGGAGCCGGTCCATGCCCCACAGGCTCGGGTCGTACAGGGCCGGGAGCCTGGCGAGGTCGAGGTGCACGGTGTGGTGCAGTTCCGCGAGGCCGGTCACGATCTCGTTGATCAGCCGGACGCGGCGGGCCAGCGGGCGGCGTAACGCGTCCGGGACGCGCAGCAGCAGGCCGGGGTCGGGCAGGGTGGCGGTCACCACGACGCTGCCGGCGCGCCCGAGTGCGGCGATCACCTGCTCCAGGTCGCGGGCGATCGCCGGTGGGCTGAACCGGCCGCGCAGGGTGTCGTTCACGCCGATCAGCAGCGTGCACACCGACGGGCGCAGTTCCAGGGCCCGGGGAAGCTGGTCGCGGGCCACGTCCGCCGAGCAGGCGCCGCAGACGGCGAGGTTGCTCAGCTCGACCGGACCACCCGCGGCCAGCGCCCCGGCCAGAAACCCCGCCCAGCCACGCCCAGGCACGGGATCCCCGATCCCGACCGTCACGGAGTCGCCGAGCGCGACAAGCCGCAGAGCGTCCGTCGTCGCGGCCTCACCGGCACGTCGATCAAGGGCGGCCGTCACCGCGGCCTCACCGGCACGTCGATCAGGGGCGGCCGTCACCGCGGCCTCACCGGCACGTCGATCAGGGGCGGCCGTCACCGCGGCCTCACCGGCACGTCGATCAGGGGCGGCCGTCACCGCGGCCTCACCGGCACGTCGATCAGGGGCGGCCGTCACCGCGGC
>NZ_JBFAKB010000013.1:280031-389849 GCF_040655495.1 Nonomuraea sp. NPDC050404
GGCCTCACCGGCACGTTGATCAGGGGCGGCCGTCATCGCGGCCTCACCGGCACGTCGGTCAGGGGCGGCGGTCATCGCGGCCTCACCGGCAGGTCGATCAGGGGCGGCGGTCATCGGGGGCTCGCTGACGTGTCGATCAGGCGGTGGGCTCGCAGGAAGCCTCTGACGGCGGCCGGCCAGGTGTAGTGCTCGGCGCGGGCGCGGGCCGACTCGCGGCGTTCCCGGCCGAGCAGGCTCATGACCGCGTCGGCGTAGGCCCCGGGGTCGTCGTCCACCGCCGCCCCGGCCGGGCCGATGACCTCGGGCAGGGCGCTGTCCCGGCTGACCACCACCGGAGTTCCGCTGGCCAGCGCTTCGAGCGCGGCCAGCCCGAACGTCTCGACCGGGCCCGGCGCGAACGCCACGTCGGCGGTCGCGAGCAGTTTGGCCAGCGCGTCCCGGTCAGCGAGGTGCCCGAGGAAACGCACCGGCAGCCCGGCGGCCCGTGCCCGCAACGATCCGAGCAGCGGCCCGGTGCCGGCCACGGCCAGCACCGCGGGCACGCCCCTGCGCCGCAGCTCGGCCAGGGCCAGGATCGAGCGGTCGGGACGTTTCTCCGGCGAGAGCCGGCCGCAGTGCACCAGCAGGAGCTCACCGGGCCGGGCCAGCCCGGCCCGTAGCCCGTCGTCGAAGTTGCCGGGGGTGAAGGAGCGGAGGTCCACGCCCAGGGGCACACGGACCAGGTTCGGTACGGCGAGCCGCTGGAACTCGGCGGCGGCCCAGGCGGTGGTGCAGATCACCGTGTCGAACGCCTCTGCGCTGGCCCGGTTGAGCCGGTCCGCCAGGGTCCGGGCGGGCAGCCGGTACAGGCGCAGCAGCCCCGCCAGGCTCTCGTGCGACACCATGGCCGACGGCACGCCCGCCGCCCTGGCCCAGGAGCCGGTCCAGCGCAGCGTGGTCCGGTCCGACACTTCGAGCCGGTCGGGTTCGAGGGCGTCGAGCAGCCGGCGCAGCCGCCGCCTGCCCGTGATGACGCGGTATCCGCCCATTCCCGGAACCAAGGGGCCGGGCACGGTGATGCGCCGTCCGGCGCGGGTCCGCTCGTCCCCGGCGCTCTCGCCGGGCACGACCAGCACCGGTTCGTGACCGGCGGCGAGGTATCCGGCGCCGAGCTCGTCGAGCGTGGTACGCAGCCCGCCCGAGACGGGAGTGACGAAGTTTGCAAGCCGAACGATACGCACAGCCAGGTGATTGCCGGATATTTCACACAACCAGGTAACGGCGCGTGACGAGGAAGGTAAGAGTGCCCGACGCATCAGCACCGGAGCACAGTCCTATACTTGCGCATCCGAGCAACTATCGGCCGGGAGGCACGCATGTCGCAACTGGGCTGGGGCGAGATTCTCATCATCGCGCTGGTGTTCGTCCTTCTCTTCGGGGCCAAGAGGCTGCCCGACACCGCCCGCTCGATCGGCCGTTCGCTGCGCGTCTTCAAGGCCGAGACGGTCAAGCTCCATGACGACGAGGAGCCCGCGAGCCCAGCGGTCTCCGTGGAGGAGCAGGCCCGCCGCCTGGAGGAGCAGGCGGCCCGGCTGCGCGCGGCGGCCCGGCAGGACCACGGGCAGGACAAGGGGCAGGGCGACGGGCAGGGCGACGGGCGGAGCAAGGGAGCCGATGCCGCCTGAGCGGCGGGTCGTTGCCCGCCGATCCCGGCCTACACTTGGCTACGGCCGGGACGGAGGAAGATCACATGACAGCTGCGGAGACGAGCGATCCGTCGGCCGAGGTGCTGGCCGAGGCGGCGGCCGCGTTCGGGCTGCTGTCCTCTCCCCCGCGCCTGCACATCGTCTGGGTGTTGTCCCAGGGCGAGTGCGACGTCACCGGCCTGGCCGAGCGGGTGGGCAGCAACCTTCCCGCGGTCAGCCAGCACCTGGCGAAGCTGAAGCTCGCCGGCCTGGTCCGCTCACGGCGTGAGGGCCGCCGGGTGGTCTACCTGATCGACGACCCCGACATCGTGACGACCGTGCAGAACCTGATCGAACGGCTGGCCACGCGTTCCGGCCCCGCGGCTGGACGTCTTCGTGGTCTGGGCGCCTGAAGCTTCGACGGCCCGTACGAGCAAGCTTGAGCTGCTGCGCCGGCTCAGCACAGGCCCGCGCGGCCTGACCGAGGCCGAGGCCGAGGCCCGGCTGATCAGTCACGGCGAGAACGTCCTGCCGCTCCGGCGCCCCTTCTCCTGGCCGCGCCGCCTGGCCCGCAGCCTGCGCGACCCGTTCACGATGGTGCTGTTCGGCCTGGGCCTGGTCTCGCTCACGGTGGCCTCGTGGGGCACCGCCGCCGTCATCGTCGTCCTGGTGGCGGCCAGTTGCGTGCTGCGCGCCAACGGCGAGTACCGGGCCGACCGCTCGACCGCCGCGCTGCGCGAACTGGTCGCGAGCACGGTGACGGTACGCCGCAGGCCGTCGCCCGACGCCGAGCCGAGCGAACGCGAGATCCCCCTCGACCAGCTCGTACCCGGCGACGTGATCAAGCTGGGCCCCGGCGACCTGGTGCCCGCGGACGTCAGGCTGCTGCGCTCCAGCGGCCTGAGCGTGCACCAGGCGGCGCTGACCGGGGAGTCGGCCCCGGTGCCCAAGCTGGCGCCCGACCGGCCCGACGGCGAGGACCACCTGTGCTGGCAGGGCAGCAGCGTCGTCGCCGGCAGCGCGCTGGCGGTGGTCGCGGCGACCGGCACGGACACCGTGCTGGCCGGCGCCTACCGGGAGGAGAGGCCCACCTCGGCCTTCGACCGCTCGGTCAGCGACCTGTCCTGGACGCTGGTCAGGCTCACGCTCATCATCCCGCCGATCGCGCTGGTCGCCAACGCCCTCCTGCACGGCGACGGGCTCGGCGCGCTGCCGTTCGCCGTGGCGGTGGCGGTCGGGCTGACCCCCGAGATGTTGCCGGTCGTGGTCACCACCGCGCTGGCCAGGGGCGCGGCGCTGCTGGCCCGCGACGGCGTGATCGTCAAACGGCTGCCCGCGCTGCACGATCTGGGCGCCGCGGACGTGTTGTGCCTGGACAAGACCGGCACGCTCACCCGCGACCGTCCCGTGGTGGACGGCTCGTTCGCGCCGGACGGCCAGCCGGATCCCGAGGTGCTGCGCTGGGCGGCGATCAACAGTTTCTGGACGCTGCACCTGGCCGACCTGCCCGCGCCCGACGCCCTGGACGAGGCCATCCTGGACAGCGTGCCGGACCCCGGCGACGTGGAGGGACTCCGGGCGTGGCCCTTCGACCCGGTCACCCGCGTCTCCCGGGCGCTGGTCCACGACGGCGCCTCGCGGGTGAGCGTGGTCAAAGGCGCGGTCGAGGCCGTACTGGAGCGCTGCGCCCACGTCTCGCCCGAGGCGGAACAGCAGGCGGAGCGGACCGCGCGGCGGCTGGCCGATCGCGGGCTGCGGGTGCTCGCCGTCGCCCTGCGGCGCGACGACGCGACACGCGACCACGTCGCCGACGGCCGCGACGGCGCGGTGCGCGACCACGTGGCCGATGGCCGCGACGACCGTGAGGCCGGCCGGCCGGACCTGACGCTCGCCGGGTACGTCACGCTGACGGACGAGCTCTCCCCGCACGCCGCCGACGCGCTGGCGCAACTGTCGCAGCACGGGTGCGAGCCCAAGGTGCTCACGGGCGACCATCCGGCCACCGCCGCCCGCATCTGCCGCGACCTGGGCATGCCGGTCGTCGAGGTGGTGGACGCCGGCGAGTTGTCCGACGCCGGGCTGGCCGAGGCGGCCAACCGCGCGACGGTGTTCGCCCGCTGCACCCCCGAGCACAAGGCCCGCGTCGTACGAGCCCTGCGTCGGGCCGGCCACACCGTCGGCTTCCTGGGCGACGGCGTCAACGACCTGCCCGCCATGCGCGCCGCCGACGTCGGCATCTGCCCCCGCGACGCGGTGGACGTCACCCGCGAGACGGCCGACATCGTGCTGGCCCGCAAGGATCTCAGCGTGATCGGCCAGGCCGTCGCCGCGGGCCGGCGCAGCACCGGCAACATCGTCACCTACCTGCGGGTGGCCCTGTCCTCCAACCTCGGAAACGTCGTGGCGATGCTGGTGGCCGGCCTGATGTTGCCGTTCCTGCCGATGTTGCCCGCCCAGGTGCTCCTGCAGAACCTCTGCTTCGACGCGGCGCAACTCGCCTTCGCCTTCGACCGGCCCGACCCGGCGCGCATGGCACGCCCGCACCGGTTGCGGCCCCGCGCGACCCTGCGCTTCATCCTCGGCTTCGGCGCTTTGAACGCCGCCGCCGACCTGCTCACCTTCACCACCCTGAGCTGGTCGGTCGGCACGGGCCAGGCGGCCTTCCACAGCGGCTGGTTCGTGGAGAACCTGCTCACCCAGGCCGCCATCATGTTGCTGCTGCGCCCGCGCACCGCCGTCCCCCTGCCGCTCTGGGTGGCCACCGCCGCGCTGGCGGCCATCGGGGTGTTCCTGCCGCTGTCCCCGCTGGCCGCGCCGCTCGGCCTGATGGCGCTGCCGTTCAGCACCTATCTGACGTTGTTCGCCCTGGTCATCGGGTACGGGCTCGTACTGGCGGCCCTGGTGCGGCTGACCGCGCGACGACCTTGACCACGGGCTCTCCACAGCCGGTTATATAGTTGCGCAATGCGGCAACCGATCGGCCTGAGCGTGCACGTCGGCTCGCGTTCCCACCGCTCCCACCACCGGCGTCTCAAGGAGTCCCACTGTCATGGACGGCTACTGGTTTCAGCTCGCCCTTGTCGTCATCCTGGTCATTCTCAACGCCATCTTCGCGGGCAGCGAGATGGCGCTGATCTCCCTTCGCGAAGGCCAGTTGCGGCGGCTGGAGCAGCAGGGCTCCGGCGGCCGGACCCTGGTACGCCTGGCCCGTGACCCCAACCGGTTCCTGGCCACCATCCAGCTCGTGATCACCCTGTCCGGTTTCCTCGCCTCGGCCACCGCCGCCGTCACCCTGGCCCAGCCGCTGGTGCCGCTGTTGTCCTTCCTCGGCGCCGGCGCCAACCCGGTGGCCATCGTGCTCGTGACCATCGTGCTCACCTTCCTCACCCTCGTCTTCGGCGAGCTCGCGCCCAAGCGCGTGGCCATGCAGCGCGCCGAGACCTGGGCGATGCTGGCCGCCCGGCCGCTCAGCTTCGTCTCCACGTTGTCCCGGCCGGTGGTGTGGGCGCTGGCCAAGTCCACCGACGTGGCCGTACGGCTCATGGGCGGCGACCCCGACCTGCACCGCGAGGAGATCAGCCCCGAGGAGGTCCGCGACCTGGTGGCCACCCACCGGGGCTTCACCGCCGAGCAGCGGCTGATCATCTCCGGCGCCGTCGAGATCAGCGAGCGCGTGCTGCGCGAGGTGCTGCTCTCCCGCCGCGACGTCTTCACCCTGAACGCCGACACCCCCGTCGAGGAGGCCCGCGCGGCGCTGGCCCGTTCCGGCCACTCGCGCGCGCCGGTGATCCGCGACAACTCCTTCGACGACGTCGTCGGCATCGTCAACCTGCGCGACCTGCTCACCGACGAGAAGGCCACGACGGCCGCCGACGTGGCGGTGCCGCCGCTGCTGCTGCCCGACGGGCTGCCCGTCGCCGACGCGCTGCGCCGCTTCAAGACCGAGCGCCAGCAGTTCGCCCTCGTCATCAACGAGCACGGGGTGACCAACGGCATCGTCACCCTGGAGGACCTGCTGGAGGAGGTGGTCGGCGAGATCTACGACGAGACCGACCGCGACGTCATCGAGATCCGCCCCGAGGCCGACGGCAGCATGGTGCTGCCCGGCAGCTTCCCCATTCACGACCTGCCCGATCTGAACATCCACCTCGGCAGCCGGCCCGAGGGCGACTACACGACCGTGGCCGGCCTGGTACTCGCGCTGCTGGGCCACGTGCCCACCGCGCCCGGCGAGAGCGTCACGGCCGACGGCTGGCACCTGCAGATCGCCGCCATTGAGGGACACGCCATCACCCAGATCCGCGCGCAGCCCGCGACGACGTCCGTGACGGCGGACGCCTCGGACTGACCCCCGGACGCCTCGGTTCACTCCGGCGACGGGCAGCTCAGCTTGCTCAGCGCGCAGCTCAGTTTGCTCGGCGCGCAGGTGGGTTGCTCGGCGCGCAGCTCAGTTTGACCGGCGTGCGCGACGCAGGGCGGCGCGGGCCCGTGCCGCCATTGCCTCGTCGACCATGTCGCCCTCGAAGGTGACCGCGCCTGCGCCGGCGGCCTGGGCGTGCTCCACGGCGGCGATCATCCGCTCGTAGCGGTCCAGTTCCTCGGCGGTGGGTGAGAAGACCTCGTTGATGACCGGGACGTGGGAGGGATGGATGGCCATCATGCCCTCGTAACCCAGCGCACGGTTCTGCTCGGCGAACGAACGCAGCCCGTCCAGGTCGGCGATGGGCGTCCACAGGCCCGCGACCGGGCACGGGACGCCCGCCGCGCGCACGTCCAGGAGCACGCGGGAGCGCAGGGCCAGCGTCTCGGCGCCCCCTGGGGTCCAGCGGTAGCCGACGGCCTGCTCCACGTCGCCGCCCTTGCCGGTGACCGCCCCCAGGTAGGCGACCCGGGAGGCGGCCCCGGCGATCTCGTACGCACCGCGCAACGCGGCCGCGCTCTCCAGCAGCGGGACCAGGGCGATGTGTCCTTCCGGCAGGCCGTTCTCGCGTTCGCAC
Organism: Nonomuraea sp. NPDC050404; assembly: GCF_040655495.1. Classification (NCBI taxonomy): domain Bacteria; kingdom Bacillati; phylum Actinomycetota; class Actinomycetes; order Streptosporangiales; family Streptosporangiaceae; genus Nonomuraea; species Nonomuraea sp. NPDC050404. The sequence goes on from NZ_JBFAKB010000013.1 coordinate 286,693, forward strand.
CAGGTGAGCAGGCGGTCGGCGACGATCACGTCGGCCGGCCCCGCGACCTTGGGCAGGACGACCCCGGCGAGACCGGCACGGGCGACGGCGCGCAGGTCCTCGGCCCCGCCCCAGCCGTCCAGGGGATTGACCCGGACGAACAACGCCATACCACCAGCCGCCCCCGCGACTCCCCCCGCGCCCGGCGCCGTGTCACCGGACTCTCCCGTGCCTTGCGCCGTGTCACCGGACGCGCCCGCGATCGCCCGCGCGACCTCCTCGCGGGCGGCGGTCTTCCCCGCGGACGGGACGGCGTCCTCCAGGTCGAGGATCGCGGCGTCCGCCCCCGCCGCACGCGCCTTGACCAGCCAGTCCGTACGATTCCCCGGCACGAACAGCAGCGACCGCAACGGCGGCCGATCAGATGACACCGGACTCCTCCAGTTCCGCCAGTTCGTCAGCTCCCAGGCCGAGCCACTCCCGGTAGACGAGATCGTTGTCCTGCCCGAGCGCGGGCCCGGTGCGCCAGACACCGCCCGGCACCTGGTGGAAGCGGGGGATGACGGCCTGCATGCGTACCGGCCCGAGGTCGGGGTCCTCGACGGTGACGATGTCCTCGCGTTCGGCGTAGACGGGATCGGCGGCGATGTCGGCGGCGCTGAACACACGTGAGGCGACCACCTCCGCCTCGGCGAACGCGCTCAGGCACGCCTCGGTCCCGCGCTCGGCCACCCAGGCGCGCAGCCCGTCGTCGAGCCGTTCCCGGCCGGCGAGCTGCTGCGCGGTGGTGGCGAACTCGGCCTCGGGCAGCCCGAGCAGGCGTACGACGTTCAGCACCGAGCGCAGGGTCGCGGAGGTGACGGTGATCCAGTCGCCGTCGCGCGACCGATAGGTGTTGATCACGGCGGCGGGCGCCACGGCGAGCTGGTTGCCCGATCGCGCGGGCACGTCCCCGAGTTGGTCGTGCGCGATGACCTGCCACTCGACCAGCCGGAACAGCGGCTCGAACAGCGCCAGGTCGATCCACTCCCCGTCGAAGCCGGGGTCGTTGGCCTTGCGGTGCAGGGCGGCGAGCACCGCGTACGCGCCCATCAGCCCGGTCACCGCGTCCCCGTGTGAGAAGCCGGTGTGCACGGGCGGCCCGTCGGGGAACCCGGTCAGGTGCACCACCCCGCTCCTGGCCTCCCCCACCTTGCCGAACCCCGGCGCGTCGGCCAGCGACGACGTAGCGCCGTACCCGGAGATCTGGAGCAGCACGGCCTTGGGGTTGAGCCGGTGCACGGCCTCCCAGTCGAGCTCCCAGGAGCGCAGCCGGCCGGCCCGCAGGGTGACGATCACGACGTCGGCCCAGGCCACGAGCCGGTGGGCGACCTTCCGGCCCTCCGGGGCGTGCAGGTTGAGTGTGACGGAACGTTTGTTGCGGCCGGCCACCTTGAACCACAGCGGCACGCCGTCCCGGGTCGGCCCCATCGAGCGGGCGGCGTCGCCCGTCCCGGTGGGTTCGACGTGCACCACGTCCGCGCCCTGGTCGGCCAGCATCGAGCCGGCCAGCGGCCCGGCCACCACATGGGCGAACTCCACCACCTTCAGCCCGCGCAACTGCCCCTGGCCGTGCTGCTGTCCGCTCGCCACGCAAGAACTCCTTCGCCGCCGTCCGGTGATGTCATCCTGCCCAAGGACAGAAATGCGGGTCCAGCACGAGAAGTCGATAAATTCATGCTGTTTACGCATGGACCCAGGAGATGCCCCGGCAGCTACTCCGGTTACCCATGGACCCAGGAGATGCCCCGGCGGCTACTCCGGTTACGCATTCACCCAGGAGACGCCCCGGCGGCTACTCCGGTTACGCATCAACCCAGGAGACGCCCGGCGGCAGCTCCTCCGTACGGAAGCCTTCGAGGAGGTCGAGGAAGGCGGCCGCCGCGAGCGGCAGGGTGCGGCGGGCGCGGACCACCACGTCCAGGCGGCGATCCACCACCGGGTCGGCCAGCCGCCGGTGGACCACCTGCCCCGGGATCAGCAGGGGCAGGACCAGCGCGGGCATCGCCGACACGCCGAGGCCGGCGGCCACCAGGCCGCCCACGGTCGCCACGTTGCTCGCCTCCGCGGCCAGGGTGACGCCGGCCCCCGCCTGGTCGAAGGCCGCGTCGGTGAGCCGGCGCACGCTCGACTCGCGCCCGACGGCCAGGAACGGCTCCGCCGCCAGCTCCACCCAGGTGACCTCCTCGCGCTCGGCCAGCCGATGCCCCTCGGGCAGCACGGCGTGGAACTGGTCGCGGATGAGCGGGCGGTGCTCGAACTGCTCCGACGACGCGCGGACCGTGGTGATCGCGAAGTCGGCGTCGCCGGACAACACCCGGCCCAGCACGGCGCGTTCGAGGCCGTCCATGATGCGTACGGAGACGTCGGGACGCCGCCCGCGGAAGGCGGAGATCATGCGTGGCAGCAGCACCGCGGCGACCGAGGGCAGGGTGGCGACGGCGACCACGCCCGACTCGCCGAGCAGGTAGCGCCGCAGCTCCTTCATGCCCGACTCGTGCGCGGCGACGATCTGCTCGGCCACCCGCAGCGTCTCCACGCCCGCCGCGGTGAGCTGCACGTTGCGGGTGTCGCGTTCGAGCAGCCGCACCCCGAGCGTGCGTTCGAGGTCGGCGACCGCGCGGCTCAGCGTGGACTGGGAGACGCGCAGGCGGTGCGCCGCGGCGGTGAAGCTCGCCGCTCTGGCCACGGCGGCGTAGGCGGCGAGCTGGCGGAGGGCTGGTTCCACCTTGCCTACCTTTGCGCAAACCGCATGGATAAATCCACCACTGATGGTGGACGTGAAAGGCCGGCGCTCGGAAACTTCTCCGTAACCCCCGAAAGGATCCCGATGATCGCGACCCTGGGCTTCCTCACCATCGGCCTGTTCCTGGTGCTCACCATGACCAAGCGCGTCTCGGTGCTCACCGCTCTGGTGCTGATACCGGCACTGGCGGCGCTCGTGGCCGGGTTCGGGGGTGAGATGGGGCCGATGATCCTCGACGGGCTGGCCAAGGTGGCACCCACCGGCATCATGATCGCCTTCGCGGTGTTGTACTTCAGCCTGATGATCGACACCGGGCTGTTCGACCCGCTGATCAGGGGCATCCTGCGGCTGGCCAAGGACGACCCGCTGCGGATCGCGGTCGGCACGGCGGTGCTGACCATGTGCGTGGCCCTGGACGGGGACGGGGCCTCGACCTTCCTCATCACGGTGTCGGCGCTGCTGCCGGTCTACAAACGGCTGCGGATGAGCCCGCTGGTGCTGACCGGGGTGGTCTGCCTCGGGGCGGGCGTGATGAACATGGTGCCCTGGGGCGGGCCGACCGCGCGGGCGATGGCGGTGCTGAAGCTGGACAGCTCGCAGGTGTTCACGCCGGTGCTGCCCGCGATGGCCGCCGGGATCGCCTGGGTGCTCGTGGCGTCGTACCTGATCGGGCTGCGTGAGCGGCGGCGGCTCGGCGCGCTCTCCCTCGATCGGGAGGCCGTCCCGGTGGCCGGGGGCGGGCCGGGGACGCCGCTCGCCCCGGCCCGCACCCGGCACCCGCTGCTGACCGCGTTCAACCTGGCCCTGACCGTCGCGCTGCTGGTGGGACTGGTGACGCAGGTGATGCCGCTGCCGGTGCTGTTCGTGATCGGCTTCGCGATCGCCGCGATCGTCAACCACCCCACCTGGGAGAAGCAGCAGGAACTGCTTGAGAGGCACGCCAAGAGCGTCGTCCTCGTCACCACGATGATCTTCGCGGCGGGCGTGTTCACCGGCATTCTCACCGGCACCAAGATGATCGACGAGATGGCCGCCGCCTTCGTCGGCGTCATCCCCGAATCCTTCGGCGGCCACCTGCCGGTGCTGGTGGCGGTCACGGGCATGCCGCTGAGCCTGGTCTTCACCCCGGACGCCTACTACTTCGGCGTGCTGCCGGTGCTCGCGCAGACCGCGGGCGGCTTCGGCATCGAGTCCGCCGAGATCGCCAGGGCGGCCATCCTCGGCCAGATGACGACCGGCTTCCCGCTGAGCCCGCTGACGGCCGCGACGTTCATCCTGGTCGGGATGAGCGGGGTGCAACTCGGTCAGCACCAGCGGTTCATCTTCGGCTGGGCCTTCGCGACCACCCTGGTCATGACCGCGGCCGCGCTGCTGACCGGCGCCATCTCGCTTTGATTAACGGCTGGCTTAGTATCGGGCCATGTCGCTGACCGCGGACGAGGTCGATCGGTTCGAGGCCGCCAGGCCGCGCCTGGAGGCCATCGCCTACCGCATGCTCGGCTCCGCGGCGGAGGCCGAGGACGCCGTGCAGGAGACGTTCCTGCGCTGGCAGGCCGCCGACGCCGGCCGCATCGAGGTCCCCGAGGCCTGGCTGACGAAGGTGCTCACCAACCTGTGCCGCACGGAGCTGACCTCCGCGCGGGCGCGCCGCGAGACCTACGTCGGCGAATGGCTGCCAGAGCCGCTGCTCGCGGGCGACCCGATGCTCGGCCCCGCCGACACCGCCGAGCAGCGCGACTCGGTCTCGTACGCGGTCCTCACCCTCATGGAACGCCTGTCCCCCAACGAACGGGCCGTGTACGTGCTGCGCGCGGCCTTCGACTACCCGCACCGGGAGATCGCCCAGATCCTGGACCTCACCGAGGCCGCCAGCCAGCAGATCTTCCACCGCGCCAAGAAGCACGTCGCGGACGGCAAGCCCCGTGAAGAGGTGGACGAGGCCGCCGCCCGCCGGATCGTCGAGGAGTTCCTGGCCGCCGCCACCAGCGGCCGGACCGAGCCGCTGGTGCGGCTGCTCACCTCGGACGCCATCTCGGTCGGCGACGGCGGCGGGAAGATCCCGGCCAGGACGACGCCGTGGGTGGGGGCCGTCGCGGTCGCCAGGTTCCTGCGCGGCCTGTTCCAGCCCGGCAAGGCCAAGCGCGACCTGCTCGGCGGCTCCCCCGAGGTCTATGCCTGGACCGCCAACGGCGACCCCGCCATCGTGGCCGTCCTGGACGGCCGGGTCATCGGCGTGCTCTGCCTGGAGGCCACCGCCGGGGGCATCGCCGCCTTCCGCAGCCAGGTCAACCCGGACAAGCTCGGACGCGCGACCGCGCGCTGGGCCGCCACCGACCATGGGGAGCCGCTGCTCAACGCCTTCTGAACGCGATGTGAGGTGCTTCACACCGTTTTCCTGTCAGGAAACGGCGGGCCGCCCGGTTCAAGGGGCACAACCCGCGCAGAACAGGAGCAACGAAGTGAAGCACCACATCATCGTTCTCGGCGCCGGATACACCGGGGCCATCGCCGCCGGCCGTCTCGCCAAGCGGTTGCGCCGCGAGGACGTCTCCATAACCCTCGTCAACGCCGAGCCCGATTTCGTGGAACGGGTCCGCATGCACCAGCTGGCGACCGGCCAGGACCTCAAGCCCCGGCCGTTCAGCGAGATGTTCGCGGGCACCGGCGTCGAAGTACGGCTGGCCAAGGTCACCGGCATCGACGTGGACCACAAGACCGTCACCGTCACCGACGCAACCGAAGAACTCTCCTTTGACACTCTCGTCTACGCCCTCGGCAGCGGCTGGGACCCCCAGGGCGTGCCCGGGACCGCCGAGCACGCGTACCAGATCGCCGGCCGCCCCGGAGCCCTCAAGCTGCGTGAGCGCCTGGCCCGCCTCGACGCCGGGCAGTCCGTGGTCGTGGTCGGCGGCGGCCTGACCGGCCTGGAGGCCGTCACCGAGATCGCCGAGGCCCGCCCGGACCTCGGCGTCGCCCTGGCCGCCCGCGGCGACCTCGGCGACTGGCTGGCCCCCAAGGGCCGCGAGCACCTGCGCAAGGTCTTCGGCAGGCTCGGCATCACCGCGCACGAGCACACCTCGGTCACCGGAGTCGAGGCCGACCGCGTGACCACCGCCGACGGCGGGTCCATCCCGGCCACGGTGACCGTCTGGACCACCGGCTTCGCGGTCCACACGCTCTCCAAGAGGACCTCCCTGGAGCTCGCCGACAACGGCCAGATCGTGGTGGACGGGACCATGCGCTCGATCTCGCACCCGGACGTGTACGCCGTCGGCGACGCCGCCATGGCGATGGGCCCCGGCGACAAGCCGCTGCGGATGTCGTGCGCCTCGGGCGGCCCGACCTCGTGGCAGGCCGCCGACGCCATCGCGGCCCGCCTGACCGGCGGGAAGGTCCCAGACCTGGGGATCCGCTACGTCAGCCAGTGCGTGTCTCTGGGCCGCAGGGAGGGCCTGATCCAGTACGTCACCGCCGACGACCGCGCGGTGGGGGCGGTCCTGACCGGATGGCTCGCCGCCGTCTACAAGGAAGTGGTCTGCAGGAGCGCCGCCTGGGGCGTCGCCAACCCGACGCTGGGCATGCCGGCCCGCCGCCGCCGCGTCCGGCCGGAGCAGGCCACGGCGGGCACTTCGCGTACCGCCCAGTCGACCTCGGTGTGACGCGAGGTTGAACGACGAGCGACCATCAGCGGGCCGCGGGACGGCCCGCGCCGCCATCCCGCCTCCCCATTCACCTGTCATGCATACACTTGCGACGATCAAGGGCGAAGTGATCAAAGGGGCTCGCAGATGGCCGGGGGACGTGAAAGCGCGCTCGTCTGGCGGCCCGGCCACGTGGTCGACGGCCGCTACGAGGTGATCCGCGAGCTCGGCCGGGGCGGGATGGGCGCGGTGTATCTGGTGCGCCACCGGGAATGGGGCACGGATCTCGCGGTGAAGGTCCCGTTGCGGGACATGTTCGCCGGTGAAGCCGACCGCGAGCGGTTCGCGGCCGAGGCGGAGCACTGGGTCGGCCTCGGTCTCCATCCGAACGTCTGCGGATGCCACTACGTCCGCACCATCGACGGGGTCCCGACGGTCTTCGCCGAGTACGTCCCCGGCGGCGCGCTCGACGATCACATCGACGACCGCCGCCTGTACGCGGGCGACCCCCGGGAGGTGCTCGCCAGGATCCTCGATCTGGCGGTGCAGCTCGCCTGGGGGCTCGAACACGCCCACGCCCAGGGCCTGGTGCACCGGGACGTGAAGCCGGCCAACATGCTGCTCGGCGACGGCTGGACGGCCAAGGTCACCGACTTCGGTCTCGCGGCGGCCCGGCGACCAGGACCCCGCGCGCACCGGCCGCACCCGGGAGAGACTCATCCGGCGGAAAGATCGCGCGAGCCACAGGCCCGTCCGGGCCAGAGCGTCCTGGTGCCGAACGGCGGCCTGATGACCCCTCTGTACGCCTCTCCCGAGCAACTGGCCGGCGACCCCCTCGGCCGGGCGACCGACGTCTACAGCTTCGCGGTCTCCGTCCTGGCCATGTTCACGGGCGGCCCGACCTGGCTGTACGGCATCGCCGCCGCCGAGTCGTTGCGACTGCACCGCGACTCGCCACCGTCCGACCCGGCGCTCCCCGAGATCCCCGGCGACGTCGCCGACCTGCTGCTGGCCTGCCTCGCCCACGACCCGCGCGCCCGTCCCGCCACCATGGCCGACCTCGCCGCGCGCCTGCGCGACAGCCACCGGCGGATCACCGGCCGCCCGTATCCGAGACGCCCGCCCACGGCCGCCGACCTGCGCGCCGACGAGCTGAACAACCGGGCGTTGTCCCTCCTCGACCTCGGCAGGACCGGCGAGGCGGACCGGGCGCTCGCCGCCGCGCTGCGCGCCGACCCCCACCACGTCGCCGCCACCTTCAACGCCGAACTGCTGCGCTGGCGCCGCGGCGAGGTCACCGACGAGCAGGCGCTGACGACGCTGGCCCGCCTGGGCAAGGAGCTGGACGATCCCGCCGAGACGGTGCTCGCCCGCGCGCTCGTGCACCTGGAGCGCGGCGACCTGACCTCGGCCCGTGCCCTGCTGGAACAGTGCGCCCTCCCGGAGAAGCACCTGCTGAGGTCGGCGGAGGTCGTCGACGCGAGCTGCGTCGAGACGTTGCGGATCCCCTGGCGCACCTACGCCAGGCCGCCGTACGGATACGAGATCCGCCTGGCCGCCGGCGGACGGCTGGCGCTCACCGGGGCCGAGGACCGTACCGTCAGGCTTCTTGACGCCCGCGACGGACGGACCGTGCGCACCCTGCACGGGCACGACGACCGGGTGAACTCCGTGGACGTCAGCGCGGACGGACGGCGGGCGGTGTCGGCGGCGCTGGACGGGACCATCCGGTGCTGGGATCTGCCGGGCAGTGCCTGCCTGACCGTAGCGCGGGTCACCCGCTGGCGGGACGGCAACGGGGAGCGGCGGCGGCGGGAGATCGAGGAGGCGGAGGCGCGCGAGGGCATCATGGTCCACCGGACGTACGCGCCGCCGGACTCGCTGCTGCTGAACAGCGCGACCTCTCCCGTGCGGATCAGCGCCGACGGGTCGGTGGCCGCCTGGGTCGAGGCCGACGGCAGGATCCAGGTCTGGGATTTCGCCCGTGGGGAAAGGCGGGCAATCCTTGACGGGCACGACAGCGCGGGGTTGCTGGAGCTGAGCGCCGACGGCAGGCTCGCGGTGACGGCCTTCGGCGGCGACCCCGGCAACATCCGGCTGTGGGACGTGCGCGGCGGCCGGCCACTGTGGGAGGTGGACGGCTCGCACTGCGGCCTGCTGCGGTTCGGGCCCGGTGAGCGCACGGTGATCGCGGCCGGGATGAACCAGGTGCTGCGCGTCTGGGAACGGGACTCCGGGCGGCTGCTGCGCACACTCAGGTTCCCTCCGGGGCACCAGGTCAAGTCGGTCGAACTCGGTGCCGACGAGCGCCTCCTGCTCGTCGGCTGCTGGTCGGGGAGCGTTGAGGTCTGGGATCTCGAACATGGGCGCTGCCTGCGTACGTACCTGGGCCATGAGGACCGGGTGGACGCCGTCCGGCTGCACCCCGACGGCCGTCACGCGACGTCGGTGAGCCAGGACGGGACCTCGCGGACCTGGCGGCTGCCAGGGCGTTTCGAGGCTCCCCTGCGGATCAGCCGCCCCCGCGCGCAGAGCGAGTTGTCCGGGCACGAACTCCGGCTGGAGACCCTGCTGGAACGGGCGGGAGCGGCGATGGGCTCCGGCGCGCACGCCGAAGCGCTGGACTCGCTCAGGCAGGCCAGGGCGATCCCCGGCTGCGAACGCCTGCCGCGGGTCGTCGAGATGTGGAAGGCGCTGGGCCGCCGCACCGGGCGCGGCGGCCTGCGTACCGCCTGGGTCGCGCGGACGATGCGGACCCGCGCGGACGGGGAGAGCGGCGCGAGCACCGTGGACCTGAGCCGGGACGGGCGGCTGGCCGCCACCGCCGGCCCCGAAGGGCGCATCCAGCTCTGGGAGGTGTCCTCGGGACAACTCCTGCGCTCCATCGACAGCGGGCAGCGCGCGGTGGGCAACCTGCGGTTCAGCCCGGACGGCAGGCACCTCACCTCCACGGGCGCGAACGACACGCTCAAGGTGTGGGAGGTGGCAACGGACCGATGTGTGAACGCGGTCAGCGTGCCCAGGTCACACGGCAGGGCGCTCAGCGGTGACGGGCGGCTGGCCCTGCTCGCGCACGGTGTCGAGGGCAGCATCAGGCTCTGGGACGCCTTCACCGGCGAGTGCCTGATGACTCTGCCCGGCCCGCACCCGGTCAAGGTCTGGATCGACGAGCACGGCCGCCGCGCGCTGTCGGCCGGGCAGGACAGCCACCGGGATCCGAGGTCGGGCAAGCCCACGCTGATCAGAGTCTGGGACCTGGCCGACGGCCGCTGCCTGCTCACGCTCGATCCACGGGTGTACGGCGTGCGCTCGATCTGCCTCAGCGCCGACGGCTCGGCCGTTTTCGCCGGCGCCGAGGTGCTTACGAAACGGGACGAGCCGGACGCGAACCGGATCCGCATGTGGGACGCGACGACCGGTGGCGACGTGCGGGCCTTCGATCCGCTGCGGCACGCCGCGTCCAAGCTCGCCGTCAGCGCCGACGGACGTTTCGCGGTCTCCGCCGCTCTGGGACCCGAGGCCCACGTCTGGGACGTCGCCACGGGGCGGCCCCTGCGCCTGCTGGAAGGCCACACCGAGATCGTGGACACGATCACCATCGGCACCGACGGCTCGACGGTGCTCACCATCGACAAGGCGGGCGTCCTGCGGGTGTGGGAGCTCGACTGGGAGCTCTCGGCCGATGCGAAGGAGGCCGGGCCATGACGGCGACGGTCACGCTCACCCTGGTCAGAGGACGGCTCGACCCTGGCTCCTACGTGTTCGACGAGCGCACCACCTGCCTGCTCGGCCGGGCCGAGGACTGCTCGCCGCGCCTGCCCGACGACGAGCACCACAACACCGTCTCGCGGCACCACTGCCTGCTGGACATCAACCCGCCGCAGGTCCGCGTCCGCGACTTCGGCAGCCTCAACGGCACCTACGTCAACGGCGCCAAGATCGGGCAGCGCGAGCAGGGCATGTCGGCCCGGGAGGCGGCCGCGCTGAGGTTCCCCGAGCACGATCTGCGGGACGGTGACGAGATCCGGCTCGGCGAGACGGTCTTCCGCGTGGACGTGCACGCCCCCGACCCGGTCGCCGACGGTGATCCAGATGGTGACCCTGATGTCAAGGCCCGCCTCCTGCTCGACCTGGCCCACGCCGGCGAGCGCGACCTGGCCCCGCTCGCCGGGTACGAACTCCTGCGCCTGCTCGGCCGTGGCGGCATGGGCGCGGTCTACCTGGCCCACGACCCCAGGACCGGCCGGCAGGTCGCGCTGAAGCTCATGCTGCCCAAGGCCGCGGCACGGGCGGAGGCGCGCCTGCGTTTCCTGCAGGAGGCCGCCTTCGGCGCCACGCTGCGCCATCCCAACATCGCCGCGCTGCACGACTACGGCTACGCCGACGGCGCCTTCTTCTTCAGCCTCGAATACTGCCCCGGCGGCAGCCTGGACGAGTTGTTGCGGCAGCGCGGTGGCCGCCTGCCCGCGCACGAGGCCGTCCCGCTGATCGTCCAGGCCCTGAACGGCCTGGCGCACGCGCACGCCGCCACCGTCGTCCACCGCGATCTCAGCCCGCACAACATCCTGCTCGCCGACGTACCCAAGATCGCCGACTTCGGCCTGGCCAAGTCCTTCGACCAGAACGGGCTCAGCGGCCTGACCCGTACCGGGGCCGCCGCCGGCAAGCCTCTCTTCATGCCCCGCCAGCAGGTGGTGATGTTCAAGAACGCCACCCCCGCGGTCGATGTGTGGGCCATGGCCGCCACCCTCTACCACTGCCTGACCGGCGCCTACCCGCGTGACTTCTCCCCCGCCAAGGACGTCTGGCAGACCGTGCTCCAGTCACCCGCGGTGCCCATCCGGCAGCGCGACCCCTCGATCCCGCGCCCGCTGGCCGAGGTCATCGACCGGGCACTCACCGAACGTCCCGCCATCGGCTTCCAGACGGCGGCCGAATTCCGTCAGGCTCTCCTGTCCGCCTTCTGAGCGGGGATCACGGCAGCGGCCTGCGTACCCCGTCGGTGGACTCCCGCACGACCAGCCGGTGCGGGGCCAGGTGCACCTCGAACGGCAGGGGCTCCTCCGAGCGGATGCGGGCCGCCAGGCTCCGTACGGCCATGGCGGCGATCGCGGCCTTGTCGGGGACCACGGAGGTGAGGGACGGCGTGCTGTAGAGCGCCTCCTCCGAGCCGTCGATGCTGGCGACGGCGACCTGCCCGGGGATGTCCAGGCCGGCTTCGTACAGGGCCCGCAGCGCGCCGGCCGCCAGCAGGTCGCTGAAGCAGAAGACCGCGTCGGGGCGTACGTCGGGCGGCAGCGCCATGAGGGCGCGCATGGCGAGCAGGCCGTTGTGGCGGTCGAACAGCTCCACCAGGGGCACGAGCCGGGGATCGTAGGTCAGCCCGGCCTCGTGCAGCGCCCGCTGGAAACCCTCCAGACGTTGCCGGCTGGTCGCGCCCGAGTGCGCCTTCACGCCGATGGCGGCGATCCTGCGGCGGCCCAGCCCGGCCAGGTGCGCGGTGGCCTCCCTGGCCGCCGCGATGTTGTCGATCAGGACGTGGTCGGCGGCGACCTGGTCGCGCTCGTAGCTGCGCTCGCCGAGCAGCACCAGGGGGAACCTGTCGGCGACGGGGGCGAGTTCGTCCAGCGAGGCGTGCAGGGGTGAGAGGATCACGCCGTCCAGCAGCGCCGCCCCGACGCCGGTCGCCAGGCGCAACTCCTCCGTCGCGTCGCCCATCGTCTCCTCGATGAGCACGGTCAGGCCCAGCTCGACGGCCTCCGCCCGCACATGCTGGGCCAGCTCCGCGAAGTAGGGCGTCACCAGGTCGGGGACGGCGAGGGCGATCAGGCCGCTGCGGCCCGTACGGAGGCGGCGGGCCGACGGGTTCGGGCGGTAGCCGAGCTCGCGCACGGCCCGTGTCACCCGTTCCCTGGTGGCGTCCGACACCTGCGGGACGCCACGTACAACGTTGGACACGGTCTTGATCGACACCCCGGCCCGGACCGCCACGTCCTTGAGGGTCACTGCTGTCACCGACCAGATTATGCAGGCTCCGGCATCGTGTGTCAGCACCTTGGCGCGCCTTGCGCCATTTACCGCCGAAAGGGTTGACCCAGGGAAACGTGCCTGTTACAACGTTGGAATATTTCGCCCACGGCCGCGTCGAAGGAAGAGGATCACGCATGACCCTGGCACTGACCCACACCCACGGTGACCGCATCACCGTGCGGCATGAGGCGACAGGGACAGAGCTGTTCGCCTACGTCTACCGGCCGGAGGCCGCGTGGGAGGCGCCCAAGCCGTACCTGCACCCGATCAGGACGTTGTCCGGCGGGCTCGTCACCGACTACCGCCCCAACGACCACCGCTGGCACAAGGGACTGCAGCTGACGGCCTCCCACCTGTCGGGCCAGAACCTGTGGGGCGGCAACACCTACGTGCACGGCGAGGGATACCTCCGGTTGCCGGAGCGGGTCGGCTCGATGGCCCACGTCGCCTTCGACGAGGTCTCCGCCGCTGCTGACAGCGCTGTCATAGCCGAGCGCCTGACCTGGCACCCCTACGACGGCGAGTTGTGGGCCGAGGAGGAGCGCCGCATCGAGGCGCGCGTCGGCCTGGAGGCCGGCACCTGGTCGCTGGTCTGGACCTCGGCGATCACCAACCGCCGGGCCGAGCCGCTGCGTTTCGGCAGCCCCACCACCCATGGCCGGGAGTCGGCCGGATACACCGGGCTGTTCTGGCGCGGGCCGCGCGCCTTCCGCGGCGGCCGCGTCTTCACCGCCGAGGCGGACGGCGGCGACCTGATGGGCAGCCAGGCCGCCTGGCTGGCTTACGTCGGTGAGCACGACGGGCGCGACGGCCATGCCACGGTCGTCTTCCAACACGCCCCCGCCAACGACCACACGGGCAAGGAGGGCACGCATCCGGCGCACTGGTTCGTGCGCAGCGAGCCGTTCGCCGCGGTCGCGCCGTCCTGGGCGTTCCACGAGGAGCTGGTCCTGGCCCCCGGCGAGACGCTGACCCGGGGCTACCGCGTCGTGATCGCCGACGGCGCCTGGGACCGCGAGCGGGTCGCCGCCCACGTGGCCGGACTCGCCTGGTGAGCGCGACGTACGGCCGGCGCGGATCCCCCGGCCGCCGCGCCGTCCTGACCGCGGCGAGCGCCGTCCTGGTCTCCTCGCTCACCGCGTGCGCCCCCTCCGACGGCGGCGGAACGTCCGGAGGCGGAGTCGTCCTCACCTTCTCCTGGTGGGGCAACGACGACCGCGCCGAGCGCACCAACGAGGCCGTGCGGCTCTTCGAGAAGGAGCACCCGGGCGTCACCGTCCGCACCTCGAACGCGGACTTCGGCTCCTACCTGCAGAAACTGGCCACGCAGGCGGCGGGCGGCGGCATGCCGGACGTGGCCCAGCTCGACTACCGCCAGATCTCCCAGTACGCGGGCAGCGGCGCGCTCCTCCCCCTGGGCGAGAGCATCAAGAACAACTCGATCCGTACGAACGAGATGGATCAGGGCCTCCTGCGCACCGGCACCTACGAGGGCGGGCAGTACGCCCTGCCCATGGGCCGCGGCATCACCGGCTACGCCTACGACTCCAAGCTCTACCAGAAGGCCGGCATCGCCGCCCCCGAGCCGAGCTGGACCTGGCAGGACTGGGAGAACGCCAACAAGAAGGTCGCCGCCCTGGGCCTGAAGGGCCCGGACGGGCGCGCCGTCACGGGCGCCAACGACGGCGGCGGCAACCAGGACGTGTTCGAGACCTGGCTGCGCAGCCGCGGCGGTCAGCTCTACGCCAGCCAGACCAAGCTCGGGTTCACCGAGGACGACCTCACCGAGTTCTGGGCGTTCTGCGACCGGCTGCGCAAGGAGGGCTCCATCGCCTCGGCCAACGACACCACGCAGGCCAACAGCATGGAGACCAGCCCCATCGGCCGTGGTCTCGCGGCGGCCGACTTCACCTGGGACGCGCCGTTCCCCGGGTACACCAAGGCCCTCGGCGAGCACGTGCACTTCGCGCCGGTCCCCTCCACCCAGGGCCGCCAGGGCACCTACTTCAAGCCGACCATGCTCATCGGCATCGCCGCCAACTCCAAGCATCCCAAGGAGGCGGCCCAGCTCATCGACTTCCTGCTCAACGACCGGCGGGCGGGCGACATCCTCGGCTACACCCGCTCCACCCCGCCCAACCGGGCGATCGCCGAGACGGTCTCCAAGACGCTCAAGGACGCGGAGCTGGAGATCTACCAGTACTCCCAGAAGATGGAGAAGTACGGCATCGACCCGCCGCCGTTCGCGCCACCGCCGGGCGACGTCGCGATCAATTCCGCCTTCAACCGCCTCTACCAGCGCGTGATGTTCGAGCTGACCACGCCCCGGCAGGCGGCACGCGAGTTCTTCGAAGAGGCCAACCGGGAGTTGAGGTCATGAGCACCTTGTCGACCAAGGCGCCCGGGAGCGCCGGCGGGACGACCGGCCCGCGCACACCGTCCGGGCGGCGCCGTCAGGTGCGCGAGAAGCAGTGGCCCGCCTACGTGTTCCTGTCGCCGTGGATGATCGGCGCGGGCGTGCTGACCCTGCTGCCGATGGCCGTGTCCCTGTACCTGTCGTTCACGGACTACAACCTGTTCGACCCGCCGAACTGGGTGGGCCTGCGCAACTACGTCGACCTGCTCTTCGAGGACCCCCGGTACTGGCGCTCGGTCGGCACGACCCTCCTGTACGTGCTGGTGGCCGTCCCGCTCAAGCTGGCCGTCGCGCTCGCCGTGGCGCTGCTGCTGAAGAACCTCAGCAGGGGCCGCGGCTTCTACCGCTCGGCGTTCTACGCGCCGTCCCTGCTCGGGGCGAGCATGTCCATCGCGCTGGTGTGGCGGGCGCTGTTCAACGACGGCGGCACGGTGCCGAACGTCCTGGCGGCGGTCGGCATCGACACCGAGGGCTGGGTCGGCAACCCCAGCCTGGCCGTGTTCGCGGTGGTCCTGCTGACGGTGTGGCAGTTCGGCGCGCCGATGGTGATCTTCCTGGCGGGGCTGCAGCAGATCTCGCCCGAGCTCTACGAGGCGGCGGGCATCGACGGCGCGGGCGCGTGGCGGAAGTTCGTCTCCGTCACCGTGCCGATGTTGTCGCCGGTCGTCTTCTTCAACCTGGTGCTGGAGATCATCCAGTCCTTCCAGGTCTTCACCCCGGCCTTCGCCATCAGCGGCGGTAACGGCGGCCCCGCCGACTCCCTCAACTTCTACACCCTGTACCTGTACGAGCGCGGCTTCACCGCCTCCCACATGGGCTACGCCTCCGCGATGGCCTGGCTGCTGCTGATCGCCGTCGGTGTGATCACCCTGATCATGTTCCGCACGTCCCGGTCCTGGGTCTTCTACGCGGGCGAGGAGAACCGATGAACATCGCCACGAAGCGGTGGCTGCCGCACACGGTCGCGCTTGTGTGCCTGCTCGTCCTGCTCTACCCGGTGGCCTGGCTGCTGGCCACCTCGCTGAAGCCGGCCGACGAGGTGATCAGCAGCCTCGACCTGTGGCCCAGCCATCTGGAATGGGAGAACTACACCACGGCCCTCGAAGGCGTGTCCGGCGTCTCGGTCACCCGGCTGCTCAGCAACACGCTGGTGATCGCGGTGGGCTGCGTCATCGGCAACCTGCTGTCCTGCTCGCTGGCCGCCTACGCCTTCGCCAGGCTGCGCTTCCGGATGCGGAAGGTGATGTTCGCCTTCATGGTGGCGACGCTGATGTTGCCGCACCACGTCGTGCTGATCCCGCAGTACATCATCTTCAACCAGCTCGGCCTGGTGGACACGTACTGGCCGCTGATCCTGCCCAAGTTCCTGGCCACCGAGGCGTTCTTCGTCTTCCTCATCGTGCAGTTCATGCGCGGGCTGCCGCGTGAGCTGGAGGAGTCGGCCAGGATCGACGGGTGCGGGCCGTTCCGTACGTACTGGGCGATCACGCTGCCGCTGAGCAGGCCCGCGCTGATCACCACGGCCATCTTCACGTTCATCTGGTCCTGGAACGACTTCTTCACCCAGATGATCTACCTCTTCGCGCCGGAGAACTTCACCATCACCCTCGCGCTGCGCAGCTTCGTCGACCAGTCCAGCACCTCGGCGTACGGGCCCATGTTCGCCATGTCGGTGATCTCCGTGCTGCCGATCGTGCTGTTCTTCTTCGTGTTCCAGCGCTATCTGGTGCAGGGCATGGCCACCTCCGGGCTGAAGGGCTGAGGCGCGATGTCCCAGGTACCGGCCCGGCGGGAGCCGGGCGAGGTGTTCGGCCCCGGCTTCACGCTCTTCGCCGACATGTTGCTCGTCGGCCTGCTCACCAGCCTCGCCAGCCTGCCGGTCGTCACCGCGCCCGCCGCCTTCGCCGCCGCCGCGGCGACCCTGCGGCGCAGCGCGGACGACGGCCTGCCGGTCAGGTTCGCCGGGTACGCGGCTCACCTGCGTGCCCGCCTGACCCCCGGAACGCTGGCCGCCGGGCTGGCCCTGCCGCTGCTCGTCGTGCTGGTGCTGGTCGACGCCGCCCTGGTGCGCGCGGGACTGCCCGGGGCGAACGTCGTGGCGCCCGCCCTGGCCCTGCTCACCCTGGGCGCCGCGACCGTGGGGCTGCGTGCCACCGCGCTGGAGCGGCTTTCCGCGCGCGAAGGGCTGCTCCGCTCGGCCGGCGATCCGCGCGGCTCGCTCCTGCTGGCCGCCGCCGTCCTGCTGGCCGCGCTGATCGCCTGGTCGATGCCGCTGCTCATCCCGCTGCTGCCGGGACCGCTGGCGCTCGCCGCCACCGCGGTGGAACTCCGCTCCACCGCGGGCCGTCGAGAAGACTGAACCACTTTGCCCGTTGACGACGACACCACCGGAGTTTCCTCGATGTCCTACACCCATCTCGACGCGGCCGGCCACCCGAGGCCCCAGCTCGTCCGGGACCCGGACTGGCGCGACCTGAGCGGTCCGTGGCAGTTCGGCTACGACGACGCGAACGCCGGCCGGTCGGAACGCTGGATGGATCCGGAGGTCACCGAACCCTTCGCCGGCGTCATCACCGTGCCCTACCCGCCCGAGTCCAAGGCCGGCGGGGTCCAGGACACCGGCTTCCATCCCGTGCTCTGGTACCGGCGCACGATCGAGGTGGACCGGCCGGGCGCGGGCCGGCGCCTCCTGCTGCACTTCGGGGCGGTGGACTACCGGGCCGAGGTCTGGGTCAACGGCCGCCTGGCGGGCCGGCACGAAGGCGGGCACACGGGTTTCTCCTGCGACGTGTCCGACCTCATCGACCACGACGGGGAACAGGTCGTCGTGGTCAGGGCCGAGGACCAGCCGCTCGACGCCGCCCAGCCGCGCGGCAAGCAGGACTGGCGCCGTGACCCGCACAAGATCTGGTACCACCGCACCTCCGGCATCTGGCAGCCCGTCTGGCTGGAGGAGGTGCCGGAGGAGCACGTGACGGTCCTGCACTGGACGCCCGACGTCGCCCACGCCCGCGTACGCTGCCGGGTCCAGCTCAGCCTGTGGCCCCGGCGGCCGCTCAACCTGACGGTCCGCCTGTCCATCGGCGACCGCCTGCTCGCCGAGCAGCGCACGCCGATGGACGGCCAGGAGATGGCCTTCGACGTCTCCATACCCGCCCTGCGCCACGCGCAGGACCTCGACGACCTGCTCTGGAGCCCCGACCAGCCGAACCTCGTGGACGCGACGGTCGTGCTGAGCGACGCGGCGGACGACACGCCCGTCGACCGCGTCGGCTCCTACCTCGGCCTGCGCGACCTCGGCTGGGACGACGGCGTCTTCCTGCTCAACCACAAGCCGTGTTTCCTGCGGTTCGCGTTGCAGCAGGGCTACTGGCCCGAGTCCCACCTGTCCGCCTCGGCCGACGAACTGCGCCGCGACGCCGAACTGGCCAAGGAGATCGGCCTCAACGGGCTGCGCGTCCACCAGAAGATCGAGGACCCCCGCTTCCTCTACTGGGCCGACCGGCTCGGCCTGATGGTGTGGGGGGAGATGCCGTCCGCGTACGCGTTCGGCACGCCGACCGTCGAGCGGGTGGTGAGCGAGTGGACCGAGGCGATCTCCCGCGACCTCAGCCACCCCTCGATCGTCGCCTGGATCCCGATCAACGAGTCCTGGTCCACCCCGAACCCCGCGCTGGTGCCGGAGCAGCGGCACTTCATGGACGCCGTCTACCACCTGACCAAGGCCCTCGACCCCTCACGCCCCGCCGTCTCCAACGACGGCTGGGAGGTCTCGGCCGCCGACCTCTGGGGCGTGCACGACTACACCCAGCACGCGCACGTGCTGCGCGAGCGCTACGGCTCCGCCGCGCTGCGGCGCGGCGAGATCGCCGAACGGTGGCCCGGCGCCAAGCGGCTGCTCCTCGACGGGGTACGCCATCAGGGCCAGCCCGTCATCCTGACCGAGTTCGGCGGGGCGACCTTTGAACCGGCGGAGGGCGCCGCCTGGTTCGGCTACGACACCGTGGGCACCGAGCAGGACTTCGCCGACCGGCTGTCCGCCCTGGTGGCGGCCGCGGTGGACTCGGGGCTGGCCGGGTTCTGCTACACCCAGTTCACCGACACCGAGCAGGAGACCAACGGCCTGTTCACCCCGGACCGCCGGCCGAAGATCCCCCTGCCCGAGTTGCGCGCGATCCTCACCCGTACCCGTACCTGAGCCGGGTTACCGGGGGCCGGTCGTGATCGCCACTTTGAGCCGGCCCTCGGCGGGGAAGGCGTAGCGCCGGTACGCCTCCTCCGCGCGGTCGATGGGGAACACGTCGGTGACGTACGCCCCGGGCAGGCCGGGGTGGTCCACGAGGTAGCGCTCGGCGGCGGCCAGGAACCGGGTCCAGTCCAGCGTCGTGCCGCCCTGCATGGTCAGGTGCTTGCGGAAGAACGTGCGCATCGGGAACACGTAGTGGTCCTCGGGCAGGCCGAAGACGAACAGGTGCCCGTGCGGCGCCAGCGCCTCGATCGCGTCGGCCACGATGTCCTGGCGGTGCCCGACGGCCTCGACGCACAGCTCGGGCTCCGGGGAGACCCGCGCCGCCCAGGCCCGGGTCTCCCCGACGAAGAGCTCGTCGATGCCGAACGTCCCCGCCACGGCCGAGCGGTCCACCCGGTCCACCCCGACGACCGTGGCCGCCCCCATGCTCTTCAGCACGTGGGTGAACAGCAGCCCAAGCGGCCCGAGGCCGAGCACGGCCACCCGCTTGCCCCGTACGGGCGGCATCCGGTCGAGCGTGCTCAGCACCGTGGACAGCGGCTGCACCACGGTCGCGTGCACGTCGTCGAGGTCGCTGTCCAGCCGGTGCAGCAGCCGGGCGGGGGTGACGAAGTACTCGGCCAGGCCGCGGGAGTTCTCCACGATGCCGACCACCCTGGCTCCGGCGGGCAGGGTCTCGGCGTTGGACTCGACCACGTCGCCGACCGCCTCGTGCAGCGGCACGCCGACCATCCCCGTGTACGGGTTGTCCGGGTCGTGCACGCCGAGGAACTTCGGCACGTCACTGCCGCAGATCGCCCCAGCCCGCAGCCTGATCAGGACCTCGCCGTCCGCCAGGCGGTCCGGCACCGGGACCTCGATCCGCTCGAACACGCCGGGACCCGGCTGACGCAGCGCCCACATCGCTTCATTCCTCCCAGAGCACATCTGATCCCGCCGCGCCGAGCGAGGTGACCCCGCACAGCGCCATGGCCATCTCCAGTTCGGTGCGGAGCACGTCGATCACGTGCCGCACCCCTTCGGCGCCGCCTGCCGTCAGGCCCCACAGGGCCGGCCGGCCGACGAGCACGGCGCGGGCGCCGAGCGCGACCGCCTTCAGCACGTCGGTGCCGCGCCTGATCCCGCCGTCCAGCAGTACCGGAACCCGGCCGTCCACCGCGCGGACCACGCCGGGCAGGGCGTCGATCGTGGCGGGCACGGTGTCCAGGTTGCGCCCGCCGTGGTTGGACACGATGATCCCGGCCACCCCGAGGCCGATCAGCGTGGCCGCGTCGCCGGGGCGCAGCACCCCCTTGGCGATCACCGGTACGCCGGCCTCGGCCACGATGCGTTCCAGGTCGGGCGCGGTGAATCCGGCGTCCAGGGCCGGGCGGTGGATCGAGCGGACCGCCGGGTCGGGGCGCAGGCCGGCGTACCTGCCGAGCATGGGGTAGCTCATGCCGTCCGGCAGGTCGAGGCCGTTCCAGGACTGGCGGTCGCGGGTGCCGGCGACCGGGGTGTCGAGGGTGACGACGATCGCCCGTGCTCCCGCGGCCACCGCGCCGCGCACGGTCTCGCGTACGAAGCCGGCGTCGGGCAGTGGGTTGAGCTGGAACCACAGCGGGCCCGCCGCGTTTGCGGCGAGGTCGGCGAAGGCGGTGGTGCTGTAGCTGCTGACCACGTAGACCGTGCCCGCGGCGCCGGCGGCGGTGGCGTGCTCGCCGCCGGGGTGGAACAGGCGGTGCGCGCCGGTCGGCCCGAGCAGGATCGGGTGCTCCAGGCGCGAGCCGAACAGGTCTGCCGAGGTGTCCAGGCTGCGCACGTCGGTGAGGATCCGGGGGACGAGCCTGAGGTCGGCGAAGCGGGCGGCGTTCCAGCGGGTGGTGTGCTCGTCCGCCGCGCCGCCCGCCAGGTAACCGGCGATGTCGCTGCCGAGCGAGTCCATCGCGGCCCGCTCGTAGTCCCGCAAAGTCCGCAGGCCGGTGGGGTGTGGGTCTGTGGCAGGGAAGTCTGCGGGACGCGGGTCCGTGGGACGCGGGTCAGGCACAGGTGAGACCGGCCTCTTCGAGGAGGGCGCGGATGGCGGCGAGGTCGCGGGGGTCGTCCACGGGCAGCTTGGGCCTGCGGGGGTAGCCGCCGGGCTGGCCGAGCAGGTTCATCGCCGCCTTCAGCGTGGGCTGCATGCCGCCGAAGGCCCAGTTGTAGCCGTCCACCCGGGCGCCGAGCATGCCGGTCATGAGCCGTTCGAAGCGGTCGGCGATCTCCCCCGCCCCCTTGGTGTCGCCCGCCCAGGCCCGCTCGAAGAACTCCGGCATCTGCCGGCCGAGCAGCAGGCCGCTGCCGAAGTGCCCGTCACCGCCGTAACCCGAGGTGATCAGCGCCAGGCCGAGCCTGCTCAGCAGGTGGCCGAAGACGACCAGCCGGTCGCCGACCGCCTCGATCGTGGCGAGCAGTTCCCTGGTGTCGGGTGTGCTCTGCTTGATGGCCACCACATTGGGGATGTCGGCCAGGCGGGCGATCAGGTCCACGCGGATGTTGTGCGCGTTGTCCTGCGGGAAGTTGTAGAGCCACATCGGCAGGCCGGTGGCCGCGGCCACCTCCTCGTAGTACGCCACGAGTTCGGCGTCCGTCGGCCTGGCCATCGGCGGCGGCGACGACATCACCGACGTGGCGCCCGCCTCGGCGGCGTGCAAGGCCAGCGCGGCGGCGTCGGCGGCCGTGGAGCACGACACCCCGATGGCGAGGGGCACCCGGCCCGCCACCGTCGTCACCGCGATCTCGGCCAGCCGCCTGCGCTCCTCCGTGGTCTGCGCGAACCACTCCCCCGTGCTGCCGTTGACCAGGATGCCGTGCACGCCCTGCTCGACGGCGTGCTCGACGACTCGGGCGAACGCGCCCTCGTCAACGGCGCCGGCGGCGGTGAAAGGGGTGACGGGAGCGGTCCAATAGCCCTTCCAGTCGACGTCGTTGCGATCCATGAGAACCCTCCATAACGTGGGAAAAATCAGGAGCTGCGGGACCAGCGCAGCGAGTCGGCGAAGATCCACTGCACCAGCCGGTCGGTGAGGAACCCGCAGGCGCCGAGGCTGGCCATCGCGGCGATCACGTAGTCGAGCCTGAACTGGTTGTAGGAGTCGATGAGCACATAGCCCAGCCCCGACTTGGCGCCCAGGATCTCCGCGACGACGACCGTGGTCCAGGCGATGCCGGAGGCGACGCGCAGGCCGGTGACGATGTTCGGCGCGGCGGCCGGCAGCGTCACCCTGATCAGGATCCGGCGTTTGGACGCGCCGAGCATCGCGGCCGCGCGCACCAGGTTGCCGTCGGCCAGCCGTACCCCGCTGAGGGTGTTGACGTACACGGGGAAGAACGTGGCCAGCGCGGTCAGGAAGATGGCCGGGCTGTCACCGATGCCGAACAGCAGCAGCGCCAGGGGGATCCAGCCGGTGACCGAGATGGGCCTGATCGCGCTGACCGTCGGATCCACCAGGCGGCGGCCGGTCGCGCTGGCGCCGCTCAGCAGCCCGAGCGCGATGGCCAGGGCGGAGCCGATGCCGTAGCCGAGCAGGATGCGGAAGACCGAGGAGCCCATGTGCGCGAGCCAGGTGCCCGAGTAGACGGGCGACGGGGTGAACCCGTCCATGATCCGCCAGCCGAACAGCCAGTCGAGCAGCGCGGCCAGGCTGGCGGACGCCGCCGGGAACAGGCCGTCGGCGAGCAGCCGCTGCCGGCCGACGTACTCCCAGATCGCGATCACGATCAGCGGGACCACCAGCGGCAGCACGACCCTGCCCGCGCGCCCGGCGGCCGACCTGAGATCGGTACGCCCGGCGCTGGTCCGGAGATCGGTGGCCGGCACGCTCACGTCACTTCCCCTTTCCCAGCTCGGCGGCCGACTTGCCGGTCACCTTGGACAGCAGGTCGTAGTCGAGCCGGTCGGCCAGTTCGTCGCCGGTGTCGCGCTTGATGATGTCCAGCCGGGTGAGCACCTCGGGCACCGATCTGATCGCCTTCTCATCCAGCCGCAGCGAGGGTTTGATGTACTGCTTGCGCAGCGCGTCCACCAGGCTCTTCTCCTCCGCGACCCCGGTCAGCTCGGCGTAGCTCCCGGCCCACTGCCCCGGGTCGGCGGCGAGTTCGTCGAAGCGCTTGGCGAAGCCGCGCAGCACCTGTTCCGCCTGGTCGGGGTGCCGGGACAGGAAGTCGTCGCCGGCCAGGATGCCGCTGGCCACGGTGAACGAGCCGTCGTACATGCCGCGCTGGATCTCCGGCACCTCGACGCCCTGCCCGCCCGCCACGGCCTGGCCCGAAAGGGGCGGGAAGGTCGAGATGGCGTCCACGTCGCCGCGCTGGAGCGCGAAGTTGAGGTCGCTGAAGCCCTGCATGTTCACGAACGTCGCGTCCTTGTTGAGGTCGAGGCCGTGGCTCTGCATGGCGGTCGCCAGGTTGACGTACTGCGTGGAGCCGCGTACGGAGGCGATGCGCTTGCCCTTGAGGTCCGCCCACGTGGTGATCCCGCTGCCCTTGCGCGCGATGAACACCGAGCCGTTCTCGCTGATCCCCGAGACGAACCTGATCTTGGGTTCGCTGTCGGTGAGCAGTGCGGCCAGGTTGTTGTAGCCGACCGGGGCCATCTGGATCGAGCCGTTGGCCAGGGCGGTCAGGCTGTCGTTGGAGCTCTTGAACGGGATGAGCTCCACGTTGACGCCCTCGGCCTTGAGGCTCGCCCACGGTGTCCACGAGGCGGCGGGCACCCACCCGATGCGTACGGTGGGCCCCGACGCTCCCGGGGATCCACCGCCCGCACGCTGGGCGCCGAAGGCGGACGCACTGGCCACGATCCCGGCCAGCAGCGCGATCGCGACCCCCAGCCGCCAGATCCAGCTCTTTGACATTCGCGTTTCCTTTTCGGCTTCCGGTGGCGCCGCTGCTCAGTGGGCCGCGCCGGCTCGTGCTTCCTCGTCCCTGAGCTCGTGGAACAGCCGGTTCTTCAGCTCCGCGAAGGCGGGCTCGCGCATCAGGTCGTAGCTCCTCGGGCGCGGCAGCGGCACGTCGACCACGGTCTTGACCTTGCCGGGCCGCGCCGACATGACCAGCACCCGGTCCCCGAGGAGCAGCGCCTCGTCGATGTCGTGCGTGACGAACAGGACGGTCTTGCGGTCCCGGTCCCAGAGTTCGAGCAGGAGCTCCTGCATGGTGATCCTGGTCTGCGCGTCCAGCGCGCCGAACGGCTCGTCCATCAGCATCACCGGCGGATCGTTGATCAGCACCCTGGCCAGGCCCACCCGCTGCCGCATGCCGCCGGACAACTCGCGCGGCAGGTGGTCGCCGAAGCCGTCGAGGCCGACCCGGCCCAGGTAGTGGGCGACCCGGTCATCAAGCTCCCTGCCGGCCAGCCGGCCCTGCACCGAGGGGCCGAAGGCGACGTTCTTCGCCACGGACATCCACGGGAAGATGTTGGCGTCCTGGAAGACCACGCCGCGATCGGGCCCGGGGCCGTCCACCGCGCGCCCGTCCACGGTGACCTGGCCGGCGGTGGGGCGGACGAACCCGGCGATGATGTTCAGCGCCGTGGACTTGCCGCAGCCGCTCGGCCCGAGCAGGCAGACGAACTCCTCGTCGGCGATCTCCAGGCCGATGCCGTCGAGCACGCGGACCGGCTCGCTTCGCTTGCCCGGCTTACGGAACTCGACGTCCACGCCGTCCAGGACGATCTCCGCCACGCGTACCTCCCTGCCACGAGATGCCCGGTCAACAGGCTCGTTGGGTGTTGACCCAAGCTAGGTGCCAGGGGAGATACTCGTCTAATTCAAATTTTCAGCAGATTGATGCCCTAGATGTCATCAGACTTCACCTTCCAGCAACTGCGGGCCTTCGTGGCGGTCGCCGACGAGCTCAACTTCCGGCGCGCCGCCGAGCGCATGCACACCACCCAGCCCGTGCTGTCCAGGCAGATCAAGGCGCTGGAGCAGGCGCTGCACGCCCCGCTGTTCGACCGCGGCACCCGGCGGGTCAGCCTCACCGCCGCCGGGCAGGCGTTCCTGCCCGAGGCCGGGCGGCTGCTCGGCAACATCGAGAGCGCCCGCCGCGCCGTCAGCGAGACGATCAGCGGGGAACGCGGTGTGATCCGCTTCGGCTACCTCGAACCGGCCGCGTACGGGCTGCTGCCCCTCGTGCTCCCCCGGTTCCGCGCCCGGTTCCCCAAGATCGACCTGGAGCTGCATGAGATGCACTCTTATGAGTCGGTACGGCAACTGCGCCGGCGCGCCATCGAGGTGGCCCTGCTGCGCCCGCCGATCGACCAGGACGGCCTGCACCTGGACATCGTCTACGCCGACCGGCTCGTCGCCGCGCTGCCCGAGCACCATCCGCTCGCCGGACGTGCCATCGCCCTGCGCGAACTGGCCGGCGAGCGGTTCGTGAGCTACTCGGCCAAGCAGGGCGCCGGGGTGCACGCCGCCGCCCTGCAGGCGTGCGCGGCCGGCGGCTTCTCGCCCACGATCGCGCACCTGGCCAGCAGCACCCCCATGCTCATGAGCCTGGTCGCCGCTGGCCAGGGCGTCGGCCTGGTGCCCGAGCCGTTCACGATGGCGCCGCGCCCGGGGGTCGGCTTCGCCACGCTCACCGACCCTGAGGCCCGCAGCTTCGTCGCCCTGGCCCGCCGCGAGGACGACGACAGGGCCGCCTACCGGGAACTGCGCGAAATCATCGAGCACCACACCGATCTCCGGTGAAATGCGGCTCCGTCCGGTTTCCGGTGAAATGCGGCGCCGTCCGGCGCTCCACCGGCCCGCTCACCCTCGCCGTGTCCGCGAGGCGGCAGATCACCCTCGCCCGCCTCCGGGAGGCGGCAGAGCGCAGTCAGCCCGGCATCTCGTACGGCTCCCCGCAGAAGTAACGGTTCAGCGCGTCCACGGCGGCCAGCAGCATGGGCGCGACCGCCGGATCGTTGCGCTGCACGTTGACCGACAGCGTCATCCGGCGCTCGCCCTTGGCATCGGCGAAGCTGAACGTCTGGTAGCCGGGAATCGAGCCGGTCGCGCCCCACGTCTCGCCGCAGGTGAGGCCCGCCGACTCCAGGCCGAGCCCGTACCGGGGGAAGACCGGGGCCTGCGGCGTGGCGACGCCGGTGCGCATCTGCGCCAGCAGGTCCCCGCCGACCAGCCGGCCGCCGAAGAGCGCCCGGTAGAAGCGGTTCAGGTCGCGGGCGTCCGATACCACGCCGTATGCCGCCCAGGCGAAGGACGGGTTCAGCCGGGTGATGGGCCGCAGGGCGCCGGGCTTGCCGGGGTCGGCGCCGGTGGGCAGGTGGTAGCCGGTGGCGTGCGGGCCGCGGATGCCGCTCCAGGTCCTGGGCAGATAGGAGCGCGTCATCCCGGCCGGGCGGAAGATCCGCCGGTCCAGCTCGGCGCCCAGCTCGCGGCCGGTCACCTTCTCGACGAGAAGTCCGAGCAGGATGTAGCCGGTGTTGGAGTAGGAGAAGCGGCCCCGCTCGGGCGCGGGCAGCCGTTCGGCCTCGTCGATGAGCTGCTGTGGGGTGTAGGTGCGCCTGCCGTACTGCTCGGGGTCGTCGAACTCGGCGGCCCTGTCGTAGGTGGCCAGGCCGCCGGTGTGGTTCAGCAGCTCCCGTACGGTGATCCGGTCGCCGTCCTCGATCTGGCCGGGCAGCCGCTTGCCGATCGGCTCGTCCAGGGTCAGCCTGCCCTCCTGGACGAGTTGCAGGACGATCGTGGCGACCATGCTCTTGGTCACGCTGGCGACGCGGAAGCGCGCCTCGCGCGGCACCGGCCTCCCGGTCTCCAGGTCGGCGGTCCCGCCCGTGCCGATCCAGGTCCCGCGCTCGTCATCGATCCTGGCCAGCACGCCGGGCGCGCCGGCGGCCACGATCTTGTCCAGCACCTGCCGCATCCCGGCGGGCTCCTCGCGCCACGTCCGCGCGGCAGGCTCCGCGTACCGCGCAGACAGAGCGGACGCGGCGGGCTCCTCATGGCGCGCGGACGCGGCGGCCGGTCCGGGGGACGGGGACAGCAGGCCGGCCGCGACGAGCACGGCGAGCGCCAGGTGTTTGCCATTCTTCGGCGACATGCGTCTTCCTTGGTGGGGGTCGTGGAAACGATCTCCATCCTGTCGGCGCAGGCAGCCGTCCTCGTCGGCACCGATGACGATTCGCCCGTGCGACCACGGTCGCACCCCGGTACGACCACGGGCTGACCGCACGACCCCGGGCGATCAGCCGGGCCGCACGCGGGAATCACAGGAGATCGCGCTGCTCCGCGACCTCGTCGAGAACCTCCAGCAGGTTCCGCCCCGGCACCCAGGGCAGCACCGCGAGCTCGCCGCCGGTCTGCCGGACCGCCTCCGCGTACACCTGCAGCTCCTTCGGTGTCGTGTACGGGACCCCGTAAACGCACCTCAGCTCGGCAGGGTCGCGCCCGGCGGCGGCGCACTCCTCCCGCAGCCGGTTCGTGGTGGGCCCGACCTCCTCCACCGGCAGCACCCAGCTGATCCAGCCGTCCCCGTGGCGGGCCGCGCGGCGCAGCGCGCCGGGGCTCTGGCCGCCCACGATGATGGGCGGTCCCGGCCGCTGCAGCGGCTGTGGCCAGGCCAGCACGTCGTGGAAGGAGACGAACTCGCCCTCGTAACTGG
This sequence comes from Nonomuraea sp. NPDC050404, assembly GCF_040655495.1. Taxonomy (NCBI): domain Bacteria; kingdom Bacillati; phylum Actinomycetota; class Actinomycetes; order Streptosporangiales; family Streptosporangiaceae; genus Nonomuraea; species Nonomuraea sp. NPDC050404. The sequence continues at coordinate 314,418 of NZ_JBFAKB010000013.1, forward strand.
CGGGCAGGTCCTGCCAGAGGCGTCTCATCGCGGCGATGTACTCGTCGGCCCTGGCTCCCCTGCGCTCCCACGGGATGCCGAGCGCCGCGTACTCCTCCGCCGACCAGCCGATGCCGACCCCCAGGTCCAGCCGCCCGCCGCAGAGGTGGTCGAGGGTCGCCACCTGTTTGGCCAGGACCAGCGGATCGCGCTCGGGCAGGATGATGATGCTGGTCCCCAGCCGGAGCCTGGTCGTCGTCGTCGCGGCCGCCGCCAGGACGAACAGCGGGTCGAACCACCCGTTTCCGGGCGGGAGCTGGGGCACCCCGTCCGAGCTGTAGGGATACTTCGGCGCGTACTGCTCGAACATCACCACGTGATCGGGATGCCAGAGGCCGGAGAAGCCGTTCTCCTCCAGGTGTTTCGCCGTCCGCGCGGCGTCCGCCAGCGTGTTGCCCGGCTGTCCGTCGAACAGCGCGATCAGACCTATGTCCATGGCTACGCCTCCTCGGCGTTTGGCTTCACGGCCCAGCATCACGCGCGATCGCCACAGAAGCCAGGTGCTGCGACCGCCCTCAGGCGCGTCCCATATGATCCATTACGTCATATATACGCATCCTCCTCCTCATCTGTACGCCGATGCCCCCTGCCGCACTTCCTCCGGAGACCCCACCCCGCATGGACCTCGCCACGCGCCGCCGCAGGCAAGCGCTGTTCCTGTTCTTCTTCCTGCCGGGAATCGCGCTGTCGTCATGGGTGACCCGCACCCCGGACATCCGCGACCGGCTGGAGGCCTCCACCGGGCAGATGGGCCTGGTGTTGTTCGCCCTGTCGCTCGGCTCCATGCTCGGGATCCTCTGCTCGGGCCGGCTGACCTCCCGCTTCGGCACCAAGCCGGTCATCTTCGCCGGCACCGCGATGATCGTGACGAGCCTGGCCGTCATCAGCGCCGGCAGCCTCCTGTCGTCCGTACCGCTGGTCATGGCGGGCCTGTGCGTGTTCGGCGCGGGCATGGGAGCCGGTGAGGTCGCCGTCAACGTGGACGGCGCCGACGTCGAGCGGATCACCGGCAAGATGACGCTGCCCACCCTGCACGGCTGCTTCAGCCTGGGCACCGTCATCGGCGCGAGCACCGGCATCGCGGCCACCGCCGCCCGCCTGCCCTCGCACTGGCACCTGGCCTGCGTCACCCTGATCACGGCCGCGATCTTCGTGTACGCCATCCGCCACATCCCCGCGGGCACCGGCATCCTCACCCCCGGCCACGACGGGCCCGGCGCGGGGAAACCGCGGCAGAAGCTCTACAAGGACACCAAGCTCGTCCTGATCGGCGCGATCGTGCTGGCGATGGCGCTGGCCGAGGGCGCCGCCAACGACTGGCTGCCACTGCTCATGGTGGACGGGCACGGGCTGGGCGCGGCGGCAGGATCCCTGGTCTACACCGGGTTCGCCGCCGCCATGACGATCGGGCGCTTCTGCGGCGGCTTCTTCCTCGACCGCTTCGGGCGTACCAACGTGGTACGCGCCAGCGCCGTCTCCGGGGCGATCGGCCTGCTCCTGGTGATCTACTCCGACAACGCCGTCCTGGCCGGCGCGGCCGTGCTGTTCTGGGGCCTCGGCGCGTCGCTCGGCTTCCCGGTCGCGCTGTCGGCCGCCGGAGAGACCGGGCCCGACCAGACCGCCCGCGTCAGCCTGGTGGCCACCATCGGCTACGTCGCCTTCCTGGTCGGGCCGCCCGGCCTCGGCTTCCTCGGCGACCACTGGGACCTGCGCACGGCCATGCTGGTGGTGCTCGTCTTCGTCGTCTCCGCCATCTTCCTCGCGCCCGCCGTCGACACCCGCCGCCGGTTGGAGGCCGTACGGCGGCATGAGGACGCGGTGGGCTAGTCTCGCCGGCAGTGGTTCCGGCTAGGACAAAGGTGGTCACTTCATGTCAGGGAGCCGCAGCGCTCAGTGGTACGCCGGCGCCGACCGCAACGCCTACATCCATCGCGCCTGGATGCGGCGCGGACTGCCGTCCGGCGCGTTCGACGGCCGCCCGCACATCGCGATCGCGAACACCGCCTCCGACCTGACCCCGTGCAACATGCACCTGGACGAGGTGGCCGAGCACGTCAAGCACGGCGTGTGGGAGGCGGGCGGCGTCCCGCTGAACCTGCCGGTGATCTCACTCGGCGAGACGAACGTGCGGCCGACCGCGATGCTCTGGCGCAACATGGCCGCGATGGCGATCGAGGAGATGCTGCGCGCCAACCCGATCGACGGCGTGGTGCTGCTCGGCGGCTGCGACAAGACGATCCCCGCGCTGCTCATGGCCGCCGCCTCGGTGGACCTGCCCGCCGTGGTGGTGCCGGGCGGGCCGATGCTCACCGGCCACTTCCGCGGCATGCCGCTGGGCTGCGGCACCGACGTGTGGAAGCTCAGCGAGGAGGTACGCGCCGGCACGCTGTCCCAGGCCGACTTCCTGCGCTCGGAGTCGTCGATGATCCGCAGCAAGGGCCACTGCAACACGATGGGCACCGCTTCCACCATGGGCCTGCTGGCCGAGGTGCTCGGCATGACCCTGCCCGGCCTGGCCGGCACCCCCGCCGCGGACAGCCGCCTGCTGGAGGGCGCGCACGAGACCGGCCGGCTCATCGCCGAGATGATCTCCGCGGAGCGCCGCCCCTCGACCGTCCTGACGCGCGGCTCGTTCCTCAACGCGATCGTCGCGCTGGCCGCGCTCGGCGGCTCCACCAACGCCGTCGTGCACCTGCTGGCCATCGCCGGCCGCCTCGGCGTCGAGCTCACCCAGGACGACTTCGACCGTACGGGCTCCGGCGTACCGCTGCTGGTGGACCTGCAACCGGCCGGCCGGTACCTGATGGAGGACCTGTTCAGGGCCGGCGGCCTGCACGCCGTGCTAGGCGAGGTCCGCGACCTGCTCGACCCGCACGCCATCACCGTCACCGGCCGCCCCCTGGTCGAGCAGCTCGGCGACGCGCGGATCCACGACCGTGAGATCATCCGGCCGCGCGCGGAACCGCTGCGGGAGGACGCGGGGATCGCCGTGTTGTACGGCAACCTCGCCCCCGACGGCGCGGTCATCAAACCCGCCGCCGCCTCGCCCCACCTGCTCAGCCACCGGGGCCCGGCGGTCGTCTTCGACTCCATCGAGGACCTGCACGCCCGCATCGACGACCTCGACGTCACCGCCGACTCGGTGCTGATCCTGCGCGGCTGCGGCCCCAAGGGCTATCCCGGCATGCCGGAGGTGTCCAACATGCCGCTGCCGCCCAAGCTGCTCGCCCAGGGCGTACGTGACATGGTGCGCATCTGCGACGGCCGGATGAGCGGCACCGCGTACGGCACCGTCGTCCTGCACGTCGCCCCCGAGGCGGCCGCGGGCGGGCCACTCGGCCTGGTCAGGACCGGCGACCCGATCGTCCTGGACGTCGCCGCGCGGCGGCTCGACATCGACCTCCCCGCCGAGGAGCTGGCGTCCCGGGAACCGTCGCCGGCCATGACCGAGGCGTTCGCCCGCCCGGACCGGGGCTGGCAGCGCCTCTATGTCGAGACCGTGCGGCAGGCCAACACCGGCGCCGACCTGGACTTCCTCGTCGGCTCCAGCGGCGATGAGGTGGCCCGCGAGTCCCACTGAGACAGGTGGCGCGCGAGTCGCGCCGAGGCTGGTGGCCCGCGAGTCCCACTGAGACAGGTGGCGCGCGAGTCGCGCCGAGGCTGGTGGCGCGCGAGTCCCACTGAGGGCCGACGGCGTCTCAAATGACGCCATATAGCCGTCGCGCCCCAGTTGAAATGACGCCATCGTGATGTCATGATGGCGTCATGGATCTGGCTCCGTATGTAGATCATCTACGCCGCGAACTCGCCATCGCCGCGGGCGCGGGCGGCGAGGAAGCACGTGCGCTGGCCGAACGGCTCGCCGCCACGCTGGAGTCGGCCACCCGGCTCGCGCTGCTGGAGGCCCTGTCGGCTGCCGCGGACGAGATCACCCACGACCTCGCGCCCGGCTCGGTCGAGGTGCGCCTGCGCGGACGCGACCCCGGCTTCGTCGTGACGCCGCCGCCGAGCGCGCGCCCGTTCGACGAGGAGGGCGAGAAGGGGCAGTTCGAGGCGGCGCCCGCCCCGCCGCCACCACCCCCGGACGCCGACGAGGGCGGGACCTCCCGGATCTCGCTCCGGGTGCCCGAGCACCTCAAGCCGCGCATCGAGGAGGCCGCCGCCCGGGATGGGCTGTCGGTCAACGCCTGGCTCGTCCGCGCCGTCTCCGCCGCGCTCGACCCCGGTGACCCCGGCCGCCGCACGAGCCGGCGGCCGGCGCAGCAGAGCGGCAACCGCTACAGCGGCTGGGTGCGCTGATGTCCACACCGACTTACGACAAGGGGACCGGAATGCCTACCTTCGACAGCCCCGAACCCATCCTCGCCGTTCTCGATCTGGGCAGCGCCACCATCCGGATCACCGCGAGCGACCGCGCCGACACCGTCGTCGAGGTGCGCCCCGGCAGTGAGCACAATGACGCCGACGTGCAGGCCGCGCGGTCGGTGCAGGTCGAGTACGAAGGCGGCAGGCTCGTCGTGCGCGGGGGCAAGGAGCAGGCCGCCTTCTCCTTCGGCATGGGGCTCTCGCTCGACAAGCTCGTGGAGTCGCCCGCGAACTGGGCGCGTTCGCTGCTGCTCGGTCCGGGCTCGGTCGAGGTGACGATCGGCCTGCCGGCGGGCTCCCGCGTGGACGCCAAGTCGGCGGCGGACCTGCGCTGCCGTGGCCCGCTCGGCGAGGTGTCGTTCGCCACCTCCTACGGCGAGATCCAGGTCGAAGAGGCCGGACGGCTGAAGCTGAAGAGCACCTACGGCGACATCTCGGTCACCCACTCGACCGGGCACGCCGAGATCACCACCACCCACGGCGGCATCGACATCGGCACGATCAACGGCAGCGCGGCGGTCAAGACCTCCCACGGCGACGTACGCATCCGCGAGGTGACCGGCCAGCTGCGGCTCAACAGCGCGCACGGCGACGTCACCGTGGGCCGCGCCCTGACCGGCGTCGCCGCCAAGACCGCGCACGCCAGCGTGGAGATCGGCGAGGTGCGCTCCGGCTCGGTCGTCATGGAGACCACCGGCGGCGGGCTTGACCTGGGCATCAGCGACGGCACCGCCGCCTGGCTGGACGTGAGCTCCAAGTACGGCACCGTGACCGTCAGCCTCGACCCCAGCGACACCCCCGCCCAGAGCGAGCGGACCGTCGAGGTGCGCGCCCAGACCGACTACGGCGACATCACCATCCACCGCTCGTGAGCCGTCCCTCACAGAAAGGCCGCCGGTCGATGAACCCCGTGGCGATGAACCCCGTGCCGATGAACCCCGTGCCGATGAACACCGTGCCGACGAAGACCCTCTCCACGCTGGACCGCGAGCACGCTGTGGAGCTGATCCAGCAGGCGTACGCGGACGGCCGGCTCGGCACGGCCGAGTTGGAGTTGCGCATCGAACAAGCGCTCACCGCCACCACCTCCCAGGAGCTCGAACCGGCCGTCGCCGACCTGCCGCAGGTGGAGAAGGCTGAGGAGACGGTCCGGCTCGAATCCGTCGGCGGGAGCGTCACGCGCAAGGGCGACTGGCTCGTCCCGCGCCGGCTGCGCGTCGAGTCCGAGTACGGCAGGGTGCGGCTCGACCTGTCCCAGGCGCACATCCCGCACGCGCGGGTCGACATCGAGCTCTGGCTCGCGTACGGCGCCGCGACGATCATCCTGCCCGCCGGCGCCACCGCTGACGCCGACGGGGTGCGTACCGACTGGGGACGGGTGTCCTGCAAGGCCCCGGGCCGCCCACGGCCGGGCGCCCCGCACGTCCGTGTCACCGGCGAACTCCCCTACGGCCGCCTGACCATCCGCAACGCCCGCGCGTAGGCGGACGTCATGGCGGCCCTCAGCGGGGGCGAGGGCCGCCAAGCTGCGCGGAGCGGCCGGCTACCGCGCCGGGACGGGGATCCGTCCGGGCTACGGCGCCGGGACGGGGGTCAGGCGCACCACCAGGGAGGTGGTGTGCGGGTACAGGCGGTGGGCGGGGAAGGTGTCGGGGCCGCAGGAGCCGGAGCCGAGGCCGTACTGGGCGAGGTCGAGGTTGAGCCAGAGGCGGCCGTCGGGGGTCAGGTCGGTGGGGTGCCGGGCGGCGGCCAGGGCGTGGCTGGTCCAGGGGCGCAGGGTCAGGTCCACGCCGTTCGGGGCCTCGACGCGCAGGCCGTCGCCGGTGGGCCAGGTGATCTGGGCCCAGCGGACCGCGCGGCGGTTACCGTTCTCCTGGGGGCGGACGTACGGGGTCTGCAGGTCGGCCAGGCCGGCGCGGTGGCGGCCCAGGCGGACGGCGTGGTCGCTGTCGGCGTAGGACTCGCCGGGGCCCAGGCCGTACCAGTCGAGCACCGCGTCGCCGCCGGGCAGGCCGAGGCGCAGGCCCATCCGGGGCACGCTCACCGCCATGGCGGGGCCGGGGCCCGTGCCAGGGCCGATGCCGGTGTTCCACTGGCCGACCGGACGCAGGTCGAGGCGGAGTTCGAGCGCGTCGTCCGAACCGGCCCGCCAGGTCATGCGCGCGTGCATGCCCGCGTCGCGGCCGGCGGCCATGGTGACCGTCTCGACCACCAGCGCGTCGCCGTCCTGGGCGGCGGCGACGGTGCGGTGGCGGAGCCGGTCGAGGCCGAGCTGCGCCCAGGTACGGGCCTGCCCGCGCCCGCCACGGTCGTTGTCGGTCGGCGCGCGCCACAGGTCCACCTCCGGCGGCACGATCTCCAGGCCGCCGAGCGCCACGAGCCGCCCGTCGCCGTCGAACCGCCCCGCCCCCAGCCGCCACCCTCCACCGGCCACCACCTCAACCGCGCCACCACGCGCCGCCTCAGCCGCGCCGCCGTTCGCTGCCCCAGCCGCGCCACCACGCGACGCTTCTGGTGCCTGGCCAGGCGACGAGGGTGTCTGGGCGTCGGTGAGGAGGTGCTGGGTGAAGGAGATCTCGTGTCCGGCCGGGACGCCGTGGCGGTCCTTGGCCCAGAGAGCGCGGACGGTCAGGACGACCTGGCCGGTGGGCGTGCCCGGCGTGCCAGTGCCGGTGGCGGTGCCAGTGCCAGTGCCGGTGGCGATGGCGGTGGCGGAGGCGGGCAGGTTGGCGGTGGTTACCGAGCGTGGGCCCGTCACGGGGACGTCCAGGGTTCCGCCGGCGACGCGGACGCCGTCCTCGTCCACCTGCCACTCGAAGACGACGTCCCCGGTGTCGATGTGGTCGTGGCGGTTGCGCACGCTCAGGGTGAGCCCTCCGCCACCCTCCTCCAGAGCCAGCGTGATCGGGGCGATCACGGCCTTGTACTCCAGCAGGCCCGGCGAGGGCGTGCGGTCGGGCAGGAGCAGGCCGTCGGCGATGAAGTTGTCGTCGTGCACCTGCTCACCGAAGTCGCCCCCGTAGGCGAAGAACTCCCGGCCGTCGGCGGTGAGCTGGGTGATGCCGTGGTCGATCCACTCCCACACGAACCCGCCGTGCAGGCGCGGGTAACGGTCGAAGAGCGCCTCGTAGTCGGCCAGCCCGCCGGGCCCGTTGCCCATCGCGTGCGCGTACTCGCAAAGGATCATGGGCAGGGCGCGGCGGTGCGCGTCGTTCGCGGCGTCGGCGGTGCGGTTCTCCGCGCCCTTGCCGATGAGCTCCATCTGGGGGACGTCGGTATACATGTGGCTGTAGACATCGACGTACGGGCTGTCGTAGTCGCCCTCGTAGTGGATCAGTCGGTCGCCGTCGCGCTCCCGCGTCCACTCGGCCATCGCGCGCAGGTTCTCGCCGGTGCCGGCCTCGTTGCCGAGTGACCAGATGACGATGCTGGGATGGTTCTTGTCGCGTTCGACGGTGCGGCGCATGCGGTCCAGGTACGCCTCCCGCCAGCGTTCGTCGTCGGAGGGGTTGTGCTTCCAGCCGGCCTCGACGAAGCCGTGCGTCTCCAGGTCACACTCGTCCACGACCCACAGGCCGTACTCGTCGCACAGGTCGAGGAAGCGGCTGTCGGGCGGGTAGTGGCTGGTGCGCACGGCGTTGATGTTGTGCCGCTTCATCAGCAGCACGTCGGCGCGCATGGTGTCCAGGTCGAGGGTCCGTCCGGTACGCGGGTGCCACTCGTGCCGGTTGACGCCACGGAAGCGGATCGGCGCGCCGTTGACGGTGATGAGCCCCGCGTCGTCCACCTTCACCGTGCGGAAGCCGACGCGCAGCTCGATCGTCTCCCCCGAGCTGCGCAGCGTGCCCGTGTAGAGGCGGGGCGTCTCGGCGGTCCACGGCTCGACGCCGGCGACGCGGCGGGTCTCCCCGGCGGGCAGGCCGGTGACGCCCAGCTCGGGCAGGTCGATCACGGCGTCCACGTCGCAGTCCACGCGCAGGACGCCTTCGCCGGTCAGGTGGTCGTAGCCGGCGTGCACGAAATGGTCGCCGATGGCTCCCGGGGGCCGTTCGACCAGGCGCACCGAGCGGAAGATCCCCGAGATCCACCACATGTCCTGGTCTTCGAGGTAGCTGGCGGCCGACCACTGGTGCACGCGTACGGCGAGCACGTTGACGCCCTCGCGCAGCGCGCCGGTGACGTCGAACTCGGTGACCAGCCTGCTGCCGGTGCTCCAGCCCAGCTCGGTGCCGTTGACCCAGACGGTGAAGTGCGAGTCGACGCCCTCGAAGCGCAGCACCCAGCGGGTGTCGAGGGCGTCCATGCGGAAGGTGGTGCGGTACTCGCCGGTCGGGTTCTCGTCGGGCGGATGCGGCGGGTCCAGCGGGAACGGATAGACGTGATTGGTGTACGCGGGCCGCCCGAACCGGGCCTCATCCGGGGCGAGCAGGTCGCCGGAAGGTGAGCGCAGGCCCTCCATCTGCCACGAGCCGGGCACCGGCAGCGTGTGCCAGTGCGCGTCGTCGAACTCGGGCCGCTCGAACCCGTCGGTCAGGCCACGGAGCGAGGGGGTGAGGTGGAAACGCCAGTCACCATCCAGGTCGAGGACGCGGGCGTCACCGGTCGCGCTGGCGCGCGGCGCGAGCCGTCCGGCGCCCGGCTCGAAGGACGACAGCCGATCGGCGGCGGTGGAGCGGAAAGACACGATGCACAGCTCCCAGAGATGTGACGACAACCGGGCCGTGAACGTTCACGGCCATGTACCAGCCATCACGGTATGAAGACGGCCGCCCGCCTGTCAATGGGGATGAATCACGCGGACTGGCGCCACAACATGCGCGGCCGAACCGTGCGCCGCATGGACGGCAGCAGGGCGAAGTCCGCCTCGGCCAGCGCGCCCGCGAGGTCGAGCGCCTCCCCCACCAGCGCGGAACGGTCAAGGGACACCGACGTCAGCGTCGGATAGACCGCCTCGCCCAGCGTCAGGCCGTCGAAGCCGCAGATCCGCACCCGGCCGGGCACGTTGATCCCGAGCGCGTGCGAGGCCTGCACCGCGCCGAGCGCCATGAGGTCGTTGAAGACCAGCACGGCGTCCACGTCCGGATGCGCGCCGATGAGCTCGGTGAAGGCCCGGCCGCCGCCGGTGATCGACTCGTCGCCGGCGACGACCGCCCCGGCCGACTCCGGGCCGGCGAACTCCTCGAAGAAGCCGCGCCGCGACGAGGGCACGTACCCGGACCCGTCGCCCGCGGAGTCGATCATGCCCATGCGGCGCGCGCCCTTGCCGCGCAGGGCGCGCACCGCCTCCAGCACGCCCTCGCGGATGTCGACCTCCACGCCGTGCAGGCCGGGCCGGTCGCTGGTCCGTTCCAGCATCACGACAGGCAGGCCGCGGGTGGCCCGTACCAGGTCGTCGTCCTGCTGCGCGAAGTGCCCGACGAACAGGTCGACCTGGCCCGAGAGCATCTCCAGTGCGCTCGCCTCGTCCTCCCGTTCGGTGGAGGCCATCAGCACGTGCCAGCCGCGCTCGGCGGCGGTGTTGAGCAGGTCGCCGGCGATCTCGGTGTAGTACGGGTTGCGGAAGGAGGCCACCAGGAAGCCCATCGCGCGCGACTTCTGGCGCAGCACCAGGTTGCGGGCGAACCGGCTCGGCCGGTATCCGAGCCGCTCGCAGGCGTCCAGCACGCGCTGCTTGGTCCGCTCGTTGATCTCCCCCATGTCGTTGATCGCCCGGGTCACGGTCTGCCGGGAGACGCCGGCGGCCTGCGCCACGTCGTTGATCGTCACACGCTTCGCCATCGCCGTCCTACGTCCGTTGCCTGGACCCGATCCGATCGTAGCGACGGCAGGCACCCGGGCATTCCCACCGGCGGGAGCCTCAGCCGGCGGGGGCGTCGTAGACCAGGGTGTAGCGCCAGAAGAGGCGGCGCCGGATCCGGGCCCCCGGCAGTTCGCGCGCCGCCGCGGCCCGGATCTCGGCGAGCGTCTCCCGCGGCTCGGCGGTGGGCGCGGTCATGTGCACGGGCATCGTCTCGGCGCGGGCGGGGTGCTTGATCATCCCCATGACCGGGTTGGCGAGCAACGCCGGCAGGTCGGTGAGCAGCTTGGCGGGCCCGTCCTCGCGGAAGCAGCCGACGATCACCAGGCGCCCGCCGGGGGCGAGGCCGGCGCGCAGCTCGCGCAGGGTGGGCACCAGCGGGAGATGGTGCAGCACGGCGACCAGGGTGATGGCGTCCCAGCGCCGCTCCTGGTCACGCCCGGCGAAGTCGGCCTGGATGACGCCGGCCCCGGGGTCTCCGGCGAACCGGCCCGCCGCGATCCTGGCGGTCTCCGGGTCGGGTTCGAGCCCGGTGACGGTGGCCGCGTGCGGGCGCAGTAGGGCGACCAGGTTTCCGGTGCCGCACCCGACGTCGAGGACGTGCCGGGCCCCTGAGGCGGCCACCTGGTTCGCGACCCAGGGGCCGTAGTGGTCGTTGTGGCTCCACGGGTGCCGCCGGTTGAAGCGGTTGAGCCGGGTCAGCAGCGACATGGCCATCATGTCGCCGCCCCGCCGATCCCGTGGGGACCGTCATGCCTGATGATCATAGGGAACCGACCCTATACACAAGGCATCCCGACAGTCCCCGAACTTCATGAAATGGGCTCGTCCTTCCCACCCGGATCGGTGGTCCAGACGTGCGGGGGAAGGACGAGGCCGATGGGTGAGGGCCGCCGCAGGGCGGGGTGCGCGGTGGCGTGCCGCTCGACGGCGGCGATGGCGTGGTCGAGGTCGGCGTGCAGGTTGAGCACCGAGCCCGCGCCGGTGACCTCCATCAGCCGCAGGAGCCGGGTTTGCGGGGCGACCAGGCGCAGGCGGTTCTTGCCGTCCAGGTCCAGCCGGTTCTGGGTGCGCAGCAGCAGCCGCAGCCCCGAGCTGTCCATGAAGGGCACCGCGCCGAGGTCGAGGATCAGCGTCTCGTGCGGTCGCGGGTGAGTCTGGGCGAGGCGCTCCTCAAGCGCGGCGTGGTTCGTGGCGTCGATCTCGCCGGAGATCTCGATCAGGATGGCGTCCGGCAACTGGTGGCGGGTCATTGACAGCGCGCCCACGGCGGTCTCCCCGGTCCTGACTCGTACGTGCAGGGCCGTCCGCGCCCAAAGCCCTGGTGCGGACGGCGGCGCCGCGCCTTGCCAGACGCTGCATCGCACCTGCTTCTCTCGCGGCCTTCATGATCGTGCTCATCGAGGTTGCCATAGCGTGCGCATCGGGTTACCGAGTGAAGGATTCCGAGGCGGCCCTCCCCCCAAACGCCCGCCACGGGAACCTCACCAAGACGCCACCCGGCATGACGCCCGCCGCGCGGCGAACCTCTTACTCCGTATGCCATATAGTGTAGGCCGTACAGTATTGGAGGTGCGTCATCGACAACGGACCGGAGATGCCGGCGGTCGTCGCGCGGATGTGGGGTCAGGAGCCCAGGACGTCGCACGGCCCGCGGCCCAGCCTGAGCCTGCAAAGGATCACCGAGGCCGCCATCGGGATCGCGGACGCCGATGGGCTGGCGGGGGTGCGGATGAGCAGCGTGGCGGCGCGTCTCGACGTGTCGCCGATGGCCTTGTACGGCTATGTCGGCAGCAAGGAGGAACTGCTCACCGCGATGACCGACGCCGCCGCGCCGCCACCGCCCGAGCCCGGCGAGCTGCACTGGCGGGACTATCTGACCGCCTGGACCCGGTCCTACCGCGAGTTCCTGCTCACCAGGCCCTGGCTCCTGGAGGTGTCCCCGCTGACGCCGCCGACCGGGCCGCGCGCGCTGAGCTGGCTGGACCGGCTGCTGGTCGCGCTGTCCCGCGCGGGACTCACGCCGGGCGAGGGCGTCAACATCGCCACCACCCTGTCCGCGTACGCGGTCAGCACCGCCTCACTCGCCCACAGCCTGCGGGGCGGCGCGGACGAGACGGGCATGGCCGGACCGGGCGACTACGGCGTGATACTCACCCGCCTGGCCGACCCGGCGCACTACCCGGGCCTGTCGGCGGCACTCGGCGCGGGCGCTTTCGGCGGCGCGCAGGAGTGGGTCGAGGACGCCGACTTCGGCTTCGGCCTCGGCCTGCTCCTCGACGGCATCGAGGCACTCATCACCCGCAGAGCGAAGGAAGAACGATGATCGACGTGGTACGCGCCACCGACCTGGGCGACGAACACCGCAGAGCCATAACGGAGATCTTCGTCGACGGGTTCGGCCCCGAATTCTCCGCCTTCTCCAAAGACCCGGCCCGGCTCACCGACGCCTTCGAGCACGCCCTGCCACTCGACCTCTACTGGGTCGCCCTCGTCGATGGGGAACCCGCCGGGATCACCGCCCTGACCGACGGCACGCGGCTGTCGTTCCGGCACGACGGACGCGAACTGCGCAGGCACCTCGGGCTGCTCAAGGGGACCTTCGCCGACCTCGCCTTCAGGAGCACGTTCAGCGCGACGCTCCCGTCCACCAGGGACGGGCTGGCTTCTCTGGAGTTCGTCGCCACCCGCGCGAAGCACCGGGGCCGGGGGGTGGGCGCGGCCCTGCTGTCCCATCTGCTCGCCCTGCCGCAGTACGACGAGTACGTCCTGGAGGAGATCTCCGACATCAACGCCCCGGCCCTGCACCTGTACGAGAAGCTCGGCTTCCGCGAGTACAAGCGGAAGAAGGTGTATCACACCCGGTGGTCAGGGATTAACTACTACATCTCCATGCGGCTCGTACAGGGCTGATCCGACCACGGGCAGACGGCGGGTATGCCTCCGGGTGGATGCGCGCCCGAGCCGGCTCTTCCTACGATGGGCGCGTGCTGACTCCCCGATGGCTGTTACCGGCCGGCTTCGGGCTGCTGATCCTGCTGGTCGGGCTGTCGTGGGTGCAGACGGTCACGAGCGGCTGCGGCTGCGGCTGGCCGTTCGCCGGCGGCGGCGCCCTCGTCCTGGCCTGCCTCGTCATCGTGCGCGATGTGCGGGGCCGGGCCGCCGAGGTCGCCGCGCTGCTGGCGCCCCTGGCCATCGCGGCGCTCACGGGGCTCGCGATCAACAGCATCGGCTGGTTCGTCCTGGTGCTCTACCTCGGGGCCGTCGCGCTGACCCAGCGGCTCTGGCCGGGCGTCGTGATGTGGCTCGCCTCGCTGGCCGTGGTGGTCGCGGCGGCGTTCACCACCCCCGACCCCGGCTGGCCGAACTGGCTGGGCGCCGCGACGCTCGTCTTCTGGAGCGGCTGGGCCGTGCGCTACCGCATCGAGGTGGGCGAACGGCTGCACCGGGCCGAGCGCGCCGCCAACGCGGCCGCCGCCCTGGCCGAGCGGCAGCGGCTCGCCGCCGACCTGCACGACATCGTCGCGCACACGCTCGCCGTGACGGTGCTGCACCTGGGCGGTGTGCGGCTGGCGCTCGAACACGATCACCGGGAGGCGGCGTCCGGCGTCGCCGAGGCCGAGCGCCTGGCCCGGCAGAGCATGGCGGAGCTGCGCAAACTGGTCCATGTCCTGGCCGAGCAGGGTCCCGATCCGGCCGCGGTCGCCCCGCAGCCCACCGCGTCCCTGCTGCCCGAGCTCTTCGCGGAGTACCGGACGGCGGGCCTGGAGCTGCGCTCGAACATCGAAGGCGAGTTATCGGCGGCGGGCCCGGCGACCGGGATGGTGCTCTACCGGCTGCTGCAGGAGGCGCTGGCCAACGCCAGCCGCCACGCCCCGCGCCGTCCGGTCGAGGTCCGGCTGCGCGTGTCGGAGGACGGCGCCGTCCAGGTCACGGTCGCCAACCCGCTGCCGGGCCGCCCGCCCCGGCACAATGGCGGCATGGGCCTGCGTGCGATGGCCGACCGGGTGAGTATGGTCGGCGGGCACGTCACCGCCGGTCCCGAGGACGACCGGTGGGTCGTGCGGGCGGAACTGCCGGCCTGAACGAGAGAGGGAGCCGCAGGCATGATCTCGGTGGTGCTCGTCGATGACCAGGAGCTCGCCAGGGCGGGGCTGCGGACGATCCTGCGCGAACCGTACGGGTTCGACGTGGTGGGCGAGGCGGCGGACGGCGAGTTCGCGCTGGCGGAGGTCGCGCGCGCCCGGCCCGACGCCGTGGTCATGGACATCCGCATGCCGCGGATGAACGGCGTGGACGCCACCCGCGCCCTGCTGGCCGAGGACCCGGCGTGCCGCATCCTGGTGCTGACCACGTTCGGCGAGGACAGCGTGCTGGCGGCGGCCCTGCGGGCCGGCGCGTCGGGCTTCTGCCTCAAGGACGCTCCCGCCGAGGACATCCAGCGCGCGGTACGCGCGGTGGCGGCGGGCGACGGCTGGCTGGATCCGTCCGTCTGCGGGCGGGTCCTGCAGCGTTACCGCGCCGACCCGGTGACCGACCCCGACGCGTCCCGGCGGCTCGGCGACCTCACCTCCCGCGAGGTCGAGGTGCTCAGGCTCATCGGCCGCGGGCTCACCAACGCCGAGATCGCCCGCCATCTCGTGATCGGCGAGGGCACGATCAAGACGCACGTCGGCCGGATCTTCACGAAGCTGGCGGTACGCGACCGGGCCGCCGCGGTCGTCTTCGCCTTCGACCACGGCGTGGTCCGCCCCGGGGAGCCGCCGCCTATCCCCGGGGTCTGACCCCAGGTTCCGCTCCTGGCCAGACGACAGGCGGTGGCCCCGTCGGAAACCGTGGGGGCATGCTTCTTCGAGACCCTGACCTCCGGACCACCGCTCCCGCGCCTCCCGCGTTCGCCTGGCGCACCACCGGCCCGATCGCCGCCATCGTCGTGATCACGCTGCTGTCGCTCAGCCCGTGGTACGGCTACCACCGCGACGAGCTCTACTTCCGCCTGCTCGGCCAGACCCCCGCGTGGGGCTACTTCGACCAGCCGCCGCTGACCCCGCTGCTGGCGCGGTTGTCCACCGAACTGTTTGGGGACACCATCGTCGGCTTACGGATCGTCCCCGCGCTCTGCACCGGCCTGCTGATCCTGCTCGGCGCCGCGATCACCAGGGAGCTCGGCGGCGGCAGGGGCGCGCAGACGCTGGCCGCCGCCGGCCTCGGCACCGGGATGTTCCCCCTGCTCGCCGGGCACACCCTGCTCACCCAGTCGGCCGACTTCGTGTTCTGGACGGCCTGCATCCTGTTCGTGCTCCGCGCCCTGCTGCGCGGCGACGGGCGGTGGTGGCCGGCGGCCGGCGTCGTCGCGGGGGCGGCCACGTTCAACAAACACCTCATCGTGCTGCTGATCATGGGGCTGGTCACCGGCCTGCTCGTCACCGTCGGCCTGGCGGTGAAGGGGCCGCGCGCGGTCTTCGGCGACAGGTGGTTCTGGTCGGGGGCGGCCCTGGCCGCGCTCATCGCCTCCCCCAACGTGCTCTACCAGGCCGTCAACGGCTGGCCGCAGCTCACCATGGCCGCCGTGCTGAACGAGCCGATCAACCGGATCATGTACGTGCCCATGCTGGTGGCGCTGCTCAGCATCGGAGCCTTCGCGATCGCCGTGGCCGGCTGGCTCTGGTTGCTGCGGCGGCAGGAGACCCGCTCGCTGGCGATCGGCACCCTGATGACGATCCTGCTCGGCTTCGCCTCCGGCGGGCGGGCGGACTACGTCGCGGGAAGCGTGCTCTTCGCCTTCGTGGCCGGCTGCGTGCCCGTCACCGCGTGGATGGCCGGCCGGGCCGCCCGCCGCCGGGCGGTGTGGTGCGGGTTGCTGGGCTCCTCGGTCGCCGGCATCGTGGTGGCGCTGCCGCTGCTGCCGCTCGCGGCGCTCGGCCACTCGCCGAACGAGGTGTCCAGGGAGTCGGTGGGCTGGCCGCGCTTCGCCGCCCAGGTGGCCGGGACGTACCGGGCGCTGCCGCCGGGGACGGTCGTGCTCACCTCGAACTACGGCGAGGCCGGCGCACTCGACCGGTTCGCCCCGGACATTCCCGTCTACAGCGGCCACAACGAGCTGTGGCAGCAAGGGCCGCCCCCGGAGACGGCACGCACGGTGGTCACCGTGGGGCTGCCGCCCGAGCGGCTGCGGCAGCGGTTCGAGTTGTGCGAATCCGCCGGGGTCGTCGACCACGGCACCGGAGTCGTCAACGAGGAGCAGGGTATGCCGATCACAGTCTGCTCGGGACCCCGGACCCCGTGGACGACCGCCTGGCCCGACTTCCGGCACGCGAGCTGAGGAGCGCAGCATGAGCGACGTCCTGGTCATCACGCCGACCTACAACGAACGGGACAACCTGCCGGCGATCGTCGGCCGGATCCGCGCGGCCGTGCCCGCCGCTCACATCCTCGTCGTGGACGACAACAGCCCCGACGGGACCGGCCTGATCGCCGACCGGCTCGCCGCCGACCACGGCAACGTGCACGTCCTGCACCGGGAGGGCAAGCAGGGGCTGGGCGCCGCGTACGCGGCGGGCTTCCGCTGGGGCCTCGACCGGGGGTTCGGCCTGCTGGTGGAGATCGACGCCGACGGCTCGCACCCGCCAGAGCGGCTGCCCGCCCTGCTGCGCGCGGCCGAGCACGCCGACCTGGTCATCGGCTCACGCTGGGTGCCGGGCGGCCGGGTGGCGAACTGGCCGCGGCGGCGGGAGCTGCTCTCCCGGCTGGCCAACCGGTACGTACGGCTGGCGCTGCGCCTGCCGGTCGCCGACGCCACGGGCGGGTTCCGCGTCTACCGGGCCGCCGCGCTGACGGAGATCCTGCTCGGCGGCGTGGAGTCGCGCGGCTACTGCTTCCAGGTCGATCTCACGCTGCGGGCCGTGCGCCGCGGGTTCACGGTGGCGGAGGTGCCGATCACCTTCGTCGACCGTACGGCCGGGGCGAGCAAGATGAGCTCCGGCGTGCTGTTCGAGGCGCTCTGGCGGGTGACCCTCTGGGCCTTCAGGTCCACCAGCCCCCGACCGCCTCGACTCCCTCGCTTTCGAGGGCTTTGTGCCACACCGGGTCGCGCAGCAGCCGCGTCTCCCAGATCCGCACGATTCCGTCCGCTCCCATGACCGCCTCCTCGCGGGACGGGTGCAGGAACAACTCGCTCGTCCCTTCCGGCAGGTCCGCGACCCGGCGCAGGTAGTCGTCCCGCAGCCGCTCGTAGGAGCCGAGTTCGTGCGCGCCGCGCCGGTTGGTCGCGATCGTCTCCGGGATGGCCACCCCCAGCGCGTCGGCGTGGGCGACCGCCTGCTCGTGCGCCGCCGCGAGCGGCGGGGGCAGCGGCCCGCCGAAGTACGGCAGCGGGTCACGGGGCAGCCGGAAGGCGAAACCGTGGCGCGCGCACCACTCCAGCGCCTCGGCCAGCCACGACCTGCCGTGCAGGCCGTAGAGGGTGCCGGCGTGGGAGTCGGCCGCCTCGGGCGTCAGGCCCCGCTCGCGCATCCAGCGCAGTTGCGCCTCCGCCTCCCCGATGACGTCCCCGCTCTCGCCGCGGGCTCCGAGTACGTACGGATCGTCGCTGAGCGTCCCGTCCCGATCGGCCAGGCTCGCCGCGCCGGTGAGCGGCCGCCAGCGCGGAAGCCCGCCCTCGCTGGTGAGCGTCACGTGCAGGCGGGGCACGACGCCGAGTTCGCGTACCGTCTTCGCGGCCTGCTCGGCCACCGGCGAGAGGCAGATGAGTGTCGTCGCGGTGGCCTGCCCCTCGGCGAGCAGCGAGGCGATCACCTCCGTCGTCCCCGGCTCCCGGCCGAGGTCATCGGCGGTGATCACGACGCGTCGGGTCATCGGGGTCCTTCCACAGCGGTCTCGTCCAAGGGCGGCGGATCGGCCGCCTCGGGCGGCGTCTCGATCGGGATCGTGATGAACCGCGCCGCGATCGCGCCGATCGTCGTCAGTACGAACGGGTAGGCGCAAAGGTACACCCGGAACGCGAGCCCGGGGTCCGCGCCCGGGTCGTCGCCCGAGTTGTAGCCGAAGAACACGCCCAGCGAGGTGAGCGCGAGCCCGGTCGCGATCCCGTTGAGCCGGTTGAAGAAGCCGAACGCGGACAGGAAGAGCCCTTCGCGGTGCTCCCCGTTGCGCGTGGCGTCGGCGTCCAGCACCCGCGCGACGATCAGGTCGGTCGTCGCGAGCATGCCCGACCAGCCCGCCCCGACGAGCACGCCCGCGGCGATCGCGGTGAGCAGGTCGGTGGCGAAGAACAGGGCCGCGAAGCTGATCGCGAGGACCGCGAAGGCGAGCCGCCAGGCCCACAGGGCGCCGCGGCGGGCGACGACGCGGGTCCACACCACCAGCCCGGCCGCCGAGATGAGGATGACGATGCCCTGAAGGTAGAGCGCGTTCACGACGGCGAGCCCGAGCGAGTAACGGACGTAGAGCTGGATGCCCGACAACACCAGAGCCATGGCGACGCCGTAACAGGCGCCGGTGAGCCCGACCGTCCAGAACATCGGGTTGCGCACGATCGACCACACGCTGGGCAGCAGCAACGGCCGCTCGCGGGTGGAGTAGCGGGGCCTCTCACGGGCGCCGAGCGCCATGAACACGATCACCGCGCACGCGATCACGCCGTAGATGACGGCCGTGATCTGGAAGCCCTCGGTGGAGTCCTCGGTACCGAACACCCCCGTCGTGAGCACCGGGGTGGCCGCGAGCGAGATCACCAGCGCCACGAGCTGGAAGCCCTGGCGCAGGCTGTTGGCCACGGCGCGGTCGCGTTCGCGCGGGTAGAGCTCGGGCAGCAGCGCGCCGTAGTTCGCGTTGAGCATCGAGTCGAAGGCCTCGCACAGGATCGCGAACACCGCGAACCACACCACCAGGCCCATGCCGTCCAGGGAGGTCGGCGCGGAGAAGAACGCGATCATGCAGGCCGCCAGCATCGGCGCGCCGACCAGCAACCACGGGCGACGCCGGCCGAAGCGGCTGCGGGTGCGGTCGGACAGGTGGCCGAGCAGCGGGTTGTCCAGCGCGTCGATGACCGCGTAGATCACCATGACCACGCCGTACGCGCGGACGTCGAGTCCGAGTATGTCGACGTAGAAGAGGATCATCGATCCCTTGATCATGTTGATCGGGATGGATGTGCCCAACATGCCGATGGCGTAGCGCCACGCGGGAGTCCGCCCCGGGGCGGGGGCCGTACCGGGCTGGGACACGCGATCACCTTCCTCGCTGAGGCCGCCGCTGTTCGGCGTCAGCCTCGCAGCCGGAAGTGACGCCGTACGGCGTTACCTTCGCACCGGAAGGACAACGGGAGCCATCCGTTCAGTGCACGATCCCGTAACCTCGGGCCTGCATGATCCCGTAACCTCGGGCCCGCATGATCCCGTAACCTCGGGCCGCTCACCTCATGGCAGAGGCCGGCCCCCACCGAGGGCCGGCCTCTGTCCTGGTTGGGCGGCTACCGTTCGCCGCGCCGCCACTGCTCGATCTCGTCCCGCAGCGCCCGCTCGTCCAGCGCGGGAATGCACACGCCGGCCGTCCACGCGACCAGCAGCCGCACGAACTCGGGGTCCTCGTCGTCGGCCGCGCCGTTGACGTGGAACCAGGTGATCAGCGCGGCCGCGTGCGGCGTGCGCGCGTCACACTCCGGGCACAACACGACCCCGCTGTAGCCCTCCACCCGCTCACCGGCCGCGTTGTCCCAGGCGTGCGGGACCCGCGCCCACAGCAGCGACTCGGCGCCGCAGCGCGCGCAGGCGGGCGCCTCGCCGCAGGTCACGACGTCGATCCGGCGGCTCACAACGAGAGGGATTCCGGGCCGAGCAGCGCCTTGATGTCGGCCGCGAAGCTGGGTGCGGCGTTCACCGGCCATTCCGGCAGCGCCATCACCATCACCTTGCCCGCCGGCCGCCGCACGTTGATGTGCAGCGGCACCTGCCCGTGGTGCGTCTTGAGCACCTGACGCAACTCCTCCAGCAGGTTGACGGTGATGCGCTCCTCCCGCAGCAGCAGCGTGATCGGCGCGCCGGAGTCACTGCTCACGCCGGACACGTCGATCGGGGTCATCTCCTGGGCGAACACCGAGATGGAACCGTCACGGTTGTTGATCTGACCACGCACCGACACCACGATGTCCGGACGCAGCTCAGGCCCGTACAACTCGTAGTTACGCGGGAAGAACAGGCACTCCACCGCCGCGTCCATGTCCTCCACGGTGAGGATGGCCCACGTGTTGCCCGCCTTGTTCACCCGCCGGTCCACCTTGGTCACCAGCCCGGAGACCTGCACGTCACCCCGGTCGTCCCGGCCGCTGTCGAGCAGGTCGGCGATCGTGGTGTCCCGGTTGCGCGCCAGCAACCGCTCCGCGCCGGCCAGCGGATGGTCCGACACGTACAGGCCGAGCATCTCCCGCTCGAAGTCCAGCTTGGTCTTCCTGTCCCACTCTCCGTCGGGGACGGCGATCGTGAACGCCGCGTCGTCGCCCGTGTCGTCCATCCCGCCGAAGAGCGAGTCCTGGCCGTGGGCCTCGTTCTTCTTGATGTCGATGACGGATTCGACCGCCTGCTCGTGGATCATCAGCAGGCCCTTGCGCGGATGTTCCATGGAGTCGTACGCGCCCGCCTTGATCAGCGATTCGATGACCCGCTTGTTGCAGGCGGTGAGCGGCACCTTGGCGAGGAAGTCGTTGAAGTCGGCGAAGCGGCCCTTCTCGGTGCGGGCCTTGACGATGCCGTCCACGACGTTCTCCCCGACGTTGCGGACCGCGCCCATGCCGAACCGCACCTGCGTGTCCCCGACGGCGACGAAGTCGAGCTGGGAGTCGTTCACGTCCGGCGGCAGCACCTGGATGCCCATCTTGCGGCACTCGGCCAGATAAACCGCCGCCTTGTCCTTGTCGTCACCGACCGAGGTGAGCAACGCGGCCATGTACTCGGCCGGATAGTTGGCCTTCAGATAGGCCGTCCAGTAGGCGACCAGTCCATAACCGGCGGTGTGCGACTTGTTGAAGGCGTACCCGGAGAAGGGCAGCATGACATCCCACAACGCCTGGATCGACTCATCCGAGTAGTTGTTGCCGCGCATGCCCGCCTGGAAGTTCTGGAACTCCTTCTCCAGGATCTCCTTCTTCTTCTTGCCCATCGCGCGGCGCAGCAGGTCGGCGCCGCCCAGCGAATAACCGGCCAGCTCCCGCGCCACCGCCATGATCTGCTCCTGGTAGACCAGCAGATGGAAGGTGGGACCCAGGATCGGCTCCAGCGCCTCCTTCAGTTCGGGATGGATCGGCTCGATGTCCTGCCGGGCGTTCTTGCGGTGCGCGTAGTTGGTGTGCGCGTTGGCCGCCATCGGACCCGGACGATACAGCGCGAGCACGGCCGCGATGTCCTCGAACCGGGTCGGCTCCATCAGCTTCAGCAACGACCGCATCGGCCCGCCGTCCAGCTGGAACACACCCAGGGTGTCGCCGCGCGCCAGCAGCTGGTAGGTCTTGGCGTCGTCGAGCGGCATCGTCAGGGTGTCCAGCTCGATGCCCCGGTTCTGCTGGATGATCTTGATGGCGTGGTCGATGATGCCCAGGTTCCGCAGACCCAGGAAGTCCATCTTGACCAGGCCCATGTCCTCGCACGACGGGTAGTCGAAGCCCGTGATGACGACGCCGTCCTTGTCCCGCATGTGCATCGGGATCAGTTCCAGCAGCGGCGTGGAGGACAGGATGACGGCGGCGGCGTGCACGCCGGTGCCGCGGATCAGGCCCTCGATGCCGCGGCCGGTGTCGATGACCTTCTTGACATCGGGGTCGTTGTCGTACAGGGCGCGCAGTTCGGTGCCCTCGTTGTAGCGGGGGTGGCTCTCGTTGAAGATGTCGGCGAGCGGCACGCCCTTGCCCATGACGTCCGGCGGCATCGCCTTGGTGATCTTGTCGCCCATCGCGAACGGGTAGCCGAGGATCCGGCTGGCGTCCTTCACGGCGGCCTTGGCCTTGATCGTGCCGAACGTGTTGACCTGCGCGGTGTAGGCGCTGCCGTACTTCTCGGTGACGTAGGCCACCATGCGGTCCCGATGGCGGTCGTCGAAGTCGAGGTCGACGTCGGGCGGGTTGATCCGCTCGGGGTTGAGGAACCGCTCGAACAGCAGCCCGTGCTCCAGCGGGTCCAGCTCGGTGATCCGGGTGGCGTAGGCCACGATCGACCCGGTGGCCGAACCACGGCCCGGACCCACCGCGATGCCGTTGTCGCGGGCGTACTTGCAGATGTCGGCGACCACGAGGAAGTAGGAGGAGAAGCCCATCGGCCCGATGACCTTCATCTCGGTCTCGTACCGGTCCAGCACCTCCGCCGGGACCGGGTCACCGTAGCGCATCACCAGGCCGCTCTCGACCTCCTTGCGCAGCCAGGTCTCCTGCGTCTCCCCCTCGGGCACGTCGGGGTAGTCGGGCATCCGGTCCACCTGGGCGAACACGTCGCCGTAGTCGCCGATCATCTCGGCCACCAGCAGCGTGTTGTCGCAGCCCTCCGGCAGCTCGGGGAACAGGGCGTACATCTCCTCGGCCGGCTTGAGGAAGTAGCCGGAGCCGTTGAACCTGAACCGGTTGGGGTCGTCCTTGTTCTTGCCCACGCCGACGCACAGGAGGCTGTCGTGCGCGTCGGCCTGGTCCTCGGTCACGTAGTGGGAGTCGTTGGTGACCAGCAGGGGGATGTTGAGCTGCTTGGACAACCGCAGCAGGTCCTCGCGCACCTGCCGCTCGATGTCGATGCCGTGGTCCATCAGCTCCAGGAAGTAGTTCTCCTTGCCGAAGATCTCCTGGTACTCGCCGGCGACCTTGACCGCCTCGTCGTACTGGCCCAGCCGGATCCGGGTCTGCACCGCGCCCGACGGGCAGCCGGTCGTGGCGATGATGCCGGAGGCGTGCTGCGAGATCAGCTCCTGGTCCATGCGCGGCTTGGAGTAGTAACCCTCGAAGCTGGCCATCGACGACAGGCGGAACAGGTTGCGCAGACCGTCCGCGTCCTTGGCCCACATGGTCATGTGGGTGAACCGGCCGCCGCCCGAGACGTCCTTGCCGCCTTCGCCGTCCGCCACACCGGTCTCGGCCCGCTGGCCCCAGAAGACCGGCTTCTTGACGAACCGGCTGTGCGGCGCGACGTACGCCTCGATCCCGATGATCGGTTTGACCGGGGAGCCCGACGCGACCTTCTGGAACTCGTACGCACCGAACATGTTGCCGTGGTCGCTCATCGCGATCGCCGGCATCTCCAGCCGCTCGGCCTCTTTGAACAGCGGCTTCAGCTTCGCCGCGCCGTCCAGCATGCTGTATTCGGTGTGCACGTGAAGGTGCACGAAGGACTTGCTCACCCGGTCCCCTAACGCTCGCCCCGGCAGACTTACCGCACGAGCCTATTGCGTCCCGCGGTGCCGCCGGGCCTCCTGCGCCACAGCTTTCCCACCCCGCTTGCGGGCTGACCTGATGGTCCCGGGCACGCCCAAAAGGTCCCGAGAATTTCTTCGACTACTCACAGTGATTGACATGCTGCGCTGGGTTGATCAAAATTTGAGGGAATCTTGGTTTTCCCCTCCTCCAAGGCGGGGACCGCCGGAAGGGCTCTGATCCACTTGCTGCATACCCTCATCGTCGGAATGGGCAGGTCCGGCAGCGGGCTGCACCTGCCGTCGCTGGCCAAGGTGCGCGCCTCGGACCCCGGACTGCTCTCACTCTCACCCATCGTGTACGACCCCTACCGGCCACCCGTCACCACGCCGGGGGCGGTCAGCGCGACCTCACTGGAGGAGGCGGCCCGGCACACCCCGCCCGGCCGCACGGTCGTCCACCTGTGCACCCCGCCGGACGTGCGCGCCACCCTGCTCGAACACCTGGCCAAGCTCGGCTACCGCAAGATCATCGTGGAGAAGCCGCTGGCCCTGGACCTGGTCGGGCTCGCGGCCGTGGCCCGGGTGCGGCGGCGCTGGGGCCTGCACCTCACGGTCGCCACGCACTGGCTCGACAGCGCCCTCACCAGCCGGCTGCGGGCGGCGGTCGAGGCGGGCGGGTTCGGCGGGCTGCGCGGCATCCGGGTCGTGCAGAACAAGCCCCGCTTCACCCGCAGCCTCGCCGTCCGCCACTCCCCCACCGCCTTCGACATCGAGGTCCCGCACGCGCTCGCCGTCGTGCTCAGCCTCGCCGGCGGCGCCAGGATCGACGGCGCCTCCTGCGAGGACATGGTGACCGACCGGCTCCGGCTGCCCCGGCTCGGGCGGGCGCGGCTGCGGTTGCTGCACCATTCGGGGGTACGCACCGAGATCGACTCCAACCTGACCTCGCCCGTACGGGAGCGCCGCATCACCCTGGAGTTCGACCACGCCACCCTGACCGGCCACTATCCGTGCAGCGACGCCGATCACACGGCTCAGTTGCGGGTGTCGGCGGGCGGCGAGAGCACCTGGTCGGCGTTCACCGACGACGCCCTGCCCGCGTTCCTGCGCGGCGCCTACCTCCGCTACTCCACTTCCCCCGCCTTCCCGCCCGGCGCCCTGCCCGTACAGGTGGACGCCGTCCGGCTCCTCACCGAGGCCAAGGACCTGTGCGCCGCCCGCGACAAGCCTTCCGAGGAGGCACCCCATGCCACTCGCTGACCCGCCCGCCGAAGTCGCCGCTGCCGAAACCGCCCCCGCCGAGATCACCCCTGCCGGGATCACCTCCGCCGGACTCGTCCCCGCTGAGATCGCCCCGGCTGAGATCGCCCCTGCCGAGATCTTCCCCGCCGGGGTCGTGCTCGCCGGGATCGGTGACGAGGCGGGGCCGGGGCTGGACGAGCAGGTGGCGGCCGTCTCGGAGTTGGGCTGGCGGCGGCTGGAGCTGCGCGCTGTCGGCGGGGTTCCCCTCGCCCGGCTCGGCGAGCAGCCCTTCGCCGCCGCCGTCGAACGCATCGCCGCCGCCGGGATCTCCGTCGTCTGCGTCGCCTCCAAGATCGGCGACTGGTCACGCCCCGTGACCGGCGACTTCGCCCTCGACCTGACCGAGCTGAACGTGCTGGCCCGCCGCTGCCCCGCCCTGGGCACCCGGCTGGTACGCGTCATGTCCTACCCCTCGGGCGGGCTCCCCGACGCCGAATGGGCCCGCCTCGCCCGCGCCCGGCTGCGCGAGCTCGCACGCCGCGCCGAGGACTCCGGGCTGCTGCTCGTGCACGAGAACTGCGCCGGTTGGGCCGCAGACCGCGCCGACCGCATGCTGGACCTGATCACCGGCATCGGCAGCCCCGCCCTGCGGCTGCTGTTCGACACGGGCAACGGCGTGCCGTACGGCTACCCGTCGGTCCCGATGTTGCGCGACATCGTCGAGTACGTGGCGCACGTCCACGTCAAGGACGCGGTGACGGCCGGTGACGGCACGGTCGGCTACGTACCGCCCGGCGAGGGAGAGTCCGAGGTCGGCGCCTGCCTGAGCCTGCTGCTCGCCCACGGCTACCGGGGCGCCCTGTCCATCGAACCCCACCTCCACCTGCGCCCCCACCTCGCCACCACCCCCGCTGGCACCTCCGCCGATACCACGCCGGGCCGTGGCGATCGCGCCGCGTTCGTGGCGTACGGGCGGGCACTGGAAGGACTTCTGACCAAGATTGCCGGGGATGCCCAGTGACGATGTGCGCCACGCTGCCGGCCCCCCTGACGCCGGCCGACCACGACGTCCTGCTCCGGCTGCTGCGGATGCCCACCGCCGGGCCGCTGGAAACCGGCCCCGGCGGGCCGGTGCCCCGGCTGCGTGAGGCGCAGGCCGAGTACGCCCGCTACGCCGCCACCCTGGGCCTGCACCCGGTCTACCACGCACCCCCCGAACGCGCGGAGCTGGAACGGTCCGACGTGCCCGCGCCGGTGCGCGAGGCGCTGGACGTCCCCGGTTTCCTGGCCTGCCAGCCCAGCCTCGTGCTGCGGCTCGGCCCCGCCCTGCCCGCCTCCCGCACGGTGATGTTCAACGTGCACCTCGACACCGTCGCGGGCGAGCCGCCGGTCCGCTTCGACGGCGAGAGCTTCCACGGGCGCGGCGCGATCGACGCCAAGGGTCCCGCGGTCGCGCTGCTCGCCGGCCTGCGCGAGGCCATGACGGCCAGGCCCGCCATCGGAGGCGACGTCGGCGTGCTGATCCAGGCCGTGGCGGGCGAGGAGGGCGGCGCCATGGGCGTCCTGGGCACCCGGCCACTGGTGGAGCGCGGCCACAGGGGACGGCTGAACGTCTTCTGCGAGCCCACCGGGGTACGGTTCCTGCCGCGCGGCACGGCGGCGATGACCGCGCGGGTGGTGGTCGGGGGCTCGGACGCCGTGGACGATCGGCCGGAGCGCGGTCACAACGCCAGCGTCCTGCTGGGGTTCCTCGCCCAGCATCTCGGCCGGGCGCTCGATCCGTACGCGGCCGGCGGCGCCGTCTGCGTGGCCGGCCTGCACACCGGCACCCTGCACAACAAGGTGTACGGCGGCGGTTCCCTGCTCCTCAACCTCTCCTACGCCTCGCAGGCAGCCGGACGGCGGGTCGAACGCGCACTGCTGGCCGCGCTCGACGACGGCCTGGACGCGTTCGCCACGACGTTCGGCGGCACGACGCTGTTCGCCAGGACGGCGGCCGACGCGCGTGCCATCACCCGCCTTGAGTGGCGCAAGCGCGGCCTGCCGGTGCTGGACGACCGGGACGCCTGGGGGCACGCGTTGCTGCGCGACGTGGCGGGGATCGAGCCGTGGCCGGCGGACGAGGCCGCGTTCAGTTGTGACGCCATCTGGATGTCCGAGGTCGAGGGGGCCTGCACGGTCGTGCTGGGCCCCGGGGACCTCGCCGCGAACCACGCGCACGCGGACGGCGAGTTCGCGCGGGCCACCGAACTCGCCGCCTTCGCCGACGCCGTGACCCGCCTGCTGATCGCCTTCACCGACGACCTGAACCACCGAACCCCCGGAACCGCCCGAACCACCTGAACGGACGCTCGTGAACCAGACTTCCCCACCACTCGCACCCCCGATCTCCCCACCATCCTCACCTCATTTCACACACGCGCCTTCCCAGGGACACGTGCGGGTGAGTCACGCCGGGTTGCTCGACTTCACGGCGGCTGTCTTCACCTCACGGGGGCTGGCGGCCGAGCGGGCGTACGCGGCCGCTCAGGCCCTTTGTTACGGCGACCTCTCCGGCATGACCTCGCACGGCCTGGTCAACCTGACCCGTCTCTACCTGCCGCTCTTCGACGAGGGCCGGGTCAACCCCAAGGCAGAACCGGACATCGTGGCAGACCGGGGCGCCTCCGTGCTCATCGACGCGGACCGGGCGCTGGGCCTCTGGGTGGCGCGGATGGCCATGGATCTGGCGGCCGACCGGGCGGGCACGTACGGGATCGGGGTGGCGGCCGTGCGCAACGCCACCCACCTGGGCTGCGCGGGACATCACGCCCTGCGCGCGGTCGAACGCGGCATGATCGGGCTGGTCGCCAGCAACTGCGGCGGCCAGCGGATCGCCAGGCCGCCCGGCGGCGCGGTCGCGATGCTGGGCACCAATCCGCTGAGCGTGGCCGCCCCCGCGGGGCCGCATCCGCCGTTCGTACTCGACATGAGCACCACCGCCGCGCCCACCGGACGGATCCGCCAGGCCGCGCGCGACGGGCTGCCCCTGCCGCACGGGCTGCTCCGCGACGACCGTGGCGATCCGGTGACCGACGCCGCGGCCTTCGACGAGGGACGGGCGCACCTGATGTGGCTGGGCGGGGAGGCCGGGCAGTACAAGGGGTTCGGGCTGGGGCTCATGGTGGAGGTGCTGGCCGCGCTGGTGCCGGGCGCGGGCCTGGGGCCCCATCCGGACGCGTGGTCGGGCGGAGGCGGGCCGAGCGGCCGTGACGACGACATCGGTTTCCTGGTCGCGGCCGTCGCACCGGGCGCGCTGCGAGACGGGGTACGGAGCGACGCGGGCCGGTTGTTCGGCGCGCTGCTCGACTGCCCGCCCACCGACGCCGCCGCACCGGTGCGCTATCCGGGCTGGCACGAGCACCGGCGGGCGGAGAAACACCGGCGCTCGGGCGTCCCGCTCGGCCGCGACCTCTACGCGGAACTGCGCGAACTCGCACACCGCGCCGACCTGCCCCTTCCTGACGCGCTGCCCGATCCCGCCCTCGCCGATCGGCGCGCGAAGGAGGCGCTGTGACGACCGTACTGCGCGTGGGAGTGATCGGGCTCGGCGTGATCTCGCGCTACTACATGGAGGCACTGCGCGGATCGGCCACGCTGCGCCTGGTGGCCGTCTGCGACCGCGACCCGGCCGCGCTGGAGGCGTGCGAGGTCTCGGCGGCGGGCGACGTACCAGCGACTCCGGAAGCGAGCGAGATGACGACGGCGCCGCAGCCGGGCGACATGGCGGTGACGGCGCAGGCGGGCGATGCGGGGGAGGCGGCGCAGGCGGGCGATGCGGGGGAGGCGGCGCAGGCGGGCGATGCGGGGGTGGCGCGGTACACCGATCATCTGCGGCTGCTTGACGAGGTGCGGCCGGATGCCGTGATCGTCACCGTGCCCAATGACGCGCACGCCCTTGTCTGCGCGGACGCGCTGACGCGCGGGGTGCCGGTCTGCGTGGAGAAGCCGCTCGCGCTGGACACCACGGAGGGCGCGGCGCTGCGGTGGTTGTCCGGGGAGGTGCCGCTGTTCACCGCCTTCCACCGGCGTCACAACTCCGCCGTCGCCCGGCTGCGGGCCGAGTGCGCGGGGGCCGTGATCGAGGAGCTGACCGTACGCTATCTCGAACGCATCGAGGAGCACGCCGGCACCGACAGCTGGTACCTGGACCCCCTGCGCTGCGGCGGCGGTTGCGTCGCCGACAACGGGCCCAACGCGTTCGATCTGGTGAACCTGCTGCTGGGACCGGCCGAGGTGACCTCCGCGCACATCACCCGCGACGCCGCCGGCATCGACCGGCGGGCCCACATCGGGCTGCGGGCCGGTGCGGCGCGGGCCAGGGTGCTGCTCGACTGGTCCTACCCGGGCGAGCGCAAGGACATCGACGTGCGCCTGGCCGACGGGCGGACGCTGCACGCCGACATGCTGGCGGGTCATCCCGGGTTCAAGGACTCACTGTGGCACGAGTACGTCGGCATCCTGCGGGCGTTCGAGCACGGCATACGCACCGGGACGCACGAGGACGGAGGGCTGGCCGCGCTGCACATGGTCGAGGCGGCCTACCGGCTGGAGGCGGCGGGCGCGATTCGGGAGCCAGGATGAACCCCCAGGAGGACGGGCCCAAGAGCGAGGTCACGGCGACGCTGCTGAAGGTGCTGGTGCACCGCAGGATCGACCGTGGCATGCGGCTCGAACCGCACGCGAGCCGATGCGTACGCGCGGGCGAGGTGCACGAGCTGGTGGCCACCGACCACGACGAGACGGCCCCGGGGGCGAGGATCGACCGGGTGGCGTTCCTCGGCTTCGCGGAGATCACCGCCGCCGGGGTGCTGGACCGGGGTGACGAGGTGTGGATCGGCGGGCGGCGGGTCGGCGTGCTGCTCGGCTTCGACGGCTGCCACCTGCCCAACCACTACAACGTGCTGATCCGGGCGGATCCGGCGCCGACCGGTGGGGAGCTCGGCCTGGCCCCCGGAGAACCGCTGGTCTTCCGGCAAGGATGCCCAGGTCCACACGGGTGAGCCCGCCCCAAAAAGGCAGCCGTGAATAACCCGCTCCCCCTTGATTATCTACAATCACTATGTGTAGCGTAATAATTACGCAAAGTAGCGGTGGATACAGGATCGTCCATGTATCGCCGCACCTCATCGTGCCCCGTCCCCCGGGGCGCGGCTGAGCGCGCAACAGGCACGGAAGGGACATCATGGGTCTGGGCACGAAGCAGGGCAGCCGCCTCGAAGAGCGTTTCCGCCTCTGGGACAACAACAGCAGCGGCACGATCGAGCGAGCGGACTTCGAGAGCGAGGCCGACGGCATCATCAACGGCCTCGGCGCGCAGGGCAGCCAGAAGGGCGACGCGCTCAAGCAGGCCTACCTGGCCATGTTCGACCACTTGTCCAACGCGGCCGGCTCCTCGTCGATGAACCTGGAGCAGTTCATCGCCACCGCTGAGAAGGAGATCATCAGCAAGGGCGACGCCGGTTTCGAGCAGGTCGTCCGCCCGACCATCCAGGCCATCGTCGACGTACTCGACGGCGATGGAGACGGCGAGATCAGCCCGTCGGAGATGCAGAAGTGGTTCGGGGCCATCGGCCTCGAGTCCGGCGCCGCCGACACCGCCTTCCAGCAGCTCGACGCCGACGGCACCGGCAAGCTCTCGGTAGCGGAGCTGGTCGACGCGGTGCGCGACTACCACCTCGGCAAGAACGACATTCCTCTGCTCGGCCGCTGACAGTCCCCCGGCCACGGGCCGTCCGGGGTCAGCCCCGGACGGCTCTTTCCGATCAACGCCGCTTCACCGCACAGGACTTGGACTCTTGGAGAAAACACTCTCTCCTCCGCCGGCCGCCCCCAACGAAGCACCCGCCGACAAGGCCACCCCCGAGGGAGCAACCCGCGACGCGACCGCCGACGGCCACGCGACCTCCGACGGCCACGCGACCGGTGACGGCCACGCGACCGGTGACACGACCGGCGACGGCAAGGCTACCGGCGACGCGGTCTCCGGCGGCTACGCGACCGGCGACAAGACGACGGGGGCCGTTCCGTTCTTCACTCAGGCCGCCGAGTTCGCCGAGTTGTGGCCGGAGATCCGCGCCAACTGCGCCGAGGTGCTGGATCGGGGCAAGTTCTCGCACGGCGCGATGGTCGCCAGGCTGGAAGAGGCGCTCGCCCGCTGGACCGGCGCCGAGCACGTCGTCGCCGTCAACTCCGGCACCGACGCGCTCGTGCTGCTGCTGCGCGCCGCCGGGCTGCGTCCCGGCGACGAGGTGATCGTCCCCGCCTACACGTTCATCGCGACGGCCTCCTCCGTGGTGCTCGCCGGAGGGACACCGGTCTTCGCCGACATCGAGGAGCACGGCTACGGCCTCGACCCCCGTTCGGTGGAGGCCGTGGTGACCCCGCGCAGCCGGATGGTCATGCCGGCGCACCTGTTCGACCGGCTGGCCGACCTGCGGGGCCTGCACGAGGTCGCCGGGCGGCACGGGCTGCTCGTACTGGAGGACAGCGCCGAGGCCATCGGCATGCGGCTGCACGGCGTACACGCGGGGCTGCTCAGCACCGGCGGCGTGCTGTCGTTCTTCCCCGCCAAGACGCTCGGCGCGATCGGCGACGCCGGCGCGCTGATCACCGGCGACGACGCCATCGCCGAGACCGCGCGGGCGCTGCGCCACCACGGGCGCGGCGGCCGGACGCTGGACAACTTCCCCGCCATCGCCAACGCCACCGTCCTGCCCGGCTGCAACAGCAAGATGGACGACCTCCAGGCCGCCGTCCTGCTCGCCAAGCTGACCCGCCTCGACGCGGCCATCGCCCGCCGGGCCGAGCTGTCGGCGCGTTACGACGAGCGGTTGCGTGCGGTACGGGGCGTGCGTGCCGTGCCCGGCGCGGTCCCTCCGCACCCCGGCGGCAACCGGGTCTGTTACGTGCACCAGATCGAGGCCGACGACCGCGACGCCCTCGCCGCCCACCTGACCGCCCACGGCATCGGCACCGAGATCTACTACCCGGTCCCCCTGCACCTGCAGCCCTGCTTCGCCCACCTGGGCCACCGCCCCGGCGACTTCCCACGGGCCGAGGCCGCCTGCGCGTCCGCCCTCGCCCTCCCCCTGCACCCCGGCCTGACCGACGCGGACGTGGACCGGGTGTGCGACCGGATCGCGGCCTTCTACACCGGGAGGGCGGCGCGATGACCGTCCCTTTCTTCGCGTCCGACCTGTTCGAGAGCGACCGCGACAAGCTCCTGGAGACGCTGTACGCCGTCGGCACCGGAACGGCGCAGAAGTTCATCCTGGGCGAGCACACGGCACGCTTCGAGCGGGAGTTGCGTGACCTGCTGGGTGCGGGCGACGTCATCGCCTGCTCCAGCGGCACCTCCGCGCTCAGCCTGGTGCTGCGGGCCATGGAGGTGGGGCGCGGCGATGAGGTGGTGGTGCCGGCGTTCGGCTGCGCCCCGCTGGCCGCGACCATCCTGGACGCGGGCGCCCGGCCGGTCTTCGCCGACATCGACCCGGTACGCCTCACCATCGACCCGGCCGCCGCCGAGGCGCTCGTCACCCCGCGTACCAAGGCGCTGATGCCCGCCCACATGTTCACCGTCATGTCTGACATGCCGCGCATGCGCGAGCTGGCCGACCGGCGCGGCCTGCGGCTGATCGAGGACTCGGCGCTGGCGCAGGGCGGCATGCTCGGCGGGCGGCCGGCGGGCCGCTGGGGCGACGCGGGTGTCTACTCCTTCGTCCAGGTGAAGACGTACGGCATGCCGGGCGAGGGCGGGGTGGTGATCACCGACGATCCCGGGCTGGCGGCGAGCGTACGGATGTTGCGCAACCACGGCCAGGACGGCAGGCACCGCTTCCGCCACCACCGCATCGGGCTCAACAGCCGCTTCGACGAGGTGATGGCCGCCTTCCAGTTGCACCGGCTGGCCGGGCTGCCGGAGAGGCTGGCGCGCCGCACCGAGATCGCCTCCTGCTATTCCGCCCGTTTCGCCCCGCTGGCCGAGCTCGGCATCGTGGCGCCGCCCGTGGGCGGGGACGGCCGCTTCCCGTACGTCTACACCCTGCTCGCCGAGCACCGCGACGCGCTCGCCGCGCACCTGGCCGCGCAGGGCGTCGAGACGCACGTCTACTACCCGCGTACCCTGCCCGCCCAGCCCGCGTTCGCGCCGTTCGCGCCCGGCGGCGCGTCCTGGCCGAACGCCGAGTCGGCGGCGCGGCGCAATCTTTCCCTGCCGCTCCATCCGCAGCTGAGCGACCGGCAGGTGGCGCACATCTCCGACGCGGTCTGCGCGTTCGCGCACGAGTCCCGGGAGGCCCGATGACCGACCAAACGCCCACGACCGACCGCACACCGGCAGACGGCCCCAAACCAACCCCCGACCGCAAGCCGCCGAGCGACCGCAAGCCCCCGCCCGCCGGCCGCCCGGCCCGCTGCGGCACCCCCAGCCCTCCAAGCACCGCCGACACCCCCAGCCCCGCCAGCAGCACCGCCGGCACCTCCAGCCCTGCGAACACCTCCGGTCCTGCCGGCACCTCCAGCCCTGCCGCCGCCCCTGGCCCGACCAGCGCCCCTGACCCGACCGGCACCTCGGATCCGACCGGCAGCTTGGACCCGACCGGCGCCTCTGACCCGACCGGCCGCCCGCCCAAGGCGACCCTGGCTGCCTACGCTCGGCTGGCCAAGCTCGACATCTACGACTACTACCTCGGGCTGGCGCTGGTGTGGACGCTGCTCACGCCCGCCGTGCGCCCCCAGCCCGCCACCTTCGGCCTGCTCGTGCTCATCCTCCTCGCCGAGATCACCACGGTCGCGGCGAT
Organism: Nonomuraea sp. NPDC050404; assembly: GCF_040655495.1. Classification (NCBI taxonomy): domain Bacteria; kingdom Bacillati; phylum Actinomycetota; class Actinomycetes; order Streptosporangiales; family Streptosporangiaceae; genus Nonomuraea; species Nonomuraea sp. NPDC050404. Next base: position 348,078 of record NZ_JBFAKB010000013.1, read on the forward strand.
GGTCGCCTTCGACGACATCACCGGCCACCGCGACGGCAGCGACGCCGCCAACTACGGCTCCGACGCCGCCCGCCGCCGCCTGGCCCGCAAGCCGCTCGTCGCCGGCACCCTGACCGAGGCCCAGGCGCTGCGCTTCGCGTGGGCGATGACCGTGGCGAGCGCGGGGTTGTGGGCCACGGCGGTGGCGCTCGCGCCGTACCGGCCGCTGTGGGCGATCGCCCTGGTGGCGGTCTGTCTCGTGGCGGCGGTGCAGTACTCGTGGGGGCTGAAGATCAGTTATCGCGGGTTCCAGGAGCTCTTCCTGGCGGGGCTGGGCGTGGGCTGGGTGCTGGCGCCGTACGGGCTGCTGGCCGGTGAGGCGGGCGGCTTCGTGGTGGTGCAGGCGGTGCTGTTCGGGTGGGGCCCGATGATCTTCGGGCTCTACTCCAACACCAACGACATCGCGGGCGACCGCGCCGCCGGGCGGCGGACCGTGGCGGCGGCGCTGCCCGCGGCGGCCAACCGCGCGTTCGTCGTCACGCTGACCGCCGTGGAGAGCCTGCTGGTCGTGGGCGCCACGGTCGCCGGGGTCGCGCCGTGGTGGTTCCCGATTTTGCTGGCGCCGGTGTTCGTGCTGCGGGTGCGGCAACTGGTGATCGGGTTCTGGCGCGGCGACATCCTGCGGGGTCGCAGGACCGCGATCCGTACGCACAGGGTGATGGTGGCCCTGCTGATCACCGCGAACCTGGCCGCGCCCGCGCTCTCCGGGATCTCCCTGTGACTCCCGAGGTGGACGTCGCCGTCGTCGGCGCCGGACCCGCCGGGCTCGCCACCGCGTACGCGCTGGCACGGGCGGGCCGTACGGTACGGGTGCTGGAATCCGCCGGCGAGGTGGGCGGGCGGACGCGCACCCTGCGTGCGAACGGCTGCCTGATCGACACCGGAGCCGAGATGATCCCCTCTTCGGCGGGCTACCCGGCCACCTGGCGGCTGATCACCGCCCTCGGCCTGGACACCGACCCGTCGGCCGTCCCAAGGGTGCGCGACGCCCTGGCCGTGTGGCGCGGCGGCCGGGCCCGGCCGAACGCGGGCCGCCCCCTCGGCCTCCTCACCGGCGCCGGACTCGGGCTCCACGCCCGCCTCGACCTGGTGCGGCTCCAGGCGAGGCTGGCCAGGCTCGGCGAACTGGACCCCGACCATCCCGAACGCGTCCCACCGAGCCACGGCCACCCCGATCGCGATCCACTAAGCCCCGATCGCGATCCGCTGAGCCCCGAACGCCACTCGCCGGGCCCTGTCACCATCGCCGACCTGATGAGCGGCTACCACCCCGACCTGCGCGACCGCCTCGTATATCCGCTGGTCTCCGGCTTCTTCGGCTGGGATCCGGCGCAGTCGGCGGCGGCCCCGTTCGCCGCGCATCTCGTGGCGTCGGGCAGCACCGCCACCTGGCACACCTACCGCGACGGCATGGACACCCTCTCCCGCGCGCTCGCCGCCCAATTGGACGTCGTCACCGGCCACACCGTGACCCGGGTGACGCGCTGCGCAGGCGGCGTCCTGCTGGAGTCGCCGGGCGGTGACGTCGTCGCGCGGGCCGCGGTGCTGGCCGTACCGGCTCCCATCGCCGCCGACCTGCACGCCGACGCCCCGGCCACCCGGCGCGCGCACCTGCGCGCCTGCCGCTACGCGCCCATGCTCCGGCTGAGCCTGCTGCTCGACCGGCCCATGGCGCCGCGCGGGGTGCGGCGCGGGTTCGCCACCCTCATCCCAGCGACCGAGGATCCCCTGCTCAACGTGATCACCGTGGACCACCACAAGCACCCGGGACGGGCGCCGCGAGGGTACGGCCTGATCTCGCTCATCACCTCACCGCCCGGCACCGCCGAGCTCATCGGCGAGCCCGACGAGAAGGTGGTGGACCGGCTCGTCTGCGCCGCCGAACGGTTCGTCCCGGGACTGGCGGCGCGGATCTCGCACACGTACGTCCACCGCTTCCCGCACGGATTGCCCGAGGCGTCGCCGCGGGCACTGGAGTCGCGGGCGGCGTTCGAGCACGACCCGCCGTCGGAGGTGGAGTACGCGGGCGACTGGGTGGCGCTGCGCCCGTGCAGCGAGGGCGCGGTCGCCTCGGCCGCCCGCGCCGCCCGCCGAGTGCTCGCCCACCTGTCCCCCGGCTGCTGAGCCCGGTTCCAATACCCCCGGAAGTGATCAAGTTGGCCTTCTTCACCAAACCCATCGACCTGGGCACGCTCTTCGACGACCTGGCCGACCGCCGCCACGCCACGACCGTGCACCTGAGCCGCCCGCTGGACATCGCCCCCGAACTGGGGACGGACCTGGACATCCCCCGCCTGGCCGGGCTCGTACAGGAGGCGGCCGGTTGGCTGGCGGCGGCCGGGGCCGGACCCGGTGAGCGGGTCGTCATCGCCAAGCGCAACCACTGGGACTACGCGCTGCTGTCCTGCGCCGCCGCCCGCATCGGCGCGGTGCCCGTGTCGCTGTCCGCGCATCTGGCCCCCGACGTGCTGGAGAAGCTGATCGTACGGCTGGACCCGGCGCTCCTCGTCACCGACTCGGCGCTGCTGGGCACCGCCGGTACCGCCGGGACGAACCTGGCCGCCGTCGCCCCCAGGACCCTGGTCCTCGACGACGCGGCCCGCCTGGGAGTGTTGTGCCTGGACGACGTGCGCGGGCATCCGGCCCCGCCGACGTACCGCCCCCGGCCTGACGACCCGGTCGCCATCATGCACACCTCGGGCACCACCGGCGTGCCCAAACTCGTCGTGCACTCCACGCGTACTCTCCTGCGGCGGCTGGCGGGCTTCGAGTCGCACCGCTGGCCGCTGCTGGGCAGCCGCCCGAACGACGCGGTGGCCAGTGCCGTCTCCTTCGCGCACGGGCGGGCGCTGGCGTGGACCGCGAGCGTGCTCTGGCTGGCCCCGGACCGGCTCCTGGCCGTCTCGTCCGGCGACTGGGCGGAGGCAGGGCCGTTCCTGGAGCGGCACCGGCCCACGACGCTGGAGGCGCAGCCCGCCACGTACGTCCGCTGGCAGCGCCACGCCGACGGCGAGGACGACGGCCCGTTCGCCCGGGTACGGCTGTTCATCAGCACGTTCGACGCGATGCACCCGCCCACCGTGCGGGCGTTCCTCAACGCCACCCGGCATCCCCGCCCGGTCTGGATGCAGGGCTGGGGCCAGAGCGAGACCGGGCCGCTGACGTTCCGCTTCCTGACGCGGCGGGCGATGGCCGCCCGGCACGACCGGCATCCCACCACGCGCGACCTGGGCCGGCCGGTCCCCACCCGCACGCGGTTGCGCGTCGTCGATCCGGAGACGCTGCGCCGGCTGCCGCGCGGCGCGAACGGGCTGGTGCTCTGCCGGACCAAGGCGCTGTGCCTCGGGTACGTGGGCGAGCCCGAGCGCTGGCAGAGCAAGCGGGCCGGGCAGTGGTGGCACACCGGCGACGTGGGCGCCCTGACCCTGGGCGGCCGGCTGCGCTTCGTGGACCGGGAGGCGGACGCGATCCCCGAGGGCAGCTGCGTCGAACTGGAGGACGTGATCGACGACCGCCTGCCCGAGGTGCTGGAATGCGTCATCCTGAGCGTTCCCGGCGGGCCGTCGCTGCCGGTGGTCGTCACCGAGGACGGCCTCCTCGACCCGGACGCCTGGCACCGGGCCACCGCCGACCTGCCCAAGCTGGCCGATCCGGTGGTGCGTACCTGGGACGAGATCCCGCGTACGGGCACCGGCAAGGTCCGCCGCGCGGCGCTGCGCGAACGGCTCGGCGAGGCCCGCGAAACGTACGGGACAGGCCGGTGGACGTGAACCCGAACGCCCGGCTCATCACTCCCGGCCGCGTCACCGTCGCCCGGCCGCTGAGCGGCGCGGGGGTGCTCGCGCTGGGCGACTCCCAGGCGCTGCTCGTCGCCGCCGCACGGCTGCGCGCGCTGGGCTGCGCGGTCACGCGCGGCACCGGATCCCCGCCCGCCGGGGCGCCGGCGGGATGGCTGGGGGTCACCCGCGTTCCGTACGGCGCCGGCACGGGTGGCGCGTTGCCCGAGTGCGGGATCGGCTGGTCAGGGCCGGTGGACGTGCTCATGGGCGGCGAGCGTGACGTGCAGGCGGCCTGCGGGATCATGCACGTGCACGGCCGTGCCACGGGCGGGCCGCGTGCGCTGCGGCTGGACTACGCGTCGATGTGCGCCGGCGTGCTCGCGGCGCAGGCGGTCACGGCCGGCGTGCTGGCGCTGTTGCGCGGCGGCCCCGCGCTGGCGGCGAGCACCTCCGTGGCCCAGGCGGCCTTACTGTCCGTCGGGCAGTACGTGGCGACGGCCACGGCGACCGGCCGGGACTGGGACGGGCGGGCGGCCATCGGCATGCCGAACGGCATGCGGCAGGATCCGCCGTTCCGTTCGGCCGACGGCGTGTGGTTCGAGATCGAGACGTTCGACGCCGAGAACTGGCGGCGGTTCTGGACGGCCCTGGGCGCCGGGCTCGCGGCGATCGGAGCCGGGTGGCCGCCGTTCCAGCAGCGGTTCGCCACCGCCGCCTGCGTGCTGCCCGCTTCGCTCGGGGCGACGGCATCGGCGCTGGCCTACGAGAACCTGACCGTCGCCGCACGGGCCACGGGCGTCAGCATCCTCCCCGTGCGGCAGGAGATCACCCGGCTCGCCATCCCGGCCTCACCGTGGCGGCTCCGCGACCTGCGCACCGGCGACCTCACCCCCGCCCGGCCGCCGTTCGACCTCAACGCAGCGCCCACCCGGCCGCCGCTCGACCCCGGCACCGCGCCCACCCTGCCGCCGCTCGGCCCGGGTGCCCGCGGTCCGCTGTCCGGGCTGCGGGTGGTCGAGGCCACCAATCGGATCCAGGGACCGCTGGCCGGGCACCTGCTGCGGTTGCTCGGCGCGGACGTGGTGCGCATCGAACCGCCCGGCGGCGACCCCATGCGCGGCGTGCCACCCATGGCAGGCGGATGCTCTGCCCGGTTCCAGGCACTGAACAGGGACAAGCGCGCCGTCGAAGCCGACCTGAAGTCGCCGGAGGGACGCCGGGAGGCGCGGCGCCTGATCGCCGGAGCGGAGGTGTTCCTGCAGAACTGGCCACCGGGGCGGGCGGCGCGGCTCGGGCTGGAACCCGCCGACCTCGCCGCCGTACACCCGTCGCTGGTGCACGCGCACGCGGGAGGGTGGGCGGACGTGCTGCCCGAGCCGCAGCCGATGGGCACCGACTACCTGGTGCAGGCATACAGCGGGGTGGGGGCGCTGCTGACCGCGCCCGGCGAGCCACCGGCGCCCTCGCTGATGACGCTCACGGACGTGCTGGGCGCGCTCATCAGCGCGGAGGGGGTCGTGGCGGCGCTGCTGGCACGGGCTCTGACAGGCGCGGGGGTACGGTCCGAGACGGCGCTGATCGACGCCGCCGCGCTCATGTGCGACACCACCTCCATCGAGGAAGGACCGTGGCGGATCGGCCAGGCAGGGGCCGTACACGATCTGGCGGTGATGGCCGCCGACCCGGCCTTCTCCGCCGTGTTCGACACCGACGGCGACGCCACCTACTGCGGAGCCCCCTGGAGCTTCGTTCCCGTGACCGTACGCCAGTGCGAGGAGGCGGCCTGATGGAGAACCTGGACGCGGGGCCGTGGACCTCGCGCAACGGGGTGGTGCTGGCCGACCTCGTGCCGCGCGCCCTGCGAACGGGCTGGGCCGAGCGGGGCCTGTGCCCGGACCGGGACCTGTACTCGTTGTTCAGCGCACACGTACGATCCGCGCCCCGGCGCGAGGCGGTGATCGACGAGGAAGGCCCGCTGGACTACGCCGCCCTGGACGCCCGGGTACGGCGGGCCGCGGCGACGCTGGCCGGGAACGGCTGGGGGCCTTCGGACATCATCGCCGTGCTGCTGCCGAACGGCCGGGACGCGGTGGTGGCCGAACTGGCGATAGCGGCGATCGGCGCCGTGGCGCTGCCCATCCCGCACACCCGCGGCATGGCCGACATCTCCTGCCTGCTGAACCGCTCACGCGCCGGAGCCCTGATCACGGACGCGGAGATGGCGGCCGACGACCTGCCGTACCTGCGTGAGGTGTGGAAACCCGAAGCTCTGGACGACCACGGCGACACGGACTGGCGGCCGGCCCGCCCGGACGCCGAGGCCCCCGCCCGGATCCTGATCTCGTCGGGATCGGAGTCCTCCCCCAAGATGGTCGCCTACTCGCACAACGCGATGGCGGGCGGGCGCGGCAACTACCTGGCGGCCCTGCGCGGCGCGACCGGCCCCTGCCGGGACCTGCTGCTGGTCTCCCTGGCCTCCTCCTACGGGTCGCTGGGCACGCCGGTGATCCTGGCGCGGCACGGGGGGACGCTGGTGCTGCGGTCCGGGTTCGACGCCGCGGACGCGTTGCGGGCGATCGAGCGGGACCGGCCCACGCACGTGTTCGGCGTGCCGACCATGCTGCGCCGGATGGCGGCGTGCGAGGTGGCGGCGGACCTGTCGTCGCTGCGTGCCGTCGTGTCCAGCGCGGGGCCGATCTTCGAGGAGGTGCGGCGGGCGTGCGCGCGGCGGTTCGGGCTGCCGCTGATCAACGTCTACGGCTCCACGGACGGCGTCAACTGTCACACCGGGCGCGATCCGGGCACGTACGCTCCCGGGCTGGCGGGAACGCCGGATCCGGCGGTGGCGGAGGTGAGCGTCCGCGACGCGGAGTGGCGGCCGGTGCCCGACGGCACGGCCGGGGAGATCTGGGCGCTGGGCCCGATGACGCCGCTGTGTTACGTGGGAGCGCCGGAGCTGGACGCCCGCTACCGGGCCCCCGGCGGCTGGGTGCGCACCGGCGACCTGGGCCGGATCGGCGAAGGCGGCACGCTGTGGGTGGTGGACCGGCTCAAGCGGGTGGTGATCAGGGGCGGTGTCAGCCTCTCCCCGCTGGCCGTGGAGCTGGAGCTGCGGGCCCATCCGGATGTCGCGGACGTCTGCTGCGTGCCGGTCCCCGACCCCGACCTGGGCGAGCGCATGTGTGCCTGCGTGATGCCGCGCGAGGGCGCCCCTGCCCCGTCGCCCGCCGCCCTGATCGCCTTCCTGCGGGAGGAACGCGGGATGGAGTTGCGCAAGCTGCCGGAGCGTTTCGTGGTGCTGCCCGAGTTGCCGCTCGGCCCGACCGGCAAGGTGTGCGCGGGCACTCTGGCCCGGGTCGCGGCGGAGTCGGCCGTACCCGCTCAGAACTGAACACCAACACCATGCAGAGGAGTCGGCGATGACCTCAACCGTGTCGCGGCCTGTCTTCGACAGGTCGTTCGAGCAGGTGCCCGAGCAGCACAGGTGCCTGGCACTCGCCTATGATCCGATGACCATCGCGCGGCTGGAACAGGCGGGCGTCGCGCCGGGGTGGCGGTGCCTGGAGGTGGGCGCGGGCGGCGGCAGCGTCGCGGGATGGCTGGCCGGGCGGGTGGCGCCGACGGGCGGCGTGGTGGCCACCGACCTCGATCCCGAGCACATCCCGCCCGCCGACGGCCTGGAGGTCGTACGGCATGACATCGTGCGTGACCGGCTGCCCGAGGCGGAGTTCGACCTCGTGCACGCCCGCCTGGTGCTGTGGCTCATGCCGGAGCGGCTGGCCGTGCTGGACCGGCTGGTACGGGCGCTCAAACCGGGCGGCGTGCTGCAGCTCGACGAGTTCGACATCACCTACGGCCCCGCGCTGCTGATGCCGAACCCCGCCGCGCGGCAACTGTACGAGACGTTCCTGGAGGCGAAGCGGAGGCTGATGTTGCGGGCGGGCGCCGACCCGGCGTGGGGGCGGAACGCGGCGGTGGCGATGCGGCGGGCGGGGCTGGTCGACATCGACCCGTGGCCGCATGTGGAGCCGTGGGACGCGCGGTCGCCCGGGGTGCACCTGATCTCGAACCACACGCGGCAACTGCGCGACCGCTTCGTCGCGGAGGGCATGACCGACCGGCAGCTCGCGGACGTGCGGGCGTTGCTGGCGCATCCGGGATTCCGGGCCACGTCGTGCGTGTTCTACTCCGTGCAGGGCCGCCGGCCGCCGGAGGAGGGTTGAACGCGTCGCGTCTCGACCTGGTGGCGGCCACGCCTGAGGTGTTCGAGACGATGACGGCCTTCGACGGAGCGGCGGCCGGCGGGCTGGATCCGCTGCTGGCCGAGCTCGTACGGCTGCGGGTCTCCCAGATCAACGGCTGCGCGTTCTGCCTGAACCTGCACACCCGGGCCGCGTTGTCGGCCGGCGAGGACGAGGGCCGCCTGCGCGTGCTGGCCGCCTGGCGCGCGAGCGAGTCGTTCACGCCGGCCGAGCGGGCGGCGCTGGAGCTGGCCGAGCGGATGACGCTGGTGGCGGCGGCGGGGGTGCCCGGGGAGGTGCTGGCGGCGGCGCGGGAACATTTCGACGAGGTGCGGCTGGCCCACCTGCTGTGGACGATCGCCGCCATCAACGCCTGGAACCGGGTGGCGATCGCCGCCGCCGGCCAGGGGGAGGACGGCTGAGGCCGCTGTGGGAACCCGCTGTGGGAGGCCGAAAAGGGGCCGCCCCTGTCGTTTGGACAGGGGCGGCCCCCGATGACCCGCCGAGCGATCGATCACGAATGACGATCTAGCTCAGCTCTTCCGGCCACCACCACTTGTCGTTGTCGTTCTCGTGCTTGTCCGGCTCGTACTTCACGTCGTCGTCGACCTTGTCGACCTTGTCGGGACTGTCGTCCTTGACCGGGTCCGGCTTGACGTCTTCGTGCTTGAGGTCCTTGTGGCGCCTGTCGTTACGGGACTCGTTGCCGTTGTGGATGTAGACGTCGATGTTCGGCGGACGCCAGCGCGGGTTGTGCAGGACCGGCTTCTCGCGCGAGACGTACCGGGCCGGCCTCGGCTCGGACGGCGGGCCCCCGGCCTGGACGGTGGAGAAGCCGGCGGTCGCGCCGGCCGTGCCCGTGGCCAGAGGAAGGAACATGACGCTGGCGACCGCGCCGGTCAGAGCCAGGGCCGCGTACCGCGCACGGCGCGCTTGCCGCATTTGAGTATTCACGTGCTCTCGTTTCCGTTCATGGATAAATCGGCCAGAATCCGGCACCCACTGCTTCTGGCAGGCGTCCAGACGGAAGCAGACTTACCCATGCAGATATTCTCAGTTACCTCCTTAAACCCAAACGACCCGTCAAACACACAGGCCAGCCGGTTCCCCTGACTCGTTTGGGTTGGCACCGAATGTGTCCTAAAGCGGTCAGAAGGCAGCAGGCGATTGACCGCCTCACAACGACGCCGGATAGTCGGTGAGTCGCCGCGCAGCCGATCCATCGACAAGGGAGGGGCGCACCATGGCCACGTACAAGACACAGATTCAGTGGGGCGGCCCCAACGCCGACTGGCACGACGACGCGGACCTGACCATCGTCATCCAGAACCGCGACGGCGTGGTTCCCCAGACCGGCATGCCGACCACGGGCACGCAGATCTCCTGGGCCTCGGCGCAGGGCAACGGGTCGGTCACGTTCTTCGAGGACGGCAACCGGTTCTCAGGGTCGGCCCAGTTCAAGGGCGAGGGCCCGGTCGGGTACCGGGGCACGATCAAGCGCTGACCGTTTCACGCTCGCAAGGGCGGCCGTCGCGTCCGATGACGGGACGGCCGCCCGCCGCCGTGTCAGCCCGCCCAGTCCTCCTTGCCGGTGGCAATCGGGCCGCCGCTCTTCACCGACTCCCCGATGGCCACGCTGATCAGGTGGTCCTGGCAGGCCTCTGCCAGCGGGTACGGTGCCGGCGCCTCCTGACGCGCCCAGGCGCCCGTGCGCTCCAGGATGTCGGCGACCGCGATGTCGTCGTCGGACAGGGACGAGCCCGCGAACGGGTTGCGGTAGACCACCCGCCCGTCGAAGCTGATGTGCCGCAGGTCGCGCGCCTCCAGGTTGAGGTCCACACCGGTGTCCCGCCTGATCAGCAGGGACTCCACCGGCGTCTTCGGGTCGGCCAGCCGGACCACCCGGTCGTCCACCAGTTCGCCGAGCGAGCCGCGCGCCACGATGCGCCGCATCCGCAGCGGGTTCCACCACTGGTTGTCGGTGAAGTCGTACAGGCCCATCCGGCCGCCGAAGTCGATGGTGGCGATGGTCGTGGTGAGCCGTTGCGGGGTGTCGTCGCCGGTCCAGCCGTCGAAGCTGAGCGGGTTGGCGAGCGGCGCCTCGAACGCGCTCGCGCGTACCTCGGCGGCGTCGAACCCGACGCCCAGCAGGCCGCGGATCAGCGACACCGCGTGGTACAGGTGGGTCGAGGAGACCTGGACCGAGGTCGGCTCGCCGATCACGCCCTCCCGCACGACCGCCAGCCGGGCCGCGTGTCCCGGCATCAGCAGATACTGCTCGGCCACCTGGACCAGGCCGGTGCCGCCGACGTCCCGCCACAGGGAGCGCAGCCCGGCCAGGTCGGGCGCGGGCGGCGTCTCGGCGAGCACCGGCATCCGGTGGCCGGCCGTCTCACGGATCGCGTCCGGCATCGCGGCCCAGGGCACCGACGCGGCCACGTAGTCGGGCCGCTCGTGCCGCAGCAGCTCATCCACGGTACGGAAGGTCGGTACGCCCCACTCGGCGGTGACCTCGGCGCCGCGCTCCGCGCTGCGGGTCACGATGCCGCTGACCCGCAGCCGGTCCGGCAGTGCCGCCGCCAGCCGCAGGAAGAAACGGGTGCGCCGGCCGCTGCCGATCGCGCCGAATGTCGTGCTCATCAGTGCCCTCCTAGGGGATCCGGGTTCACATCAGCCGGTCGGCGTCGGCGGCCAGGACCGCCGCGCCGATCAGTCCAGATTTGTGCCCCAGTTGGGCGAGCGTGATGTCGGCACGGCGGGCGAAGGGCAGCGCCGCGAAGGACAGATAGTGCTTGCGCAGCGGGTCGAGCAGGAGGTCGCCGGCTTCCGCCACGCCGCCGCCGAGGACCGCGAGGTCGATCTCCAGCATGGTCGCGGTCGAGGCGATCGCGCTGCCGAGCGCCCGTGCCGCCCGGTCGAAGGCGGCGAGCGCGATCGGGTCGCCCTGACGGGCCGACGCGGCCACTTCCTTGGCGCTCTCTCCGCCCTGCCCGCGCCAGCCCTGTTCGCGGGCCCATCGCGCGATGGAGGTGCCGCTCGCGATGCCTTCGAGGCAGCCGATCCCGCCGCAGGCGCAGGCGGCGCCGTTCAGGTCGACGCTGATGTGCCCGATGTGCCCGGCGTTGCCGGTGACGCCGGTGATCGGCGACCCATCGATGATGAGGCCGCCGCCGATCCCGGTGGAGACGACCATGCACAGGGCGTTCCGGTGCCCGCGGGCGGCGCCGTGGCGGTGCTCGGCGGCGGCGATGGCCACGCCGTCGCCGCTGAGGGTGATGGACCTGCCGATGAGGACGGGCAGCCGCCGCAGCTCCGCGACCAGCGGGAACGTGCGCCAGCTCGGGATGTTCACCGGGCTCACCGCGCCCTCCGCGACGTGCACGGGGCCCGCGCTGCCCACGCCCAGGCGGGACGTACGTGCCCACAGCGGGTGGGCGCCGAGGTCGGCGACGACGGCCGCCACCGCCGCGAACACCGCCCGTGCGTCGCCGGCGGCCGGGGTCGGGTGCTCGACGAGTCCGTGCAGCCCGGCCTGCGCGTCCACGATCGCACCGGCCACCTTCGTGCCGCCGATGTCGATGGCGGCGGTCAGCGGCGCCGGAGGGGTGGACTCGCTCGTGCTCATGTGGCCTCTCGATCGCCGTAGGGGGCCGTTCGGGCGGCATCTTTCTAACATGTTTTAGAGATTTCGCCTAGTCGCGGCCTAAGAGGCGTGCTAGAGGCCAACTAAAACGTTTGATTCAAGCCAGGCGTCCGCCCAGGTCGGCCGCGGGGTGCGGCGGCCCGGGCGGACGAGTCCCCCGATGTTCGTTTCAGACGGCTGCGAGCTCCCAGCTCACGTTGGCGGCTCGGGAGGAGGTGTTGGTCACGCACACCTCGTAGCTCTCCGTCGCCGGTGGCCTCAGGACCCGGTCGATGGACGCGGCGGTGTCCAGGTCGAACTCGCGCAGGACGTTGCCGTCACCGTCGGCGACGCGGATCGCGTACCGGACCGGCACGTCGGACGTCCCCACGAGCCGGTAGTCGAGCTCGAACCAGCCGGCCGCCCACTCGCCGCACGCCTTGCCGCCCGTGCCGAGGGTGGCGGTATGCGGTCCGACCCCGTTCTGCATGCCGGGGGCGGGCGGGGCGTAGAAGAGCACCCGGTAGTCGAGCGTCCGGTCCGTGGTGTTGGCCAGGCAGGTGCGGTAGTACGACGGGCCGGGGTCCGGCGACTTGACGCGTACCGTCTTCAGCTCCCACACCGTGCGGCGCAGCAGTTCGGTCTCCGGCCCGCCGACCGTGGCGGAGGCGCGGATCGTCCAGGTGACGGGCGCCGACGGGGTCGCGTGGCCGTACGCCGTCACCTCCCCGTCGGTGAGGGTGCGGTCGGTGCAGATGACGTCGCCGGGCCTCAGCCCCGCGCCGTCCGCGGCCTGCGCCGTGCCGGCGGCGAACACCGTCACCGCGCAGACCACCAGCGCGACCGCGGCGTAGATGATCTTGCGGAGTAATGTGCCCGTGCGTGGGGAGCCCGTCCCCGATGCCTGTACGTCGTCGTTCATCTCCCACCCTTTCCTCGATTGACGTCGGCGACGCTACGTGGGCCCCCTTCGGGAATCCTTATCGAGACCCTTCCGGTGATCCGGCCGGGCTCCGTGTACGAAGAACCAATGGGGGCCCGGGAGATCAGGCGCGTCCGGCCGATCGCCTGCCCGGGGCACGGGGGACATGATGGTGGAATTTCGCATCTTGGGACCGGTGGAGGCCGTGCACGACGGGGCCGTGATCACCTTGGGCGCGCCACGGCACCGGCGGCTGCTCGCGGCGCTGCTCCTGAACGCGGGGCGGGTCGTGTCCGTCGCGAAGCTGACCGACGCGTTGTGGGGCGACGCGCCGCCGCGCACCGCCGGGGCCATGCTGCACGTGCGGGTCTCGGAGTTACGCAACGTCCTGCGCGCGGCCGGGGCACGTCTGCTGACCCGGGACGGCGGCTACGTGCTGCGGGTCGGCCCTGACGGGCTGGACGCGGAGCGCTTCGAGCGGCTCGCCGCGTCGGGTGCCGCCGCGCTGGCCGGTGGCGATCCCGGGCGGGCCCGCGCCGAACTCGACGCCGCCCTGGCGTTGTGGCGGGGGCCCGCCCTGGGTGAGTTCGCGGAGGAGCCGTTCGCCAGGCCGGACGCCACGCGCCTGGCCGAGCTGCGGTTGCGGGCGGTGGAGAACCACATCGCGGCCGATCTCGGCCTGGGACGGCACGACGAGGTCGTCGCGGAGTTGCGCAAGCTGGTGGCCGGGCATCCGCTGCGTGAGCGGTTCTGGGGTCAGCTCATGCTCGCCCTGTATCGGGGCGGGCGGCAGGCCGAGGCGTTGCAGGCGTACCAGGGGGCCCGCCGTCATCTCAGCGACCAGCTCGGGCTCGATCCCGGCGACGCGCTGCAGACCCTGCACCACGCGATACTCACCGCGGACCCGGCCCTGCTCACCGCGAACCGGGCCCTCCCCACCACCAACCCGGCACCACCCGCTGCGGACCCGGCCCTACCCGCTGCGGACCCGGCCCTACCTGCTGCGGACCCGGTGCCACTCACCGCGGACCCGGCGCTCAACGCCTCCGTGAGGATCTCCGAGCCGCGATCGTCGTCGGTGCCCGCGCAGCTTCCCGCGGACGTGCCCACCTTCACCGGCAGGTCCGCGGAGCTGACCGCGCTCGACGAGATGCTTGTCCACGACCGTTCCGCACCCGTCGTGTTGTCGGGCACCGCCGGGGTCGGCAAGACCGCGCTGGCGATCGCCTGGGCCCACCGGGTACGCGGCCGTTTCCCGGACGGGCAGCTCTACGTGAACCTGCGCGGTTACGACCCGGACCCGCCGATGGCCGCCGCCGACGCGCTGGCCCGGTTCCTGGCCGCGCTCGGCGTGCCCGCCTCCGCCGTGCCCCTGGACCCCGACGAGCGGGCCGCCCGCTACCGCACCGAGGTCGCCGGGCGGCGGCTGCTCATCCTCCTGGACAACACCTTGTCCGTCGAGCAGGTCCGGCCGCTGCTGCCCGGTGGTGGTCCCAGCAGGGTCCTGATCACCAGCAGGGACAGCCTCGCCGGGCTCGTCGCCCGGGACGGCGCACGCCGCCTCGAACTCGGGCTGCTCTCCCCCGCCGACGCGCTGACCCTGCTCCGCCGCCTGCTCGGCCCGCGTGCCGACACCGGGCCCGGCGACCTGACGGCCCTCGCCGACCGGTGCGCCCGGCTGCCACTGGCCCTGCGGGTGGCCGCCGAACTCGCCGCCGCCCATCCGGCCACACCACTGCCCGCACCGAGCATCGCGGAGGTCGTCACGAGTACCCCGAAAGTCGTGGGTGGCGCGCGGTCGTGGCTGGAGTTGCTCGACGCCGGTGGGGATCCGCGTACCGCAGTCACCGCCGTGTTCTCCTGGTCGCTGCGGAGCCTGAGGCCGCGCGTCGTCCGCACCTTCGGGCTGCTCGGCCTGCACCCGGGCGCCGACCTCGACGCCTACGCCACGGCAGCCCTGGCCGACACCGGGCTCGCGACGGCGCGGCGCGACCTGGAGACGCTGGCCCGCGCCCACCTGCTCCACCCCACCTCACCCCGCCGGTACGCCATGCACGCGCTCCTGCGCGCCTACGCCACCAGCCTGACGCCCGCCCAGGACGCGAGGCGGGACGGCGGGGCGGCGCTCGGCCGGCTGTCCGACTACTACGTGGCCGCCTCCACCACCGCGATGCGCACCCTGCACCCCGCCGTGCCGCACCGGGCGCCCGGCGTCCCGAGGCCGGTCAGGCTGGTGCCGAACCTCGCCGACTCCGAGTCCGCCCGCCGCTGGCTGGACACCGAGCAGCGCAACCTCGTCGCCGTCGCCGTACAGGCCGCCAGACACGGCCGCCGGGCCCACGCGACCCACCTGTCCGCGATCCTGCACCGCCTGCTGAGCGACAGGTGGAGGTGAGTGATCAGTCGCCGGTCCTGGCGGTGCTCGCGAGCGTGCTGCGGCGCCTGCGTACCATCGGCAGCAACACCGGGACGACCAGCGACAACACCGCCGCGACCCACAACACGATGGTGATCGGTCCCGACAGCAGGATGGCCGGGTCGCCCTCGGACAGGATCAGGGCGCGGCGCAGTTGTTGCTCGGCGATCGGCCCGAGGATCAGCCCGACGATGGCGGGGGCCAGCGGGATGCCCGCCTCCCGCATGAGCAGCCCGAGCAGCCCCAGGACGCACAGGACGATCAGGTCCGTCGCGGTGCCGCCGGCTGCGTACGCGCCGAGGGCCGCGAACATGAGCACGGCGGCGTAGATCGCGTACGGCGGGATGGTGAGCAGCCTGGCCCACACCTTGGCCAGCGGCAGGTTGAGCAGCAGCAACATCACGTTGCCGACGTACAGGCTGGCGATCAGGGTCCACACCAGCGGCCCCGACTCCTCGAACAGCGCGGGTCCCGGCTGCAGGCCGTAGGACTGGAAGGCGGTCAGGATGACCGCCGCGGTGGCCGAGGTCGGCAGGCCGATGGTCAGCAGCGGTACGAGCACGCCGGCCGCGGCGGCGTTGTTGGCCGCCTCCGGACCGGCGACACCCTCGATCGCGCCCTTGCCGAACTCGTGGCGGTGCTTCGACAGCCGCTTCTCCACGGTGTAGCTGAGGAACGTCGGGATCTCCGCGCCGCCCGCCGGCAGGCTGCCGATCGGGAAACCCAGCACGGTGCCGCGCAGCCAGGCCGGCCAGGACCGGCGCAGGTCGTTGCGGGAGAGCACGGCGCGCCCGCGCAGCGGCTGCACGGTGGAGCGGCCGATGCCGGTCATGACCCGGGAGAAGGTCTCGCCGAGCGCGAACAGCGCGACCACGACGATGACCACGTCGATGCCGTCGAGCAGCGACTCCACCCCGAACACCAGCCTGGGCTGGCCGGTCTGGGAGTCGATGCCGACCAGGCCGATGGTGACGCCCACCAGGAGGCTGGCCAGGCCCTTGAGCAGGTTCGGGCCCAGCAGCGCGCTGACGGTGGTGAAGGCGACCGCCATCAGGGCGACGTACTCGGGCGGCCCGAAGCTGGTGGCGAAGCCGGCGACGGCCGGGGCCAGGAAGGTCAGGCCGACGGTGCCGATCGTGCCGGCCACGAAGCTGCCGATCGCCGCCGTGGCCAGCGCGGAGGCCGCGCGGCCCGCCCTGGCCATCTTGTTGCCCTCGATGGCCGCGATGATCGAGGCGCTCTCGCCGGGGGTGTTGAGCAGGATCGAGGTGGTGGATCCGCCGTACATGCCGCCGTAGTAGATGCCGGCGAAGAGGATGAGCGCGCTGGACGCCTCCAGGCGGAAGGTGATCGGCAGCAGCAGTGCCACGGTGAGGGCGGGGCCGATGCCGGGAAGCACGCCCACGGCCGTGCCGATGGTGACGCCGATCAGCGCCCACAGCAGGTGCATCGGGGTCAGCGCGGCGGCGAAGCCCTCCAGGAGAAGGGTGATCTGCTCCATGTCTCAGAACCCCCAGGGCCCGGTGGGCAGCGTGAGCCCGATGAGCCGGTCGAAGACGACGAACGCGATCGCCGCCAGCGACCATCCGACGGCGTACAGCCGCCAGCCGTGCGGCCCGCCGAGCAGCAGGGCCGTGGCGACGAAAAGGGCGGCCGAGCCGAGTACGTAGCCGACGACCGGCAGCAGCAGGGCGAAGGCCACGAGGACGGCGGCCAGCGCCGCCACCCGCAGCGCGGCATGCTCGCGCAGCGGCTGTCCCGGGACGGCCGCGCGCAGGTCCCGCAGCGAGCGCAGCGCCAGCCAGAGGCCGGTGAGCGCGAGCAGTACGCCCACGGCGAGCGGCATGGCGGCGGGACCCATCGCGCTCCCGTCGCCGGGCAGCCGGCGCGCGTCGATGATCATCACGATCCCGGCCACGACCATGAGGGCGCCGAAGATCAGGGAGCTGCGCGCGGTCCTGCGGTCGCAGCTCAGGTCCGGCTCCGGCTCGGCGGGCTCGGCCACCTGCTGGTTCGTGTCCGTGGTCATGACCGTCCCAATCCGATCTCCTTGAGAACCTGCGCCACCCGGGTCTGCTCCGTACGGATGAACTCCTCGAACTCCGGGCCGGCCAGGGTGGCGTCGCCCCAGCCGCGGGCGGCGAGCGCGGCCCGCCACTCCTTGGTGCGCGTCATGTCGAGCAACATCTGCTCCAGCGCGCGCTCCTGCTCGGAGGTGATCCCTTTCGGCGCGACCACGCCGCGCCAGTTCTGCAACTCCACGTCGAGCCCGGACTCACGCAACGTCGGCACGTCGGGCAGTTCGGGCAGCCGCTCGGGGCTGGACACCGCCAGCGCCCGTACCTGCCCGGCCTTGATCTGCGGCATGACCTCGGAGACCCCGGAGATGCCGATGGTCGAGCGCCCGGAGAGCAGCGTGGTCAGCGCCTCGCCGCCGCCGGAGTGGGCCACGTAGCTCACCTTCGCCGGGTCGGCGCCGACTGCCTTGGCCGTCAGCCCTGCCAGGATCTGCTCGACCCCGCCGGCCGAGCCGCCGGAGATGGACACCCCGGACAGGTTGTCGCGCATCTGCCGCGCCACCGCCTTCATGTCCTTCAGCGGGGAGTTCGCGGCGGCGACCACGACCTGGTAGTCGGTCGTGAGCCGGGCCAGCGGGACGGTCTCGGCGAGCGAATGCGGCGAATCGTTGGTCTCGACCGCGCCGATCATGATGAGGCCGGTGGTCATGAGCTGGCTGGGGTCGCCGTTCAGCCGTACGAACTGGCTGAGGCCGATCGTGCCGCCCGCGCCGCCGACGTTGTAGACCTCGCTGCGGCCGACGATGTCACGCAGCGCCTTCTGCATCTCCCGCGAGGTCTGGTCCCAGCCGCCGCCGGGGGCCGCGGGGGCCATGATCCGCAGTTGCCTGCCGTCCAGCACGCCCGCCACCGCCGAGTCCGCGCGCTGGTCGTCCGCCGGTGCGGTCACGATGAGCGCGCCGGTGGCGAGCAGCGCGACCACCAGCGCGGCCCACCGCCTGATATGAGTCATCGAGCCCTCACCGCTCCCCGCATCTTCCTGTGAGACTTTTATGGTGTACGACTGTATACACTCACATGCAGTAGAGGACAAGACTTGGAGGACAGGATGCAACGGGATGCTCGGGCGGCCTCGGGCGAGGCATTCGACGTGGTGGTGGTCGGTGGCGGCAACGCCGGGTTCAGTGCCGCGCACGCCGCGGCCGAGCGCGGCCGCCGTGTTCTCCTGCTGGAGAAGGGCCCGGCCGCGGAGGCCGGCGGGAACAGTTACTACACCGCCGGAGCGTTCCGGATCGCCCACGACGGCCTCGGCGACCTCGCGGACCTCCTCGACCCCGACGCGCGGCACGCCGTCTCCGTGCTGCCCTCCTACTCGGCGGCGCAGTTCGCGGGCGACATGGCCAAGGTCACCGGCGACCGCAACGACAAGGCCCTCACCGAGGTGCTGATCGGCCAGAGCGCCGCGACCCTGCGCTGGCTGCACGGCAAGGGGCTGCGTTTCCGCCTGATGTACGAGCGGCAGGCCTACCCCGACGGCGACGGCCGGCAGGTCTTCTGGGGCGGCCTGGCCGTCGGCAGCACCGGCGGCGGCAAAGGGCTGATCGAGCAGCACACCGGCGCGGCCAGGCAGGCCGGGGTGGAGATCCGCTATGGCGTACGGGCCCGCGAGCTCACCCTCGAAGACGGCCACGTGACCGGCGTGACCTGGGAGGACACCGAAGGCGGCAGCGGCACGGTACGCGCGGATTCGGTGGTGCTCGCGGCCGGCGGGTTCGAGGCCAACGCGGACATGCGGCGCGACCACCTCGGCGAAGGATGGCAGCTGGCGAAGGTGCGCGGCACCCCGCACAACACCGGCGACATGCTGGCCGCGGCGATCGCCGCCGGCGCGGGGACGTACGGCGACTGGGGCACCTGCCACAGCGTCGCCTGGGACGCCTGGCACAAGGAGAACGAGAGCAACCGCGAGCTCACCAACCAGCTCACCCGCGGCGGCTACCCTCTGGGCGTCGTGGTCAACGCGGAGGGCAGGCGCTTCCTCGACGAGGGCGCGGACTTCCGCAACCTCACCTACGCCAAGTACGGCGCGCGCATCCTCGCCCAGCCGGGCGGCCTGGCCTTCCAGCTCTTCGACGCCACCACCCGGCCGGAGCTGCGGGTCGAGGAGTACGACATGCCCGGCGCGTCGGTCGTGACCGCGGACACCATCGACGAACTGGCCGCCGGAATGGGTGTCGAGGCGTCGGCGCTGCGCGCGACCATCGAGGAGTTCAACGCCTCGATCGACCGGTCGGTCCCGCTGGACCTGTCCGTGCTCGACGGCCGCGCGTCCGCCATGACGCCGCCGAAGTCGAACTGGGCGATCCCGCTGGAGCGCCCGCCGTACTACGCCTTCCCGGTCACCTGCGGCATCACCTTCACCTTCGGCGGGCTGCGCGCCGACACCCACGGCCGAGTCCTGCGCGAAGGCGGCGAGCCCATCCCGGGCCTGTTCGTGTGCGGCGAGATGCTCGGCGGCCTGTTCAGCGGCAACTACCCGGGCGGCACCGGCCTCACCTCCGGCGCGGTCTTCGGCCGGCGGGCGGGCGCGCTGGCCTGACCTCCGCCGCCCCCTCAGCCGGCCGCCCCCCTCAGCCGGCCGCGCATCAGCCAGCCGTGCATCAGATGGCCGTGCATCAGATGGCCGTGCATCAGATGGCCGGCTGAGGGGGCGGCGAAACTTTCACGGCGGGTTGACTGCGCCGGTCAATGAGCGCAAAGTGTGGCCTGTTTGGCTCTATTAATTTGGACGACGGCCAAACTAAAAGCTAGTCGGGAAGAAGGGATTGTCCATGCGCGGAATCGCGCGTTCGGCCGTGCCCGTCTGCGTGCTGGCGCTCATCGTCGGCTTCCTCGCCCCGCCCGCGGCGGCCGCCACCTGGTCCTCGACCGACCGCTGGGGCACCTGGACCAACGGCGGCTACACGCTCTACAACAACATCTGGGGCAACGGCCACGGTCCGCAGACCATCTGGGCGAACTCCTACAGCAACTGGGGCGTGTGGGCCAACCATCCCAACACGGGCGGGGTGAAGTCCTACCCGAACGCCACCAGGAACATCGGCCGGCGGATCAGCACCATCGGCAGCCTCACCAGCAGGTTCAACGTCACCGTGCCCGGCGGCGGATCGTACGCGACCGCGTACGACATCTGGGACACCGGCCACGCCTACGAGATCATGCTCTGGATGAACAAGCGCGGCGCCGTCGGCCCCCTGGGCACCCGCCAGACCAGCGCCTCCGTGGGCGGTCACAGCTGGGACATCTACCGCGGCAGCAACGGCGCCAACCAGGTCTTCTCGTTCGTCAGGACCGGGAACACCAACTCCGGCACGGTGGACGTCAAGGCGGTGCTGAACTGGCTGCGCTCGAACGGCTGGATGGGCGACGTGACGCTCGGCGACGTGCAGTTCGGCTATGAGATCACCTCATCGAGCGGAGGCATGGACTTCCGCACCAACGAGTTCTCCGTAACCTCCTCCTGAACAACCGCGCCTCCCCGGACCCGGTCCGGCGGAGGCGCTCTTTTGTGCGCCGTCCCGGCGTGGTCATCACTTGCTGGTCATCCCGTTGTGCAGGCCCATTGCCGGTCAACAACGGGACCGAGATAACGGGCTGGAAAGATCCGTCTTCTCCGAGGAGCCAGCACATGTCAAGCGCCTGGAAGTGGAAAACAGCCGGTGCGGCCGTGGTCGTCACCGCCGCCCTGTTCGCCGTGGTGCCGTCGGCCCACAGCGCGGATCCCCCGTCGCTGCGGGCCGCCGCGGGCACCGAACTCGCCGACCCGCCCGACGAGGAACTGGAGGCCGTCGAAGAAGAGCCGGGCGACGAGGGTACGGAGCCGTCCCCGGACGACGCCGCCCTCCTCCCTGCCCCCGACCCCGATTCCGAGTCCGGCTCTGAGGAAGAGAGCACCCCCTCTGCCGAGAACACCGGCAGCACCGGTGTGTGCGTCTTCAGCACCATGGGCGACTACGTGCACATCTCCGGCTCCGCTTTTGAGGCGTCGGGGCATGGCTGGTGGGTGAAGGGCAACTGCAAGGCCACCCACGCCGTCGTCACCGTGCAGTTGCAGCAGCAGGACAGCGGCGGCTCGTGGCGGAACGCGGGCACCGTCGGCAAGGCGACCGTGCCTCCGGGCGGCGGCGGTGGCAAGCGGGCCACCGGGCGCGCGGTCTGCAACAGCGCCGCCAAGACGTCCTGGCGGAGCATCGTCGACGTCGATCTGGTCGGTGTGATGGACGACCCGGGCAAGCTGACCACGGCGACCAGGGACCTCAACTGCCGGAACTAGCGAACCGCCGGAGGCGGTGCGAGGGCCCGGACGCGGGTGAAGCGGCCGGGCCCTTGCGCGGGGCGGGTACCTGAACTAGCGTCTGGACACATGTCCGGTGAAGTGATGACGGAGTCGACTCGCCGCCGGCTGTCCGACCGGCAGGCCGGCACGGTGCGCCGGCTTACCGACGCGGCGGTCGAGGAGGTCAGGGCGACCGGATTCGACGGCTTCACCGTGCGCAACGTGGCCCGCCGCGCGGGGGTCGCGCCGGCCACCGCGTACACGTACTTCACCTCGAAGAACCACCTCGTCACCGAGGTGTTCTGGCGGCGGCTGAGCACCCTGCCGCCGGTCCGGCCCTCGCCGGAGGGGCCGCGCGAGCGGGTGGTCGCGGTGCTGCGCGAGATCGCGCTGCTGGTCTCCGACGAGCCCGAGCTGGCCGCCGCCTGTACGACCGCGCTGCTCGGCTCCGATCCCGACGTCCAGGAGTTGCGGCTGCGCATCGGCAAGACCATCCGCCGGCGCCTGCTGTCCGCGCTGAACCCTGACCGCGCCGGACGGCCGACGCCGGAAGAGGGGCGCGTGCTCAACGCCCTGGAGTTCGCGTACGCGGGCGCCCTCGTGCACGCGGGCATGGGTTACAGCTCTTACGCCGAAATGGCCGACCGTCTCGCCGAGGTGGTCGAACTCCTTCTGTGAGGTGGTCGCCGTGCCTGTGGCCAGCAGTCCGCACGACATCTCCTACGACCCGTACGACTACGCGATCCACGAGGATCCGTACCCCGCCTACCGGCGGCTGCGTGACCACGCGCCGCTCTACCGCGACGACAGGCTCGGCTTCTGGGCGCTGTCCCGGCACGCCGACGTCTCGGCCGCCTTCCGGGACCACGCGCGCTACTCCAGCGTCAACGGCGTCTCGCTCGACCCCAGCGCATGGGGCCCGGCCGCGCACCGGACCATGTCGTTCCTGGCCATGGATCCGCCCTCGCACACCCGGATGCGCAACCTGGTCTCCAAGGGCTTCACCCCGCGCCGCGTAATCGAACTGGAGCGGGACATCCTGCGGCTGACCCGCCGCCACCTCGACCCGGCCCTGGAGGCGGGCAGGTCAGGGGGTGGGTTCGACGCGGTCGCCGACTTCGCGGCCAAGCTGCCGATGGACGTCGTCTCGGAGATGATGGGCGTCCCCGAGGCCGACCGCGACGAGGTGAGACGGCTCGCCGACCTCGTCGTGCACCGCGAGGAGGGACTCAACGACATCCCGCGGGCCGGCATGGAGGCCGCGCTCGTGCTGGCCGGCTACTACCGGGACCTGGTCGAGGAGCGCCGCCGCAGGCCGGGGCCCGACCTCACCTCGGCGCTGCTGGCCGCGCAGGAGGGCCGGGACAGGATGAGCGACAGCGAGGTGATCTCCTTCCTGTTCCTCATGGTCGTGGCGGGCAACGAGACCACCACCAAGCTCCTGGCCAACGCCCTGTACTGGGGCTGGCGCAACCCGGGGCAACTCGCCAAGCCGCTGGCCGACCCCGGCCGGGTGCCCGCGTGGGTCGAGGAGACGCTGCGGTACGACACCTCCACCCAGGTCATCGCCCGTACGGTGGCCAGGGACACCGAGCTGCACGGCAGGCCGGTGCCGACCGGCGAGCGCATGTTGTTGCTGATCGGGGCGGCCAACCGCGACGAGCGGGCGTTCGCCGATCCCGACGTCTACGACCTCGACCGGGACACCGCGCCGCTGATCAGCTTCGGCGGCGGCCGGCACTTCTGCCTCGGGGCCGGCCTGGCCCGGCTGGAGGCGAGGCTGGCCCTGACGGAGTTCGTCCGGCGGGTACGGGCCTACGACATCGACGAGGACCGGGCCGTACGGGTGCACTCCGTCAATGTCCGGGGGTTCGCCGCCCTGCCCATGACCGTCACCCTCCGCTAGTCAGCCGCTCTGTCCATGACCGTCACTCTTCGATAGATCCCCCCGATGGGAGGCGCGCCTCCATGTCCCGATTCGCTCCTCATCCCGAACGCCGCCCCGCGCTGGTCACCGGGGCCTCGTCCGGGATCGGCGCGGCCACCGCCACCCTGCTCGCCGCCGCGGGCCATCCGGTGGCCCTGGGCGCCCGCCGCGTGGACCGGTGCGAGCAGATCGCCGTGCTCATCCGCGAGAACGGCGGGCAGGCGGTCGCCCTCCCGCTGGACGTGTCCGACGCGGGCTCGGTCAAGTCGTTCGTGGCGGCGGCCACCGGCGCGCACGGCGATCCGGAGATCGTCGTCTCGGGCGCGGGCGACCTCACCGCCACGCTGATCCACGAGCTGGACTCCGAGTCGTTCGCCGCGCAACTCCAGGTGCACCTGGTCGGGGCGCACCGGCTGGTGTCGCAGGTGGTGCCCGGCATGGTCGCCAGGGCGCGCGGCGACATCGTCTTCGTCTCCTCCGACGTGGTGCAGAGCCCGCGCCCGCGGATGGGCGCGTACGTCGCGGCCAAGAACGGCATCGAGGGGATGGCCCGCGCCATGCGGATGGAGCTGGAGGGCAGCGGCGTACGGGCCTCGGTGGTACGGCCCGGCCCGACGATGACGGGGATGGGCATGACCTGGGACGCCGAGACCACCACCACCGTGCTGGAGGAGTGGGTGACGTGGGGGCTGGCCCGGCATCCGCACTTCCTCAAGCCGGAGCAGGTCGCCGAGATGATCGTGACCGTGGCGACCGCGCCGCGCGGCATGCATCTGACGCTGGTCGAGGTCCAGCCGGAACGGGAGGTCGGGTCATGAGGCCGCCTGACGTCGTCTCCGGTGGCCCCGACCACCTCGACGAGCTGCGTACCGACCCCATCGGCCTGATGCGCCGGGTGCGCGAGGAGTGCGGCGACGTCGGGCAGTTCATGCTGGCCGGGCGTCCGGTGGTGCTGCTGTCGGGGGCGGAGGCCAACGAGTTCTTCTTCCGCGCCCCTGACGAGGAGCTGGACCAGGCCGAGGCGTACCCGTTCATGACGCCGATCTTCGGCGAGGGCGTGGTCTTCGACGCCACGCCGGAGCAGCGCCGCGAGGCCCTGCACAACCAGGCGCTGAAGGGCTCGTTCCTCAAGGGCCACGCCGCCACGATCGCCGCCGAGGTGGACCGGATGGTCGCCGGCTGGGACGAGTCCGGCGAGATCGACCTGCTCGACTGGTTCGCCGAGCTGACCATCTACACCTCGTCGGCCTGCCTGATCGGCAAACGGTTCCGCGACCAGCTGGATCGCCGCTTCGCCGAGCTCTACCACGATCTGGAGCGGGGCACCGACGCGATCGCCTACGTGGACCCGTACGCCGACATCGACGCCTTCCGCAGCCGTGACGCCGCCCGCGCCGAGCTCGTACGGCTGGTCCAGGGCATCATGGACGGCCGGGCCGCCGCGCCGCGCCCGCCGCGTGAGGAGCGGGACCTGCTCGACGTGCTCATGTCCGTCCGCACGGAAGGTGGCGGCGCGCCGAGGTTCACCGCCGACCAGGTGACCGGCATGTTCATCTCGATGATGTTCGCCGGGCACCACACCAGCTCGGGCACCGCCGCCTGGACCCTGATCGAGCTGCTGCGCCACCCGGAGATCCACAAGGAGGTCGTACGGGAGCTGGACGACCTGTACGCCGACGGCTCGGAGATCAGCTTCCAGGCCCTGCGCGAGATCCCGCTGCTGGAGTCGGCCATCAAGGAGGCGCTGCGGCTGCACCCGCCGCTGATCCTGCTCCTGCGGGTGGCCAAGTCGGACCAGGAGGTGCTCGGCCGGCACATCCGGGCCCAGACCCTGGTCGGATGCGGTCTCGCCGTCTCCAACCGGATCCCGGAGGACTTCCCGCACCCCGACGGCTTCGACCCCTCCCGCTACGCCAAGCCGCGCGAGGAGGACCTGCTCAACCGGTGGACGTGGGTGCCGTTCGGCGCCGGCAGGCATCGCTGCGTGGGCGCCAACTTCGCGATGATCCAGCTCAAGGCCATCTTCTCGGTGCTGCTGCGGGGCTGGGAGTTCGAGCCGGCCCAGCCGCCGGACTCCTACCGCAACGATCACTCCAAGATGGTCGTCCAGCTGGCCAGGCCGTGCCGGGTCCGTTACCGCAGGCGCAGCTCATGAGGGTGACAGCCGACCTGGACCTGTGCCAGGGCCACGCGATGTGCGAGATGGAGGCGCCGGAGGTCTTCGAGGTGCCGCGCAAGGGCAAGGTGCGGATCCTGCTCGACGAGCCGGACGAGCCGCTGCGCGCCCAGGTGGAGTCCGCCGTCCGCCACTGCCCGACCCAGGCGCTCAAGCTAGGAGGTTGATCATGTTCCCGCGCGATGAGCTGGATGAGATGGTACGGCGCTGGCTCGATGCGAACCGGCGTTGCGAGGAGCGGGGAGACTGGCGCCCGCTGGCCGACCTCTACACCGAGGACGCCACCTACGGCTGGAACATGGGGCCGGGCCAGGACTTCATGGCGGTCGGCCGGGAACAGATCCGCGACCTGGCGCTGGGCTCGGAGATGGGCGGCCTGGACGGCTGGTCCTATCCGTACCAGAGCATCCTGGTCGATGAGCGCGCGGGCCAGGTGGTCGGCTTCTGGAAGCAGGTCGCCGACGGCGGCCGGTATGAGGTCGCCGGCATAGGCGGTAGCTGGTTCAGGTACGCCGGCGGCTTCCGGTGGAGCTGGCAGCGTGACTGGTTCGACCTCGGCAACGTCACCTCGTTGTTCGTCGAGATGATGAAGGCGGGTGCGCTGTCGGACGGCATGCGCCGGCGAATGGACCGGGCGGCGTCGGGCAACCCCGTCCCCGGCTACTACCCGAGGCAGGAGACGCCCGTCCCCTTATGGTGAGGGTACGTGCGGGGTGCCGTCGCGCATCGGCGGGAAGCGGAAGCGCGCCGCGGTGGTGCCGCCCGTCATGGCGGTGATCGGGTCCTCGGCGACCGGCTCGGTGTCGTCGTCGATGACGATCTCCCAGCGGCAGTGCGGCACCCGGCCGGCGGGGACGCGCGGCGGGCGGTGCACCGGGCGGATGCGCGCCCTGGGGTTGACGGCCTGCGCGGTCCAGTCGAACGTGCCGTCCTCGATGTGGTGGCACATGCCGCGCACCGCCCGGTCGCCGAACGGCTCCACGTCGAGCAGCGCGCCGCAGGTACGGAGCTGGAAGAAGCCGTGCGACTCGTCGATCAGCTCGTACTCGACGTCCATGTAGTGCTGCGCGAAGCCCGGGTCGAGCTGCAGGCACTTGAAGATGGCCGACACCCCGTCGCCCTCGATCCGCATGATCTCGCGGATCCGCCGGGTGTAGACCGGGCTGGCGCCGCGCCACTCCTGGACGGCGATCTCCTCCACGGCCTCCTGGCCGTACTTGAGCCCGACCGCGATGAGCGAAGAGCGGTCGAGCAGATGGGTGATCAGCGCGTACTCCCTGACCAGGCGCACGAGCGCGGCCTTCGACAGATCCTCGAAGCGGAAGCCGGGATCGAACGCGCCGGAGTAGTCATCCCTTTGCTGCGTCACACGTGAACTGTAGTCTGGACACGTGTCCACAACAAGCGGTCGCTTGCTCAACGACTGGACGGTACGCGGCTCGCCCCTTCTGATCGACGGCGAGCTGATCACCTGCGACGAACGCTTCGAGACGATCGACCCCGCCACCGAGGAGCCCATCGGCCGGGCGGCCGACGCCACACCCGCGCAACTCGACCGGGCGATCGCCGCCGCCCGCCGCGCGTTCGACGAGTCCGGCTGGGCCACCGACCTCGCCCTGCGCGTCCGCTGCCTGCGCAGGTTGCGCGAGTCCCTGGTACGGCACGGCGACGAACTGCGCGACCTGACCGTACGGGAGGCCGGCGCGCCCCGCTTCCTCACCCACGGCCCGCAGTTCGACGACCCCGTGGCCGCCCTCGGCTGGTTCGCCGACGTCGCCGAGTCCTACGCCTGGACCCGCGACCTGGGCCGGGCCGCGCCGATGGGGATGCCCAGCGATCGCCACGTGTTGCGCGAGCCGGTGGGCGTGGTCGCCGCGATCACGCCGTGGAACTTCCCGCACCAGATCAACCTGGCCAAGCTCGGCCCGGCGCTGGCGGCGGGCAACACGGTGGTGCTCAAACCCGCTCCCGACACGCCCTGGTGCGCGGCGGCGCTCGGCCGGCTGATCGCGGAGGAAACAGACATCCCGCCCGGCGTCGTGAACATCGTCACCGGCTCCGACCACGGCCTCGGCGCCCGCCTGGCCGCCGATCCGCGCGTGGACCTGATCTCCTTCACCGGCTCCACGGCGACCGGCCGCGAGGTGATGCGCGCCGCCGCCACCACGCTCAAGAAGGTGTTCCTTGAGCTGGGCGGCAAGTCGGCCTGCGTCGTGCTGGACGACGCCGACCTGGCCGGGGCCTGCTCGTACGCCGCGTTCGCCGGGATCACGCACGCCGGCCAGGGCTGCGCGATCACCAGCCGGCTGCTGGTCCCCCGCGCCCGGCACGACGAGGCCGTGGAGATCACCGCCCGCGCGCTGGCGAGGCTCGGCTGCGGCGACCCCTCCGACGAGCGCACGGTCTGCGGGCCGGTCGTCTCCGCCCGCCAGCGCGACCGGATCGAGGGGTACCTGAAGCTCGCGGCCGAGGAGGGCGGCTCGTTCGCCACCGGCGGGCACCGGCCGGACCGCGACAGGGGTTTCTGGATCGAGCCGACGCTGATCACCGGCCTGTCCGGCACCGCCAGGGCCGCCCGCGAGGAGATCTTCGGCCCGGTGCTGGTGATCCTGCCCCACGACGGCGACGACGACGCCGTACGGCTGGCCAACGACTCGCCGTACGGACTGTCGGGCGCCGTGCACGGCGACCCGGAGCGGGCGCGAGCGGTCGCGCGGCGGTTGCGCACCGGCACGGTCAGCGTCAACGGCGGCGTCTGGTACGGCGCGGACGTGCCGTTCGGCGGCTACAAGCAGTCCGGCATCGGCCGCGAGATGGGCGTCGCCGGCTTCGAGGAGTACCTGGAGACCAAGGCGATCGCGGAGGGAGCATGATGTACGGCTTCGTCGGACTCGGCCAGATCGGCGCCCCCATGGCCGGCCGCCTCGCAGGACCCGGCCTGATCGTCTACGACGTCCGTCCGGAGGCGATGGCCCCTCTCGTCAAGCAGGGCGCGTTGCCCGCCGCCGACCTGACCGAGGTGGCCCGCGCCGGGCTCATCTCCCTCATGGTCCGCGACGACGCGCAGGTGACCGAGGTCGCCGCCGCGCTCCTGCCGGCGGCCTCCCCCGGGACGGTCATCGCCATCCATTCCACGATCCGCGCCGAGACCGCGATCCGGCTGGCGGACGAGGCCCGCCCGTACGGGATCGAGGTCGTGGACGCGCCCGTCAGCGGCGGCCCGATGGGGGCGGCGGCGGGCACCCTCGCGGTCATGGTGGGCGGCTCCGGCACCGCGTTCGAGCAGGTGAAGGAGCCCTTCGGCGGCTGGGCGGGACTGGTGCTGCACATGGGCCCCGTCGGCGCGGGCACGCGCGCCAAACTCGCCCGCAACCTGCTCCAGTACGTCGGCATGGCGGCCGCCGCCGAGGCGCAGCGCCTGGCCGAGGCCGCCGGGATCCCACTCGGCAGACTGGCCAGGATCGTCCGCCACTCCGACGCCGTCACCGGCGGCCCGGGCGCCATCATGATCCGCGACACCACCTCGCCCCTGTCCCCCGGCGACCCGCTGCACGAGCTGATGAGCCACGTGCTCGCCCTCGCCGACAAGGACCTGTCCCTCGTCCTCGACCTGGCCGGGGAGCTCGGCGTCGACACCCCGCTCGCCCGGCTCTCCCACCGGAGCCTGGCCACCGACCTCGGCCTGGAGGAGGACCTGCCATGACCGACGACCGGCGGCGGCGCGGCCTGGAGATGATGCGTCAGGTCTACGGCTGGGAGGTCGGCGACGCGCCGGGCGACTTCTTCGGCATCACCGTGGACCACCTGTTCGCCGACATCTGGTCCCGGCCGGGCCTGTCCATGCGCGACCGCCGCCTGCTCCTGCTCGGCGTCCTGGCCGCCAGGGGCCTGAACGACGTGCTGGACATCCAGATCCCGGCGGCCCTGGCCAACTCCGAGCTCACCGCCGCCGAACTCCGCGAGATCGCCATCTTCCTCACCCACTACGTCGGCTGGCCGCTGGGCGCCAGGCTCAGCGTCCAGATCGACACCCTCATCGCCGAGCACGAGCGGAAGCGGCACTGACCGGTTGTGACCAGGTGTCGTACGGAGAGTGTCCGGGCATGAGGCAGGCGAGGGCATCTCGGGGGGTGAGGTGGGCGGGCAGCGGGAGGGTGGCGCGTTCAGCGGGGACCTGGGGCGGCTGGGCGCCGAGGACCTGCAGAGGCTGCAGGCCAGCCTCCGCCAGATCCAGGACCTGCACGGCCGGATGGAGCGCCTGCTGGAGGCGGTCCTGGCGATCAGCTCCGAACTGGAGCTGGACGCCGCGCTGCGCACCATCGTGGAGGTCTCCGCCGGCCTGGTGGACGCCGAGTACGGCGCCCTGGGCGTGCTGAACGACGAGGGCCACTTCTCCGACCTGTTCACCTGCGGCGTCAGCCAGGAGGTCTACGACACCATCGGCCGGCTGCCGACCAGCCACGGCCTGCTGGGCGAGCTGGTGGCCCACCCCGGGCCGCTGCGCGTGGACGACCTGCCCGCGCATCCCAGCTTCAGGGAGTACCCCGAGGGGCATCCGCCGATGCGGACCCTGCTGGGCACACCGATCCTGGTCCGCGGCACCGTGTACGGCAACATGTACTTCGCCGACAAACGTACCGGAGAGCCGTTCACCGGCGACGACGAGCGGATCATCGCCGCGCTGGCGAGCACGGCGGGCGTCGCCATCGAGAACGCCCGCCTGTACGAACGCATCCGGCGCAGCACCGAGGACTTCCAGCGCAGCCTGCTCCCCCAGCTGCCCGACCTGGGCAACCTGCGGGCCTGCGCCCGTTACCGCCCGTCCACCGCCGTGCCGAAGATCGGCGGCGACTGGTACGACGCGATCCTCCTGCCGGACGGCGTGCCCTGCCTGATGGTCGGCGACGTGATGGGGCACGACCTGAGGTCGGCCACCGTCATGAGCCAGATCAGCAACATGTTGCGGGTGATCGCCTACGAGCACTGCGAGCCGCCCTCCCGCGTACTGCAACGACTGGATGAGATCCTGCACGGCCTGCACGGCGGCCCGATGGCGACCGTGCTGCTGGCCCGCCTGGAGGAGCGCGCCGGCCTCGGCTGGCGGCTGTGGTGGTCCCGCGCCGGGCACCCGCCCCCGCTGCTGATCCCGCCCGACGGCCCGGTCCGCTACCTGGACGGCAACGGCGGCCACCCGCTCGGCGTCACCTACGAACTGCCGCGCCCGGATCACGAGCAGATCGTCCCGTCCGGCTCGACCCTGCTGTTCTACACCGACGGCCTGGTCGAGGACCCGGAGCGCGGCATCGACGAGGGGCTGGCCACCTTGGCCGGGGTCGCATCCGGCCTGCGCCACCTGCCCCTGGACGAGATGTGCGACCGGCTGCTGGCCCACCGCGGCGGCCGCTTCACCGACGACGTCGCCCTGCTCGCCGTCCGCCTCGCCGACCCCGGCACCCCGCATCGGGAGGGTCGCTCTCCGGACGGTGCGGAGGCAGTGGAGGCCCGGTAGATCACTCTACGGACGGCGCGGAGGCCCGGTGGATCATTCTCCGGACGGCGCGGAGGCGGTCGAGGCCCGGTAGATCATGGACACGGGCAGGAAGACATCCTCCGGCATGGTGTTCCCGGACGCGATGCGATCGAGAAGGAGACGCACGGCGGCCGCGCCCGCGTCGAAGAACGGCACGCTGACGGTCGTCAGCGGCGGGATGGTCCTGGCGACGACCGGATGGTCGTCACAGCCGACGACCGAGCAGTCGTCGGGGACCGAAAGCCCCCGCTCGTGCAGCGCGTTGAGCACGCCGACCGCCATGAGGTCGTTCTGCACGTAGATCGCGGTGATGCCGGGGGCGCGGTCGAGCAGCCGGTGGGTGGCGGCGTACCCGCCCTCGACCTCCCATCCGCCGTCCTCGACGAGGAGGGGATCGTAGGGCAGGCCGTGTTCCGCCAGCACCGCGCGGTAGACGGCGGTGCGCCGCTGCGCGCTGTGCCGCCGCTGATAACCGGTCACCATGGCGATCCGGCGATGCCCGAGCGAGAGCAGGTGGCGGACCGGGAGCGCCGCGGTGCCCTCGGACGCGGGCTGCACGATGGGGACGCCGCCGCCGGCGATGTCGTGGAAGCTCACGCAGGCGGGACCGGCCCGCAACAACCGCCCGACCTCCTCGTCCTCCTCGGTGGCCGGGGCGTTCATGATGATCCCGTCAACCCGGCGCTCCATCAGCACGCGCAGATATCGCGCGCAGTCCGAGCCGTCCGGCTCCAGGCTGCTGAGGATCACGCTGAGCCCGTGCCGCCGCGCCTCGTGCTCGATGCCGACGAGGAACTGCGCCGGCGTCGTGTTGCTGAAGTCGACGGTGATCACGCCGAGGGTCAGCGAGCTGCGTGACTGCAGGCTGCGGGCCAGCGCGTTGGGGATGTAGCCGATCTCCTCGGCCGCCTCGATGATGCGCTGCCGGGTGGCGGGGGCGACGGCGCCCTTGCCGTTGAGCACCTTGCTCACCGTCTGGAAGCTCACGTTGGCGCGCGCGGCGACATCCCGGAGCGAGACACTGGCCACGGCGCCACCTCCCGTAGGCGAACGTTCGCGTCGGCGGCACCGCGCCGCCAACACCCAGCGCCATCCTGCCACATTTCTAGATGGCAAACAGGGCTTGACGAGGTCACCGTGGGTGGCACAGCATAGGCGAACGTTCGCCTTAGGAGAGGACCCCCCATGACGACGTTGGGCCGTCGGCGATTCCTCGGGCTGTCCGGCGCCGCTCTCGCGGGCGCCCTCGGTGTCGCCGGATGCACCCGCACCTCCACGCAGGAGGCCGCCGCGAGAGCGGCCGACGGCGGCGGCGTGATCCGCTGGTGGGATCACTTCCAGCCGCTGAAGCCCCTGCACGAGCGGATCTTCGCCGAGTACGCCAAGGCCAACCCGGGCGTCCGGGTGGAGCACGAGGTCTACAACCCGAACGAGATGGGCCAGGCGCTGCAACTCGCGTTCAAGAGCAACCAGATCGCCGACGTGCACTCGGTCGCCGGGCTCGGGCTGTCCGAGGCGGCCCTGGTCGCGAGCGGCTGGTTGGCGCCGCTGGCCGGAGCGGAGGCGATCCGCGCGAAGCTGCCCGCCGACAGCCTGCTCGAAGGGCTGCACATCTTCGACGGCAAGGTCTACACCTTCCCCATCTTCAGCCCCCGGCAGTACACCACGCTCAACTGGTTCAACCGCGAGCTGGTCGAGAGGGCCGGCGGCGATCCGGTCAACGGCCCGGCGACCTGGGAGGAGTTCCGCGCGATCGCCGCGCGGATCACCAGGGACGGCGGCGGGAAGGCCTACGGCTGGATCCAGGGCCTGGCCTTCCACGAGCGGCTGCAGGTGCACGTGGTCGAGCTGGCGATGTCCGCCGGCGCGCCGCTCGCCATGGCCCAGGGCGGCCTGGGCGAGCTGGGCCTGGTGGACCCGCGGACCGGCGAGTACGTCTACGACACCGAGCCGTTCGTCCAGGCGCTGGAGTTCCTGCTCTCCCTGGTCCGCGACAAGGTCGTGTTCCCCGCCTCCACCTCACTGGACGCCAGGACCGCCAGGGCCAGGTGGGCGACCGGCGTGGCGGGCATGTTCTTCGACGGGTCGTGGAACATCGGCGTCGTCAACGGGCAGTTCAAGCAGTTCGTGGACAAGGTCGGGGTCGGCCCCATCCCGTCGCCGTCCGGCAAGCCGGTGCTCTACGGCGCTCCCGCGCCCGGCCAGCTGTTCGTCTCCAGCCAGTCCAGGCACGTGGAGGCGGCCTCCGGGCTGCTGGCCCGGTTCGCCGGGCCCGAGTACTCCAAGGAGCTGGCCGCGTTCATGGACCAGGTGCCCCTCGACCTGGAGGCCGTGAAGAGGGCGGACGTGCATCCGACGTACAAGCGGGCGGTCGAGCTGTTCGGCCAGGCCGTACGGCTCGCGCCCAGCCCTCTCGTCCGCAACCCCGCGATCGCGCAGGTGATGAGCGAGATGAAGTCGCCCAGGCCCACGCTCGGCGAGCTGACCCAGGGCATCCTCAGCGGCGAGGTCACCGACATTCGCAAGGCGTTGCGCGAGTACACCGGCAAGATGGCCGCCGAGCGGGAGCGCGCGCTGAAGGAGGTGTCCGGGAAGGGCGTGAAGGTGAGCCTGGACGACTGGAAGTTCCCGAACTGGCAGGCGGGCCAGGACTACACGGCGGAGATGTACCGATGACGGGTCAAGGATTGGCCGCCAGGTTGTGGTCGGAGCGGTGGGCCTATGTGTTCCTGCTGCCCACCCTGCTGCTGTTCGGCGCGTACACGGTCTGGCCGATCATCTCCAGCCTGTACTACTCGCTGCTCGACTGGAACGGGCTGGGCGCGGAGCGGCCGTTCGTCGGCCTGGAGAACTACCGTGAGGCGTTCGGCGACCCGCTCTTCTGGCAGTCGCTCGGCATCACGCTGACGATCATCGCGGTGACCGTGCCGCTGCGGGTCGCGCTGAGCCTGCTGGTCGCGCTCGTGCTCAACAACCCGAGGCTGCCGCTGGCCAGGCTGTTCAGGACCGCGCTGTTCGTGCCCGCGGTGACGACGACGGCGATCATCGGCGTGGTCATGGGGTTCATCTTCGACCCCGCCGGCGGCCCGGTGAACCAGTTGCTGGTCGACCTCGGGCTCGTCGACCAGCCGATCGACTTCCTCGGCGACCCCTCGACCTCCCTGTGGACGGTGATGGGCGTGCACATGTGGAAGTGGTTCGGCATCACCCTCGTCTACTGGCTGGCCGCGCTCCAGACGATCCCGGTCTCGGTGTACGAGGCCGCCAGGACGGACGGGGCGGGCAGCTGGGCGGCGCTGCGTCATGTGACGCTGCCGATGCTCAAGCCCTTCCTGATCATCATCGCCCTGCTCACGGCCATCGAGACCATGCAGATCTTCGACCTGGTGCTGACGATGACCAACGGCGGGCCGTACTTCTCCACCCTCGCCACGGAGGTCTACATCTACCAGCAGGCCTTCGCCACCTCCACGCCCCGGCTCGGATACGGCTCGGCGCTCGGCGTGTTGTTCGGGATCTTCACGCTCGTCCTCGCCGCGATCCAGGCCATCGGCATCCGCTACGCCAACCGCGCCAGGAGCAGCTCATGAAGGCCGCCGCCAACCGCCTCCGTCTCGGGATCTGGGCCCAGGTGATCCTGCTCGCCGTCATCTGCCTGGTGTGGATCTATCCGCTGTTGTGGATCGTCTCGGCCTCGCTGAAGGACTCACTCGGCGTCTTCTCCGGCGGGCTCGGCCTGATCCCCGAGACGTTCCACTTCGAGAACTACGTGCGGGCCTGGCGGGACGCCGACTTCGGGCTGTACACGCTGAACAGCGTGCTCATCACGCTGGGCACGGTGGCGCTGGTCATCCTGCGCTGCGCCCTGGCCGGCTACGTGATCGCCCGCCGCAACTTCGTCGGCAAGCGGGTGGTGGTCGGCGTGCTGGTCGCGACGCTGTTCGCGCCGGGCGGGCTGACGATCATCCCGGTGGTGGAGCTCAGTGACCTGATGGGGCTGCTGAACTCGCGTACCGGCATCGTCCTCGCCCTGGCGGGCAGCGGCCACGTCGCCGCGGTGCTGCTCTACGCCGGCTATTTCAGCCGAGTCCCGCGCGAGCTGGAAGAGGCGGCGGTGATGGACGGCGCGGGCTTCCTGCGCACGTTCTTCCGGGTCATGTTGCCGCTGGCGGGGCCGGTCACCGCGACGGTGGGCGTGATGACCTTCCTGGCGGCCTGGAACAACTTCCTGCTGCCGCTGGTGTTCACCTTCAGCCGCCCGGACCTGCGCACGCTCTCGGTGGGCATGCTCGCCTTCCGCGGCACCAACTCCACCGACTGGTCCGGCCTGGCCGCCGCGGGCACCATCTCGCTGATCCCCCTGCTCGTCGTCTTCCTCCTGCTCCAGCGCTACTTCGTCGAAGGCGTCGCCGGCGCCGTCAAGAACTGACCTCGAATGAGAGACATGAACGCACCGAACATCCTGCTCATCTGCACCGACCAGCAACGCTTCGACGCGATGGGCGCCTACGGCAACGACGAGATCGACACCCCCAACCTCGACCGCCTCGCGGAACAGGGCGTGCTCTTCGAGAAGTGTTACGTGCAGAACCCGGTCTGCGGCCCCTCCCGCTCCAGCCTGATGTCCGGCCGCTACGTCCACGCCCACGGCGCCTGGGCGAACGGCGTCGGCCTCCCCGCGCACGAGCAGCTCTTCTCCCGCGCCTTGGCCGACCACGGCTACGACTGCGGCCTGGTCGGCAAGTTCCACGTCGGCGGCGCCTGCTTCGGCGGCCGTTCCGAGCCCCGCCTGGACGACGGTTTCCGGGTGTTCCGCTGGGCGCACGACCCCTACCCAGGGTCGTCGGAGAACGCCTACCACCGCTGGCTCCGGGCGGTGCGCCCGGATCTGTGCGAGCCCGGCGCCGGAACCGACTTCGACACGATTCCGACCGAGTTCCACTACAGCCGCTGGATCGGCAACGAGACCATCGACTACCTGCGCCGCTCGCGCGACACGGACAAGCCGTTCTTCTTCGTGGCCAACTTCTTCGACCCGCACCACGGGTTCGGCGCGCCGGAGGAGTACGTCGAGCGCTACCGCGGCAAGACCCTGCGGCGTCCGGTCACCCGGGACCAGGAGCTGGCGAACAAGCCGCCGGTGCTGACCGAGGCGTCGCACCGCTCCTACGGCGGCCACGCCCGCGGCTACACGGAGTACACCGAGGCCGAGCTGCACGACGTCAAGGTCAACTACTACGCGATGGTGAGCCTCGTGGACGACGAGGTGGGCCGGATCCTCGCCGCACTCGACGAGGCGGGCCTGGCCGACAACACGCTGGTCGTCTTCACCAGCGACCACGGCGAGATGCTGGGCGACCATCAGCTCATGCTGAAGGGCCCGATGATGTACGACTGCGCCGTCCGGGTGCCGCTCGTCATGCGCTGGCCGGCCGGGCTGCCCGCCGGTGAGCGGCGGGCCGAGCTGGTCCAGTGGATCGACCTGGCGGCGACGTTCGTCTCGGCGGCGGGCGCGTCCCCGCTCCCCCGCGGGCAGGGCCTCGACCTGCTGCCGCTGGCCCGCGGCGAGCAGGACGCGCCGGTCAGGGGCTGGGCGTTGTGCGAGTACCGCAACAGCGGCCATCCGTACGAGGAGCCCGTGCACACCACGATGCTCCGGCACGACCGCTGGAAGATCGTCGTCTACCACGGCGCGCCGTCCACGACCCGGGCGCGCACCGGCGAGCTTTACGACCTGGAGGCCGATCCGCTGGAGCTGGACAACCTGTGGGACGACCCGGCCCATGCGGGGGCCCGGATCGAGCTGCAGGAACGGCTGCTCGACGTCCTGGTCGCCACCGAGGACCGCAGCCAGCCCCGCGAAGCGGCCTGGTGACCTCAGCCTGCCCTCTGCGCGGCGCGCTCGTGGCTGGGCTGGCGTCAGGCGGCTCTCTGTGCGGCGTGCTGGTGGCCGGCGTCAAGCGGCTCTCTGTGCGACGCGCTGGTGGCCGGCGTCAGGCGGTCCAGACGGCCAGTAGCTCGGCGGCGGTGCGGACGTCGGCGTCCAGCGGGCGGTCGGGATCGACCGGCGGGACCGCCTCGGCCAGCGCGTCCAGCAGCGCCGCGCAACCCGGCGCGGTGGGGCGGCGGGCGCCGACGTGCGCGGCCTGCCGCAGCCCCACCGCCAGCGACCCGCAGAGCAGGCTCAGCAGGCCCGCCATGTCGTACGCCCGCAGAGCGGCCTGGGTGCCGAACGGCACCACGTCCTGGTTGTGCAGGTTGGTCGGCAGGCTCTGCACGCCGGCCGGCGACGCGGCATGGCGCAACTCGGCGACGAACGCGGTCGTGGCCAGCTGCACCCCCTGCATCCCGTGCTGGCGGCCGGGCCCCGCGGCGAGCATCGGCGGCAGGCCGCCGTTGCGGGCCGGATCGACGAGCAGGTCGAGCTGCCGCTCGGCCAGGTTGCCGAGCTGGGCGGTGACCATCGCCAGGACGTCGGAGGCGAACGCGGCCGGCTGGCCGAAGAAGTTGCCGCCGTGCACGACCAGGTCGTCGTCGGGAAAGAACAGCGGGTTGTCGCTGACGCCGGCCAGGTCGGCCGCGACGACGCCGTCGGCGTAGCGCAGCGCGTCCTCGGCGGCGCCGAGCAACTGCGGCGAGCACCGGATGCTGTACGGCTCCTGCAACGCGCGAGTGCCGGACGGCGTGATCCCGGCGAGGGTCTTGCGCATGCCGTCGGCGACGTCGATCGCGCCGCGATGGCCGTAGGCGGCCAGCAGCCTCGGATCAAGAAAGCCGGGGTCGCAGCCGAGCAGATCGGCCAGCAGGCAGGTGAGCGCCTGGAGCGCGCGGTGACAGGCGCGGACGCCGTCCAGGGCCAGGGCGGTCGCGGCGGTGGTGAGCGAGGTGCCATTGACCAGCGCGAGGGCGTCGCGGCCGTCGAGCGTCAGCGGGGTCAGCCCGGCGTCGCGCAACGCCTCGGCGGCGGGCATCCGCCGGCCGCCGGAGTAGGCGTGCCCCCGGCCGCGCAGCGCCTGGGTGGCGTAGGCGAGCGGGATCAGGTCCCCGCTCGCGCCGACGGAGCCGTAGCGCGGGATCGCCGGCACGAACGTCGTGGCGAACATCGCGGCGAGCCCCTCGACCACGTGCGCCGACACCCCGGACACGCCCTGCGCGAGCGACCACGCGCGGATCAGGAGCGCGGCCCTGCACACCTCGCCGGGCAGGTCGGGGCCCTGCCCCGCGCCGAGGTGGGCCAGGGTGTTGTCGCACTGGTCCGCCTCCTCCTCCCGGCCGGCGAACCCGACCAGCGCGCCGAAGCCGGTGGTCGCGCCGTAGACCGGGCGTTCGTCCTCCCGTACCTCGCGCAGGAAGTCCCGGCCGCACTCGACCCGGCGGCGTACGTCCGCGTCGAAAAGGACGGGCACCGGCGTCGCGGCGCGACGCAGATCGGCGGCGCGCAAAGGGGCGCTGAGCTGGATGGTGCCTTCGTCGGCGGGCATGATCCTGACGATAGAACCGGAATCTCAGAAACCTCTGAGATTTCATCCGTAGCGTCCGGCGCATGGCGCATGACTACCTGATCATCGGTGCCGGGCCGGCGGGGTTGCAACTCGCCGCACTACTGGAACGCAACGGTCATGACTATGTCGTCCTGGAACGCGGCGCCGGACCTGGCACGTTCTTCACCAGGTTCCCACGGCACCGCCGGCTGATCTCCATCAACAAGGTGCACACCGGGTACTCCGACCCCGAGCTGCGACTGCGGATGGACTGGAACTCGTTGCTGAGCGACGACCCCGAACTGCTGTTCACCCGCTACAGCGAGCGGTACTTCCCGCAGGCCGACGACCTCGTGCGCTACCTGGCCGACTTCGCGTCGGCGACGGGCGTGCGGGTGCGTTACGACACCGACGTCGTACGGATCGGCCGGGACGAGAACGGGTTCACCGCCGCCGACCACGAGGGGCGCCAGTGGCGGGCCCGCCGGCTGATCATGGCGACCGGCGTCTCCCAGCTCTACCTCCCGCCCATCCCGGGCATCGAGCACGCCGAACGCTACGACACGTTCGGGACAGAACCGGACGATTTCACCGGGCAGCGGGTCCTGGTGATCGGCAAGGGCAACTCCGGGTTCGAGACCGCCGACGCGCTCATGGAGAAGGCCGCGGTCATCCACGTCGCCGGGCCGCACTCCATCAGGATGGCCTGGCAGTCGCACTTCGTCGGGCACCTGCGCGCCGTGAACAACAACTTCCTCGACAGCTACCAGCTCAAGTCGCAGAACTCGGTGCTCGACGGCACGGTGGAGCACATCGAACGCCTCGACGGCGGCGGTTACCGGGTGATGTTCCGCTACGCCCGTACCGTGGAGGCGCTGCGCGAGCTGCGCTACGACCGGGTGATCGCGTGCACGGGCTTCCGGTTCGACGCCTCGGTGTTCGACGACGACTGCCGGCCCGCGCTGGTCATCAACGACCGTTTCCCCGAGCAGACGCCGGCGTACGAGTCGGTCAACGTGCCGGGGCTGCACTTCGCGGGCACGCTCACCCAGCAGCGCGACTTCAAGAAGGCCACCAGCGGGTTCATCCACGGCTTCCGGTACGGGGCCCGCGCGCTCTACCGGATCCTGGCCGCCCGCCACCACGGCGTGGAGTGGCCCGCCGCGCCGGTGGAGTCCGCCCCGGACGCGATCAGCGACGCGATCATCGCCAGGGTGAACCGGTCCTCGGCGTTGTGGCAGCAGTTCGGCGTGCTCGGCGACGTGGTGACCGTGGCCGGGGACGGCGCGCTGTACCAGGAGGAGGTGCCGGTCGCTTACGTCGCGGGCGGCGGGCTGGGCGCGGCCAGGGACAGGTTCGTCGTCACGCTGGAGTACGGGGCGGACCACGACACCATGGATCCGTTCGACGTCTCGATCTCCCGCGTCGTCGAGAACGACGCCGTCAACGCCCACGACGCGAGCTACCTGCACCCGGTGGTGCGGCACTACCGGGACGGCGCGCAGGCCGGAGTACACCATCTCGCGGAGAACCTGGACAACGAGTGGGACCTGGCGCAGGTGCATCAGCAACCACTGGCCGTCTTCGTCAAGGAGTGCCTGGGCGATGGCGGCTGAGCCGTACCCGCGCGCGGTGCTGGACCTCCTGGCCGGGGCCGGG
Organism: Nonomuraea sp. NPDC050404; assembly: GCF_040655495.1. Lineage (NCBI taxonomy): Bacteria > Bacillati > Actinomycetota > Actinomycetes > Streptosporangiales > Streptosporangiaceae > Nonomuraea > Nonomuraea sp. NPDC050404. The sequence continues at coordinate 388,224 of NZ_JBFAKB010000013.1, forward strand.
GACCGGACCGTCTTCGAGCACGGCACCCGCATGGTCAGCGGCGCGCGGATGCTCGGCCTCATCCGGCAGATGGCGGCCGGGCTGCGCGGCGCGGGCCTCGGGCCGGGGGACGGCGTGGCCATGATGCTCGGCGTCAACCCGGAGGCGTTCGCCGCGGTGATCGCCGGTCACGTCGTGGGAGCCCGGGTCGTCGGCGTACGGCCCGGACTGCCCGGCGACCAGCTACGACACTTACTGGCTCAGGACATCACCGCGATCGTGACCGACGCCGACCGGGAGGATACGCCGCGAACGCTGAGCGCCACCGGCCGGGGGCGCGCGCCGCGAACGCTGACCGACGCCGGGCGGGAGCGTGCGCAGCGTACGCTGACCGTCGCCGAGTTGCTGGCCGCCCCCGACGATGGCGGCCCGCTCCACCTGTCCGGCCGGCCGCACGACGTCGCGCGGCTCCTCCACACCAGCGGCAGCACGGGCGTGCCGAAGGCGTGCGCGCAGACCTACGCCGCCATGGACGCGGCGTGGACGGCCCGGCCGCAAGCCTGGCCGCCGGCGATCAGGGAGCTGGCCTCCCGGCTGCGGCGTTACCTTGTGTTCGGCTCGCTGAGCAGCCAGGTGATGATGGAGTACGGCGTGCTCACGCTGGCGGCGGGCGGCACCATGGTCGTCGCCGACCCGCCGGCGTTCCCCGGCGCGATCACCGGGCTGCGGGCGAGCGCCAGCGTCATCACCGTGCCCCGCCTGTACAAGCTCGTCGCGGACCAGCGGCGCGCCCCGGCCGACCTGAGCAGCCTGCGGGCGCTCATGGTGTCCGGGTCGCCGCTGGCGGCGTCGCGGCTGAGCGAGGCGCTCGACGTGCTCGGGCCGGTCGTGTTCCAGGGCTACGGGCAGACCGAGACCGGCACGATCTCGATGGCCACGCCGTGGGACCTCCCGCCGTCGGTCGGGTTCCCGCCGGACGTCATCGACGTCGTGATCAGGGACGCGGACGGCCGCCCGGTCCCGCCCGGCGTGGACGGCGAGCTGTACGTCCGCACCCCCGCGCAGGCCGCCTCCTACTGGGCCGAACCTGCCGAGAGCGCGCGGGTCTTCGTCGACGGCTGGGTACGCACCCGCGACCTGGGGCACTTCGACGCCGACGGGCGGCTGTACCTGACCGGGCGGACCCGCGACGTGGTCATCGTCAACGCGAACCTCTACTACACCGGCCCGATCGAGCGCGTCCTGGCCTCCTGCCCCGAGGTCGCGGAGGCGTACGTGATCGGCGCCCCTGACGAGGACACCGGCGAGGCCGCGCACGCGTTCGTGGTGCCGGCGGCGGGCCGGGTCCCCGACTTCGGCGCGCTGCGGCGGTTGGTGGGCGAGCGGCTCGACGAGGCGTGCGTACCGGCGACCATCACGATCATTGACGAGACACCGATCGGCCCAAGCGGAAAACCAGACAAACGCCTGCTTAGGGCGGCCGGGCGAACAGCGTGAGCCGGGCCAGGTGGTGGCCCAGCCTACGGCGTCGTGAGCCAGGCCAGATGGTGACCGGCCTTAGAGCCTGCAGACAAAGGCTTAAGGGTTGGCGGGCATGGGCCCGTAGAGGGCTGGTCCGATCTTGTTGATGTAGCCCTGGTGGGACCA